>JAPZTJ010000011.1 GCA_027532555.1 Aquidulcibacter sp.
ACAATATCGATCCCCAAGCCTGGCTCGCCGATCTTCTCGCCCACATGCCCTCATGGCCAGCTTCACGCCTCCAAGAACTCGCACCCTGGAACTGGAAACCAGCGCCCTAAGCCACGCCGTGGCCCTCGCCGGATGGATACGAAAGAAGTCTATTGCGCCAACCTTTGCCAGGGCCCTACAAAGCATAGCCTAGCGCCATTACAATTCCGGGCCAAATATTGAACGCTTCAAGGTGTTTATCGTTGACCTGGTGTCCAATTGTGCATCGTCCACGACTTCAAAAACAGTGACCAATGGACGCTCCCAAACAGCAAGCTTGCCCGGTGTCGCAGTGGCGTAAGAAATCGCCATTTTCGATGGGTCGAACTGCGTCCTTTCATTAATGACCCCCGTGGGATCAAGGCCGATCAGGGCAGACAATGCGGCTTGTGCAGCCATGAGCTCGGCCTTTGCACTTTCAAAGCCAACCCGGGCCTCTTGCAACTCTTGTTCTTGATTGAGCACTTCGATGATACTACGCAGACCGATATCAAATTCTAATTCTGCCCCTCGACGCGCGACTTGAGCGGCCCGGACCAGTTCCTCCGCAATTGCTTTTGAATTGCGTGCCGCGTTTAGCCTGGCCCAAGCTGTTGTAACTTGCTCCGTCAAAAGCCGTTCATCGGCGATCGCTTCGAAACGAGCCGCGTTGGATTCAGCCAAAGCCGCCCGTGCACGTGATTGCGGTTGACCGCCGCTCCAAAGTGGCATGACAAACCTCACACCAATTTGGGCATCGTAGTCACGATCACCATTGAAACTAGTATCGCTCCTGCCAGAAACACTAGCCTGTAAATTTACCCTCGGTCCATTTTCCGCTTGAATCCTGCGTGCGGCCGCTCGCGCAATGTCCTCATCAAACCGCGATGCCTTAAGCACATTGCTGTTAGCTATCGCCAGATCAATGGCTTCTAGCAAAGTGTCTGGAAGATCATCAGGATGTATTTCATCTTCGGTCAAACCAGCGGGCCTTGCGCCCATTCGACGTTCAAGTATTGCCCAACTGCTCTGAAGCCGAGCCTGCGCATTTGTAGCCAAGCGTCTTGCGCTGGCGAGGCGGGTTTCCACTTGAGAAACCTCTGTGAGTCCAACCAAACCTTCCTTTTGTCGGGCTCTTGTGCCTGCCAATTGATCTGTTAGCCAAGTTACGCCTTCGGCTCTAATCTCCGAGACTTGATAGTCGCGCCTTACATCAGCATAAGCTTCAATGATTTCGCGAACGACCGAAAGTTCGCGACCTCGAATGCGTGCTACAGATTGGGCGACCCTTAAGTCAGCTTCCCGCATGGCTGCTTGATAACGACCACCCAAAACTAGAGGCTGTACAGCACTTAGGGACAACGAACCTGGCTCGGATGTGTCGCGAATATAGGCCCCAGCATTCAACGAAGCGCGTTGCCGGATGTTGGAGGTGGCTTCAAGCTGAATATTTGGCCGCCGAAGATTTCTGACTTGGACCTGCCCCTCAATAAAGGCATTATGTCGTTCGCGTTCAGCTTGCAGAATATAGCTGTTGTCTAGGCCCATGCGCACAGCTTCAACAACGGACTGCGCACGAACTTCCCACGGCGACAAAATGACGGCAGCCATTGCAGCAGCCAAGATGACAGCCCTGTGATCCATTGTCCTACACTTTAGCTGTCCCGCCCTAGTTGCGCGGGGCAATCCTAATCCGATCGCCAAACTCTACCCAAGCTGGTGAACCTGCTGGAATGACAACATCTGAGCTTTGGGTGACGGACAGTGTCTCACCAGTGCGATCAATCTTGATTATATAGTTGATACCGTTTCTGCGAGACGAACGGGCACCACCTGTAGACAAACCTTTTATCTTCACATACCGCTGCGACAACACCGTGGCTGGTTCAGCGCGTATAACCTCACCAACTTCGCTTGCACGATACTCGGTAGCCTTGATCGTAGAAGTACAGGCTGACAAAAAGGACGCAGCCGAGATGAATGCAACCAGTGCAACTTTCCTAAATGTCATTGGATTTTCTCCCAAACTGAGTGAGTTTAAACACGCGATTTAACCGTGAAGCATAAAAGCCTGTGATTACAGAACTTAATGGGGCCTATCATGGCACTCTATAAAAACCAAGCTGACGAGACAGGCACTAAGGATAATTCACGCAGTGCACGTCACCGAAACGTGAACTTCATAAACCCAAATTGCTGAAAACTCCAACATCTTCGTCCAGGGTAAGCCTAACTCCTATAGATTCTAAAATCTTTCCCATTCGGTTGATCTAGCAAGAGGTCAGTCAATCAGAAAACTCGAGCTTACCATGGTCCAAATTTGTGGGTTTACGTTAGAAATCACCCTTTGCTCTCATGCACTTCTAGGCTGGATAAGCCCATTGAGCGCAAGCGTTCGCGTCGCTCCTCCTCTAGGCGACCCTTGTTGGCAATTAGGCCTTGAAGCCATTCAAGCCTGTGACCTAAGCTGTGACTATGCATACGCTGTGTGGTGACATAGGTAAGACCTGAGTTTCTGAAGTCTGCAATCCTTTGTGGATTCCTGACCAGTTCAATTAGTGCATCACCCCAATTTTCTCGCTGGCGCATCATCACACCCAAGTTCGCCGCATTGGGTGTGTCAGCATAGACGACTTCGGAGAAGATCGGCACGACACCGCAAGCACAACTCTCTATCAATTTCAGATCTGATTTCAGATGATTAAATGGCGTATCACGTAATGGCAGCAGTGAAAGGTCACAGCTGGAGAGTACTTCCAAATAGTCTGCGGGTGGCAAAGTTGGATGGAATTCCTTACGTACAAACTCCGGAAGATCGTTATAGATGTCCTTATCGTGAACTACAATGAATTCTATCTCGTTTCGCAATTCGGAAAGGGCAGGAATCAAACCCGCTTTGATTGCACTCCAATCCGCCATTCGGTTCAATGCACCGAAAAATATGCGGAGCCGCCCCTCTTTCATTGTTGGCTTTTTGGAAATTTTGGGCAACTCAAAAATTGCATTCTCGAATACTTTTGTATTCGGGTTTAACGAACGCATTCTTGCCGCCAATCTTTGCGTACTCACTGAAACAGCGTGAACACCCCGAAACGCGATAAAGTTGCTATCGACATAGCCACGCCAATGACCCGGATCATCATCGATCTCTGAAACAACCACCCAGCCCGCATCTATAAGGCGTTCGATGTGACGAGCTACGGCTAAGCTGTTCAAGAATTGCCGATGCAAGATGAGCACACCCGGCTTAAAGTCCTTTGGAATAGTTAGTGAACCCTGCCCCCAAACCGCCTTCACATTAGGCAGCGATTTCAAAGCAGTTAGTGGGTAGTCGACCCGGGCTTCGTTGACCCCTGCAACTTTCTGAATAGCGAGAGCCGCAATGTAAATCGGTATGTCCGGTGCACCATTCGACGCTGAGACCACCCAACCAAGCGCGGACGCGTTATGTACAACGCCTTCAGAACTTGGTGATTTGCCTTGGTTATGCAGCTCAGCAAGGTTTACCGCTTCGGTAGCTTGGACTTTCGAAACAATCAGTGGCTTGCTCTCCAAGACAGTCCACCCAGCACCAGTAAAGCTCTGAAATACAGTTTCTTGTGCTAAACGCTCTAGCTCAGCCTGATCCATTAACGCCAAATGTTCAATGTTCGAATTTTCGGCAACTTTCTGCTTCAATATCTCCCAGTTTCTAATGTCTTTAAGATACCCAACGCAAACACCTTTGGCGCAAACCAATTTGATTAGCCTACTTAGAAGACCACTTTGGCTAAACAAAAATTCGGCGCTGACGCCTATTACTATTGCATCAAAAGGGTCCTGATCTGCTAATTTCAACAACGCTTCAAATTGTTCATCATGCTCAATACTTTTATCAAGTACTTTATCCAGACGCGTCTTTGCCACAAGCGCAAGGCCCAGATCCTCCTCCAAACCTACATAAAAGGAGTTGGGAATTCTTGCCTTGATTGACGCGCCCAAGGTGCCATCGCCACAACCTATCTCAAGGATACGTCGCGCGTTCATGGGGATCATGAATTGAAGGTCTGATAAGTGACCGATTTCTAACGGCATGGGAACTTGCTCTACTTGGTTCTGATTTACCGATCTATAGCGATTTGCTGCCCAACATGGAAATTCATTGCACTGTTGCGCCACCACGTAATCTAGTTGGTAAACCCTGTCACTAAGCCTTGACCACTGCTCACAAACTCGAAAAAAAAGGGGCGATAAGACTGTACTTATGCATGGCACGAATAAAGGAGCCAAGTCAGTTGTGCCAAAAGGTAAGTGGTGAATCTTTCAGCAGAATCGGCAAACCGAGTTTACCAAACAAATTTAAAGCGGAAACCTTCAGTTGTGCTTGGAGCAGCAAATGAACCTTGAGATGTTCGCCGTGGCTCATCGAGAGCCTGATGTAAAGGTGCCGGATGGCATTTCTCTGATAGGAACTTCCGGTTTCCAAGCTCGCCTAACAGACAATACTGGGGTGCATATTTCCGATAAAAACCCACGATGGAGTGAGTTAACCGCGATATATTGGCTGCTAAAGAACCACGACCTCCAAGCATCACATGTGGGGATATGTCACTATAGGCGTTATCTAGCCAGCTACTCGCTGACTGAAAACATGAGACGACACAGGGGCGGCCTACCATTCGGCATGATTAAGCCCGCAGATTTTGGTTCGCTACGTGATCATTTGTCGAGCGACAAAATTCTTCAATTAATGAAGAAGCTAAGGGCGGATATATTGGTACCTGAACCTTATGTATCAGCAATGTCCGTGCGCGACACTTTTGCTCATTACCATAAGTCAGCTGCCAGCGATTTTGATTTGACATTCCAAATTGCCATAAAGAAAAATTATTTCAGTGAGAGTTTCGCAAATTGGTTCTTAACACGAAGAGAAATGCACCCATGCAATATGTCTGTCTTGCCGACTGACTTATTTGTTCAAATCTGGACTGCGATGTTTGATATTCTATTAGAACTTGAACCTTACGTGCTTGAGAAAGAGAGTGACTATCAGAACCGCACCTTTGCGTTCATCGCTGAAAGACTCTTCTCAGCATTATTGTTCTGGCGAATTAATCAAACACGATCGTGCCCGATTGCTAGGGTTTGCTCAATGGTGATGGTCGATGAATCGTGACCGTTAAAGCAACTTGCAGGACAGAATTTCGCGTCGCTCTTGACCAAGCCGGTCTGACGACTGGGAGCATCTCAGTCGAAATCAATGCGCCCTCCCAGCGCGAAAGCAGCGCGCGCGCCGCACAAGCAAAATCGCAAGAATGGCGGCATAAACAATCAGCACGATCATCATAAATGCGAGGCTCAAAAAGTCCTGAGTTAAGCTCACAAGCCCATTTGGTGGCAAATATAATGCGTTATGAGAGTCAAATTTGCCCGCCACTGAAATCAACGCACACAGAGACGTGACAGGCACACGGCTCCGGCTTATGTCAGTCTAATAATGGCGAGCAAAGAAACCCCTCAAGACGTTTTTAAACGTGTGATTACGCATACGGCGCGGGCACTGTCGCGGACCGAGGAGGTGGAGGTGAGCTTCTCTGCCGATGGGCCGAGCGTATCGGGCAATCGCATTGGCTTGCCCCATCCGGCGCGTGCCTTGGGCGAGCAAGAAGTCTCGCGGTTGCGTGGCCATGCTGATGCGGCTGCCCTACGCCTCGCCCACCATGATTTAGCCGCCCATAATGCCGCCATGCCAGAAGGCCCGCGCGCTCGGGCGCTCTATGAAGTGGCTGAGAAAGCCCGCATTGAGGCGATTGGCGCTTTGGCCATGCCGGGTGTTGCTCAAAACCTTACGGCGGCTTTGGTCGAGACTTGCGAGAAAAAGGGCTATGCCCGCATGATGGACCGCCAGACGGCCCCCTTGGCCGATGCCTTAGGCCTATTGCTGCGCGAGCGACTAACAGGGCTTGCGCCACCTGAATCTGGGCGCGGCATTGCCGATCTTTGGCGCGATGAAGTGCAAGCGAAGGCGGGCGAGACAATTGACCGCCTGATTGAGCGCCTGTCAGACCAAAAGGCCTTTGCCGAAGTCACCCGCGATCTTATCCGCGACCTAGATCTGGGCGATGAATTGGGCGCAGAGCCTGATCCATCCGATGAGGATGGCGAAGAGCCTGACGGTGCCGACCAACCCCCGCCCGATCCTAGCCAAAATGAGGATCAGCAGGAAGAAGGCGGCGAGCAGCAAGAAGATACCCAGCGCGGTGAGTCTCAAGGCAGCGAGCAGGAAGATGTGCAAGTGCGCGTCGAGGCTGATGATAGCGACTCGCCCGATGATGATGACAGCGAAGTCGATGAAGGCACGACACCGGTTCGACCAAACTTTAAGCCCGGCGACGGCGATGGTTTTGTCTACAAAGTCTATACCAAAAGCTTTGATGAAACCGTTGGTGCCGAGGAATTGTGCGACGGGGAAGAATTGGCCCGTCTACGCAGCTATCTCGACGCGCAGCTGACCCAATTGCAAGGCGTCGTAGGCCGTCTCGCCAATCGCCTGCAACGCCGCCTGATGGCGCAGCAAAACCGTAGCTGGCAATTTGATTTAGAAGAAGGCGTGTTGGACGTGGCCCGTCTGTCCCGCGTAGTGACAGAGCCTTTGGCCCCCCTCACCTTCAAGATGGAAGATGACACCAATTTCCGCGACACGGTAGTGACGCTACTCTTGGATAATTCGGGCTCCATGCGCGGCAGACCGATTATGATCGCCGCCATCTGCGCCGATATTCTGGCCCGCACACTCGAGCGCTGTGGCGTAAAAACCGAAATTTTGGGCTTTACCACCAAGGCTTGGAAGGGCGGACAATCGCGCGACAATTGGATGAAAGCGGGCAAGCCCGCCAATCCCGGTCGCCTGAATGATCTGCGCCACATAATCTACAAGAGTGCAGATGCGCCGTGGCGGCGCGCGCGGCGCAATCTGGGCCTGATGATGAGAGAAGGCCTACTGAAAGAAAATATCGACGGCGAAGCCCTAGAATGGGCGCATGATCGCTTGCTCGCCAGGCCCGAACAGCGCCGCATCCTGATGGTGATCTCTGATGGTGCGCCAGTCGACGACAGCACATTATCTGTCAATTCGGGTGCTTACCTAGAACGGCATTTGCGCGACACGATTGCCAAAATCCAAGATTATAGCCCAGTTGAACTGATCGCTATCGGCATTGGTCACGACGTGACCCGCTATTATCGTCGCGCGGTAACGATTGTGGATGCCGAGCAATTAGGCGGGGCGATCGTCGACAAGCTGGCTGAATTGTTCGAAGAAGAACCTAAGGCGGCAAAGATGGCGCGTGGCAAATCCGCGCCAACAACGACCAGTACAGCGCCCTCTAGCAGCCGAATTGGGTCACGACCCGTGCGGTGACACGGGCCGTTTGAATTACCCCTAATTCCGATAAGCAGGCCGCGCGATGCCGTCTGTGCTGGGCTTATAGCGGGCGGCGAGTTCGGTGGAGCGGCTGGTCATAGGCTGGGATTGCCCAGCGATATAGACGGCCGTGGGATAGCTTTGACCTTCTAAAGGATCGCCAGACCAGATCACCACGTCGGCAGCTTTGCCCACTTCAATCGAGCCAATCTCTTTTTCTGCACCCCAAACCTTAGCTGGGTTTAAGGTGATAGCGGCCAGCGCTGCCTGATAAGGCAGACCATGCGCGACGGCGGTGCCAGCATTCATCCGGCTTTGCCGCAGATTATTGTAATCTCGGCTACCCATAATGGAGACTTGAACGCCCGCTTGATAAAGAATTTGGGCGTTACGCAAATGGGTGCCCAGTGTCTCAAAGCTTGCTGGCAAGGCGGCTTGGGTATCGATGATAACAGGCACTTTTGCTGCCGCCAATTCAGCCGCTACGCGCCAGCCTTCTTCAGCCCCCTCCAAAACGATGGATAGGTTTTCCTCCTTAGCGAGCTTCAATACCTGGCGGATATCGTTCGCGCTCGACACCCGGATCAACAAAGACGACTTGCCTTGTACAACTGGCACCAAAGCTTCCAGATCAAGGCGGCTGACCATCAAATCGCGACCCTCGCCCTTGTCGTAAAGAGGGCGATTGGCAGCAAAATGGCGCACATCGGCCAAGACGCGCTTCAAAATGATCAAAGATGCGCCGCGAGACCCGCCGGCAGCTGAAGCCGCCGACTCCCCAAATTCCAACACCATACCAGCATTGGTTTTGAAGATCATGTCGGGCGTATTAGCAGAAAGACGGATGCCAATGCTTTGACCTGCAAACAAGGTCGGGTCGTCTTGCTCATGCCCACCTGCAGTTTGAAAGCCACTATCATCGTGGGCATGGGCCCCATTTCCAGAGCGGCCGGCAACCGGGGTTAGGAATGCCCGCGTCAACCCATTCAATCGTGCCAGCGCAATTGTCGGCGCATCGGGATTGACACCAGCGGCGGGATTAAATGCAGCACCAATCTGCCCCCCTGCCCCATCATCACGAGTAGATGGCACTTGTTCAATTTCGGAAATACCTAAGCTCGTGGTGGCGGCTACCAGACCGGGGGTAACCACGGCACCTTTTGCATCGATGATTTGTGCGCCTTTGGGTATCGCAACTGATTGACCAATAGCGACAATCTTGCCGTTTTCCATAACCAAAGTACCAGATGCCAGCGTGCCGGCGGTGCTCACGGTTTCGATTTTTGCATTGATGATCGCGATGGGGTCAGCGCTTGCAAGTGTGGGGGCGGAAACGGCCACAGCGAGGGCTAGGGCAACAGGTTTCATTATCTTTGCTCCAAGCTGAGGCGACCAAGGTCAAAGTCGGACCGGGCATGGGTGGCCGGGTCGTTACGGTCATAGGCGATGCCGCCGTCAACATAGACGGTTTGGGCAAGTGCATAGGACGAAAAGGGATCACGATCCCAAAGGACAATATCGGCCATTTTGCCAATTTCCAAAGTCCCAGTCTTTGCCCCAATACCCATAGCGCGAGCTGGGTTTGCGGTGATCCATTTGATGGCATCCAAACGGGACACAGGAATACCTGCGCGGGCTGCTGCCCCCATAGCCAAGGCGGCTTCCTGATTAAGATGCTGAGTCATGGTCGCATCATCAGAGTGGATGATGGCGCAAGCACCATGGGCCTGCAAGATACCGGCATTTTCGGCGATCCCGTCGAGGGCTTCCATCTTGAAGCCCTGCCAATCGGCCCAAGTCGCTGAGCAAATGTCAGCGTCTCTCAAAACTGGTGCGAGCTTATAAGCCTCTGACGAATGGTGGAATGCTGTGATCTTATAGCCAAACTCTTTAGCCATATCGATCATAAGAGCCATTTCATCGGCGCGATAACAATGGTTTTGAATGAGGATATCGCCATTGAGCGCCGCCGACAAAGTTTCCAGCTTTAAGTCGCGCTTAGGTGGGTCACCTGCCGCTTCACCTGCCGCGACTTTTGCTCGATAGTCGTTCCACTTGCGATTATAGTCCGCTGCATCAATCCACGCACGCCGCGCAACCGCAATATTGCCCATGCGGGTCGAAGGGGCCCGTGAGCGCGAACCGTAAACGCGCTTAGGGTTTTCACCACATGCCATTTTTAGGCCGTGTGGCGCACCGGGAAACTTCATGCCTTGCTGTGTGATAGCTGGAACATTTTTGAGGGTCACCGAGCGACCGCCAAACAAATTGGCCGAGCCTGGTAGGACCATCAAACTGGTGATGCCGCCCTCGCGAGCCCGGTTAAAACCGGGGTCCTGTGGCCAGATCGAATGTTCAGCCCAGACTTCAGCCGTGTTCGGATCGGTGGCTTCATTCCCGTCGGAATTGGCTTGCACGCCGGGACTTGGATAGACGCCCAAGTGCGAATGAATATCGATAATGCCGGGGGTAACAAACTTGCCGCGAGCGTCAACGCGCCTCGCCCCTTCAGGGATCACGACATCCTTACCAACGGCGACAATCTTTCCGTCTGAGAAAACAATCGTGCCATTCTCAATTTCCTGGCCGGCAGCTGTCAGAATTGTCGCCCCAACGATCGCCGTTGCAACACCAGGTAATGGCTTATAGGTGGAGGGGAATGGATCAAGGGCACCATGGCTGTCCATACCTTTAGCCAAGGGTTTAGGCGTGGCCTTAGGCTTAGAAACAGGCCCAGGGACTGCCGTCTCGGTTGTTCGTGCGGCTGAAGTTGTGGCGCACCCCGCAACCAATGTGACGGATAAAGCTAGGGCGACAGCTGAAGCAGATAGAATTGAGTGGCGCAGAAACACGAGCATTGCCTTCGGACTGACGATTTAAGTTCCGGCAGGCAACACGAAATCGTGTTTTCGCACAAGAGCGATCCAAGTACTTTCGCAGTGTGACCATGCTCCTATCTGCTTGGCGACCTTGACCTTCGCCCGCAGCATAGACACTTGCGACGGATGAGCCGCGATATTGTCATCCAACTCAAAGATATTGCGTTGAAGCGCGGCGGTGCGCCTGTGTTTTCTGGCGTGGATCTTACGCTACGCCGCGGTGAACGGGCTGCCCTTGTCGGTGCTAACGGGGCGGGCAAATCGACCCTTATGTCAGTTTTGGCGGGCCAGCTTGAGTATGATTCTGGAGAGCGGGTGGTTTCAAGCGGCACCCATGCAGCAACCCAGACCCAAGAACCCGACTTTAGCGGTGCGACAAGTTTACTTGAGTGGGCGGCACAAGACGTGCCCCATGACAGAGATGAGGCCGCACGCTTGGCCGCTGCCGCAGCCGAGCTTCACAGCTTTGGTCTATCCCCCGATCGCCCCTTGGCGGGGATGTCGGGAGGCGAAGCACGCCGCGCATCACTTGCACGGGCATTAGCCGCAGAACCCGACCTTTTGATGTTGGATGAGCCGACAAACCACCTCGACATTGCTGCTATTGAAGAACTTGAACGCCGATTGAAGCAATTCTCGGGGGCATTGCTGGTGGTCAGCCACGACCGTGCTTTTCTTTCTGCCATTTCTACGTCATGCCTATGGCTGCGCAATGGTGTCGTAAGGCGCTTAGATGCACCCTTTTCGAAGTTTGAGTCTTGGGCGGCAAGCATCGAAGAACAAGACCGCAAAGCACTGGAAAAGCTGGATAAAACTCTCGAGGATGAGGCCCGTTGGCTGGCACGAGGCGTGACTGCTAGACGAACCCGCAATGAGGGCCGTTTGCGCCGCTTGATGGACATGCGCGAAGCTCGCAAGGGCCAAGCGGCCTTGGTCCGTAAAGACACAGCTGCCCTTCAGGCCGACGCCGGCGGTTCATCGGGTAAACTGGTTTTCGAAGCTAAGGGCATCTCAAAAGGCTTCGACGGGCTCGGCGACATCATCAAAAACCTAGATCTACGCGTCGTGCGCGGCGACCGGTTGGGCATTGTCGGGCCCAATGGCGCGGGTAAGTCTACCCTTATCAAAATGCTGGTTGGCAACTTAGAGCCCGATGCCGGGACCACCCGTCTAGGCAAGAATTTGACGATCGCCTATCTCGATCAATCACGCGCTGCCCTCGACCCCAAAGCAACTTTGTGGGACACCTTTGCCCCGGCTGGCGGAGATCAAATCATGGTACGCGAACGGCCCAAACACGTCGCGGCCTATGCAAAAGACTTTTTATTCGACAGCCGTCACTTGCGCCAACCGGTTGGTTCTTTCAGCGGTGGAGAGCGCAATCGGGTGCTTTTAGCTTTAGCATTGGCAAAGCCATCAAACGTACTTGTATTGGACGAGCCGACCAATGATCTCGATATGGAGACCTTGGACGTTTTGGAAGATATGCTCGCCGAGTATGACGGCACGGTTATCTTGGTCAGCCATGATCGTGCGTTTCTCGACGGCGTTGTAACAGCCACCTTGGCGCCGCGCGGAGATGGTACGTGGCTCGAAACGCCCGGTGGCTGGACCGATCTTGTGCGTCAAGGCATTCCCATTCTTGGCAATCAGCAGCCGTCGAAACCGAAACCAAGCGCTGCCCCAAGTGCTGAACCTATTGCAAAGGCAGCGAAGAAACTTTCGTACAAGGACGAGCGACGGTTGAGCGAATTAGAAGCGTTGATCCCAAAACTGGAAAGCAACATCGCACAGTTGGAGCAAACATTAAACGACCCAACTCTTTACAGCCGTGACCCAACCCGTTTCGAAAAGACTTCTACACAAGCAGTACTAGCCCGCACTCAATTGCAGGCATCCGAGGATGAATGGCTGGCTTTGCTTGAACTCAAAGAAACCCTGCTAGGAAACGCATAAATCTGCGAATTGGATTCAAGCTTAATTCTACCTTAACCGACGCACGGCACCGATACTTCCCATATTAGGAGAGAGTATATGCGTACGCGTGTTTTCGCCTTCTGGCTGGCTTTTGCCACTGCCAGCACCAGTTTTGCCCAGAATGCTGTTTACTCGCAATTTCCGACACCATCAGCAAACACTTGTGCAACCGCATGTACAAACGACAGAATGTGCGCGTCATGGTCTTTTGACAGTACCGCTCCAATGATCCAAGCGACCAGTGGTCGCAAGAAGGCCATGTCGGCCTCACCTCACATGTGTTCGCTTTCAAAGTCTTTAACTCTGGTGCGACAATTAGGCTCCGAGTCAGGACTTCCTCGCAGATCAGGAGATTTGGCACCAACAGGTCGATATGCACATGGCCCAGCCAATTATGACGTCCGCCCTACACCCTGGTTGGACCCAACCGCACGCACCCCCCAAGTAGCGCCATCCGATAGTCAGAGTGCGCCAATTGCTGCATCTCAACCGATCCCGCTTGCGCCGACGTCCAATCCGTCTGCTGGACGGGTAGAATTTCTACCTACGCAGCCCAATGAAGTACCACCGGCCTCAGCTGCCGTGAGCACGGGACGTTCCGTTGCGCGGGGGATTTCGCGCCCCATGTCATCAGAAGTGCCACCTGAGCCCATGCCGCAGCCTAGTTTTGCGACCCCAATTCCTGTCGCGGTTGCACCTATAGCTCCACCGCCTGCTCCAAAACCAATGGCTATATCACAACAGATGCATAGTCAGGCCACACCGCTACAAGCGACAGATTTATCGAGTTTTCGGGGCGCTGATGGCATGGTCGATGCCGCAGAAATGCGCCGCTCACAAATCAATTCCGCCCGCGCAACCGGCCAACCAACTTATGCGGTCCAGCGGGAATGGGAAGCGGTCGAGCAGGAACGTCAACGTGCAGTTGCCAATGGTGAAGTGCGGGCAGACCCGCTGGCGGGGACCGTGCCCGTTCTAGAAGCACCGCAAGCAAAATCGGCAAGGTTCAGCAAAAGCTATGATCCAGAAGAATCTGACCCAATTTCTGATGAAGATCAAGCGGGTCCTGAGGTTCAGAAACCTTCGACTAAAACTAAGGCCGCGCGTGGGAACCCACGTGCGGAGCAGTCCAATGGGGTCCGTCAGAGTGCGGTGAATGAAGCCGCACGAGCGCGTGGACGCAAACCTTCCAATGTCGACAGGGAGCCCCGCTTAAGCGGTGGTCCTATCGGGTGACATCAAACATTTTGATGAATTCCGACCATCAATTATTTACTCTTTACCTGTAGGATAGTTATAGGAATGGGAAATTGAGATGCAAGTTGGCGAAAGATATGCTAAACTACTTGAGGTTGCGAGCGAGAGCTCCAGCGAAAAACGTCGCGTGCTTCTCAATGAAATTACAGATCTATTCTTTGACTCTCACGAAAACCATAGTCCGTTAGAAACAAAGCTTTTTGGGGACCTGATTTCCAAAGTCGCCTACGAACTCGATACTGAAGTTCGCAAAGAGCTAGCTCATCGTTTCTCTGGCGGTGAAGCACCGCGTACACTCGCCGTGATGATGGCGAACGATGAGGAGATCGGCATAGCCGGTCCAATTCTGCGACGTTCAACATCCTTGACCCAAGATGACCTGATCCGGGTTGTAGAAACCCGCGGCCACGCGCACCAAATGGTCGTCACGCAACGTCCTGACGTGGGTGAGCAGTTGTCAGATGCTCTGGTCTCTCACGGTAATGATTTGGTGGTTGCCTCTTTGGTTGGCAACCAAACTGCCAAGGTCTCCGACGAGACTTTCGACAGGATTGTTGATCGCGCGGCCAATAACCCAGATCTGCACCGTCCAATCGCCGAACGCAAAGTTATCTCGCCAGAGCATTTGAACCGTCTTTACACCATTGTGGAAGGCCCAATGCGACGCGAAATCCTTGAACGCAATTCAGAGTTCACGGAAGAAGAGGTCGAGCGCGCAATGCGTCGTGCCCAAACGCGGGTTGCGATTGTCAACGGCACGCTACCTGCTGACTTTGAAGCGGTTCAAAAGGAATTCTTAAAGGAAAAAGCAACAAACGCGGTCAACCGAGCCATGTTGCCCTCCATTTGGCGCAATCAGGAAACCACAAAGTTCATGATCGCCTTTGGCGATTTCACAGGTCTCGATTATTTCCAAGCCGCGCTCTTGTTTGAGAAAAGAGATATCGACACCATGGCAATGGTTTGCCGGGCTGCGAACTTTGAACGCGCTTTGTTTGTGACAATTGCAGTTCTGGTGCTTGGCAATGACGGCATGGGGCAAGCCCAAGTCCTTGGCAACATGTATAATGATGTGCCACCAGAAGCGGCGCAACGCGCCCTGCGCTTCCTGCGCCTCCGGGCTAATGTGTCAGCCCAAGCTGCTTAGATCATCCGCTCGCGTACGTTAGTAAAGCGGATTTTCGGGAATTTTTCAGCAACATAGCCGATCTCCCAAGCATTCTTGGCGAGGAAGACCTCCGCTCCGTCTAAGTCTGTGCCGATGCCAGACCGATTGCGATCGGCAAATTGCTCTAGATCGGACGCACTATCGGCTGCGATCCAACGCACGCCATTAAATGCGCATGTCTCAAAAACAACTTGTAACCCATACTCCGCTGCCAGACGCTCGACCAACACATCAAATTGCAAGGGCCCAACGGCTCCTACAATCAAGTCTGAGCCAAAATGGGGGCGGAACAATTGAGTGACGCCTTCTTCTGCTAAGGACTCAAGAGCCTTTTTTAAATGCTTGGCCTTTAAGGGGTCTTTGACCGAAGCACGACGCAAGATTTCCGGAGCAAAGTTCGGAATGCCGGCAAACTTTACTTGCCCAGTTTCTGACAAACTGTCGCCAACGCGTAGCACGCCATGGTTTGGCACACCGATCACATCCCCTGCCCAAGCTTCGTCGGTGATTTCGCGATCCTGGCCGACGAACATAAGAGGCGCATGCACGCCAATTTGTTTTCCCGATCCCGTCTTTAAGCGCATTCCGCGCTGAAACTTGCCTGAGGCTAGCCTAACCATCGCAACTCGGTCGCGGTGCGCTGGATCCATATTCGCTTGAATCTTAAAGACAAAGCCAGTCACTTCATCCCGGTCCGCTTGGACTTGCGTTTCAACTCCTTTGTCCATGGCCTTTTGGTCGCGTGGCGACGGGGCGTAATCTCGCAGACCATCAAGCAGTTCGCGGACGCCAAATTGACGCAGAGCTGAGCCAAAGAAGACTGGTGTCATATGGCCTTCACGATAGGATTCAAGGTCGAATGCTGGATAACCACCTTGGACCAACTCGGCGGACCCACGCAGTTCATCCATCTCAGCTTGGCTCAACACTTCAGCAATTGCATTCGATGCCAAGTCGATCTCGTCGTGCACCAAAGGTCCAGTGTCGCCAACTTGCGGACGACGGAACACAGTAAAGCGATCATTACGAAGATCGACCATACCGCGGAACCGATTGCCCGAACCTTGCGGCCAAAAGATGGGGGCGGGGTCAAGAGCCAGCTTTGACGCCACTTCATCCAATAATTCCATCGGATCTTGGGCTTCGCGGTCCATCTTATTGATGAACGTCAGGATGGGAATATCGCGCAGACGACAAACTTCAAACAGTTTCAAGGTCTGCGGCTCAATCCCTTTCGCGGCGTCGAGCACCATTACTGCAGAATCCGCTGCCGTCAGGGTTCGATAGGTATCTTCCGAGAAATCCTCATGGCCTGGAGTATCTAGGAGGTTGATGATGCAATCATCATGCTCAAACGTCATCACCGAGGCCGAAACAGATATCCCGCGTTCGCGCTCAATCTTCATCCAGTCTGAACGCGTCCGACGTTGTTCACCGCGCGCGCGCACGGCACCAGCGGCACGGATCGCGCCGCCCATCAGCAACAGATTTTCAGTAAGCGTGGTCTTGCCGGCGTCAGGGTGGGAAATGATGGCAAAGGTGCGACGGCGCTTAACTTCGCGCGCGAGTTCGGCTGACATGAGCGAGGCCTGACTAAGACAGATGGTCAAATTAGGAAACGGCTTGAAAGTTCAAGCCATTGAATTCCTCGTTTAGCTGAGGCCTCACCACAATTAAAGACTTTAGAGCAATGCCTGCGAGATCTTCGGCTTAAACCGGGACGGATTGCCAGACAGAGGTATTGATGATGCCCGAAGTCAATCGTCCAGCATCTTGTTGGCCTTTAAGACTGCCCAAAGTGCTCAACGAAACAGTCGCCAAACGGAAACCAACTTCTTGTGGGCGCTTACATTTTGGGGGGGCGATGAACAAGATCGCATTTGCTTTGCTGCGGCTGGCAATCAACCAAGCCAAAGCAGCAGCTTTTTGCGGAGATTCTGCCGCTAAGTTGGGAAACTCCATAATAGCTGTCTGAATAGCCAAGATAGAATCGCTCAGCGTGTAGCGCGCGACAGCAGAAGTTGGGATGCCAGCGTTGATTGCAAGGTCAGCATTGCCTGTTATCGTCAGAACACGGTCATTGAACAGAAAAAGCATACAAACCTCTCCAATCGAGGAAGCAACTATAACGTGTTTGTGTTAATAATCACTCCACACGCTCGACCAGAAAGCTTCTACCTAACTTGTCTTCAATCTCAACAATCCAGACGTCTTGATCTTGGGATGCACGTTTCGACAGATACGTGTCGATAGATGGCTCATCTGGCCCGGCCGTTTTGCCGGTCAAATCAAGATACACACGCTCGCCTGTTCCATTGCGAGCTGGAACCAATAAACGTGCGGTGCCATTGAGCTGCGCCACCTTAACTAAGACAGCACCAGCGGTATCATCGCCTCGTCGCACAACAAAGCCCGCCGCGCCTTGGGTTTGCGCTGTGCGCAACAAGGCTTGAACCCAGATATCACTGCGAAGTTCGCTGTTGCTCATAGCTTTTAATGCACCCTGCTTAATCGAAGTGAAAGAGAGGCTGCTGTAGATTAGGGGCATGATTTTGTTTCATCGAGCCTTTTTTTATCTAGCGGTGCTCATGCCTGTCGCTAGTCAAGCTCAAGTGAATGGACTGGAACGCAGCTATGCCGAACGGATGGCAATGCGCGCCATCGATGAGCGCTGCCAACTTTTACAGAGTGGGCCCCGTCGCGCATTAGCCGGCTTTACGGCACAAGCGCGCGGCGCTGCCCTGCGTTCTGGGTCCAACACCCACCGACTCGACATGATTGCCGGACAGGCCAAAACAGCGGCTGCAGCAAAACCTTGCCGTGATCCTGCTGTTGAGAGCGAAGCCCAGCGCGTGATCGCGGCGCATAAGAGCTGGCGCACGCAATTGACAGGGAACTATCCAGGTCTTGCCCGCAGCTGGATCGTCGATCGCGGTGGCAAGGATATCTGGCGGGCGGTGCAAGACACAGGCAATGCGACGCGGGCCGGCCTGATTTCCAGCGGGAATGGATTAGGCTTTGCCATAGAAACACCTGATGTTGAGGCATCTGGTGCCCGGCTGTTTCTAAGAGATCTATCTAAACTAGGTCCGCCCCAGCCAAGCCGGGCCCTAGTGCCCCCATTGCGTAATGGCACGACGCTTCATATCGCTGCCTCCCGGCAGCCAGCAGCGACACGTGCGCGGGTTGAGTCTAAGCCAAGAGCCGGGACTTTGTTTGTCTTTTCAGACGCTACAACGCGGGCAGTGCTGAATGCGGATCCACGCGATACATTTGAGATTGAGATCACCAGCCGATCTGGCACCGTGACCCGCCTTTTGGTGGAGGTTGGTGACTTGGTCGCGGCCTTTACTTTCGCCGCTGAGTTCTAGGCTTCTGGTTGCGCAAGATTTGCCAAGGGCAATCCAACCTTTGCGATAGTACCAGCTCCAATCGTGCTTTCCAGCCAGAAGCGTCCACCTTGCAGTTCGGTCAATCGCTTCACGACCGCCAAGCCAAGACCAGAGCTGCGCACCACCCGACTATTGGCCTGGCTTTGATTATCGCCCTGCGCCCAAGGCTGTCCAATCCGCGCAAGGTCCGCTGGACTGATGCCAGCCCCGTCGTCGGCGATTTCCAAAATGGCTTGGCTAGTTGATTGATCAAGACGAATGCGAAGCGTTACCGTGCCGTCCTTTGGCGTGAACTTAATCGCATTAGACAGCAAATTAAATGCAATTTGACGCATCGCGCGCGCATCGCCACGGACCGTCACAGGTAACCCAACTTCATGGCGGATCTGCACACCAGCCGAGCGGGCCGCCCCACTCGACAAAGCAGTCGCCTCAAACAAAAACTGGTCAAGGCGGATATCTTCCAAATGAACTTCATACCGGCCGGCCTCGATTTTTGAGATGTCGAGCAGGTCTGAGACTAAGTCGAGCAAATGGCTGCCGCTGGTATGGATCAGGCCTGGATAATCCTCATAACCTTTTGGAAGAGGACCAAAAATGCCTTCACGCATCGTGTCAGCAAATCCTAGGATGGCATTGAGCGGCGTGCGAATTTCATGGCTCATCTCGGCCATAAACCTCGCCCGGTCTTGTGTTTCAGCTTGCGCGACACGGGTTTCGGCTTGAGCAGCATCACGGCTGTCTAACGCTTGTTTGGCCATATCACGTGAGGTCTGACGTACCTTTTGGATAACCCCCCCGACCCGCGCACAAATGGCCAAGGCCAAAGCAGAGGTCGTCCATATCACCAAGAACTTTGAGATCAGTGGCACCCAAGAACTTGAGGGAAAGTTGGGGCCTGCGGGTAAGAGCGGCGTTAGAACCAACAATGTCGCCATCACGCACAGGCTGGCTGAAATGCCAGTTACAAGCGTGACGCCGGCAGCCCCGGCTGCGAGCAGCGGCCAAATAACCGCGGCAAAAGCAAAGTCCGTTGTACCGCTCTCGAGGCTACCCAAGCCCAAGGCAGCTCCGGCCCATAGGATGGGAATGATCACCGCTTGGCGCGCTTGATTTATGTAGGAAGTGATCAGAAGTGCGACAAAGGTGCAAAAAAACGTGCAAGCTAGGCCGAAGATAAGGCGCGGCTCTGCTAGCGAAATGGCATAAGCCAGAGCAAGCGCTGCAAGGGTCGCGCTGCTGGCACTGGCCCATTGCATAGGGGTTAGCGGTTGGTCCGATACGAACCAAACCTTCTCACGGCTCCGAGAATCAGCCAAATTTTGATGTTGCATTGTGTCCACATGGACTTGTAACCGACAGACTAACGAAAGTCGCGTCAGTTCGCGTGAAAGGTGAAGTTTAGGTATTTTGGCTGGTCTTGGTTGTGTTTTATTCAGACACCCACTGCCATAAGGTGTAAGTGCAGGCAGTGGGGTGCCTAAAGGAGATTGATATGAGCAAAAAGTGGCTCGCATGTGCGGTTGCGACACTGTTTGTCAGTGCAGGTCTAGCCATCAGCGTGGATGCCTCTGCCCAACAACGTTCCAAGGCCAGTGCGAAAAAAGGCAGTGCCACCAAGACCACGGTCCGCAAAGCACCTACTAAGAAAGCGCCAATAGCGAAGGTAGCGCCTGTCCCCACCGCAAAGGGGCCCCCGGCAGGCCTTGCTATTCCCGCAGGTGCCAACACGCTAGGCGCTCATGCGGCCCTCTACGCGGCCTATGCAGCCGACGTTGAAGCGCTGACAATTGGATCCATCACCACAGGCCGCGCCCTCACAGTGTCTACAGAACGTATCGCGCGCCACTTAAACTCAGATCGGCTAGCTCTTGGCGTTGTTGCCTATGGGGCTGCTTGGGCTGCAACCCAAGACGAGTTTGTGACTGAAGTTCGCAAATTGGAAGCGCAAATGGGCAGAGATGCCTTGATAACCAAATTGCGCACCGAAATCGCATTTGCACGTAGCTTACGTGGCGGGGAGCAAGCCGCCCAATTGGCAGCACGCGCCATTTTGGCCGATGCCGCCAAGATTCAGGAAGAAGGCGATGCCTTTAAACAGGCAGCTTACGATTGGCAGAAATATGCGTGGGCCAAAGTCAGCACGTCTGACGCAAAGGCCCGTAATGCTGCGCTGCGCACCTTGGTCGCCCCGGTTCCAGCTAAAGAGGCGGCTATCACCTTGTCTTCTTTGCCTGAAGCAAATGTCTCACCCCAAAGCACTCTAGCCCGCGCCACTTCAATCCAACGCAGCGTGCGCCTTTCTAATCAAACATTACGCGATGGCGTGACCTTGTCAGAGCCCATTCGCCCAAGGTCGCCGATTGATCGCATGGTATCGCTTGCAGCTTTGTCCGCTGTTGGCGGCCCTGTGGACCGTAAAGAAGACACCGAGGCCCTAATGCGCGATCCCCGCCTTGTAAGCTGCGTGAACTCCTCGCGCTTGAACATGCAAATGTGCAATGCAGCCACAAAACAGCCCTATGAGCGTTCCTTCTGCTTGGCTGAACATCCTTTAGGGGAAATTGCCAAATGTATGGCCAAAACCGTTCGCTAGTTTGACCATGAATGATCCAAGGCTAGAAGAGCTCATCGAAGAATTCTCCTTTTTAGACGATTGGGAGGAGCGTTATCGCTATGTAATCGACCTTGGCCGGGCCTTGCCACCTTTGGCGGAGACGGAGCGGGTCGAGATTGCAAAAGTGCGTGGCTGCGCCAGCCAAGTTTGGCTTGTTTCTGCAACAGCGCCAGAAACTGGCGTGGTTGAGTTTAGGGGCCAATCCGATGCGGCCATCGTCCAAGGCCTATTAGCGATTTTGATCCGGATGTATTCAGGACGGCCTCCAGCTGAAATTCTGGCACTCGACGCGCAAACATCCTTTCATGCCTTGGGCTTAGGCGATGCGCTAACACCACAGCGTTCTAATGGCCTCAAAGCCATGGCCCAACGCATACACGACGTGGCCCGCGATGCGTTGGCGGGCTCGCAGGGCTAGGCGGCCTCACGAACCAGCAGCGGACGGGGAGCTGGCGCTGCGCGCAAAGCTGCCTCAAGCTGATCCAGCATGTCATCGACTTTTGGATCATCGCGTCGATCCTCGATCAAGTGGCACGCATAGGCCACCGTGGAACGGTCGCGCCCAAAGGCTACCGCAACCCGGTGCAGGCTCATGCCAAAGGCAACATGGGTCAAATACATGGCGACTTGGCGCGCAAAGGCATGCTGGGCTGTCCCGCGAACGGGTACCAACAAGTCGGCCTTTATCCCCAAGGCAAAGGCAGCTGCATCACATGCAAAACGGGCCCGTGCGCAATCCAACTGGTATTTCTCGTCTAGCTTCATATCTGTCCCACCTCGGTCAATGTGCCAAGAATGGCACGTGCCGAGGCAGGTGAGGATGAACGAGAAACTATCCCCCAGTCAGCCTGTCCAAGCCGACAGGGTGGATCAGCCTTAAGCCGTCTTGCTGGCGGGTTGGAATGCCCGATAGCCGACGAACAAAATCGTCAGCATAATCACTTCAATCACCATCGGGGCTGGGGCTGTCGGGGCCATGCCATCGAGCGCTAGGCTGACAAAACGCCCGGTCAAAGCAAGTCCAATCATAACCATGGGCACCAACAATGCATCTGCTCGCATTTTCCAAGCACCATATAGCGCAAACAAGGATGCGCCGATGAAAAAGCCTGTAAAGTCTGCACGGATCGTGGCGAGGCCTTGGCTGCCGACCGGCGACAGGTAGAAGGCCGCAGCCAATTTGGCAGGCTGCAGCAAAAAGCCAAGACCGATGACGAGATTAAAGAGGCTCAAGACAAAGACTAAGCCGCGTGCGATTGTTTTCATTTGTTTCTCTCCCTGAACGCAAACAGACCTAACCGGATTGAAGATGTTTGCAAAGGTAGAGCCTAGGAAGTCCTATGCGAAGCACCAGAACTCTTCTGGGAGAAGCTTGCCGCCTAGGGTTTAAAGACCATCAGATAGAGAATGATCAACAAGGGAATGGTCGCGATCAGGCCGATTGTTATCCACCACTTAGCATCGCGCCAATAGCTATCTGGAATGTCACCCGTTTCCGCAAAGAGCTTTGCCGCCCGGCTCTGGCGGATTTGGAGCGGGATCAAGAAAATCATCCAAAGTAGGCCGGCTACAATAAACCAGAAAACGCTCCAACTTAGCCACGACATCTCAAAGAGTGGCCATTGCCCCATCAATGATATCCCAATCCCCCCAACCAATGTCAGCACGATACCAGGCAGAGTAAACAACCAGTCGGCAATGATCACGGCGCGATTGGCAAACGCAATCTGTTTCGGCTCCTTGGTCATATCGGCCAAGACTTTCCAAAATGCGGTGATCGTAATGTTGCCGGCCAAAAGGATCACGCCCAAAATATGAGCATAAAGAAGGGCTTGGTAGAGGGTAAAATTCAAAGTGTAGCCTTCAGAGCGGATTTGATCTGGCAGATGCTATATTGGTAATCAGACACGCGACAAACACAAGCCCTAGCATCAATATCGATCCATTGACCTTTTTGCTGCCTGTCAAAGCCAAACAAAAAGCGCGGCCCGTTGCCGGACCGCGCTCCTTAGAGTTAGCAGGTGGAAGATGGACTTCTTAGAAGTCCATGTCACCCATGCCGCCCATGCCACCTGGCATGCCGCCTGGTGCGCCGCCAGCGTTCTTCTTTGGCGCTTCAGCGATGGTGGCTTCAGTGGTGATCAACAAGGAAGCAACCGAAGCTGCGTCTTGCAGAGCTGTGCGGACGACCTTTACGGGGTCGATGATGCCGGCGGTGATCATGTCGACATATTCTTCGGTTTGAGCATTGAAACCGAAGGATACCGAAGCATTCTCAAGGATCTTGCCGACCACGATCGAACCTTCGACGCCTGCATTTTCCACGATCTGACGGATCGGGGCTTGCAGTGCCTTACGCACGATATTAACGCCAGCTTCTTCGTCGTCGTTCGAGCCCTTTACGGTGATGGCTTTGGAAGCGCGCAACAAGGCGCAACCACCGCCAGCCACGATTCCTTCTTCAACCGCAGCGCGGGTTGCGTTCAGTGCGTCATCCACGCGGTCCTTACGCTCTTTCACTTCAACTTCAGTTGCGCCGCCAACCTTGATCACGGCAACACCGCCAGCCAGCTTGGCCAAACGCTCTTGCAGCTTTTCACGGTCATAGTCAGAAGTGGTTTCTTCAACTTGACGCTTGATTTGCGCGATACGGCCTTCGATGTCGGCCTTTTCACCAATGCCATCCACGATGGTGGTGTTTTCTTTGGTGATGGTGACCTTCTTGGCGCGGCCCAACATCTCGATGGAAACGGTTTCCAACTTGATGCCTAGGTCTTCGGAAATCACTTGACCACCTGTCAAGATCGCGAGGTCTTCCAGCATGGCTTTACGACGGTCGCCGAAGCCAGGAGCCTTCACCGCAGCAACCTTCAAGCCACCGCGCAGTTTATTGACCACCAAAGTCGCCAAGGCTTCGCCTTCAACGTCTTCTGCGATGATCAAGAGTGGACGGCCGGATTGGACCACAGCTTCGAGGACTGGCAACATAGGCTGCAAGCTCGACAACTTCTTTTCATGGATCAAGATCAGAGGATCGTCGAGCGAGACTTCCATCTTGTCAGCGTTGGTGATGAAGTATGGCGACAGGTAACCACGGTCGAACTGCATGCCTTCTACGACGTCCAATTCGGACTCGAGGCTCTTGGCTTCTTCAACGGTGATGACGCCTTCGTTGCCGACCTTGCTCATGGCTTCAGCAATCATTCTGCCGATTTCCGCTTCGCCATTGGCCGAGATGGTGCCGACTTGTTCGATTTCGGAGTTCGACGAAACCTTCTTGGCCGAAGCCTTCAGGCCTGCAACAACTTCGGTCACAGCTTTGTCGATGCCGCGCTTCAGATCCATTGGGTTACGGCCCGAGGATACAGCCTTCATGCCTTCGCGAACGATGGCTTGAGCCAGAACGGTTGCGGTGGTGGTGCCGTCGCCAGCGGTGTCGTTGGTCTTCGAAGCCACTTCGCGCAGCATTTGTGCGCCCATGTTCTGGAACTTATCTTCCAGTTCGATTTCCTTCGCGACCGAAACGCCGTCCTTGGTGGTGCGCGGTGCGCCAAAGGACTTTTCGATCACCACGTTGCGGCCCTTAGGACCCAAGGTGACTTTTACGGCATTTGCCAAGATATCAACGCCCTGAAGCATGCGGTCGCGTGCGTCAGAACCAAACAATACGATTTTTGCAGCCATGATAGGTGCCTTTCAGAGATTTAATGAGGAGGAAGAATTAGGATTCGAGGACGCCCATGACGTCGCTTTCCTTCATGATCAGAAGGTCGTCGCCGTCGATCTTCACTTCCGTGCCAGACCATTTGCCGAACAAGATGCGATCGCCGACTTTCAAGTCCATCGCGATGCGATCGCCATCTTCGTCACGGGCACCAGGGCCAACCGCGACGACTTCGCCTTCTTGTGGCTTTTCTTTGGCGGTGTCTGGGATGATGATCCCACCTTTGGTTTTGGTTTCTTCTTCAACGCGCTTTACCAGCACGCGATCGCCAAGCGGACGAAATGCCATTTGACTTGCTCCCTTTGAGGATTGTCAGGTTTCAGAAAATGAGTGTCGACTAATCGGACAGGCGGCGTGCTTTAGCACTCACCTTGCCCGACTGCTAACACAGGGTGCAGGTAGGGATGCCCCTTCGGCCTGTCAACAGGTGGCGGGGTGAAAAAAGTGCAGTCAGTCTAGATTGGGCCGAAGCCATGGGAGTCGCGCTCAGCCTCTTTGGTGGAAGCGCAGGACCCTTGCGTCAATTTTTTGCTGCTGCCAAACATGGTTCATCCGATGACATTTTGCGGCCCGCCCCCTATTTGCAAGCTATGACCGATACTCCTCTCACCCTCGTCAAAGCTTGGACTGCAGCCCGCAAGCGCCTAGAAGCGGCCAACATCGACACCCCCGTGATTGACGCCCGCATTCTGTTGCTCGCCGCAACAGAGACTGACCGCGCCACCTTGATAGGCGACCCCCAGCGCCCGCTGACACAAGAAGCAGCTTTGAAATTTGAGACCTTTGTGCAGCGGCGCGAACAGCGCGAGCCTGCGGCCCACATCGTCGGCAAAAAGGGCTTTTGGACGCTTGACCTAATCAGCGACCGCCGGGGCCTCGTGCCACGCCCTGAAACCGAAGTGATTGTCGATCTGATTTTAAAGACCCACGCAGTCGATGTGCCCAATCGGGTGCTGGACCTTGGCGTAGGCTCAGGAACGATCCTATTGGCACTTCTGGCTGAGCGCAGAAGCTGGACCGGGGTGGGCATTGACCAATCCGAAGACGCTCTGGCACTTGCCGCCGAAAATGCCACCCATATTGGTCTGGCAGACCGAGTGGATTTACGCTTAGGCGATTGGCATCAAGGCGTAGACGAACGCTTTGATATTGTCGTCTCCAATCCACCCTATATCCCTTCGACCGTGATCGACACCTTGCAAGACGAAGTGCGCTTGCATGATCCGCGCTTTGCCCTCGATGGCGGTGAGGATGGTCTAGATCCCTATCGAATTCTGTTTTCTGCTTTGCCTGAGATTTTAAAGGCCTCAGGTGTATTTGCTTTTGAGTTCGGGATAGACCAAGCAGACGCTGTGATGGCGCTTGCCCAATCCGTCCCGGGACTGATTAACCTACGCGTGATCAAAGACTTATCCGACATCGACCGTGTCATTTTTGGGACCCTCGCCTAAGCGTCATGGTTTCCCTAACGGTTTTGTGAAGAAGCACGTAAAATCAAATCAAAAAAAGCCTTTACAGATATTCATTCCAGTCGCACACTTTCCCAGTCTGAAGCGGATCCACCCAAAAAAGGACCGCACGGACAAGGGAGGTCAATATGGCTAGAAAAGCATTGCTCAACGGGGCCAGTGCCCTGTTGGCTGTTATCATGACGACAGGCGCGACTCATGCATTCGCACAAACCACAACATCAGACGAGACTCCAAAGAAGGAAGTCGACGTTGTTGTGGTAACTGGTTCCTTCATTCGGGGAACTTCAGAAAGCGCTTCATTACCCGTGAATGTAATCAGCTCAGCTGATCTGGAAAAAGCAGGCACCCCAAGCACCGTTGAGTTGATCAAGCTCCTCAACGTCTCAAGCGGGGTACAAGGTGATACCAACCAATTTGATGCTCGCGCTCAAGGCAATGAAGGCGCAGGCTCAGTCAATTTGCGCGGTATTGGTCCAGAGCGGACACTCGTTCTGTTGAATGGTCGCCGTATGGCCTACAACCCATTTGGTTTGGTCGGAACGGTTGTTGATACCAATTTGATCCCATCGGCTGCTATTGGCCGGGTAGAAGTTCTTAAGGACGGTGCGGCTGCAACTTACGGCTCGGACGCCGTTGCCGGCGTGGTCAACTTTATCACACGCACCAATCTCGAAGGTTTTGAAGTCGGTGGCGACTATAAAGCCATTGACGGGTCAGACGGCAATTATACGATGGCGGCCTCTTGGGGCCATCAAACTGATCGGGCCAAGCTATTTGTCTCGCTCGGCGTGCAGATGAAGACCGAACTCCCACTCACCGAACGTGATTGGGCTAAACGCGATTACCTCTCAAACCCAGAAGGCGGCTGGTCAGCAGCGGGCAATCCCGGCACCTATATCGCCATTGGACCCACGGGTGGCCCCGTTTCAGCGCCGACACGCGAACCGAATTGCGGCCCCCTCGGCGGCTTTTCCGGCTTCAGCGGGACAACACCCGTGTGCTTCTTCCAATTCACGCCCTATGACAACATCGTGGAAAAGGAAGAGCGGTCGCAGTTTTTTGCAAGCGCCGATGTGGAAATCAATGAAGACCACACGCTGCACGCAGAACTTCTGATCTCCAACACCAATACGCCAGAATGGAAGACGTCACCTAGCTACGCCTTCTTGCAAGCACCATCAGCTCAAGCCTTACCTGCCCTTTCTGGCCTGCCAGGGCGCTTCTTTGTGCCTGTAACCAACCCCGGTTACATCGACCTATTAGCTAAAAACCCCGGGCTGTTCCCTGCCAGCACAATTGGGGTGAACATGCTGGCTTATCGGCCATTTAGCTATGGCGGCAATCCCAAGTTCACTCCAGATGATCCTCGCGGTGGCTCACAAGGTGAACGCAGCTTCGAAGCTGTGCGCGTCTCTGTCGGGATGAAGGGCAAGCTGACCAGTACTATCGATTATGACGTCAATCTGGCGGCGATGGATGATACGGGTATTCGCACAGGCTATGACGTTTTGGTCAACCGCTTCCAACTCGCACTTCGCGGCTTGGGTGGCGCCAATTGTAACGTGGCAGCCAATACGCCAGGGGCCAATGGGTGTCAGTGGTTCAGCCCATTTGGTACCGCCATTCCGGGTAACTCGATTACTGGCGTAGCCAATGCACAATACAATCCAGCCTTGGGTGCGGCAAACGCCGCCTTGGTCGAATGGTTCTATCCTGAAGTCCGTACCAAGCAGACCTCAAGCTTGGTTGTGTTTGATGCGGTTATCAATGGTGAGACCAATTTCAAGCTTGGCGATGGACCGATCGGTTGGGCCGTTGGCTATCAGTATCGGAAAAACTCGTTCCGCTCTGATTTTTCCAAGTTCTCGGATCTGACCCAACAGCCTTGCGTGTCGTCGCCAGACTTCAACAATAACACCTGTCCGGCTGTAACTGGCCCAACCGTGTTCTTGTCTGGTTCATTCCCAGCCAACGTTAGTGCAGACGTTAATGCGGCCTTCTTTGAAATCCGCTTGCCCTTCACCAGCAATTTTGAAGCTCAAGTCGCGGGTCGGTATGAAGATTTCGGTGGAGAGGTCGGCTCGACCTTTAACCCGAAGTTCTCGGCAAAATGGCAAGTCACGGATGCCTTTGCGCTTCGTGGATCGACCAGCACCACCTTCCGCGCACCTTCGGTGTCCAACATTCAGCCAACCTCTGTAACATCCCTACAGAGCATTTTGGGCACCTTCCGCGCCGTGGATATCTTCGGCAATCCGAACTTGGACCCAGAAACTGCGACCACCTACAATGCAGGTGCGTTGTTGAATACTGGCAATTTCAAGGCTTCAATTGACTATTGGCGCTTTGACTTTGACAACCCAATCGTCAGTGAGCCAATCGCTGGTCTTGTGGCGACATTGTTCCCAACTACCGGTGCGGGCAATTGCGGCAACCCAACGTTTGCAGCGATTCAAGCGAAGTTCACCTTCAGTGGCGGCGTTTGTAACTCAGCAAACATCTCTCGCCTCAACACCACGGTGATCAACGGCTCCGCCGTTCTGACCGACGGGGTCGACATCAGCGTCGATTACACCTTCCAAGATTTGATGGGTGGTGACTTGAAGCTGGGCTTGGATGCTACCTACACCATGAGCTATGACGTCTCCGCACTATCTATTGGCGGCGTCCCAGTTGCGCCCGCACTGGATGCTTTGGGTAAGCTGAACTTCCAAACGACGGCTTATCCACTGCCGCAATATAAGGGCACGCTCTATGGCCTTTATGAAACCGGTGGCCATTCGCTGCGCCTCGCGATGAACTTCATCGACGAGTATGAAGACCAACGTACCGCTCCGTTCTCGCCCAGCTTGAACTATAGCGCAGTCGCTGGTGTCCCAGGTTCGGTTACCGCGGGCAAAACGATTGAGGCTTGGCAGTCCTTCGACCTGACCTATCGTTGGGCGATGGAAAATGATCTAACCTTTACGTTTGGCATTGAGAACATCATGGACAAAGACCCAAGCTTTGCCCGTTTGGAACTCAATTACGACCCATTCACCGGCAGCCCTCTGGGTCGGACGTATAAGATCGGCTTGAAGAAAGCCTTCGGCGGTCCGAAGTAAGCTCAAGCTCAGATTAAGTAGCGGCGGCCCGATCTTTCTAAGGTCGGGCCGTTTGTTTTGCGCTTAAGCGGGTTTCGATCCTTCCTGATCAAGGTTGTGCGGCTATTCCCAGCTAGGTCAACAGAATTAGGCCTTTTCAAGTGAAGCTAATCAAGCTAAGAGATTATTCGTCCGTGGTGCAGCCCAAAGGGGGGCTGGCGTATGGAAACGACACACCATCAACTCTAACCCAAACATTTAATCGGCTTTTGCTTTGATCTTGGCCTTTGGTCTCGATTTTAGTGACCTGCAAATTAAGGCTTGTGGAATCAGGGAAATGATCGTGTGAATACAGACTGTCCGTGAGACGTTGAAATCCATTTCAGGATTAGGTGTTCGCGATAGCTGTTTTTGGAGCGGGTAGTGCAAGGTCACGGATCAATTGCACAAAAACCACGCTCTCTTTTTTAAATCTTTGCGTGTCAGACCTCTTTTGGAAGCAGTCACGCAAAATCCATGAAGCTAGCTTGCAGGCTTGCTCATGGAATTAATTGGCCAAACCACAGCCAGGAAACAAACAGGGCTTGCATGATGAAGCGGCAACGCGGTCGGGGACGTAATCCGGGCCAAAAACCACAGAATAACAATCCAAATCGCGCTTATGAGTCGAACGGACCCGACATTAAGGTCCGCGGTTCAGCTCAGACTGTGTTTGAGAAATACCAACAGCTCGCTCGTGACGCCAATTCTTCCGGCGACCGAGTTTTGGGCGAAAACTATTTACAGCATGCGGAACATTATTTCCGCGTCTTGCGCGCCATGCAGCCAACCTTTGTGCCCCGCACAGAAATGATGATCGCGGGTTATGAGGACGAATCCGATGATGGCGACGAGAGCATCGAAGCCATGGAAGGCGCTGAGGGCGAAGGTAGCGAAGGCGGCGAAGGCGCGCCTCAGCCTGAATTCAACCCGAACCGCCCACATCGTGAGAACCGCTTCGACCAAAATCGTGGTGAAGGCCGTAACGAGCCTCGTGGCGAGGGTGATGAAGACCGCTTTGGTCGTCGTCGTCGTCGTCGCAGAGACCGCTTCGGCAATGAGTTGCCTTATCAGGCCAATGGTGGTGGTGACGAAGGTCAAGGCGACAATGGTCGTCCGCCGCGCCAAGATAATCGTGGCGAAACAGGTGCTGAACCTAGCTTTAACGGGTCTAGCGAAACATACAGCCGCCCATTGAGCGCGCCGCCAAGCGAGTTCGCAGAGCCTACGAGCTTTAGTCAACCACAGGAAATCGTTGCCGCTTCTGAAACCGTACCCGCGCGTGAGCGCCGTCCACGCCCGCCGCGTGCGCCACGGCCAGCACGTGAAGCTACGGGTGAGGACTCAGGCTTTGGCGGGGAATTACCAGCCTTCCTGACGGCCCCTGTTCCGGCCCCATCTGCTGACTAAAGCAGTCGGTTTTCTCCAAACACCAAAAGGGCGGCAAGGCTTTGGCTTTGCCGCCCTTTTTGCTTAGTACCAATCTTCGCGATTTTGTGGCGCTCGATCCACCCTGCCTAAATGACAGACGTGGCATTCGTACTGGAAGTTCAACAGCTCACAGCCTATGTCTATCACCAACCCGGATTGGCAAGTTTTTACAAAAAGCTTGATTGGAGTGAGATGATGAAATTTAGGATGCAGCCACTGCGAGCGGCCTTGGCCTTAGGTTTTGTGTTGACCGCTGGTCTGGTTTCAGCCTGCGACGTCAATGCGAAAATTGACATCTCAAATGAGAAGGGTGGGACGTTTGCCTTTATGAACCCTGTCATTCGCACCCCGATGGCAGGGCGTCCAACGGCTGGATATTTCGACTTCAACTATAATTACAAGGTCCCAGATCAGATCATTTCAGTCGCGTCACCTGAGTTCAAACGCGTTGAAATGCACGACAGCATCACAGACGGCGGGATGAAGAAGATGGTCAAGCTCGATACGCTTGACCTACCAGCAAAAAGCTCGATTAAGTTTGCTCCTGGCGGCAAGCATCTGATGCTGTTTGAACCCACCAGGGTGGTAAAAGCTGGGGAGTTGATCAAAGTTACCTTCGTCTTTGCCGAACGGGAACCCATTGATGTCTCATTTGAAGTGAAAGACGTTATACCAGTTGCGGGCTCAAGCGGGTCACCTGAAACGATGGACCATAGCAAGATGGATCATGGATCGATGGATCATGGTACCATGAACCATGGTGACAAAAAGCCCTGATTGTAGGCCCCCTGCGTGAAGCAGGGTGGTAGGGTCTAGTCGGGACAGCGACACCTCGTTAAACCTGTTCTAGTGACCATTCCACGTGATGCCCAACCCCGCACTTTTGTTGAACGCGCCCCAACGGCGTGGCAGCCTTATTTGCGTCTATCCCGCTTTGACCGCCCAATTGGGTTTTGGCTATTGGCCTTACCGTGCCTCATGGGGCAATTCTTAGGCCGCGCGGGGATTGGTTTTTCCAGTCTGGACTTGGGCTTGGTAGCCCTATGGGTTATCGGCTCTATCGCCATGCGCGGGGCCGGTTGCAGTTTTAACGACCTCGTAGACCGTGACATCGACGCCAAAGTCGAACGCACGGCTGGCAGGCCCCTTCCCGCGGGTCTAATCAGCGCAAAACAAGCTTTGTTCTGGACGCTGGCGCAATGCTTTGTGGGCCTTCTGGTTTTACTGGCTTTGCCCACACCCGCTCAAAACACCGCTCTATGTGCGATCCCGATGGTAGCGGCTTATCCCTTTATGAAGCGCATCACTTGGTGGCCGCAGGTTTGGCTCGGCCTCACCTTCAATTGGGGGGTCCTAGTTGGCTATGTGGCTGTTATGGGCAGCCTAGATACTTCAGCCCTAGCCCTCTACGTCGCCTGTGTGGCGTGGACGATTGGCTATGACACCATTTACGCTCAGCAAGATGTTGAAGATGATGCGCTGGTGGGCGTGAAATCCACGGCGCGACTGTTTGGTGATCACGCCAAGCGCTGGGTTGGCGGCTTTTATCTCGCCACGGCGCTTTTGGCTGCTGCTTCATGCTTCATGCGCGATCAATCCATCGCAAGCCTGATTGTCGGCCTATCCGGTGTGCTGGCTTTTGGTCTACATCTGGCGGGCCAAGTCCGGCAAATTCCTGTTACCGGGCTAGCCAAAGACCCTTTAGCGCTGTTTAAATCTAACAAGACGGCAGGGCTGATCTTGGTGGCAGGCTTAATGGTGCAAGCCTTAGTCGGCTGGATGCTATCCTTGGGGGGATTGGGATGAGCGATGCGTTGGCAGCTTTAGACCCCGTGATGGCGCGCTTAGTCGCCACCCATGGCCCATGCCCGATTCCCACCCGCGAAAACCAAAGCGCTTACCAAAGCCTATTTCGCGCCATCGTTTATCAGCAATTGTCTGGCAAAGCGGCAGGAACGATTTTGGGCCGAGTCCTAACCCTCTGTGGCGACCCAGAGGCTGCACCTGACCCCGCCCATTTCCTCAGTCATTCCGACGAGGCTTTGCGGGCCTGCGGCTTATCGCGGCAAAAATTGGCGGCCTTGCAAGATCTTTCCAGGAATCGGCTTGAAGGAGTTGTGCCAGATAGTGGCGAGATTGACCATTTGCCCGATGAGGAGATCATTTCCCGCCTAACCGCTGTCCGCGGTGTTGGCCAGTGGACGGTGGAAATGTATCTGATGTTTACTTTAGGCCGGCCAGACGTATGGCCGGTAGATGATCTGGGCGTTCGTAAGGGCTGGATGATCGCCCATGGCTTACCAGAAATGCCTAAGCCAAAGCCCTTTAAAACCATGGCAGACCATTTGCGCCCGTACCGAACTCAAGTGGCTTGGTATTGCTGGCGCGCTGTGGACACGGTGACGCCGGATGCATAAGGGCTGGTTCACGGCATCACTCGCTTTAGGCCTAACGGCCTGCGCGGGCCTGCCAGCCCCACAAGTCTTGCCGCCGGGACAAGCGCTGGTCGGTACATGGGATAATCAAGCCCAGATCAAGGCAGCACCAGCCGAACTATTGCGTACGCCGGCCGCAGGAAACGTCTATCCTTGGGTCGACGCACAAAGTGCGCAGTTTTTCGAAGTTCGCGTCCCAAAGATCGCAGGGCCAAAGGATCAAGCGATTTACCTGATCTGGCACAGTGGCAGCGAAAAAGGCCCAATCAGCCGCCAACGCCTGTGGGTGTTTCGCCCTCAAGCCAACGACGTTACCTTGATGGACTTTTACGCCTTCAAGAGCCCCGAAGCTTTCGCGGCCCAAGGGCAAGGCTCAACCGCTTTCCAAACTTTGACGCTTGAGGACCTAACCGCCTATGGCCCTGCCTGCAGCTTGCCGGTGATTAAGACAGCTACGGGGTGGACGGCATCCATCCCCGCAACGTGTTCGATCACCGCACGGTCGGGGCGCAAAATGACTCTGTCTGCTAACCTGACCTTGGACGGCGACCGCTTCAGCTATCAAGAACAAGGCTTGTTGGAGACCGGGGCCTATGCCTTTAAGGTGCCTGGCGGCCCAGCTTATCAATTCAACAAAAAAGGACCTGCCTCATGACCCTACTCATTCTCGGACTGATCATTTTCTTGGGCTCACATGCTTTCGTTCGATTTCGTGGCCCACGGGATCAGATGGCAACCAAATTGGGTGCTCAACCCTATCGCGGGGTATTCTCTCTGATCAGCTTGGCAGGCTTTGTGCTGTTGATTTACGGCTATGGCCAATATCGCGCAGCAGGCATGATCCCGGTCTGGAACCCGCCGATGTTTTTAAGCCACATCTCACTTCTGTTGATGTTGCCGGTCATGATCTTTTTGGTGGCAGCCTATTCGCCGGGCAAGATTAAAGCAGCCGTCGTCCACCCCATGCTAGCAGCCGTCAAAATCTGGGCTTTGGCACACCTTTTGGTCAATGGGGATTTGGGCTCTATTCTGTTGTTCGGTAGTTTCTTTGCTTGGGCCCTTTTTGCCCGCATTCGCCTAGGCAAAGCAGAGCGAGTCTCTGTACCGATGGGTACAGGGGATTGGATTGCGATCGGTGGCGGGGCAGCAGTTTGGATCGCCTTCATCGCTGGTCTGCACAAAATGCTAATCGGCGTGAGCGTCTTTGGTTAAGCTATGGCCGCACCCACAATAGATCCCAAAACAATCTTTACGCCAGACGAATGGGCAGGCTTGCGCCAGCGCAATGACTGGATCGGATTAGGTCTTGTTGCCCATGCGTGGGTGCTCATTGGCTTGGCTGTGGCGCTATTTGCTTGGGCACCCAACCCAGTCACTTGGCTCATTGCTGTCATGGTGGTGGGCGCACGCCAATTGGGCTTAGCAATCTTGATGCATGAGGCCGCCCATGGTGGCCTCAGCACCAATCAGAAGCTGAATGATTTTGTCGGTCATTGGCTGTGTGGTGCCCCCGTCGGGGCATCCCTTTATCGTTATCGACCCTATCATCTCTCACACCATCGCAATACTCAACAAAGCGACGATCCAGACTTGGGCCTTGCTGCTCATTTCCCGATCAGCAAGAAGAGCTATCAGCGCAAGTTAATCCGGGATTTGACTGGACAGACATTTTTCAAACAAACCCTTCGGCCTCTATTGGGCTTTCTGGGCGCGCCGGGACGGGCCAGTCCGGAGGCCCGAGCTGCTGCTCTAACATTTTTGGGCTCGCAAGCTGTGATTTTCGTCTTGTTTGCCGCAGCAGGCCAAGCGCTTGCTTTTGTGACGATCTGGCTCGTTGCTCAAGCCAGCTGGTATCCAGCCGTTACGCGCCTGCGCAACATTGGCGAACATGCTTGTGCCACCCCGGACCCAAATGACCCATGGCGCCTTGCCCGAACCACACATGCCAACCCAATTGAGCGCTTACTCATCGCGCCCTATTGGGTCCATTTCCATGCCGAACATCATTTATGGATGTACATTCCCTGCTATCGGCTAGAGGCAACGCATGCGCTCTTGAAGCAGAAGGGTCTGACGGAGCAGATGGAGATTAAGCAGGGCTATCGGCAAATTCTGGAGCTTGCGACTGCAAAGCAAAGCTGAGCCATGACCTCTCAAGATGTCACGCGATTTATCCTTGCTAACACCCGTCTGCTTCGGCCGCCTCACTGTCCTGAGATAGCCCTGCATCTCGCAGATGAGGCTGTAGCCCTGTGGCAATTAAGTGCCGAGGAATTGGATCAACAAGGCCTGCCTCTCCCGTTTTGGGCATTTGCTTGGGCAGGTGGCCAAGCCTTAGCGCGGTACCTTCTCGACAATCCAGACCTTGTCAGCGGCAAGCAGGTGCACGACTTGGCTTCTGGGTCTGGCATCGTGGCGATTGCGGCCAAGTTGTCGGGCGCAGGGGGTGTGACCGCTGTCGATATTGATCCCTATGCCATTGCCGCAATTGAGCTCAATACGAGTGCCAATGGGGTCAGCCTTCTAACACTTCAAGACGATATCATCGGTCAGCCACTTCAGGCGGACGTTCTCCTGGTCGGCGATTTGTTTTATGAGCGCGAGATAGCAGAACCCCTTTTCTCTTGGCTAAAGCAATGCCAACGGGCTGGCATTTTGGTTTTGATTGGGGACCCCGGTCGGACCTATTTGCCCAAAGAAGGCTTGATAGAACTCGCGTGTTACCAAATCGAAGTATCACGCGAACTGGAAGATCAAGACATTAAGGTGACGCGCGTTTGGGGCCTCGCTTGACCCTTGCCTGATTGTTCGATTTAAGAACATAAAGATCAACCTATTTGATAGGCGTCATCAACCCCAAGCAAAACCTCGAGAAGGAAACAAAATGAAGCAGTGGATTGTTGCCCTCATAGCGCTTTGGGGTGTGAGCGCCTGCTCTGGCCCGCAAGTTCTAAACCTTGTGGCACAAACACCGGGCCCAGTTCAGCACAATATTGCTTATGGTCCGCTGCCGCGCAACACACTGGACATCTATTCGCCGAAAGTGATGACTTCTGACACGCCTGTTTTGGTATTCTATCATGGCGGATCTTGGCAGTATGGTTCAAAGGATGACTATAAATTCTTGGGCTCTGCCTTTGCCGCGCGTGGCATTCAGACCGTGGTCGTCAATTACCGCTTGCATCCAGACGTAATTTTTCCAGCCTTTGTGGAGGATGGGGCCAAAGCGCTTGCCTATACTCAAAAATCCATCGCAAAGGGCCGCCCTGTGTTCATTTCGGGCTACTCCGCTGGGGCCCATATTGCCGCCATGATCGCTCTGGACCCTGAATTTCTTGCCGCTGAAGGCACCAACATTTGTGAAGCTTCGAAGGGCGTGATTGGCATCGCCGGGCCTTATGACTTTACCCCAGTTGAGCCTGTCTTTAAGCGCATTTTCCCAACTGAAATTCTACCCAGCACTAAGCCTATCAATTTCGTACGCAACAAAGCCCCGCCGATGTTGTTGCTGCATGGCACCAAGGATACGACCGTCGACCCCAAGCGTAGCGAGCAATTGGCCGCGGCCTTGGCTGAGCACCAGAATTTAGCCCAAGTTAAACTTTATTCTGGGGTAGAGCACCTCTATATTATCGGCGCGATCTCACCAGTTGTACGTCGAAGCGCACCGACTTTGGTCGACACCGTCAACTTCATCCAAGATCAAAAATCGGCTGGCTATCCGGGTTGCCGGAACCAGGTCAAAAGCTAATGCGGCGCTTTGACCCTGCCGCGCGAAATGTTTTAGGTGGCCCGCTTGAGGTTTGCTCGTTGAATCCACTGACAGGCTGGTTCCGTAATGGCTGTTGCGAGACAGAAGGGCTGGATCACGGCACCCATGTCGTCTGTGCCGTTGTGACGGAGGCCTTTTTGGCGCATCAGCGCCGCGAAGGAAATGACCTTGTAACCCCGCGCCCTGAATATGGCTTCGTGGGCCTTAAAGCCGGCGATCAATGGTGTGTGTGCTTAACGCGCTGGAAGGATGCGCTAGATGCTGGCTGCGCACCGCCCATCCGATTGGAAGCAACGCATGAAGAAGCCTTGGTTGTAGTGTCTTTGGAAACACTGAAATCCTATGGGGTGGAGGCATAGAGCCTATGACAGATCAAGCCGAACCAGCTTTTGAAGATCTTGGCGCGGGCCGTGCCCGCTTCACGCTTGTACGCGATACGGGAACGGGTCCAAAACTCTCTGAAATCACGTGGTATCATCGCGCTGATGGGACGCGCGTTTTGGATCATACCTTTGTGCCACCGGCCCTGAATGGCCAAGGCATAGCAGCAATCCTGACTGAAGCAGCCCTCATTTTGGCGCAAAAAGATAAGGTACACGTGGTGCCGCAATGCTCCTATGTCGCCCGCTGGATCGAACGGCACCCCGCGTGGCAGGATTTGGTGGCGTCCTAGCTAAGGGACGACCAATCGGCCATTCAGCGCTGCCATCTCTGCCGGGTCAGGCAGTTCCCACATCGTCTCGACAAAGTCGAACATGGCGCGGTCGACTTCCATCGCATAGGTTTCACCCTTGCTGGCATTGCGGGCCTCAACCCGGGTCCACCGTTCCTCGACCGGCACATCGAGAACATGCAGGACCACAGGAATTTGCGCGTCTACGGCCAGCTTGGCAAATTTCTGCCGATGCGCTGCTTTAGTAAAGCCCAAGTCCAATATGGCTGGAACACCAATCCAGACGGCCTGCTTCGCCGTTTCAAAAATCATCGCCTCACACCGCTCGATGCGCGTCATAGTCCAGTCAAACTCGATGGGCTGTGGGCTATCTTGCCAAAATAAAGTCACCATCCAACGATCAATTGCAAAATGAAGTCCTCTAAGGTCATGAGCCAGAGCTTGCGCGAAGGTCGACTTGCCCGCCCCGGTGGAACCGCAAATCAAATGAAAAGCTACGTCCGACTTCATGCTTGCCCCTCCTCTGGAAATCCGCTGGTACTTAAGTGATGAAGATGGGCCTGTACATCACTCGGCCACGTCGCGATCAAGGACAAAAAGCGGGCCTTCTGGCCTGCAAACAAAGCGCGGGAGACCTCATCGTAATCTGGCGCGTTTCCGGCCACAGCGGCCATAAAACGATAGAGCGCGTCGCGACCCTGAATTAGTGCGTCCACCCCCTCATTCTCGCGGCGGGCCGCCTCAACCAATTTGCGCAACGTGACGCTGGCTCCGCCAGGTTGGCTGGCTAGCCAGTCCCAATGACGCGGCAGAAGCGTGACTTCACGGGCTGCAACCCCCAGCTTCGGTCGGCCAACCTTGCGTGCTGATGGAGCGTCTGCTGGCTGAAGTCGAGAAACGACATCAGCAATGCTGCCGCGCATGTCGAGTTCAATCTGTTGGCTGGTTTCAGCATGAAAGACCAAAAGCGAAAGGCTTGGATCCGTGTCCAGCCTTTGTTTCACGGTGCCCGCCACCTCGCGCAGAGCCCCAAAGGCCAGCATGTTGGTGCCGGCAAAGGCTACGGCGGGCAAATCATCCTGATAAGTCATTTTGGGCTCCTTTTGCAGCTTATTACCCGGATGAAATAGAAGGTGTCAATATCATCCGGATAAAAATAAGGAGAGGGCAAGAGGAAGCGCACTGTCACGTGACTGAAAACAGGGATGACCTGACCCCTGCCTCGGACTACATGAGGGCGTACGGAGGACACATGGCCTATAAAAGCATGCGCGAGTTCATGGCGCGGTTGGAGAGCGAGCAAAAATTGGTGCGCGTGCGCGAACCGGTCTCGACTGTCTTAGAGATGACGGAAATCCAAACCCGTCTTCTGGCAACAGGTGGGCCTGCCACTCTTTATGAACATGCGTTGATGGCGGATGGATCGAAGTCCAGCATGCCTGTCCTCACCAATTTGTTTGGTACCGTGGAGCGCGTGGCCATGGGCGTGACCATGGACGGCAAAGACCGCCGAACCGCGCAAGACTTGCGCGAAGTAGGAGAGTTATTGGCCTTTTTGCGCCAACCTGAGCCACCACGTGGCCTGAAAGAAGCATTTGACCTTTTGCCCTTGGCCAAAACCGTCATGCAAATGCGGCCTAATACGATTTCCGGTGGTGTCTTTGCCAAAGCGCCTTGCCAAGAAGTCGTTTGGGAAGGGGCAGATATCGACCTGTCGCGTTTGCCTATCCAAAGCTGCTGGCCGGGGGAACCCGCACCATTGATTACTTGGCCCCTAATCGTCACCAAAGGGCCCAGCGACAAGCGGCAGGACAATTATAATCTCGGCATCTATCGGATGCAGCAATTGGGCAAAGATCGCGCCATCATGCGCTGGCTGGCCCATCGGGGCGGTGCACTACACTATAAGCGCTGGAAAGATACCAAACCAGAGCCCCTGCCCGCTGCTGTGGTCATTGGGGCAGACCCTGGCACCATTCTGGCTGCTGTAACCCCGGTGCCTGACACCTTGAGCGAATATCAGTTCGCAGGTCTCATGCGCGGCCGTAAGCTTGATCTAGTGCCGTGCAAAACCATCCCGATTGAAGTGCCAGCAGAAGCTGAAATCATCATAGAAGGTCATGTACTTTTGGATGAGTTCGCCGATGAGGGCCCCTATGGCGATCACACCGGCTATTATAATTCGGTTGAGAAATTCCCGATCTTCCAAGTCTCCTGCATCACGATGCGCAAGGATCCGATCTATCTGTCTACTTTTACTGGGCGTCCCCCGGATGAGCCTTCGGTCTTGGGCGAGGCCCTAAACGAGGTTTTCATTCCCCTTCTTCAACAGCAATTCCCGGAAATCACAGACTTTTGGTTGCCACCAGAAGGTTGCTCGTATCGGATTGCGGTTATCTCAATGAAGAAGGCTTATCCCGGCCATGCTAAGCGGGTCATGATGGGGGCATGGTCCTTCCTGCGCCAGTTCATGTACACCAAATGGATCATTGTTGTGGATGACGACATCAATGCGCGCGACTGGAAAGATGTGATGTGGGCGGTCTCAACCCGCATGGACCCGGCGCGCGATATCACACTGGTTGACCGAACCCCCATCGATTATCTCGACTTTGCGAGCCCCGAAAGTGGTCTTGGCTCAAAGATCGGGCTCGATGCGACCAACAAGATTCATCCTGAAACACATCGCGAGTGGGGCGAAGAAATCCGGATGGACAAGAAAGTCATCGATGCGGTGACCGAGAAATGGGGCCGCTTGGGCTTACCTGGCGAAGGCAAGCCTATCTGGAAATAGCGCCTGGCTATCAAGCAAGCAAGTTAAGACCTGGGCTATTTGGTTCAGCGTCCGCTTGGGCGCTATCCGTGCGGAGAGCAGTTATCACGACAAGCCCCCCGCCCCACGGCAAAGTTTCAGGGTTTGTTTTTGAGGGCTGCTCGCTCGGCTGTGGGCCATTGTTAGGATGGGTGGGATCGATGTTCTTCTCCGCCTAAGAAGCATCGGTGCAGTCGCGGCACATATAGCCAATGACGGTTTCCATTGTGCCCCTCCTCACTAACGCTTTCTTCAGAGGAGGTTAGCTTTCACCCAAGCGATTGGTTACAACAAAACTTGCCGCTGATCGATAACAGATTTTATGGTTTCTATTTCCTTAACGCCGTTTTGCGGCTTGAATTGCCAAGGCCCGCTTTGCCCGATGAATGGCGGCGTCTAACTCTTGTAGAAACCGCGAGCGGTCCGCTGCTGCGAAGGCCCGGGGACCAGCGGTTGCGACCCCCATAGCCCGGAGATGTTCGCCGATTTCGCGACCTGCCAAAGCTGAGCCGATGGAGTCCGGCGTGAAAGGTCTGCCTTGATTGCCAATAGCTTGCGCTCCGGCTTTCAGGGCGCGATCAGCCAAGGGTATGTCTTGGGTAATGACAATATCCCCGGCCCTGCAGCGCTCTGCGATCCAATCATCGGCTGCGTCTGGGCCTGAATCTACAACAAAGCGCTCTATCAGAGGATGATTGGGAATCTGGATAAAACTATTTGCGACGACAAAGGTCCGCAAGCCATATCGCAACGCGACTTTATAGACCTCATCTTTGACGGGGCAGGCATCAGCATCGACAAATAGACGGGTCATGCTGCTTTATGGCCGAAAGCTTAGGTCGGCACCAGCCTGACTTAGGCAAAGGATCAGTCGCGCCCACGTGGCAGTTCGACGAAGCCGGAATAATCCACCATGCGCTGGGGCATTAATTCCTCAAACTGCTCTCGCATAACACGGGCTAACTTCAAACCAAGATAAAGGGCCAAACAGCCCAATGCTACCACAATAAGACTTGTAATGATTACTGGCATCTCAGTGCCTCCCTACCATTTTTCCTCAAGCTAACACCCGAGTGCTGAAATCAAATAAAATTACACCCCACGATTATGATGAGCCAATTCACTATTTATTAAAGGCTGATTCCATGACGATTTAATGTTATCTGCTAGATGGATAGCCAATCTGGTTTGAAATGAGGGGGCCTACCATGACAGCATCTGCCGCTATCGCATTATATACCGGAATGAATTTACTAATTATTTTGGCACTAATCGGGCAAGTTATCGCTTATCGTCGGCGCGAAAAGATCACCCTCGGAGATGGCGGATTTCCGCCGCTAATTCGTGCTATCCGCGCCCACGCCAATGCGACTGAAATAGCCCCTATTGCTTTGATCGGCTTGATTGCCATGGCCATGGCAAATGTACCGCTTTGGGCCATTCATATTGGCGGATTGAGTCTCACGCTTGGACGTGCGCTGCATGGGTATGGATTGAGCCGTGATGAAGGGCCATCCTTTGGTCGCATGGCCGGCATGATATTGTCTTTGACAGCTTTGTTCTGGATTGGGGGAACTTGCATCTGGGTTGCCCTTTAAGCGAAAACCGTTTCGCCCAAATGATAAAGGGTCGCTACCCGAAAGCAGCGACCCTTCAGCCCCCAAAAGCGCTATAAAGGCGCTCCTAGCTTAAAATACGCCTTGGCCAACGCCACCATCAACAAACATTGACGAGCGATAGGTTGCGGTTTGCTGGGTTGTCGACTGACGCGTGTTGGTAAAGGTCTCAGTCCGGGTGATCGTGGCATATTTGATGCCAGGACCAAAGCGGCGCAATAATGAGCGTTCGTTACAATCGGCTTCAGCCTTTTGCGCCATGCACTGAACTGTGGCACCGCCGACAGCGCCTTTGTCGCTCCGATAAACTAAAGCCTGACCTTTTTGGCACGAAATGGTACGGCCACCATCGAAGTTAGCTTCGCCATTGATCGTTTTGCCAATGGTCACTTCCATGCGGGTCCCGGCCATGCAGCGGAAGACTTCGCCATCAAACTCAGCACCAACTTTGGCATCGCCATTCGTGCGCGAAGCAGGGTGTGGCATGCCGCGGTCATCCATACAGACAGCACGAATTGCAATGGTTTCTGTAATGGTGCGGCTGTCCTGGAATTGTTCCATTACGGTAGCTGTTTGGCCACCCGAGACTTGCAAGCCATCGATCAAGCCAGTGCTCACAGGCATGGGAGCAGAGAAGCCACCGCCACCGCCGCCAATATAGACGCCGCCGCCGCCGCCACCGCCGCCGCCGACAAATGTGGTGCTACCGCCGACATAAGTGTTGCCACCTACATGCACATTGGTGCCACCGAAATAGCTGCCGCCGACGCTGACATTCACGTTCGGGCCGGGAACATAGACATTCGGTACGCCGACGATGTGGCCAGTAGCAGAACCACAGCAACCGCCAGATGGACCTTTCACGACTGGGATATTTGTTGTGCCGTTGCCGCTGGTGCCACAGCCATTGCAGCCACCCGCTTTAGCGGATGATGCCATAAAGGCCGCGAGAAGTGTGGCTGCGGCGATGTATCGAACTGAAACACTCATGGTGGGACTCCCCAAAATTTACAGAACCACTCAGCAAGTCCGGCGCCAATTTCGCGCGTGTGGAGAGTATGGGCGGCCTAAGTCACCGATCTGGTTTGGCATGAGAGATGCGCAGCAGATCGGAAAGCAGCCAAAAGGCGGCGACAACTGAGGAAATAAACATGTACTACGGCGCGCTCCATCCAGAAAGCCGGGCGTTCTTGAGCTCTTGGGAGGCCCTAAACGGGCTGTCAGACCAATCTGAGTCAGGTTCTGCTACATCAAAAGACGCGTCATCCATGATAGGACGTATCTTTTTGGCGCAGCGAGCAAGTGAAGGCGTCTTCACCTTCAAGACCGTCGGCAGTGACTTGACACTCTGGACTGGTAGGGACCTGCGTGATCATGATGTCGCAAGCCTCTTCCATGGCGCAGATCGTAATTTGATCCGTGCCCTACTGGAATCCGCGATTACGGGACCAGGTCCCGCATTAGCCCGCGCTGCCGCCTTTGGTGCCGGGTATGGGCAAAGAACGGAAGTTGAATGGGTGTTTCTACCCTTGACGGATAGATCCGGTGCGGATCGGGTTTTGGGCCTGCTACAGCCGATCAACCAAGCGCAGTCGATTTCCAAGCCTGTGCTACGCTTTTCATTGACCGCCTTGTTGCCACCAACCCATGAAATGCCTGTTCGTCAGGGTCTACGCCTAGTTGTCAGCCGAGACTAATCGATTGGTCGTTCGGTTGTGATCCAGTTTGAAACTGCAACGCAGCCAACTCCGCATAAAGGCCACCTTTAGCAATCAATTGGTCATGCGTGCCCGTTTCGACAATACGCCCTTGGTTCAGCACTAAAATGAGATTGGCACGACGGACCGTGGACAGGCGATGCGCGACCACAATCGTTGTACGATTGGCAGCAAACCGATCTAAGGCTTCTTGAACTCGCGCCTCAGAGTCTGAGTCTAATGCACTGGTAGGTTCATCCAGCAACAAGATAGGGCTATCGCGCATGATAGCGCGAGCCAAAGACAAACGTTGGCGCTCCCCACCTGACAGGCGCGTCCCCCTTGGACCAACTTGGGCCGATAGACCGTCGGCCAAGCGATCCACAAAGTCGCATGCTGCGGCGGACAAGGCGGAGCGAATGGCAGCTTCATCCGCGCCGGGCAACCCCATGGCAACGTTATCGGCAATAGAGGCGTCAAAAAGCGTCGCATCTTGGCTGACCAAGGCAATGTGCTGACGCAAGCTCGCCAAAGTCGCTTGACCAATGTCTTGCCCGTCAATCAGGACCCGTCCGGCGCTTGGATCGAACAATCGTGGGATCAGATTAAGTATTGTGGACTTGCCAGCACCAGAGGGCCCAACCAAGGCCAAAGTTTGGCCAGGCTCTGCCATGAAGCTGATTTTGTCCAAGCCCACAGTGCCATTGGGCCAGTTGAAGCCAACGTTTTGAAACTCAATCCGACCAGGGCCACGGGTCAGGGTTAATGCCTGCGGCCGATCTCCAATGCTGGGGGTTTCATCCAAGACAGAGAAGAAGCGCTCTAAAGCTGAAAGCCCTTCCTGCAGGACACTGTTTAAGCCACCGAGACTGCGGATCGACTGAGCTGCCAAAAGAAGTGAGGCGATAAAGGCCGTCAGCGTGCCGACGCTGGCTGCCCCTTGGCTGATGCGAAAGCCAGCAAAGGCAAATACCCCAGCAATGGCAAGCCCGCCCAAAACTTCGAGGATGGGATCTACCCGGCCCTTCTGCTCAGCCATTTTTAGTAAGAGCGACATTCGGGTCAACAGCGCTGACCCAACTCGATTGCTTTCGGCTTTTTCCAAGCCATAGGTTTTCACCAAGCGGATGCCGCCTAAACTCTCTTCAACCACACCGGCCAAGTCAGCGGCTTGGTGTTGAGCCCGCGCAGCAGTTTTGCGAAGCCGTGCGCCGATCATCGATACAGGGCCAATCGCCAAGGGAAGGATGACGAGGCAGACCAAAGCCAACTGCCAGTCACCCATGAGCATGACACCGACGACGCCGACCAAAGTAAGAATGTCCCGGATAAGACTGTTTGCAGCCCGCAACACAGCCTCTCGAACGGCATTGATGTCGTTTAGAAATCGAGCTGAGAATGCCCCCGATGGCTCAGCGCTGAGGCGAGCGAAATCTAAGGTCAATAACTTGACAAACAAGTCCTGTTGCAGCTTGGTGGTAGCAGCTAGCGCCACTCGATTGGTTAAGACCGTGGAAGCATAAAGCGCGATGCCCTTAATCAGGGTCGCTGCAATAATCGCCAAAGGCCCAACCGTGGCCATGGCGGCGGGGGTCAGCCAACTGGGCGTGCTGACTGTCGCAGGGCTTTCGTCCGCGCTCAGATTAGCTAAAGCGTCGATGACTTGACCAAAAAGCCAAGGATAAGAAGCGGAAGCGGCTGCAACTACCGCCATCAACAAGGTGGCTATCCACAATACACCCGCATGCGGTTTCAGCCAGCCCGACCAAAACCGCTTGACCAGATCGACGCTTTGCGCCGACTGCGTGTCAGGGCCTTTAGTGATCGTCTTCATCCGGGGTTGGGCCGTTGGGATCAATCAAACGGTGGGCATGGATCACGAAATAACGCATATGAGCATTATCTACCGTGCGCTGGGAAGCGCTTTTCCAAGCATCACGGGCCTCGGCATAATTGGGATAGGCTCCAACAAAGTCCATCGCCTTCAGATCGCGAAACTCCACATCCTCAAGGTTCTGTACTTCTCCACCGATGACGATGTGGAGCAATTGCTTCTTTTGGACGGCTTTTCGTTCCATTTCTTCCTCACGACAGTTTTACATGGTGGACGCGATCAATGAGTAAGGGATGTAAGGGCTTACCCGCAACAACCAGACTTTTTTGAAGTGGTACTAGCTGATTGTAAATAAAGGCTGCACCTTCATGTGTGGTCGCCAGCGCGCCTGCCTCGTTCACGATTACATGTGCGGCAGCTAAGTCCCAGTCGCTTTTAGCCGAAAGAGCGATTGCGCCATCATAATGACCCGCCGCCACCAGGCACATGCGATAGGCAATCGAGTTGCGCGAAACGACATCCATCTCCGGCCAAGGCGTTGGCCAAGCTGGGTGCCGGAACATGCTGGGGTCGCCCAGCATGGCACATCCTTCCAAAGAATCCACGAGGCTGGGTTGGATCGCGACGCCATTCAGGCGCGCGCCGCCGCCTTGAAATGCATCAAACATCTCACCGGTCGCAGGATTGAACACCACCCCTAAAACTGGCTTACTTTCTGCTAATAGGCCGATACAAATCGTGAAATGCGGCTTTGCCTTTATAAACGCACGTGTACCATCAATCGGGTCAACGACCCAGCAGAAGCGCGCGGACTGTCGCGACTGATCGTCAACGGTTTCTTCCGATAGCCAACCATAATCAGGGCGCTTGGCTAACAAGCGCTCCTTCAGCAGAGCATCAATCGCCAAATCAGCATCACTGACCGGATTATTGGGTGATTTATCGCGCACATCCATCTGCGTGCCGAAATAGCGCATTGCAACGGCACCCGCTTCTGAAGCGGCCTCCAATGCTAGCGCCAGATCAGCCGTCAAATTCATGCCCTATGCCCCCGCAATCGTCATGGCTGGGATCAAAAGACTAGGACATTGTAGCGATGCACGACCATCATAATCATTGCCCGGTACCAGCGTAGCATACATGTCCAGCATGTTACCCGCGACGGTGATTTCATTGACCGGGCGTACTATTTTACCATTCTCAAACCAAAGACCCGAAACACCTACAGAATAATCGCCCGTGTTCTGGTTGAAACTGGGAGACAGGGTTTCGATGACCACAAGGCCATTACCCGCTTGCGCCTGTAATCCCGCGAGGTCATGTTGGCCCGGCATCACGGTTACGTTGCTTGAGCCAATGCCCGGTGCCCCACCGGGGTTCATGCTGGCATGGCCTGTTGACTTCAACCCCAATTGTTTGGCGCTGGAGGTATTAAGCAGCCAAGTTTGCAGCACGCCATCAACAACCAGATCGCGGGCTGCCACGGGTAAGCCTTCGCCATCAAACGGGCGGGACGACCACCCCCCCTTTTCCAAGGGATTGTCGGTAATGCGAATGTTGGAAGCAAACACCTGTTGGCCCAACTTATCGCGCAAGAAGGAAACGCCACGCGCCACGGAGGCACCTGAGATGGCACCTAGAAAGAAGCTGATCAGACGGCTCGCCACCCTATTTTCAAAGATGACCGGCGCGACACAGCTTTCAAGTTTGGTAGCACCCAAGCGTGCCAACGTGCGCTCGCCTGCATTGCGGCCTATGATAGCGGACGCCTTCAAGTCCTTTAAAAAGCGGCTGGAGTCGCTATCCCAATCGCGCTCTTTATGGTCACCGCGTTCAGCAATCGCGGACAGACCTAGGCCCCAAGATGTGCCGCGATAGCCGCCACGAAACCCGTTGCTTGCGCCATACACGACTTGGCTTGCGCCCCATTCAGCGCCAGAGCCCCCGGAATTGGTGATACCTGCAAGGTCCAAAGCCGCAGCCTCGCTCTCCAAGGCGCGGGTTTCAAGATCGGCTATATCGGCTTCTGTGTCGTCCCAGAGCTCGAGATCAACTTGGTCTTTAGCAAGTTCTCCGGCCTCGGGAAGGCCACACCAAGGGTCTTCCGCCGCAGCTTTTGCCATGGCCACGACCCGTTCAGCTAAAGCATCTAAGGCGGCCAAACTGAAATCAGACGTTGAGGCGCCGGCTTGTTTCTTTCCAATCAAGACCCGTAAGCCAGCTGAGCGGCTCTCTTCGCTTTCAACGGATTCCAGCTGGCCCAGGCGCACGGACACAGACAAGCTTTTGCGGTCTAAACAGGCCGCATCGGCCGCTTCAGCACCTAGGAATTTTGCGCGGGACAGGAGCCGATCAACGGCTGCATCAAGATTTGAGCTCATAGATCACTTCTAAAGCGGGTTTGACTCGATGCGAAGTCAATTGCGCACAAAAGCTTCAGTGCACCCATTTTAGACTCTAATGGCCCCGCCCCAATAAACGAGACCTCTAAAGTGCGGAGTCGAGATCCGTGCTCAGCAATTGTTCGGCAAAAGCGTCCGCATCAGCTGCCAAGGTTTTTTGTTCGCTCTGCCAAGACTGATAATAGACAAAGCCACCAACACCTAGAACCAAGCTCGCAGCCAAAGCGCCGAAGGTCTTGACCCAATCAGGACGCGATGCCGACTGTGTGCTGAAAGCAGCCATTGCAGCCGCTTCGATGCGGGCAGCGGGCATCTCTGGCACTGGGCTAGCGTGAACCAATACTTTGGCCAGAGCCTTATTCAGCGGGTGATGATCCAAGATACTCATGCTGCATGTCCTTCCACGGACGCTTGTAACAAATCGGCCTTCTCAGACGCAAGGGCTAGCCGCAAGGCGCGTCGGCCTCGAGCCAATAGAGATTCCACGGCATCAACACTAATGCCTAAAACTTCGCCAACCTCTTTGGCGGCCAGTTCCTCATAATGGGTGAGGACAATGGCAGCCCGTTGGCGATCGGGTAAACCCGCGAGGGCAGCATCAACGCAATCACGCAAGGCGGTTTGATGCAACCTTGTGTCGGGCATTGGCCCGGGATCGAGCGGCTCGGGCGCTTGGTCTTCGTCAACAAAGCGTCCGGCTTTTCGCAGACGGTCGAAACAAAGATTGGTGGTCACTTGGTGCAGCCACGTCTCAACCCTTGCCCGACCGGTCTGCCAAGTTGGCAGGACTTTCCACAGACGGATCAGCGCTTCTTGGGTCACATCTTCAGCCTCTGCGGCATCTCGCAAGAGGCGCCAGCTTATCCGCCACAGCTTAGGCGAGACAGCTTTGACCAAAGCGGCAGCCGCGGCGCGGTCACCGCGGCCCGCTTTGGCGATCAAGCCTGCCAAGGGATCAAAGACGAGGGGGTTTGACACGCTAGGAGACCCTGTTCTGACTTACCAAGGGCGGCCGGGTCCACGACGTGGCCCACCTTCGCGTCCTTGACGGGCAGCAGCGGCAGCTTCTTCACGGGTCAAGCGACCATCCTTATTGGCATCAGCCCGCTCAAACATCGGATCAGGGCGGCCAATCCATTCGTCGCGACTAATCTTGCCGTCCTTGTTGGCGTCGTAGGCCCCAATGGGTGGTGGGGGAGGCGGCCCATCGCGGCGATCCTTCTTCCGGTCACCCATTTTGCCGCGCATGGCATCGAGTTCATCGCGGGTGACGCGACCATCTTTATTTGCATCGAGGCGGGTAAACATCTCAGCCGAGCGCTCTTGCATTTTGGTTTGCTTTTCTTGCATGCGGGCGGCCATCGCGGCGTCAAACTCTGCCCGTGTGACCGCACCATCCTTGTTGGCGTCAGCAAGGCTCATTAAGTCGCGGCCCTCCCGAGGTTCGCGCGGTGGTCCTTGCATGCCATCTGGGCGAGGTGGACGGGGTGGACGGGCAGCGCGCATTTCGTCGTCGGTGACAAAACCGTCTTTATTCTTGTCGGCCCTATCAAACACGGCGGAACGCGTGGTGCGCACTTCGTCCATGGTAATGGCACCATCTTTATTCAGGTCCGCGCGCTCAAAAAAGCCAGGACCTTCCCCTGGAGGGGGCGGTGGGCCTTGTTGGGCCAGAACGGGGGTTGCCAACAACATCAAGCCAGCGGTGGCAAGAACTATCTTTAAACGCATGATCTGGTTCCTTTGTGCAGCTGACCTCGGGGGAGAAGGCCAAGCTTGTTTGCGATCTGGTTTTAAAACGCGGCTGAAAGCCTATTCCGTCGAAACGCCTGCAATCTCATTAAAGTGATGAAGAATAAGGGCGCGCGCATCATCATACATCGCGATCGCTGTCTGGAAGTCTGGTGCATCAAGGCAGTGCGCGACCGCTTGGGTTAGGCCAGCAGCTGCCGTGATCGGGTCGAAATCAGAGCCTGCAGCTACGGCGAGGAGTTGTCGCACATTCTGGAGGACAGAGCCCGCTTTGACTAAGCGCCCTGCCTCTTCGGGGTCCAGAAACCCATAATGTGCAAGCGCTTGGATTGCTTCAACCGTATTGGCGTGAATGATGGGCTTGCCGGAACCTGCAGCCGCTAACTGATGATATTGCGCAAAGAACTCCAGATCAATCAGCCCGCCACGTTGCCGCTTTACATCCCAGCCGCCGCGCACCGGATGGGCGGCAACCATCTTTTCGCGCATGGCAAGGATTTCGCTGGCCAAAGTCTCAGTTGGCCGCGGCTTTTGCAAAACCCTTTGGGCAAGCGCCGCGATCTCGGCCATAAGACTTGTATCCCCCGCAACTGGGCGCAACCGCGTTAAGGCTTGAAACTCCCACGTCCAAGCTTGGCTGTCATAATAGCGCTCTAGCGCAGATAGTCGCACGGCAACCGGCCCTGCCCTTCCAGACGGCCTTAGCTGCATATCAACTTCATAGAGGCTACCTTCGGCGGTCTGGACCGACAGGGCAGAAACCAAGCGCTGGGTAAGCCGCGCATGCCATTGCTCGCCACTAATCGGGCGCTTGCCATCAGACTCGCACTCTGCATCAGCAACATCATAGACAATCATCAAGTCGAGATCGGAATCTGCAGCTAATTCCTGCCCGCCAAGCTTCCCCCATGCACAGATCGCCACCCGCCCAGGGATAAGGCCATGGGCTTCTGCCATAGCTTCGTAAGCAACCGGCAGAAGCGCAGAAATGCTCGCTTCGGCAAGGTTTGAATAAGCAAGTCCTGCTTCCTCAGCCTTGGCGCGTCCGTGCAACACCTGAAAGCCAATGCGGAACATTTCCTCGCGGTGCGCGCGGCGCACAACATCGAGAGATTCTTCAAAGCCATGCGCTTGCGTTAAGCTCGTGCGCAAAACCTCTAAGCGTGTCTGAGGTTCATCCATGGATAGGGGAGCCGAGAAACGCGGCGAAAGCATCGCGTCCAAAATGGCGGGTCGTTGTGCGAGCACTGCGCCTAACCGCGGGGCCAGCGCCAAAGTCGCGCACGTCTCCTTCAGGATGCGTGGCTCAGCCTTAAACAATGACAAGACCTGAACGCCCGCAGGGAGCGCAGCAAAGAAGTCCTGAAAGCGCACGAAGCCCGTGTCAGCTTCCCCGGTTGCTGCAATGGCTTGCAACAAATCAGGCGTTAGAGCGGTTAAAAGCTCCCGCGCCCGTGCAGTGCGCGTTGCCGGCACATGGCCATGGTGCCAAGCGCGAATGGTGCGGGCGATCTGCCTAGGCTCGCTAAAGCCCAATGACGCGATGGTCTCAATTGTTTCGGGGTCGTCTTCCACGCCTGTAAAGACCAACGAACCAAGAGGACTTGATAGCGACTTACTGTCAGGAAACAGTTCGCGCACGCGGTTTCGCACCATCTCGCGACAGGCTTTAATGTCTTTGTCGAGGGCGGCAAGGTCTGCATGGCCAGACAAAACTGCCACGCGTGCACGCCGGTTTGGGTCGGCTGGTAGTTTATGGGTCTGCTCATCATCGAGCATTTGGATTCGATGCTCAATGGTCCGCAAGAAACGATAGCCCGATGCCAGATCATCGCGGGCATGCGCATCGATCCGGCCAGCGGCAACAAGCGCATCAAGAGCCTGCAGCGTTCCCCGAACTCGTAAACTAGAGTCGCGGCCTCCTAGAATAAGTTGTTGCGTTTGGGCAAAAAACTCAATCTCGCGAATACCACCCCGGCCCAGTTTAACGTCAAAGGCTGGGTCATCTAGGTCAGTAGAGCGACGGACAGCGTGTATTTGCCGGAGAATGGATTGGACATCGTCAATCGCGGCAAAGTCTAAATTCTTGCGCCAAATGAAGGGCAGCAAATGCGTCAAAAGACTGCCAGCTGCCTCAAAATCCCCACTAATGGCGCGCGCTTTGATAAAGGCTGCTCGCTCCCAATTCTGACCAACACTCTCATAATAGGCTTCCGCCGCACGCAAAGACACAGCAACCGGGGTTGAGGCTGGGTCGGGACGCAGACGCCAGTCCACCCGAAAGACATAACCCTCTGCCGTTACCTCTTCGAGAATGCGGGAGATGGCCTGTACCTGGCGGACACAGACACCACTGGCAGCATCTTGATCCTCTGGACGAAACGCATCTCGATCAAAGAACGCGGCAAGATCAATGTCGCTCGAATAATTGAGTTCTTGCGCGCCATGCTTGCCCATCGCAATGATGAAGAGACCCGGCACCTGATCAGGTATCAGAAAGCTCGCCGCATCTCGACTAGCAGCAGACCGACTGGCCAAAATCATGGCGGTTTGGGTGGCTTGGTCGGCTAAGTTGGATAACGCGAGGGTCACCGCGCCCAAGTCCAGCTGCCCACTCAAATCGCCAAGCGCGCAGGCTAAGTGGGTATCGGCTTTCGCGCGACGTAACGCTGCCATGGCTTCAGGAACACCAAGCTCCGCAGCCTCCTGGGCACTAATCAAACTGTCAGAAAGGACTTCAGAGACTTGACCAGACAAAAGGGCACTGGCCGAGTCTGGTCGTCTTTGACTCAAGCGATCGAGGTACGGGGCAACAAGGCGTGCTGCGGCCAAGGCATCTGGCAAATAGCCTATGGACTTAACACCGACCATCAGGCTTTAAGCGGCAGGATCAGCCGCGCCTCTAGGCCGAAATCATCGCCGCTTGGCAGACCATCAGCCAAAACAAGCCGCCCACCGTGTAATTCCGCAATCGCCACCGCTAAGGACAGGCCAATGCCAGACCCCGGCAAAGAGCGCGCGCTATCTAGTCTTACAAATCGTTCCAACACATGGTCACGCTGGTCGACCGGAATGCCGCTCCCACTGTCGCAGACACTTATCGACATTTGATTTGCAGGAAGGCGCTTGGCAGAAAGCCGAACCTCGCCTTCGCGTGTATATTTGACGGCATTATCCAAGAGATTGGAGATGGATTGCGCCAAGAGGGATCTGTCGGCCATAATCATGAGTTCAGGCTCAATTTCAGCTGTAAAGACCAAGCCCGCTTCTTCGATCACCGGCTCAAACAAGTCAGCCAATTGGCCCAGCAAAAGGCTAACATCCAACAGCTCCAGCTTACCACCTTCCCCTGCTTCCAGGCGAGAAAGGCGCAGCACAGCATTAAAGGTCGCGACGACACCGTCCAACTGGATCAAGGCGTCTTCAATCGCATCGCGCAAGTCTTCGGTTGTTTGCGCCTTTGCGGCTGCCCCTTCTAAACGTGCCCGCAGCCGGGTGAGTGGGGAGCGCAAGTCATGCGCAATGGAATCTCCCGTGGTGCGCGCGGCAGCGACCAAACGGTCAATCCGCTCCAACATCGCGTTGAGGTCTTCGGTTAGATCATCAAATTCATCGCCGTCACCTGGCCTAATCGTCCGCACCGCTGCTCGACGCTTCAAGTCGCCAGCCATTACTGCCCGCGTTGTCCGGGTCAGTTCATCAACGCGTCCCGCGGCCTGTCGTGCAGCCAGAAACCCACCAATCAGCGCAAAAGCTAATACTCCTGCCCCGCCCATCCAAATAACACGCGCAACATGGTCTGCGATCTGCAAGCCAGGCCCCAAATCGCGTGCAACAAACAGGCCAAATCCGTCTGGTCCTGCCAAAAACAAGCCCCGGGCTCGTCTGCGCTCAACTTTGCCAGTCTCCAAATCAGGCCGCTCATAACTGAAGCCAGAGGCTACAGCTCGCTCGGGCTGGAGCGGACTTTTTGGGTCTGGTTTGTTGATTTGAGAAAGGTCGAGTGGGACAACGTCAATATTGCCAGATAAAACTCTGCCGTCAGGCTGGACCAACACATAAAGAGAGTCACTAGCCCGCGCCGCACGCTGGATGACTTCCATATTAAGACCATCGACATTTTGCCGCTGCCAGATTTCCGCCAATTCTGAGAGTTCGCGGCGGGCAAACCGATCTGCCTCCAAGCCCAATCGGCCGACGGTCGTGGCATAGAGAAAGCCAAGCAACAGGATTGCGAAGCCCGCGAAGAGCCCTGCAAATGCCATAGCGACGCGAAACGTCGTGGTGCGCATCAGCGACCGCAATGGCAAGAGCAGCTTTTTGATCATCAGGGTTAGGCTTCGAGCCGGTACCCGGCACCACGCACCGTGTGCAGCATGGGCTTATCGAACTCACGATCAATTTTTGAGCGCAAGCGCGAGACATGAACGTCGATCACATTGGTCTGTGGATCAAAATGATAGTCCCACACTTTTTCCAGCAGCATGGTGCGGGTCACCACTTGGTTGGCGTTGCGCATCAGATATTCCAGTAGGCGAAACTCGCGGGGCTGAATGTCGATCTTACGACCTTCGCGCCGGACGACTCGGGCCAACAAGTCCATCTCCAACCCACCGACCTTTAGGTGGGTCGAGGGTGCAACGCCTTCGTGACGACGACCCAAGGCTTCAACGCGGGCAATCAGTTCGCTGGCGGCATAGGGCTTTGCCAAATAATCATCGCCTCCAGCCTTTAAGCCTTCCACCCGATGCTCGACATCGCCCAAGGCCGATAAGAACAACACAGGGGTTGCGATACCGGCCGTGCGTAAGTCTGCAACAACACTTAGGCCGTCTTTCTTCGGCAGCATGCGGTCAAACACCAGAACATCAAATGCCCCACCGCGCGCCATCAACTCTCCCGTTGGACCGTCTGCGGCCAAATCAACCACATGGCCAGCTTCTTCCAGAGCACGCCGCATGTAGAGTGCGGTATCTCCAGCATCTTCAACAATGAGAACACGCATCGGATTTCCCCCTGATGGCGCCAATTAGTTTTTAGGCTGTGACTTAGTTGCTGCTTCCAAGGGCAGAGGCACAAACCCGCCACCGCCGCTTTGGCTTTGTACAAAGAGCCCGATGAAGGAGCGACCCGCAGCACGAGCAGCTTCGATGGCTGCATCTAGTTCTTCCGCAGAGCGAACCTCATCGTCATTGGCTGTCAAAATGGCATCGCCTGGGCGTATGCCCCGCTCTGCTGCGCGAGAGTCCGGATCAACTTCCAAGATCAAAACACCTGGTTCGTTTGCAGGAAGGCGCAGACGGGTACGGGCTTGTGCCGACAACGGACCCACACTTAGCCCAAGAACATTGGTAGCAGGGCTCGCTGGCGGGGTTGCATCTGCACCGGCTACCGGGTCCGTTTGGCTCAATTGTTGCTCAGTAGGACGTGCCGCAATGGTTACCTGCACAGTGCGACGGACACCCTTAGCGCCTGCTACATCCAAGCGAACCACATCACCGACGCGGGTTTGGCCGACACGGCGGGTTAAATCGGCAGACCCTTCAATCTTTGTACCGTTGAACGCCACGACAACATCGCCACGCTTCAGGCCTGCTTTCGCCGCCGGGGCACCTGGCGTGACACTTCCGATCATGGCACCTTTGACATCGCTGCCTAAGCCCCAGCTATCAGCCATTTCACGGCTGACATCTTGGATCACAACGCCCAGCCAGCCGTAGGTGACCTTACCTTGCTCAATGATTTGCTTGGTTGTCCGATCAGCCAAGGCGGCTGGAATTGCAAAGCCAATGCCGACATTGCCGCCAGAGCGGGAGAATATTGCGGTATTCACCCCAATCACACGGCCGCTCATATCAAAGGTCGGACCGCCAGAATTGCCTGGGTTAATCGGCGCATCGACCTGAATAAAGTCTGCAATATTGCCTTCATTGCGAATGTCGCGACCCAAGGCCGAGACAATCCCAGCAGTCGCCGTACCGCCTAGACCAAACGGGTTGCCGATCGCGACCACCCAATCACCAACGCGGACACGGGCTTCCGGGGCAAATTGTACATAAGGGAAGCTTTTGCCTTCGACTTTAAGTACCGCCAAGTCTGTCCGCTCATCACGGCCAACGACGGTTGCCTTCAATTCGCGACCATCTTTCAAAGTTACGTTAATTTCCTTGGCCTTTTCTACCACATGATTATTGGTGACGATATGGCCTGTCGATGTAATGAAGAAGCCAGAGCCGCCGCCGCGCTGCTCACGCGGGCGGGCTTGATTGCCGCGTTGATTTGGCATTTGTTCGAAAAAACGACGCCATTGCGGCGGCATACCTTCAAGATCATCTGCAGACGGACGAGGTGCGCCCTCTTCGGCCAGTGCAACCACCTCCAACGACACTACAGCAGGCGATACACGCTCTACCAAATCGGCAAAGCCAGGCAGCATCGCAGCAGCTTTCGGCGCCTCTGTTTTGATTTGTTGGGCGGTAGACATGCTGGGGGACAAAATCTGACCCGCGCCAAACGCCGCCACGGCTAAAGCCAACGCCGCAGCCCCAGTCAGGACAGGGCGACGCAAAAAGCGATGTGCTCTGGTCTTCTGTGCCAAAGGGCCAGAAAGTGTGGTCAAGTCTTCACCTTGCTTATCCAACGACATGAAACTTCATCCTGCTGTGTGCATCGACCCGCCATTCGAGCCGCGCGTTAGATACACTATGACAGGGCTAAGATGGCCAGACCATGGCCAAAACATTACATTGTTGTAAGAAAGCAGCTTTGCGGATGAACATGCTGTTAGAATAGCATCTCAATCTGATGAGGACTTGTTTTCAAACTCTTTCAGGGCTGCCATGGCCTGTGCATCATCCACTGTCGGAGCTGACATCGGCGCCGCTTGGGAGCGTCGACTCGCCAAGTAAAGGCCTAAGCCACCAAACAGAAGCAGAACTAATGGCGTGACCCAAAGCGCAATGGTATCGACCCCGACCCGAGGTCGAAGCAGAACAAACTCGCCATAGCGGTCGGCAAAGAAACGCCGGACTTGGGCATCGCTATCGCCGGCTGCAATTCGTTCACGAATAGCTTTGCGCATGTCGACCGCAATCTCGGCGGACGAGAGGGCAACTGGTTCGTTCTCGCAAACCACACAGCGGATCTCGCGGGCGAGGTTTTGCGCGCGGACTTCCAGAGCAGGATCGCTCAACGGCGCTTCAACCGCCTGCACGCCCTGGGGTGCGGCAAGTAAAGCCAGCCATCCCATCACGAAGAGCGATAGCAGCGCGCGTCTCATTCCGCAGCTACGCCTACATTGGTCGGGTCAACTGGGGGGACCACACCAGTGCCGCGCTTCGGCTTGGCTGGTTGGGGTGCGCCAATACGCAAGCGGCGATCAGTCAGGCTGATGCCTCCACCAAGTGCCATCAGGAAGGCTCCGCCGAAAATCGCAAGCACCAAGGGGTTCCAGTAAAGTCGTACAGTCCAAGCCATGCGACCATTGATCTCCGCTGGATCACCCAATGCTGCATAGACATCGCCAGCTAAAGATGAGCGCAAGGCAACTTCCGTAGTTGGCATCCGCGCGGCGGGATAAAAGCGCCGTTCTGGCGCTAACGTAATTTCTCGCTTGCCATCCGTGACAACCAATTGCGCGCGGTCGGCGTAATAATTCGGGCCTTCTTCGGCGGTGACCGCTTTTAAAGTTACGGTGCGTCCCGCAAAACGTGTGGTCTCACCCAAGCCTAGGGAGGCGGTGTGCTCAACACGGAAGGCGGTTTCAGAAACCGCTCCCAACACAAACACACCCATGCCCAAATGCGCAACCGTCATGCCCCACGCCGCGCGCTGCAGCCCTTTGACACGGGCCCAGACTTGAGGTGCTGGCAACTTACCAAAACGGACGCGGTCAAGCACTTCGGCAATCGCGCCACAAACCAGCCAAGTTCCAAGGCCAATCCCGATTGCTGCCAAGGCTTTCCCGCCCATCAAGGCCCAGCTCAAGGTGATGGCCAGCGCGGTCAAAGCGGCTGCCACCCAAAGGCGCTGCAGCACGGCCATCAAGTCCCCGCGCTTCCAGGCCAAATAGGGCGCGACCGGCAAAGCCAGGAGGACCAAGGCCATCAATGGTGTGAAGGTCAGATTGAAATAGGGTGGCCCAACAGACAGAGCGCGCTTGAACACCGCCTCGCCCAAAAGCGGGTAGAGCGTACCGACCAATACGGTGGCGGTTGCGACAGTTAGGAACAAATTGTTCAAAACCAAAGCCCCTTCTCGACTGATCGGGGCAAAGAGGCCGCGATCAGAGCCTAAGCTGGGGCCGCGCCAAGCGAACAGGCTCAAAGCGCCACCGGTAAAGACTGCAAGGATCATCAGGATGATGAAGCCGCGCTCTGGATCGAGCGCAAAGGCGTGAACCGAAGTCAAGACGCCAGAGCGAACGAGAAAGGTGCCCAATAAAGACAAGGAGAAGGTTAGGATCGCTAGCAACACGGTCCAACTGGCAAGCCCGCCACGCTTTTCGGTTACAATGGCAGAATGCAACAGCGCTGCCCCGAGGAGCCAAGGCATAAAGCTGGCATTCTCAACGGGGTCCCAGAACCACCAACCGCCCCAGCCCAGCTCATAATAGGCCCAGTAAGAGCCCAAGGTGATGCCAATCGTCAAAAACGTCCAAGAGGCCAAAGCCCAAGGTCGAACCCAGCGTGCCCAAGCAGCGTCCACGCGGCCCTCTAACAAGGCTGCCACGGCCAATGAAAAGACCACCGACGAGCCGACATAGCCCAAATAAAGAAAAGGTGGATGGGCCGCGAGAGCTGGGTCCTGCAACAAGGGGTTGAGATCTGCCCCTTGTAAGGGTGCGGGGTCCAAGCGGACAAATGGGCTAGAAGCAAATGCCGAATAGGCCATCATGACTGCCGTCAAAAGACCTTGGACGCCGACAGCCCGCGACCGAAGATCCCAACGCAACCCTTTGGAAAAATGCGCCAACATCCAGCCAAATCCAGCTGAGATGAGGCACCACAATACCATAGAGCCTTCATGGCTGCCCCAAGTTCCCGCAATTTTGTATAGCAATGGCTTTAAGGTGTGGCTGTTGCTGGCCACATTTTGGACCGAGAAGTCAGACCGAATGAAGGCGCTCATGAGTGCAAAGAAGGCCAAAGCGATCGCAAAAAAGGAGATATCAGATGCCGCCTTTGCCATAGCGGCAAATCGGCCATCACGGGCGTGGCCGCCCCACAATCCAGTCGCCGCTTGGGCAAAGGCGGCAAAAAGAGCGAGGAAGATAAGGAAGTGTCCGAGTTCTGCGATCATAACCGACTATGTACCCCGCAGCTCTTTAGGTTCAACCTGTTTCCGCTGCTCAAACCACGTTTCGAAAGCAAGACTGGATTAAACTACTTCGACCCTGTGTAGGTTGGGTTCGCCATATTGGCACCGGTTCCCAGACTGGATTGGTTGCTGGTTTGATTGACTGGCAGAGGCGCGTCGCGCCACTGGCCAGAGGCTTTCAAGGAATCCGCCACTTCTTTGGGCATATAGTTTTCATCATGTCGGGCAAGGATTGTGCGTGCCTCAAACGTATCAGGTCCCGTGAACTTGCCCTCCGCGACAACCCCTTGGCCTTCGCGGAACAAGTCGGGCAGCACACCGCGATAGCTAACGCGCATGTCGGCCTTCATATCCGTCACGACGAAATTGACTTTGCCATTATCGCCCCGGACCACAGTACCCTTGGCCACAAGGCCGCCAATGCGCGCTTGTGTCCCTGCTTCAGGTTTTTTGGTTTGAGCATCTGTCGGCGAGTAGAAGAAAGATGCGGTTTGCCGCAAGGCCACGCTCGCAACCGCGGTTGCGCCTAGCAGGACAATTCCTGCGGCAGAAATCAAAAGAAGGCGGCGGTCACGTCTGCGCATGGTTCTTACTCGATCTTTGGCTCAAACTACTGCGTCACGTACCGAATGGAAAGCAACCTTTCCCTCACTTACACTCACCTTTTCGGCATCAGTGCTGGGTCTGACGTACCCTTTGCTGGAGACGCCGGGGCGCTTTCAAGAGCCATACTATAGACCGCCGAAAGCAGGGGATCGCTGGCCTGTTGCTTTTGCCCTACCAACAAGATGTCTCTGGCCTCTTTGAGTTTGCCGGTCATTAACAAGACGCGCGCCGCAGATAGGCGCAGAGATGGGTCAGAGGGATTTTCTGCCAATCGGTCAATGCGCTTGGCGATCATGGTTTCAATGAAGGCCTTTTGCGCGTCAGGTCCAGCGTTGGCCATTGCGGCCATCGGCGGGTCAGCCTCTTCCCCGGGGCCTCGGTCCAATTGCGAGAGGATGTCCGCGACGCGAGTTACCAGTTGCATTTGGCCTTCGGCATCCTTGTCATTGAGACTATAAGCTGTGCGCCACGCGGCCAATGCCTCTGTCTTCTTGCCTGCTTGCCAATCGGCAAGCCCCAAGTAGAAGCGTGCCGACACTGAATTTGGCTTTAGCTGAAGCGCAGCATCAAAGGCAGATTTAGCATCTGCACCGACAACGCCTTCGTTTAAGCGCATCAAAACGGCGCCAGTCTCGGCAATTAAGTCTGCATTCTTGGGATCCCGACGTATCGCAGCTTGAAACGCGCGAAGGGCGTCTTGATCGCGCCCAGCGCTGCCCAAAACTTGCGCCATCAAAGCGTGGGGCATCGGATCTTCTGGTGCCTTTTTTGCCTGCTCTTGTAGCAGAAGCATGATTTCATCTTCGCTCAAGGTTTCAGGCGGGCGAGAGAGCAGTTCTGCCTCGCGCTGAACAAAAGGCTGATCGGTCTTTTGGGGAGAGCCATAGATGAGGTATAGCCCAACTGCCCCTAGCGCGATGACGGCGGCCACACTGGTCATCGCCAATTTGCCCAATCGCGGCCCCTCGTCCAAGATGCGGTCGCGAGCTTGGACCAGTCTGCGCCCAATCTCTAGCTTACCAGCTTGGGCAGCTTCTTCAGATATTCGACCCTGTGCCAAATCGCGCTCGATTTCGGCGATTTGATCTTGATAGACCTCTAGGTCAGCGCGGTCACTTTCTAGTGCGCCCCCGCGCGCACCAGCCCGCAGCACCCACCAAGCCGCTCCGACAAGTGCAACCAGAAGGGCGAGCCAAAACATTCCAGCGACAAGAATAGGAGGGATTTGAGTCATGATGAAAGGCGACATGCACGCTCCCACCCGTGGGTTCAAGGCTTGGGGGTGAAAATGTCGCAGGTCGACGCTTCAAACTTGCGCGATTAATCGCTGTCTCAGGCGGCCCTTTTTACCAAGGCGGTAACCCGGCGCTCAAAATTCTTGGCCGGCAATGGACCGTCTAGCGCGTTGATGAGGATCGAAGTAGCATTTATCCAATCTAGGAAATACGGTGAGGTTTCCCCCTCGCGCGCCACCCTTACCAATCCCTCACAAATCGCATCCAATTGGCCGATGCAGGTCCGGCTCGCATTGTCACGGAAGCCACCAAAGCCCGCGAGCGGTGCGAGAAGGCGAGAGGCGACTAAAAACTGCATATGGCAACGCGCTACTTCTACTTTGACTGGATCAATTGGCGCGCCATATCGTGGTTCGGATAAGCTTCCAGCGTTCTTTTTACGCACCAAAGCCATTGGCAGGGCTAAATCCAACGCCTTCACAGCCGCATGGCAAATCATTTCGAGCCTTGAGCCGACTTGGCTGCAAATGGCGTTCAACTCCTGTCTCCAGGGACCACTTTGGGACAAGATGGTGTCGCGCGTCATGCCGTGGACCAACTTGTTGTGACGATCGATGGCAGCTTTGACTGCGTCCACGTCAAAAGTACCGCCCAAAGCAGCATGCTCAATGACGGCGCCTTCGCGTCGCAGGAGCGCGATCACGCGACGCCCGATGATTGCGTAATGAGTGGTATCGAGCTTTCGGTCATCCACGCCACGCGAAACACGTTGCAAGACGCGCAGCGCTTGATAGGGTTTTGGCAAAACCGACATCGTTAGCAGCAAAATCTCGGTCGCTATTTGCGGATTTTCCTTTTCAGCCTCTTTCACAACCGCGGCCAAACGCTGGATCGATTGCTCATGCATATCCCCACGCAAGCTCTGCACGCCGGTCCAGATCTGACGCCCTACTCTTTCAGCTGACAGGAGCGGGATCAAACGACCTAGGACATGGGAAGCTTCCGGCATCTTCGACAATGCGCTCAGTCGCTCTGGTGAAATCTCTTGGATATTGTCCAAAAGTTCTGACCGCATTTTCTCTGCATATTCGCGCGCTTGGGTCATATCGCCGCGCAAGCTGGCTGCGGTGCCTAATGGCTCAAGATCGACATAAGCATCGGGTGCAAGTTGGCCGATGATCAGCCCCCAAACCGGCCCCAATCCAATCCGCGGCAAAGAGCCCGGCATCAGCCGATGTAGGGGACCATTCTCAAAAAGATTTTCAAAGGGTTCGAAGAACAGCCGGTCAAAACTAAGAACGCGCGTATGGGCATTGCCCATCGCAAAGCTATAGGGAATGCCTGCTTCGCGCATGGCGTCTAGCAATTCACTAGTTGGAATGGATTGGACGCCTTGGACCTTCATGCGCTCTAAAAGCGCCCACAACTTCCCTGCAGTTGCTGGCGGGGTCGACAGCAACAATGCCTTAAAGGCTGCAATCTTGTCGTCGGTTAGAACTGTCATGGGCGGTTACTCAGGTCGGCACTCTAATGAAGCCACATCTTCTGCAACTCTCAAGGGAACTGTCGTAACAAAAATGCGTTAATTTGGGGTTTGCAAGTTCAGGCATAACAAAACTAAATCTAAACAGAATTTTCGGTGGCAGGCAGCAATAATCTAGCCCGTAAACCGCCCAAATCCGATCGATCAAGTTTCAAGCTACCACCATAGGCGCGCGCCAATTCATCGCAAATCGACAAGCCAAGTCCTGAGCCCGGAAGAGTCTCATCCAAACGCGCGCCGCGCTTGACAGCCGCGACCAAAGCGTCACCCTCTAGGCCCTCACCATCATCTTCAATGGTGATCTCAATCTGCCCAGTGGCAACCATGCGTGCTTCAATCTCCACAAGTCCACCGCCATACTTGCAGGCATTCTCAGACAAATTACCGATCAGATCTTCCAAATCTTCTTTTTCGCCGCGAAAAACCAAATTATCCTCAAAATTGGCTGTGACTTTCACGCCTTCAGCCTTGAACAATCGTCCTAACGTGCGGCTCACATCTTCAATCACAGGCCCAACTGGGGTGCGTGCGCCCAAGGATTCAGCTCGCGCCGCAGCGGAAGCACGCTTCAAATAATGCTCCACCTGACGGGTCATGGCCTGAGCTTGCCGCGCGACCAAATCTTCAAACTCACCCTTATTTTGACGAGATTCATTAAGAAGGACAGAAAGCGGCGTTTTCAAAGCATGCGCCAGATTTCCAACATGGGTGCGCGCCCGCTCTACCACTTCTTGGTTATGCGAAATGAGAGCATTGAGTTCCCCTGCCAATGGCGCAAGCTCTCGTGGCGCATCTTCATCTAGGCGGTCACGCTCACCATTGCGGATCATCGCGAGCTCGCGCCCCATTCTGCGCAAGGGCTCAAGGCCTAATTGGACCTGCAAGAAGATGGCCCCTAACAGACCAAGTGCCAGTGCCAATAGACCTAAACTAAGCGCCAAATTAAAACGATCACCGGCGGCGACCGCCTCCCCGATATCTGCCCCAACCATCAAGAGGGTCTGACTGTTGCGGGAGGGCAGTTGCACCAAGCGGGCCGCAACCCTCAAGCGCTCCTTATTGCGGTTCATTTCTAAAGTCTGAGTGGTACCCGGCTGGGCTAGCACTTGTTCAAGCAAGACCACTGGCGGTTCAAACGGCTCGTCCCAAACAGAACGCGAACTCACACCTTGACCCAAAAGCTTGGGGCCAGCGGTCACATCGACAACCCGCCAATAATGCCCCGAAAGAGGGCGGACAAATCGCGGATCTGTTGGGGCTCGCGGCACCCGTAACTGCCCCTGTTCGTCGGTTTCAATGGTTGCAGCCAACGCATCAACCGAGACCGTTAGCTCACGATCAAAAGCTTCAAAAACGGAATTGCGAAACAAGGCGGACAGGCCATAGCCCGTTGCGACCAACACCAAGGCTGACCAAATAGCCGCTACAGCGACCAGTCTTCCTGCAAGGGAGCGCCGAGACCTCACCCTTTACCTGACTGGCTGGATGCATCTGGGTCAAGCAATTGGTAGCCAAGGCCGCGCACCGTCGAGATACGATCTTGGCCAATTTTCTTGCGTAGCCGACCAACAAAGACTTCTATTGTGTTGGAATCACGATCAAAATCTTGATCGTAAATATGTTCGATCAGTTCCGAGCGGGGAACAACGCGTCCGACATGGTGCATCAAATAGGTCAATAGACGAAGCTCGTGGCTGGTCAATTTCACGGGGTCGCCCGCTACCGTGGCTCGCTGTGCGCGTGGGTCAAGTCGCAGGTCACCGCACTCAAGCGCAGGCGTTGCATGGCCAGCGGCGCGGCGGACCAACGCGCGCAAACGCGCCAGCAATTCTTCGATGTGAAACGGCTTGGTGAGATAGTCGTCCGCCCCGGCGTCAAAGCCTGCGACCTTTTCACTCCATCGATCACGCGCGGTCAAAATGAGCACTGGGACCACCTTCCCGGCGTTGCGCCACCGTTCCAGCACCGTGACACCATCAATCAACGGAAGTCCCAAATCCAAGACGATGACGTCATAGGGCTCCGTGTCGCCAAGGAAATGACCTTCTTCGCCGTCGGCGGCGACATCAACAGCATAGCCGGAATCATGCAGGGCGCGCTCAAGCTGACGACGCAAATCGGGATCATCTTCCACTACCAGACAGCGCATCCGCCTCACTCCTCTCACAAAAACATGTCGTCAAAATTGACGATCGGGCCTGCTCGCAATTCCGACCACACGGGGCAGTAGGGGCAGGCAACCTAACCTTGTCGGCCGACAATTTGCCCAGACTGAGCATCGACTTTAAAAATCATGATCCGGCCACGGGAAGCCTGCCAGCGCACGATATAAAACGGTCGCCCATTCTCGGTTACAATTTGTGTGTCTAACTGATTACCTGGCTCAATGGCGTTGATCATCCCCAAGACTTGGCTCAAAGGAACAATCTGACTGGCCAACTGAAACAGGCCGCCATTGCGCATATCTTCATGAAACACCAAGCCTGAAGGGCTGGATGGCGCAGCACTTACCCGGCCTGCTTGCGCTGGCTCAACCAGACTTAAGCTGGCCAAGAGGGACGTGCTCAAAAGAAAGGCGAACAGCTTTTTCATGAGGAAAAGACTACATGCATGGTTCTGAACGTGGACTAAACAGGATCGATTAGTTTCATTCATAGAAACTGCCAATCCCCATCACTCTATGCGGACTCTTTAGGCTGTAACAATCCGATATGCCTGCGAAAAGCACTCCTTTACAGCGTTGAAGGCGGTAAGCGGCTCGCTTTTGCCCAATCACTCGCGGCAGTAACAAACGCGCCAAACAGCGCGTCAGCATCTGCAGTTTCGTCGATCAAACGTTCGGGATGCCATTGCACACCCAGAGCAAAGCGGCGGTCGGGGCGCTCAATCGCCTCAACCAACCCATCGTCGGAAAAGCCGGAAACGATCACTTGATCGCTGATTTCAACTAAGGCCTCGCGGTGAAAGCTATTGACCTGCAAATGATCGAGCCCAGTGATAGCATGGAGTTTTGTGCCCGAAGTGACCTTCAGACCATGACGGGTTGTTCGATCATCATGGGCAATGCTGCCATCAGTATAGGATTTCGCATCCCCACTCATCCGACAACCAGACAGGCAACCCAGCATTTGCATGCCATTACAAATGCCTAAATAGGGCCGATCTTCCGCCAAAAAAGTCTCTACTAAGGCCCGTTCTATCGCAAAGCGATCTGACTGCGGTGCATAGCTTTCTTGGCCTGGAACATACCACTCAGACGGAAACTTGATCCGCGCGCCGGTCGACATCAGACCGGCACAATATGTGCGCGCAAAGTCTAAGGACTCTGGAGCGTAGGGCAGTCCTAAGGCGACGCCACCGGCCTTCTCAATCGCACGAAAATAGCCCTTACCCGTATCATAAGAGGCCCCACCTTGGCTGGTGTTTTCGTCCAAAATGATGCCGATAATCGGCTTATCCCCCACTAGACTCATGACCCCTCATCCTCGTTTTTTGGTCTAACGCTTTGGTGGCTCGTCCCGTCTAGACCATGTTGCCAGAAGCGCCTTCAATTCCCCATTATCGCCCTCGGGCAAGCCCAAGATCAACCGGATGAATAGGTCTCCCGGCGTACCGGGACGCGCCACGCCTTTGCCTTTCAACCGCAAGACCGTGCCAGAATTGGAGTTGGACGGGATGGTAAGCGAGACGGTGCCATTAGGAATGGTCGCCTCAACCCGCCCGCCTTCGAGGATCTCAGTCAAAGAGACCGGCAAGTCCATGCGCACGTCATCGCCATCACGATTAAAAACTGGATGGGGCTTTACGGTGACTGTCACCATTAAATCACCAGCAGGCATACCACCTTGGCCGGGGCCACCTTGTCCGCGCAGCCTGAGCGTTCGACCCGTTTCAACACCAGCTGGAATGGTAACATCGATCGAGCGATCGCCCACATTCACCCGTTGCTTGGCACCAGAAATAGCATCTTCAAAGTCAATCTTAATGGCGGTCTGAATGTCTTGACCTTTGGTGCCCGCTTGAAAGCCAGGGCGTGCACCACCTCTGGCCCCAAAGGCAGCGCCGAACAGATCGCCAAACATGTCTTCAAATTCGGGTTGGCCGGGTCCAGTCTGCCTCCGACCTGCACCTGCCCCTCCGAAGGGGCCACCGGGACCGAAAGGGTCGCCACCGCCAAAAGGCCCGCGTCCGCCGGCATTACCGCCAAAGCCCGCAAACTTTGGATTGCCGTCCGCGTCAATCTCGCCTCGGTCATACTTCGCTTTGCGGTCTGGGTCGTCGAGAAATGTGAAGGCCGCAGAAACGCGTTTAAAGCGCTCTTCAGCTGCCTTATTGTTTGGGTTCGCATCGGGATGCAATTCTTTGGCGAGCTTGCGATAGACTTTTCGAACCTCGGCAAATGGGGCTCCGCGCGCAACGCCAAGCACTGCATAAGGTTCTTCTGCCACGCCTTGATCTCCCAAATTCCAGTCTAATCAGCGGGCTTAGCCAAACCTGAATTTGAGGCCGCGCACCACATATCCCAAAGACTTAGGCGCTCTCTACTTGCGGCGAAAGGGGGGCTAGCCAGTGTGTTGCACGCTTATCCGTTCTTCAAGGCGAAAACCCAACCGACCGGCGAGCCACAGTTGGCAGACGGACACCGTTATCTGGGTCTGCAAGGCACCAAAGTCTGCAAGTTCCTCAACCGCGGAATAAAGATACGACGGCCCCTGAACTTCGGTCGTGCGAAGTGGGGTGCCTGCCGAATTCAGTATGGATACAAGATAAGCTTCAGCAACGATCGGCTGGGGCACATCCGGCAAGGCCCAGCTATCGCCATCACCGCTAGCCCGCCTCACCCACGACAATTGGATACCACTTGAGGGCCGGTTTGTTTTGCGGGTTGCACTGCCTGTCACGTCGGATGTCTTTCTCCAAAAGTGCCAACTGGCGCGGGCCGTTGGTGGCGAAGACAAGAATGACTGATTGAATGAACCGGTCTGAGAGAAAGGTGAGCATGGCGGTGATCCACCCAGCCAAAAGCCTGAAAACTGGGGATTTTGATCGCCCTAGATGCCGCTTTCTGCATGGATAAAGCTTGACCCGTCGGGCGGATCAGCGGCGTTCTGCGGCTTCATTTTAAGGACGGGTTTCAGGCTGATGCAGGGCGTCTTTCGCGCGGACCTATTGGAGCGCAAAGCCAAAATCAAAGGCTATCACATGCGCTTACTGACCATTTTGGCCGTCAGCGTGTTCGTCTTAGTTTGCCTGACATCTTACGCGACGTGGCGGCACTTTCTATCAGATCTGCCCAAGATTGCTTCAAACGAAGAAATCTGGACGGCAAATCGTAAGCCCAGTCTTGAAATGGTCGATGCCACTGGCGAAACCATCACAATCCGCGGACCGCGCTATGGACGCAGGGTCAGCGTGGATGCCCTGCCCGCCCATGTGTTGCAGGCGTTTCTGGCAGTCGAGGATGCGCGCTTTTTTGAACATGGTGGTGTCGACTTATGGTCGATTGGTCGGGCGGTGTTTGAGAACTTGACCGCTGGTCATACCGTTCAGGGCGCTTCGACCATCACGCAACAATTGGTCAAAAACGTTTATCTAAGTCCCGAGCAGACCTTTAAGCGTAAGCTACAGGAAATGGTTTTGGCGTGGCAGATCGATAGCCGCCTGACGAAGAAGCAAATCCTCGAAATCTACCTAAACCGTATTTATTTCGGCCAGAATGCGTACGGGATTGATGCGGCCGCCTGGCGCTTCTTTTCCAAGCATCCTAGCAAGCTGACGCTGTCGGAGGCTGCCATGCTGGCAGGTCTGCCCAAGGCGCCCGGTCGTTTGGCTGTGGACTTGACCGCAGCACCGGCAATTGAGCGACGCGCGGTCGTGCTACAGCGTATGGTGGCAGCGGGCTTTATCACCCAAGCCCAAGCGGACGCCACCATGCGAACGCCAGTCGCCTTGCGCGTCACACCAGACATTCCCGAAGGCCAAATGGGCTATGTCATTGATATGGCGCAAAAAGAGGTTGAAAGCGTCGGCAAACAAGTTGCCCCAGATCGAATTCTGCGCTTAACCGTCGACAGCAGAATGCAGGCGGCAGCTGTGCAAGCTGTGCAAGCGCTGGTGGGTGACGGCACCGGCACCGGCGTCACTCAAGCCGCCCTGATTGCGATGGATCGACAAGGGCGCATCCTCGCCATAGTCGGTGGCCGCAGTTATAAGGAAAGCAAGTATAATCGCGCCACGATGGCCAAGCGCCAGCCCGGCTCCAGCTTTAAGCCTTTTGTCTATGCTGCCGCTCTGGAAAAGGGCATGACGCCCGATACGATCCGAGTGGATAAGCCGATTAGTCTTGGCGGTTGGCGGCCCCGCAACTTCAATGGCGGCTATTCCGGTGCCATGAGCCTGTCGACGGCGCTGACGCGCTCAACCAACACAATTGCTGTCCAATTAGCCTCCGAAGTCGGCATTGATCGTCTGATCCTTTTGGCCCAGCGTTTGGGTATCGACAGCGAGCTGCCGCGCAATCTGTCGATCTCATTGGGGGCGGGTGAAGTGACCTTGCTGGACATGACGCGGGCCTATGCCACCTTGGCCAATGATGGGGTGCGGGTTGACCCCTATTTTATTGAGCGGATCGACACGACGCGCGGTACTGTCGCGTTCCAGCGCGAGAATAAAGCTCCTGTCCAAGTCTATGAACCTCTGCGCGCCCGTCAAATGACTGCCATGCTGGCAGATGTAATCGCATTTGGCACAGGGAAGCGCGCACGCCTGCCCGGTGGTCGCGAAGCCGCTGGCAAAACAGGCACCTCGCAGAATTTTCGCGACGCGTGGTTTGTCGGCTATACGGCCGACATCATTTGTGGCGTCTGGGTTGGCAATGACAGCTCTAGCCCGATGAATGGCGTAACTGGCGGCACCTTGCCCGCGCTAATCTGGGAAGATTTCATGGCCGCCGCCCATGAAGGCAAGCCACTTTCGCCGCTCCCTACCTTGGATGACCTAAAGCGGCCAAGCCCAAATACTTTGGCCGCCTTTTATGAGAGTTTGGCCGATATATTCGCTGCCGCGGGCGGGCAGGATATGGCTGCCCTACCCGCTTTACGCAAATTGCCAAGCACAAATGCGCCTAATCCTGCCCCGGCACCCGCACCAGCCACCAACATCGGCCGCTAAGCTCAGGCTGCCTGGCGTGCCGCGAGGATCATGTCAGAGGCTTTTTCTGCAATCATGATTGTCGGCGCATTGGTGTTGCCTGAAATCAGCCGGGGCATGATTGAGGCATCAACAACGCGAAGCCCCTCAACCCCGATCACGCGAAGTTGGGCATCCACAACAGCCATAGGATCAGTGCCCATCTTGGCTGTGCCAACCGGGTGATAAATGGTCGAGCCGGTTTCGCGGGCATAGGCCAAAAATTGCTCATCACTGACCACACCATTGCCCGGCTCCATCTCTGCTTCGATGAGGCCAGCCAAGGAAGGAGCCTCGGCGATACGACGGCCAATCTTCAACCCCTCAACAATGGTTTGCTGGTCTAAGCTGTCGGCCAAATAATTGGGCCAAATGCCAGCATGCTGACTGGGGTCAGCCGACTTGATCTGAATGCGGCCCGTGCTCTCAGGGCGCAATTGACAGGGTGCAATGGTAAGGCCGGGTTGATCTTCCAGCACCATTTTTTGTTCTTCAAATAATTTCTTCTGGTCCATCGTCGCAGGCAGAATATGATACTGCACGTCTGGCGTTTCGAGGTCTGGCCGTGTCTTCACAAAGGCTGCGATATGGGCTGCCGACAAGGTCAACAGACCCTTACGTTGGAACAAAAACTTCAAGACCTCGCCGACAAAGGTAAGGCCCTTGGTCATCTCATTGACGGACTTCACGCCCGCTTTTAGCCGATAGCGCATGCCAACCACATAATGGTCGCGCAAATTCTCGCCGACACCTGGCGCATCGACTTTGACCTCAATGCCGTGGCTTTGCAGCAAGTCTGCGGGACCAATGCCCGACAATTGCAACAATTGCGGCGAATTGATCGCCCCACCGGATAGAATAACCTCGTGCTTGGCTGAGGCCGTAATCATGTCGCCATCGACGGAGAATAAAACCCCTGTCGCGCGCTTGCCGTCAAACAAAACCTTATGCGCCAAAGCATGGGTTCGGATTGTCAGATTTGGCCGGTGCTTGACCGGATTGAGATAAGCCACCGCAGCAGAGCAGCGCATCCCGTTCTTTACCGTCAGTTGGTAATAGCCAATGCCCTCTTGGTTTTCGCCATTGACGTCGTCATTGCGCGGAATCCCTGCCTCAATCCCGGCCTGAATGACCGCATCGGAGACCGGATGCTTTTGGGTAACGTCAGACACGTTTAAAGGTCCGCCGGTGGCGTGGCCGTCCATGCCTGATCGTTCCTGGTTTTGTGACTTGAGAAAATAGGGCGCGCAATCATCCCAGCCCCAGCCTTCGCAACCTAATTGCCGCCAGATGTCATAATCGCGCTGTTGGCCACGAATATAGAGAAGGCCATTGATAGAGCTCGACCCGCCCAGAACCTTACCGCGTGGCCAAACATGCTGGCGACCATTGGTGCCGGGGTCTTCTTCGGTCTGATAGAGCCAATTGACCTTGGGGTCTTTCAAAGTCTCAGCATAGCCTACAGGAATGTGGATCAGGGGTGAAGTATCCTTACCGCCTGCTTCTAACAGCAAGACCCGAATTTTTGGATCCGATGTGAGACGATTTGCCAGAACACAACCCGCGCTACCCGCGCCAACGATGATGTAGTCATAGGTTTCGCCCGCAGGCAGATTGGCTTCGCTCATCCCAGTATCCTCTGTTTTTGCTTTGATTTGGCGACAACTTAGCCAAGACCGACCCAAATGAAAGCGCTTTCTAAGATTGTCCGCAAGAAAATGACACTGTCGTCAACATGACGTAGCGTAAACTTTGTGCTTGACGTTACGGAAATCTATTCTAATTGTTATAACACTGACCAGCAAACCAGCTGTTCAGCTCCAGATTTAGGAGATAGCGTCATGAAACAGTCCCAAGCTCTCGCACCACCGACCCAAAAAATGCTGTACCGCACGGCTGCCCTAACCGGGTCTGGGATCCTTTGGCTTGGCCTCGGCTATCTCGCCTTGACCTATGTCCCAACGATGCAAAAGCTGCAATTGCCTGAACCACCCGTGATTAAAGTGGACCCACGTAACCCGCCCAAGCCTGTTATTCCGCCCAAACTTGAGCCAGTTAAGGCCACCAAAAGTCAGCCAAATCAACAAACCCCAATCAACGAGCCAACCCTGACAGAGCGGCCCACCGCCGAAGTGTTGCCTTTAGCTCCTGTCGACAGCCTGCCGGTTGGGCCAGTAAATGATGGGCCAGTTATGATTACAGGGGGCGAGGCAACACTCGGTCCAGTTACTACCCTGCCGCAGGCCGAACTCGAGACCAACCCTGCCCCTCGCCTCATCATTAACCCAGTCCGGCAAGCTGGTGCTAATCCAGCCTTCCCGAGAAAGGCGCTCGACAGGGAAATCTCCGGCGACGTGACGCTGAGCTTTACCGTTACCGCCCAAGGCAAAGTCGCCAATCTCATGGTGGTGAATGAGGCCCCCAAGGGCTATGGCTTTGCCGAGGCCGCACGCAAAGCCGTCGAAGCTTGGACCTTCCAACCTCAAACGATCGACGGGATCGCGGTTGCTTATCCCGCCCGCTATTCGATCAGCTTTAAGCTCGAAGACTAAGGTTTAGCCAAGCGGGTCATGGCTTCAGCCGAAGCTGCGGCCATGACCCGCCCCAAGCTCAATCCATACCTAAAAACGCATTTACCGTCAGCCGTCCTGTGCTTGGATTTGGATCAAAAACAAATTTTTTGGGGATATAAGCACAGTGTAGGCTGGAACTGAGATAAACAATCATGCGGTTAAAGCGCGCTTCAACGCGGCCAATCATCTCATAAATCGGGCTGGTCTCATCAATGTAGGCGGCATCCGGCAGGCCGAGCCTTGCCACGTCGTCGTGAAGCGCCGCTTCGAAAGCTGGAAAGCGGCCCGCATCAACGCTTTCAAATCCAGTGCTGCGTTGGCGGTAAAATGCTGTGCCCCCTTGGTTCTCGCCTTGGCAAAGATAGAGAAGCGCTGCCACGCGGCCATATTCGAGGCTGTCGAAATGCGGCAGGCGCTGGATCGGTTGAAGCTGATCCGAGGGCGTGGTCACAAGGGAGAAATTGCATTCTCTCAAGCCTGCTCGACCCGAATAGTCAAAACAGCGGGGCAGGATTTCAGCTAAAGGACCCAATAGGGTTTGAAAGGATGAAGGCGGCACAGGGGCGCGGATTCCTGGATAGAACGGCCCATTTGGTGCAAAGCTTGGCCCGTTGACGGCCATGTCGATCACGGCTTCGGGGTCAGTAAGATAGTCGTCCAGCACGACCAGTTTAATGGCCTCACGTCCGAAGTGATACACTTGCGCCAGCCGCCCTTGCGTCTCAAAAGCCTCAACTGGATTTTGTGGTAGCCCGTCCATCACATCCCATCTGTCACGGTACGACAATAATCCTGCGCGCGCTCAGCTTGCACGCGCTTAAATGCCTCCGCGCTTGGTGCCAGACGGCGGACCAGCAGGAGCCCCTTGTCACTGGGCAGGCTAACCACAACTTCCCCCAACTTTGCCGCAATCGGTGAGCGCGCCGAGACAACCATAATCTGGGCCCCCTCTGGCCCAATTTTGCGGTCATTCAGGGTGAAGACATTGTCCGTATTACCGGCGTAGAAAGCTGCAGACGTATAGTCTGCGCCTTTACCGACAAACACCCGAACCGGCCCCTTTGTAAGGTCAAGGGCGCAAGTGGAATAGGCAAGATCGGGCGACGAACGCACGATTTGCTGGTTTTGCGGGGTGACCATATTGCCATGGGCGAGGCGATTAATGCCACCGGAAGCTTCGGCGATACGCTTCATCGCGATGTTCATGATCACACTCGGGATCAGGCCGATGGTCAATAAATGTCCCAGAACCGCAAGCAACGCACCAAAGGCTAAGGGCTTCAGCCAGCCGGGCTTCTTCATGTCCTGAGCCATTAGTTCGCTCCCCCTGTTGCTGGAGTTTGGGTACAGGAAACTTTCTTGACGCTTGGAAGCTTCAAGGCCTGCAGGGCCGATTTCTCAACCGATTGCGGGTTGTATAGGCGGATCGTCAAAGAATAAGTGCCGCCGCCCTTGCTGGACAGCCAAGGGCCGGGTGTTGCTGGCCGTATGGCGCTCAATGTCCCAGTCCAAGTCGTTGCCGGAGCTACAAGCGCGCGCGTGGCGTCTATAGAGCTCGCGCCATCAGTATTGACGGGTAGCATTTGGTCTGCCCCATAAATCGTGATCGACCACCAGCGCGTCGGGATCGCCTCACCGCTCAGCGCATAGGTGCATCCTTCAACCAATTTGGCCCCATCATCATCGACGTCGCGGTTGAAATAGACAGTCTCTTCCTTGGTGAGCGCCAACAGGCCGACACGCGCAATCGTCGCTCGAACCCAAGGGTTGGCGGCTGCAGCACCCACCGTTGGGTCAGTCGACCAGCGGCCAGACGTGATGTTGGCATCGCTAAACAAACCACCAGAAATGCTGAGCGCGGAGCCCACACCAATCCCTAGGCCCAAGACGCCGCAGACAAGCCATCGCCACATAGGCACCCTCCCTTGATGTTTAGTCTTGATGTCAGCTTAAGCGACTGGGCGGGAAAGAATAGGGGCTCTTTGCACAACTGGGTTTGGCTTAGGCTTTCGCAATTGCGAGGCATAGCTCTCGCCCAATCAAGGCAGCTGTACCGACATCGCCATGGTCCCAGCGTAGGACAAGGGCTTTGGCCCTCAGACTCAAGAACGGCGCCTCACCGCCTGCCGCAGACATGGCCAAGGCTGGCCCAAGTCGGGCGGACCAAACAAGTGCTGGGTCGCGATCGGTTGCCCACGCAAGCCCATCCACACCGCCGGGCGTAGGCACTGGAGTGAGCGTTCCATCGGCCGGCAAAGCAAACGGCCAAGGTGCCGCTTTCGGGGCAAAAATCAGACTGATGGGGGCAGCCTGCTTCAATCGAATAACAAGAAAAACTTGCGGGCCCGATTGAACCGCCGCCATCGCAAGGCCTTGTACCCGTCCCGTCATCGCGTCTTGCGCGTCGCGAGTTACCAGCGCGCGCAGACCGGCATCTTCGGCGTCGGATAGGGCAGCTTGAATGGCAGAGTCATTGACGATGCCTGTGGCTTGGACGAGTGCGCCACCACCTTCACGAGCACCGGCTGCCATCAGACGCCATAGCGCGACAGCCCCTGCACCTGTTGAAGCCAAAACTAACACCAGGACCAAAACCCCTGCGCCATACGACACAAAGTCCGGCGCATTGAGTGCCAAAGGTGCCAGCAAGGCGAGCAGGAAAAAGGCCAAGATCAGCCCGCCTGCAGACAAGGCGATCAATCCGCCTTCATGGCCTGTTCGCGCCTTAGCCGCATCAAATCCATCTCGCAAATTCTGCAGGAGGAATTTGGGGTTCAAAAGGAGAGGTGTGCGCGCCATGGCCTAGTGATGACGTGACTCTGTGTGTTTGTGAAATCCGATGCTTAAGACAGTTTCAGACGCGGTCAAAGTAACGCGCCAGCACGCCTTCATAAATATCGGTCAGCGTCTCAATATCGCGGGTTTCCACCCGCTCATTGACCTGATGCATGGTCGCGCCAACCAAGCCAAACTCACACACAGGGCAATAATCCTTGATGAAACGCGCATCCGATGTACCGCCCGTGGTCGACAGCTCAGGCCTGCGGCCTGTTATCGCCTCACACGAGTCTTGGATGAGGTGGGTCAAAAGACCTGGCGGGGTGAAAAAGGCTTCACCTGAAACCATGATGGACAGATCAATCTTGCCGTTGAACCCCACTTGCGCGCGTTGCGCTTCGGCCCGCAGCCAATCCGAGAGGCTTTCCCCCGTGTGGGCTGTGTTGAAGCGGATATTGAAGCGAGCGGTTGCCTTTTCTGGGATCACATTGGTCGCAGGATTGCCGACATCCATGGTCACCACTTCCAGATTGGACGGCTGGAAGCCTTCGGCCCCGTCATCTAATTTATGGCTCTGGATTTGATGCAAGAAGCCAATCAGCGCGCGCACAGGATTTGCGGCCTTGTGGGGATAGGCGACATGGCCCTGAATGCCGGTCACTGTGACGGTGCAATTAAGCGAGCCACGGCGCCCATTTTTGATCATGTCGCCCATGGCGTCTGGATTGGTTGGCTCGCCTACCAAGCATTGATCCAGCACTTCACCCTCGGCGGTGATGGCTTGAAGGAGCTTCTTGGTGCCATGCAAGGCAACCCCTTCTTCGTCCCCGGTAATCAGGAATGAGATGGAACCTTTTGGATTTGGGTGCTTTTCCAAATAGCGGGCGGTGGCCGCGATAAAGGCCGCGATACCGCCCTTCATGTCGGCGGCCCCCCGCCCAATCAGCAAGCCATCCTGCAGCGCCGCTTCAAACGGATCGACTTTCCATTGTGCCAAGTCCCCCGTCGGGACCACATCGGTGTGGCCTGCGAAACAGAAATTTGGGCCCTCAGTGCCAAAGCGCGCATACAGATTGTCGATATCCTCGAAGGGATAACGTTTCACCCGAAAACCCAATCCTTCCAGTGCACTTTGAACAACGTCGAGCGCGCCAAGATCAGCCGGCGTGACGGAGGGTTTGCGGATCAAGTCGCAGGCAAGACGGATGGGGTCGATGGTGTTTGCGTTCATACCAACAATCTAGGGCAGATCGGCGGCTCTAGCCAGTGGCCGCCACGCGCCGGATCGCAGCCATGGCCGCAGCATTCGCAATCAAGTCCGCTCCCTCGGTCCAAACGGGCTGACCTGACTGGATGGCTTCTACAATGCCATCGAACTGATAGGCGAAAGTTGGACGTCGAGGAAAAGTTTCACGTGTTTCTTGGCCCTCTGTGGTTAAGATAAATTCCGAGCCATATTGGGGGGCCAGCGGGTTATCAATGTCGAGTCGACCTTTTGTCCCCACAAGCTCTAGCCGCGGCGGCTTACGGCCACCTTCGGGGTCCATGTCACAAATCACATCGGCCTGAAGACCACTTGGAAACGAGAAATGGGCCGTTGTCCGTCGGTCAATGCCATCGGGCTCAAGATCTTGATGTGCAGCCGTTACCTCAGGCTCAACACCTGCCAAGTGGCGCAACCAGCTGACCGGATAACAGCCCAGATCAGCTAAGGCCCCGCCGCCCTGTGAGGCTTGCCACCTAAACTCACGCGCGTTGCGGACGATAGGCGCAGAGAACTCCGCCTCCGCCGACAAAAGCTCACCCAACTGACCCGATTGCACAATCTCTACCGCGCGGCGAAACAAGGGATGCCAGCGATAGTGGAAGGCCTCGATCAACCGCTTGCCAGCTTTGTCTGCTGCTTCCACCAAGGTGCGCGCGTCAGCTTCGTTCACCGTCGCGGGCTTTTCCAGAAAGACATGCTTGCCCGCTTCAAGAGCCTTGAGACTCCACTCGAAGTGGCCAGCTGGCGGTAGTGCAATATAGAGAACATCGACATCGCTGCGCGCTATGACATCTTCATAGAATCCAGCATTGGGAATCGCATGCGTCATCGCGAACTCAAGCGCGCGTTCTCGCGTTGATGCTCCAATTGCCACCAGAGTTGCATCTGGATTCTCAGACAAGGGATCAATCAACGCAGATTTGGCTATGCGTGCTGCCCCTAGAATAGCGAACCGAAGAACCATCTACTTCCAATTCCACAATACGAACCCACCTACTATAGGTCTTAAGTTTTGATCCGAATCGACAAAAACGCAAGCGAGCAAATTTGGTTTGGTATGACACAACGTCAAGCCAATCATATCACGAGAACGTGATAAGCGTGGCGATAGCTAAAACATTTTACACTATCGAATGAAACCAAAGCTAACCGCAGCGCTTAGCCCGCCATTCAGCAACTTGTGGCAAACTTTCCCATCCGAAAGCCGCTTCGCTCGGGCCATTGGCTCGTAGTGTTTCGAGGCGGCTCATGCCGTCTTCATAGGTGGGAATATGGCCAATTGGCACCCACCAAAAAGCCATATGGGCGGTACCAAGGGAAGGAAACCATTCGGCCTTTTGATTGTAAACTTTGACGTGGGCGGTCTTCCAAACAAAGTCTTCCAAGGCTTCCGCCGTCTTCCACACACTCATATTGATCAAGAAGCGCGGGTCTTCTGACGCGCGAATATCCATGGCATTGCCGGCATCGGATTTTAGCCGCCACACAAACCCCTCTGCCCGTTCGGCAATGGCATTTACCGCATCAATACGACTGGTGAAGCCCGCAAAGCGCGGATCGTCCTGATCATAGCGCGATACAGACACATTGATTTGGGCGAGGTAATGATTTTCTGGCTGAGGAAACAAAAGGCCTCCTAATCGCGTAATAGCTCGTTGATACCTGTTTTGGAGCGGGTTTGAGCATCGACAGTTTTGACGATGACCGCGCACGCCAAGCTGGGTCCGCCCTTGGGGTCTGGCAAAGACCCCGGTACGACCACGGCATAGGATGGTACTTCGCCGCGATAGACGGCCCCTGTTGCGCGGTCGATTATTTTGGTCGACGCGCCCAAGAACACACCCATCGAGATGACCGCCCCTTCGCGCACGATGACACCTTCGGCCACTTCAGAACGGGCACCCACAAATACATTGTCTTCAATGATCACTGGGCCAGCTTGCAAAGGTTCCAACACCCCGCCAATGCCAGTACCGCCCGAAATATGGACATTGGCCCCGATCTGAGCGCAAGAGCCTACCGTGGCCCACGTGTCGATCATGGTGTTTTCGCCGACATAGGCACCAATATTCACAAAGCTGGGCATCAGAACCGCGCCCTTAGCGATAAAGCTGCCGCGGCGCACGACCGAACCTGGCACCATGCGGAAGCCCGCTTCGCGGAAATCAGGCTCTAGCCAGCGCGCTGTCTTGAGTGGCACTTTATCAAAAGCGCGCCCGGCATGTTGGACCGGACGGAGATCATGCTCTGGGTCGATCAAATAATTGTCGTTGAGCCGGAAAGACAGAAGCACCGCCTTCTTCAGCCATTGGTGCGTTGTCCATTGTCCGTCAGCGCCACGCGAAGCTACCCGCACGACACCTTGATCCAGCAAAGTCAAAGCTTCCCCCACCGCATCGCGAACGGCCCCAGTCGTCTCAATCGAGATGGTGGTCCGGTCTTCCCACGCAGCGTCAATGGTGGCTTCAAGTTGGTTTAGATCAGTCATGGGCGTGGTCATTTTCAGCTAGCGGGTTTGGCCATAAGGCCTTTTGCTATGCCTGTGCTTGAGGTGTCACGCAATCGCTTGCGGCACTAGACACAGGCAGAATTAGAACAAACGTCCACCATTCGGCACCGGATGATCGGGCGCAAAGAGGACAACTTGGCCATCCGGGTCCGGGAAACCGAGCGTGAGCACTTCAGACCGGATCGGCCCGATCTGGCGCTGTGGGAAATTGACCACCGCCGCAACTTGACGACCGACCAATTCCTCAAGGCGATAATGAGTGGTGATTTGGGCGGAGGATTTTTTCACGCCCAAAGTTGGACCGAAGTCGATCATCAAAAGATAGGATGGCTTGCGAGCCGCCTCAAAAACCTCTGCGGTTACAATCGTGCCGACGCGAATATCCACCTTCAAAAAGTCGTCGAAGGTGATGGACTCAGCGGCAGGGGCTAAGGCGTCGTGCAAGTGATGCATGGGCTTACCTAGATCGAATCCTTTTCTTCAACCACCAGAATCCGGGCGGCCCCAACAGGGCTAGCAATATGTTCATCGCCCACTTGGGCCACAAAAACATCATTGGGACCAAGACGTACGGTCTTTTCAACGCCTTCTGTGCGATAGGACATATCGACATAGCCATCGACGACCATAAAAACTTCCGCGCCGGTATTGGTGTGCCAGATATAGGGCTTATCCGTCCAATGCAGGCGCACCGTGGCCCCGGCAATCTCTGCCAAATCGCGCGCGCCCCAAGCGCGGTCTGCGGTAAATTGGGTGATGTCTTGATGGATGTCAGCCATGTTGGTTTCCTGCACCTACAACAGCTTCCAAGAAAGCGGTCAGGTCATTGGTCATGTGATGCACATGGTCGGGCGTTTCATCGACTGGGCCCGCAGGACGGCCATCCAAGGGTTCATGGCTCCAATCCTTCCAAGACCAAACGAGGATGGTGGAAAAGCCAAGCTCGTGGGCGGTCAGCAAATTGCGCGATAAATCTTCAACCATGACGGCTTTGGTAGGCTCAACCACATGGCGGTCAATCAGGACATCAAAGGCTTCACGCTTCGGCTTAGGCACATAGCCGGTGGCCTCAATGTCAAACAAATCGTGGAAGACGTTGTCTAAGCCCAAAGCCCTCAGTGTGCGCTCTGCGTGGCCACGAGAGCCATTGGTGAACACCATTTTTCGCCCGGGCAAAGCCTCAATCGCTGCCCGCAATTTCGGCGCAGGCACGACGGGGGTGTAGTCTAGATCATGGACGTAATCGAGGAAGGCACTGGCGGGCATAGCATGCTCGCGCATCATGCCGTTCAACGTCGTGCCATAGGTCGTGTAATAATGCTTCTGCTTGGCTTTCGCCGCATCATAATCGAGGCCCAAATAGCTGCCGACAAATTCGGTCATCCGCTCGTCAATTTGGGCAAACAAATCACATTCGGCGGGGTAGAGCGTATTATCGAGATCAAAGACCCAATCTTCGGCCTCATAAAGTCGGGTCAGCGGGCGTGTGGTCATGAGCGAATAAGGGTTCCAGAACCTGAGTCAGTGAAAAGTTCGTTGAGGATGGCGTGGGGCGTACGACCATCAAGAATAACCACGGCCTCAACGCCTGATTCAATTGCTGTGATGGCTGTCTCCAATTTAGGGATCATCCCGCCATTCGCAACGCCAGACGCCATTAAGGCCCGCGCGTCTGCAATGGTCATCTCGGGGATCAGATTGCCATCGCCATCCTTCACCCCTTCAATATCGGTCAACAATAAGAAGCGCTTGGCGTGAAGAGAGCCAGCCAAAGCCCCGGCTGCTGTATCGGCATTGATGTTGAAGGTGGCACCAGCTGGGTCCACGCCGATGGGCGCAACCACAGGCACATAATCTTGGTCTGCCTTGATCAGGGTCATAACCAATTGTGCATCAACCTCTTTTGGATCGCCGACAAAACCCAGATCGACCACTTGCTCAATCCGGCTTTCAGGGTCCTTGCGCGTGCGCACGACTTTTTCGACCGTGAACAGGCGTGCATCCTTGCCAGACAGGCCAACGCCGCGCACATCGGCTTCACGCCCCGCTTGGGTAATTAAATGGGCCAATTGCTTGTTGACTGCACCTGACAGCACCATTTCGGCGATTTCCATCGTGGCGGTATCTGTGACGCGCAAACCGTCGACAAACTCAGATTTGACCCCTGCCCGGTTCAGCATGGCGCTAATCTGCGGCCCGCCGCCATGCACAACGACGGGGTGAATGCCCACAAGCTTCAACAAGACCACATCAGCCGCAAAACGCTGGGCGGTTGCCTCATCACCCATCGCATGGCCACCATATTTGATCACCACCGTCTCGCGGTCATAGCGCTGGATAAAGGGCAGCGCCTCAGCCAAGGTTTTGGCGGTTGCAAAAGCGGTTTCAGCTTTGCTGGGGGCGGCAGTGTCGGCAGTCATAGGCGTTAGATTCCCAAGGGGCTCAAAGGCAGCGTGATCGCTTTAGCGGGCTATGCCCCTTACGCCAAGCCGTTTGGGCGTTGGCATGAAGGCTAGCATGCAGGTTTACCGAAACGTCTTAACCTCAAACCGACCGGTATGGGTGGCAATCCCGCGCTTCATACCTTCGCTGACATAAGGCGTGGAGACATTGCCCATAGCATCGACCGCAATCAGGCCGCCATCACCGCCTTGGGTCTCCATGTCAGCCAAGGCACCAGCACAAGCAGAAGCCAAGGTCTGCCCGCCGTAACGAACGCGGGCGGAGATGTCGGCGGCAACAGCGGCGCGCATGAAATATTCGCCTTGGCCTGTACACGACACCGCAACACGCTCATCCGCCCAAGTCCCGGCCCCGATCAAGGGCGTATCGCCGACACGGCCCGGCATTTTGTTGAGGCGGCCTCCGGTTGAAGTCGCAGCAGCTAAGCGCCCAGCTATATCGCGGGCGACGGCACCGACTGTGCCATGCGCCAACTCACCGGGTTCTACCGGGCGGCGAACGGCTGGTGTATAATAGACGGAAGGGTCTTCGATTTCTTCCAAGCCCAACTCGTGCGCAAAGGCCTTAGCCCCAGCGCCGACCAGCAACACATGCGGGGTTTCATCCATCACGGCGCGGGCGGCCATGATCGGCGAACGGAAACCGACCAAAGCCCCCACCGCCCCTGCGCGACGCAGCGCACCGTCCATAACGGCAGCATCGAGCTCATACTCGCCATTGGCATTGGCTGAAGCTCCTTTGCCCGCAACGTGGAAACCGGAATCTTCCAACTCTCGCACCATAGAGACCACTGCGTCGAGCGCGGATAAGCCTTCTTCCAGCATGTCTGCCCCCCGTTTGAGGACTTCAGCCATATGGGCTTCTTCCCGGTCATAGGTGCGACCGCGTGCTGGTCCTGCTCCGCCATGAAGTGCCAATGCCCAAGCCATGAAACGCTCCCTAAAGGCTGGGCACCAAAAAGGTCACCCAAGAAAAATGAGAAATGAGACATCTTGCTCTAGTGCGAAGCGTAGCACTTCGCTATGCCTTTCAAAACAGATTGCTCAGGAGACACATCATGAAGGCGCTTTTGTCCCACACCCCCGGTATGCCCGAGACCCTCAACTTGGCGGAATTGCCCGATCCAGTTGCAGGCAAAGGTGAAGTCATTCTCGATGTGAAAGCCGTCGGCATCAATTATCCTGACGTGTTGATCATTCAGGACAAGTATCAGTTCAAGCCAGAGCGCCCGTTTGCACCAGGTGGTGAAGTCTCTGGCGTCGTCTCGGCCGTTGGCGAAGGCGTAACCCACCTCAAAGTCGGTGACCGCGTGATTGGCTCGACCGGTTGGGGCGGCTTGGCGGAAAAAATTGCTTTGCCAGCCGCACGCTGCATCCCCATCCCTGACACGATGCCGTTTGATGAAGCTGCAGCCTTCATCATGACCTATGGCACCAGCCATTATGGCCTGAAAGATCGCGGGCACCTGAAGGCGGGTGAGACTTTGCTGGTTCTCGGTGCTGCTGGCGGGGTTGGTCTTGCTGCGGTTGAGCTTGGTAAAGCCATGGGCGCGAAAGTCATTGCCGCTTGCTCCACCCAAGAAAAAGTCGACGTCTGCCTCGCTCATGGCGCGGATGAAGGCTTGGTCTATCCAACGGGTGAATTTGACGCTGAAGGTAAAAAGGCTTTGGCAGATTTGTTCAAAAAAGCCTGCGGCCCCAATGGCGCTGACGTGATTTATGACGGCGTCGGTGGAGCTTATGCCGAGGCCAGCTTGCGCGCCATAGGTTGGGAAGGCCGCTTCTTGGTTATCGGTTTCCCGGCAGGCATTCCAGCCATTCCGCTGAATCTGACGCTTTTGAAGTCCTGCCAGATTGTTGGTGTGTTCTGGGGCGCATTTACTGCGCGCAACCCAAAGGCGAATCAGGAGAACATCGCCGAACTGATGGCTCTGTATGCAGCGGGAAAAATCAAACCCCATATCTCTGCACACTTCCCATTGGATAAGGGCGCAGAAGCGATCCGTCATCTTATGGACCGCAAAGCCACTGGAAAGGTTGTTGTAACCTTATGACCGAACCAAAGCCTCCCAGTGCCGTGATTGTTGCTGGGACCTTTCGGGCAAGGCGGGGTGTGACCTTGCCCGTCTTGGCAGCTATGGCAGCGATGTCGACGGCGTCTCGTGCAGAAGAAGGGTGTGAACTTTATACTTATGCCGTGGATGCATTTGATCCCATGACGATCCGGGTCTTTGAAATCTGGGCAGATATGGCGTCGTTTAAGCGCCATCGCGAAGCCAATCACACAAAAATCTGGCGCGGCAAGTGGAATGATCTTGGGCTTGGCGAAGCCAATCTGACTACTTACGAGATCAACGATAGAGCACCGATCTAGACGGTGTCACATAAACTCAGGGAGTATAGCTATGGTTGGGCGCGTACAGGGCAAAGTCATTGTCGTGACTGGGGCTGCGAGCGGCATTGGACTGGGAACGGTCGAACGCTTGATAGAAGAAGGTGCCTTTGTTTTGGCAGCCGATATTCAAGATGAAAAAGGCGCGAACCTAGAAGCTCGCTTCAAAGACAAACTGATCTATCGCCATTGCGATGTCACCGATGAAGCCCAAGTCAAAGCTATTCTCGACCAAGCTGCCGACCATTTTGGCGGTGTCGACGGCCTGTTCAACAATGCAGGCTCCGCCGGCGTCATGAGCCCTTTGGAAGAAGTTGAGTCCAAGGACTGGAAGGCGATTTTCGATATACTTGTTACTTCGGTCTTTTACGGCACCAAGCATGCCGTGCCTCATCTGACCAAGCGCGGCGGCGGCGCGATCGTCAACACCGCCTCCATTGCAGGCCTTGAAGCGGGTTGGGGCCCGATTGCCTATTCCACAGCAAAGGCGGCCGTCATCCATTTCAGCAAGGTCGCCGCGGCGCAGTTGTGTGCGAAGAACATTCGGGTCAATGCGATCTGCCCCGGCCTGATCGCCACTTCCATCTTTGGTACGGCCATTGGCATGCCTCGCGAACAAGCCGATCAATTGGCGGCCCTTATCGCCCATCAAGGTGGCTCGGCCCAACCTATTGGCCGGGCAGGTCAGCCAAGCGATATTGCAGAAGCGGTCCTCATGTTCATGAGTGATGCGGGCAGCTTTATGACGGGTACGCATCTGGTCGTCGACGGTGGCATAACTATCGGGCCTCGCCACGCATGGGACCCCGCTGCCCCCTCCCCCATGGCCTCCATCTTTGGCGACGCGTTACCGACACCACAGGGCTAGCTCAAATACGCAATGGATCAGTCCGCTAGCCCAGCCAAAAAACTGCCCCTATCGCCGAATGGCATTGGTGCCCTCTGGATGTTGGGTTCAGCTGTCGGGTTCTTGATCATGGCAGTATTGGCCAAAGGCCTTGGCTCGACGACCAGTGTTGCCATGCTGATTTTCTGGCGCTCCTTGGCTGGCGTGGTAGCCGTTTTGCCGTTTGCCTTGATGGCCGGGCAGAAGGTTTGGAAGACTAGTAGGCCCGGCAAGCTCTTGCTGCGCTCTAGCTATGGCACAATTGGTTTTTTTGCGGGCTTTTACGCTCTGGTGCATTTGCCTTTAGCGCAAAGCCAAGCGTTGAGCTTTTCACGCACCCTATTCATGACCATTCTGGCGGTCGTGATCTTGAAAGAGAAGGTCGCGTGGCGACGCTGGACCGCCGTCGGGATTGGCTTCCTTGGTATCTTGATGATGACCAAGCCGGACTTCTCAAGCCATGCGACTGCCATTGATCCAGCAACCTTGGCAGCGCTGGTTTCCGCGTTGGCGTTTGCGTTTGCGCTGGTGACTGTCAAAGATCTGACCAAAGATCATTCGTCTTTGACATTGGTGGTCTATGGCAATGTGTTCACGACTTTGGCGGGCCTGCCCTTCCTCATCCTCGACCCGGTTTTGCCAGACTTGAAGACGATGGCCCTTCTCATCGCGATGGGTTTTGCCGGGGTTGCCGCCCAATCCTGTTATGTGCGTGCCTTGTCAACGGGTGATGCCTCTTTGATGGGCCTGATTGACTATATTCGTTTGCCGTTGGTTGCCGGTGCTGGCGTGATTTTCTTCCACGAGATCCCTGATGCGCTGGCGATGGTGGGGGCAGCGATTGTCATCATCTCCACCCTCTACATCACCCTACGCGATGCGCGAACCGACTCCGTCAAGCCGCCTGCCCCGCCACCAGCCTAGAACCCCACTCGCTCAAAACACCCAGCGTGATGAGGGCTTGGCCACCATAATACAGGGTCCAAACCGCAGGGCTGGTTACCCGGTGCCACGGCGAGTCTGGGCTCAGCGCGAACATCTCCACGCCCAAAATCATGTCCGAAGTCGCAAAAGCAATCACGCCAATCACGACATAAGTGACATACGGGCCGGTAGGCAGTGCGAGGGCGGAAAAACACATGCCCAGAATGATCAGGAAATAGAAGGTCAGCGGGCCTTTCATGACCCCCAGATGCCGCCATAAGACCCTGAATAAGAGACCAGCACTGGTTAGCAGCAAAGCAAGCGCTGCAGCGACCTGCCAAGCTCCCAAGCCGTCCTTGAACGCACCAAACTCAAGAAACAGCGGGATGTAACAGCCATGTGCGATGGCAAAGGCGACCACACCAGCCATAAAACGCTTTTCACCCGGCCCTGCCAGCAGCAAATCTCCAACCGCACTGGCAGCCAAAGCAAACAACAAAAAGCTCGGCCCTTGCGCTTGCCACACGACCAAGGCGAGCCCCGCAACGGCAGCTGTCTTCATAAAGGTTCGGATTAAGTTGGGTGCCTGCCGGTTGAAGATCAAACCATAGAGCACCGCCGCAACGGCCGATAACAGCCATAACCAAACCATGGGTTCCGCGAAATCAATCAGCATCGCCTCAACCCCCAATGCGGAGGGAAAGGCCACCATCGACGGAAAGACCTTGGCCAGTGATAAATCCTGCGTCATCACTGGCAAGAAAAAGCGCGACCTTAGCGATATCGTCTGGTTCGCCCAAGCGGCGCAGAACAGCCTTGTTTGCCCAAGTATCTGCAATCTCTGGCCGCTGATCCCAAAGACCTTGGGTCATGCCGGTTCGAATAGCACCGGGCAGCAACCAATTGGCGGTGACACCAAATTTGCCAAGTTCAATTGCTAGGGCGCGCGTAAAGCCTTGCACGCCAGACTTGGAGGCAGAGTAGGCAGAAAGCCCCATACCACTGCCTTCAGCCATGACAGATGCCGTGTTAATGACGCGGCCAGCTTGACTGGTTTTCAGATCAGGGATGGCGGTACGCGTGAGACGGAACATCGCGCGGAGGTTCACATCCAATGTGCGATCCCAATCCTCATCGCTGGTTCGCTCTACCAAGCTATTGGTCGCAATGCCCGCATTGTTGAATAAGATATCGACCCCGCCCAGATGCGTGCGTGCCGCCTGCAAGATTTGATCGGGTGCATCCATGTCGGCCACCGATTGGCCGTGGGTGAGAATTGCAGTGCCCTTGAAGGCTGCATCCAACCGGTCGCCTGGTAAATCCACAGCGAGGACTTTGGCCCCTTCGCGAGCAAACAAATGCGCAGTAGCCAGTCCAATGCCGGAGGCTGCCCCTGTAATAATGGCCCGACGGCCAGCCAATCGTTGGGTCAAAAAAAATCCCTTCTCTGCTTTTGCAAAGAAGGGATAATAGATTGGGGCGCAGTGTCGATGGAAAAAAACTTATGCGTCGGTTGAACTGCAGTCCGCAGACCCTGGAGGGGGGGCTGGGGGGGCTGTTGGGAAACCAGAACCTGCGAGATGTTCTGCTGTCCAACCGACAATGACGTTATCGCCCCCGCTTGTGGCGCGATCTGGGTGCAAATGCGGCGGAACGGGGGCATTGCATTAATAATTCGTCATTTAACATCACCAAAGCATGAAGATGGTTTCCGCTTGGTGTTTTACTTGAAGTCAAATGCGCCTAAACAACGATCATGAAATTCGCAAAAATGAATGGTCTTGGTAATGAGATCGCGGTCTTGGATGCGCGAGAGCGTCCCTTAACGCTCAACGCGAGCGCGGTTGAGGCCTTGGCAACCCCTGAAAAAGGGATTGGCTTTGACCAGCTCATGGTCCTTCTGCCACCCAGAAACCCGCTGGCAGACGTTTATACTGAGATTTGGAATGCCGATGGGTCCAAGGTCGCCGCCTGTGGGAATGGCTCACGCTGTGTCGCTTGGTATGTGATGCGGGAGATGAACCGCGAAAATCTCGTGATTGAGACCGAGGCAGGCTTGTTAGGGGCAGTCAGCGTCGGCCCTAACATGATCAGCGTCGATATGGGCGCACCTATTTTTGAGTGGGAGCTTATTCCCATGTCCGAGCGTATGGATACGATGCGCATTGAGCTGCAAGTCGGCCCGATCGACGATCCCATCCTGCATGGCCCCGGTGTGGTCAACATGGGCAATCCACATTGCGTTTTCTTTGTGCAAGATGCCGAGCTTGCCCCGGTTGAAGCGGTTGGACCGATGATCGAATATCACCCCCTTTTCCCAGAGCGTACCAATGTTGGCTTTGCAGAGATTGTGGCTCGAGACCATATTCGCTTGCGGGTGTGGGAACGCGGCGCTGGCCTAACAAAAGCCTGTGGGACCGGGGCGTGTGCCGCTCTGGTCGCCGCGGTGCGACGCCGCTTGTGCGACCGTAGCGCCAAAGTTCAAGTTGATGGCGGCATGCTTCAGATTGAATGGCGGGAGAGCGATAATCACGTCATCATGACCGGGGCAGTTGCCCTTGAGTCTGAGGGTAATCTAAGCGGAAATTAGGTAGATCGCAGCCTGATAGCTTGACGAGTTGGCCCTCAGACCCCAAGCACCCCGCGCAAGCAGGGAGTTTAGACTCATGGCGAATGTAGTGGTTGTCGGGGCCCAATGGGGCGACGAAGGCAAAGGCAAGATTGTTGATTGGTTGAGCGACCGTGCCGACGTGGTGACGCGCTTCCAAGGCGGTCACAATGCCGGCCATACATTAGTCGTAGGGGATAAGGTCTATAAGCTCTCGCTGCTGCCCTCAGGCGTTGTCCAAGGCAAATTGTCGGTGATCGGCAATGGCGTGGTGGTAGACCCCCATGCCCTGCTGGATGAAATCAAGCGCGTAAGCGACCAGGGCGTTGTGATTGACCCGTCAATCCTGATCTTGGGAGATAATGCCACCTTGATCCTTGCCCTGCACCGCGACTTGGATGGTGCACGTGAAGCACAAGCAGGCGCTGGTAAGATTGGCACCACCGGCCGTGGCATTGGCCCAGCTTATGAAGATAAGGTCGGCCGTCGTGCTATTCGCGTGGCTGATCTAGCCGACCCCGATTCGCTCGATGCTAAGATCGACCGCTTGCTGGCCCATCATACAGCCCTGCGCAAAGGCCTCGACCTGCCAGAACTCGATGGCGCTGCCATCAAGGCAGAACTCGTCAGCCTCGCCCCAAAGATCCTGCCCTATGCACAGCCTGTGTGGAAAGTCTTGGAAGAAGCCCGCCGCCGGGGCCGCCGTATCCTGTTTGAGGGGGCACAGGGCACATTGCTTGATATCGACCACGGCACCTACCCCTATGTGACCTCATCCAACACCGTGTCTGGCCAAGCCTCGGCTGGCACCGGCATGGGCCCAAACTCCTTGGGCTATGTGCTGGGCATCTGCAAAGCCTATACGACCCGTGTCGGAGAAGGCCCCTTCCCGACTGAATTGTTCGATGATGTTGGCAAGCGCATTGGCGAGCGTGGGCATGAGTTTGGCACCGTAACAGGGCGTCCGCGCCGCTGCGGCTGGTTTGACGCCGTGCTGGTGCGCCAAGCGGCCATTGTGGGCGGCATTAGCGGCCTCGCGTTGACCAAGCTGGATGTGCTCGATGGCTTTGAGCAGCTGAAAGTCTGCGTCGGCTATCGGATTGGCGACCGCGCCTTGGATTGGTTCCCGGCTGGCCTGAAAGATCAGGCCAATGTTGAGCCGATCTTTGAGTATTTCGACGGCTGGCAAGAAACCACGCGCGGTGCGCGCTCGTGGAAGGACCTGCCCGCGAACGCGATCAAATATGTGCGACGCATCGAAGAATTGGTGACCCGGCCGGTCGCCCTCCTCTCCACCAGCCCAGAGCGGGACGACACAATCTTGGTGCGTGATCCATTTGAGGGGTAAGGGCTGATGGACCAAAAGCCACTGCCCCCAAGTCATGATAATTCCCCCGCCCCAGACTGGGATGACGAGGACATCGATGATGCCCCGCGCGAACTCACGCCCGAAGAACAAGCCTTGCACCAAGAAAATATGGCAAAGCTTGGCCGGATCATGCGGGCCTATGGCATTTTGAAGTTTGGCTTGACGGCCCTTTTGGTCGTGATCGTCATCAAGTTCTTTGGCCGCTGAACCCTAGCGCCAAAGTGCGCGTGGATCGCGCGTACAGCTAACCTGCGTTCCGCCTAAGTCCAGCGCGAGCCGATTGGCCATGGGCTCTCCCCACGCATAACCTTCTGCCCGATCATCCCCATCGACCAAGAGGTAGAGCGTGAGCGAGGGTCGGTTTTGGCCGATCGGCCATTCCACATTACGTAAGCGGAGGCGAAGCTTGGCAGGGGAACCGCCTACAAACTCGGCGCTAGCCATTCCGCCTTGGTCATGCACAACAAGGTCTCTCACTGTCGCCAGCTCAACTCCTTTGGCAACGGAAGCCCAGCAGGTGAAGCTTGCCGCGCGCTTCAAGCGGGTCGGCAGCAAATCACTGCCGCCAAAGACGCGGACACCGCGCTCATCGACACCAACATCGCGCACTTCCCACACATTGGCAGAAAGGTCATGCTGCTCGCTGACATTCAAGACCCGCTTGTCGGCGTTGGTCACAAGCTTGCAGGTTGCCGGACGAGTTGCGCCACTAAACCCTTCCCCGCGCCGACGCCAAATAATGTCACAGCCAGCAACTGGGGTGAAGGAATCCTTCTTTAGTTGATCAGGCTTCAAGCCCTCGACCCCTTCAATCTGACGCCAAGCCCCTTCCAATGGTTTGCCCTCTTTGGGGGCAAAAGCTGCAAGGCGCACCGCCCGTAGCTCTTGATCCACGCTGAGGGTCCAAATTCGTTGGCGGACCACGGGGCCGGCTTCACCGCCCTTGCGGTATTCAACATAGAAGCTGACAGAGCCAAATTCAGGCGCGTCTATTGGTTTGACGACTGCATGCAGCCGTTCATGGCGCAAAGGCACTGGCACGTTGAGTTCGGGCTCAAAAAAGGTTTGCAGCTCATTATCCCAGCGCCCAGCCAAAAGGTCGGCCAAGTCCAAGACGTCTTTCTCAAGGACTTCCTTCATAACAGGTTCTAACGCCTTAACCGGGACAGGAATCGGCGGTGGGGTTGAGACAGCCTTGGCCGGTGACGTGGCTGCAAGGTCGGGCAGGCCAGCCTGTTCGGCGATCGATTGACTAACCATGTCCGTGAGAATGCCTTCAGGCGTCAACTCAGGCGGTAGTGACTGGGTTGGGGCGGCGGGCTTGGATAAAGCCTGCGCGCTGCCATAACTCGGGGAAAGGACGGCAAGGCATGCCACAAGGACGGTGGCCTTAGTCTGGTGGTGGCGTGTCGAAATCCGCATGTCCGATCCCCATTTTCCCTCATTAGGAGAATGACTATGCCATGATTTTATCCGGCCTCGCCAGTCCTAGCTCTGCCATACCTGAAGGTAGGCCTAGGACGCTAAAGCCTGCGGCAAAGTTGCGGTGGTTGGGGTGGTTGGGGTGGTTGGGGTGTTGGTGAGGATTAGAGACGGCGTGGCGCTCGACGGATTCGGTGTCAAAAGACGGACAAATTCGCTGGCGACCATTGGCTTACCAAACAGATAGCCTTGCAAGGTGTGGACACCCGCGGATTTTAGAACCGCATGCTGGGTAGCCGTCTCGACGCCTTCAGCGACCACTTCGCGGCCTAAGGACCGGCCGATACTGGCAACGGCTTGGATTATCGCCAAAGCCTCACGGGAGGTTTTGGGATCAAGATCAAGACTGGTCACAAACTCACGGTCGATCTTGATCTTGTCAAACGGGAAGCGGTGCAAGGAAGTCAAACTGGAATAACCGACACCGAAGTCATCCAGTGCCAGTTTGCAGCCCATGGCTTTGATCTGAGCAAACAGCTGACGCACGCGATCAGGGTCACCCAAGAAGGCCGTTTCGGTCACTTCCAACACCACCCGAGCGGGATTATAGCCGGTCTCGGCGAACAGCTCCTTCAGATCGCCAACAAAATTTTCGTCAATCAATTCAAGAGGTGACACGTTGAGCGCGATCGGCAGATTGCCCCAATCTGCGGTATCGTTGAAGACGGCTTGGCGGACAAAGTGGCCGATGTGTGCGATGAATCCCGATTTCTCGGCAATTGGAATAAAGACGTCTGGGCCAACACGCGCCCGACCGCCGCGATCCCATCGGAGAAGCGCTTCTGCCGACACGACCTGATTGCCAGTACGGTCATAAAGCGGCTGATAAACCATGCTGAGAGCACCGGTTTCGAGGTCCGCTTCGAGTTCGTCGCGCAAGGCCTTTTCGTCTGGCGACAGAATGGCTGTATTGAACACTTCGACAACTGTTGGCTTCACTTCGGCCTTGATCTCGAATGCTGGTTCTTCGGGTAGGTCAGACTCCATCAGGACAGCGAGACGGTCGAGAGTCATATGCAAAACCGCGATGGCACGCTCAATCTCAGACGGCGCAATCGGTGTGTTATGGATGCGGACCGCGGCCTCAATTGTGCCAGCTAGTTTCGCTATGGCACTTGCCCCGATGTTAAGGCTCATCGACTTCAGCGAGTGTGCAGCCTTGGCGATACGGTCCCGATCACCCGCGTTTAAGGCCTCTTGCAGTTCGATCAAAGTGCTGGGTGCGTGGTTGCGATACAGGCCAACCACACGCACAACGAAGTCGCGACGGTGTGTCTTCAGATCGCGCAGGAAGGGCAGAATTACGGCTTCGTCAAACAAACCGCCTTCGGCTGCGCCGCCGGTCGTTTCCGATGGTTCCCACGCTTGATCATCCGAGCGCGCGTCAATCATTTCCAGCGCCTTGGTTGCCAAATGCGCGGGCAAATTCGCTTTCAGGACCTCACCCAAAGCTACCAGTGTGAATGGCTTGTGCAAAACCCCGTCCATCCCGCATTCCGACCAAGCATTTGCAGCCGTACCCACGACATGGGCGGTCAGGGCAACTACAGGCATACGCTTGCGGCCTTCTTTGGCTTCAAGAGAGCGGATTGCGCGCGTGGCTTCATAGCCATCCATGACGGGCATAGAGCCGTCCATCAACACCAGATCATAGTCTTTGGTCGCGAGAACGTTCAGGGCATCTTGGCCATCAACGGCTACATCGGCCTTGATTTCAAAGCGTGAGAGGGCTTCCACCGCGACTTCGCGATTGACCTCACCATCATCCACGACAAGCACGCGGGCATCGGGAAAGGCCACTGTGATGGCTTGGTTCATCACGCCGCCTTGGCTGAAAGCAAAGCTGGTCCCGTTGCGTAGTGCCAAGATCAAATGGTCAATATCGGCGTGGCGGACAGGACGTTGCAACGCAGCAACCGCTTGGCCAGCGCGCACCATAGAATCGGCAACTGTATCATCGGCGTCGGCGATCAATACGAGCTTCTTGGGATTAAAGCCGGATGGTAATTCGGTGCGATTGACCTTGTCTGCAATCAGCAAATCCGGCTGCAAAGCATCGGTTTGGCCAATCACAGCCCCAGCCGTAGCAAAGCGGCGACTGATCGCCCAAAATTCAACTTGCCCGTCTACAAAAATCTTGACGCACGAGGGCACGTCGCCTTCTTCCAGTTTGGGCGGGGCAGCCAGCACGCGTGCCTCACCCGTCAGGGCAGGCAGACGGACGTGAAAGCTGGTGCCTTGGCCTTGCTTGCTAGTCGCGCCAATCTGGCCGCCCATAGCTTCCACCAAGCGCTTGGAGATCGACAATCCAAGCCCAGTGCCACCGAACCGGCGGGTGGTAGTTTGATCTTCTTGGGAGAAGGCCGAAAAGATGCCAGAAATCTTGTCTTCAGCAATCCCGATGCCAGTATCCTGCACAATCAGGCGCCAAAACTGACTATCTGGATCGGGCTCCAACCGAACAAGCACGTGGCCGGTCTCGGTAAATTTCAAGGCGTTGGAAACGAGGTTTGAGATCACTTGGCCAAGACGGACGGAATCGGCGGGGATCATCTTGGGGGCTTGTGGATGGGCCGACGCTACCAGCTCCAAGCCCTTTTCGCGGGCTTTGGTATGGAACAGGGCCAAGACGTCATCAACCAAGTCCAGCACATTGACTTCGCAGATTTCGACTTCCAACTTGCCCGCTTCAATCTTGGAGAAGTCGAGAATATCGTTGATCACGGCCAGCAAGCTGCGGCCAGATTTCACAATCGTGTCGGCGTGGCGCTTAGCTTTGGCGGGCAATGATTCCGCCGCCAACAGCTCTGCCATCACCATCACACCATTCATCGGCGTGCGGATTTCGTGGCTCATGGTAGCCAAAAAGTCTGACTTGGCGGCATTCGCACGCTCGGCCGAGTCGCGGGCCACCAGATAGTCGCTCGTCCGCGCCGCAACTTCAGCTTCCAGGCCGCGCATATGGGCTTCAATGCGGCGATCCCGCTCACCAATGGCATCCAACATGGCATTGAAACCTGTCACTAGCGTGCCGACCTCGTCCGTGGTCGTTGCCTCCACCCGTTGGGAAAAGTCACCTTTTTGGCCAATTGCGGCCACTGACTTAGTCAGATCGGTCAAGGGTTCTGTCAGCGCGCGCTGAATGCGACGAGAAATCCCCAACGAAATCAGGAGGGCCAATAAGGCGACCCCCAACACGCTACCAATGGAGCGCAGCAAAGGTGCCAAGAAGTCATTGGCCATATGGACCACAACGACGCGCCCCAAGACCTTGCCACCCAATTCGATCGGCGAGACGACTTCCACAGATTTGGTGGTAATCAGCGCGATGAGGTTTGGATCGGCGCTTTCACTGTCCAAGCGTACGTCGTTGCGCAGACGCGTACCAGAACCATTTTCGGCCAACGACATGCCATTAGCAAGTTCGACCCGCGCATAGACGATCCCGGGGCTGCGGGAGATAGCGCGAATAGCGATAAAGGCGCGCTGGCGATCTTGGTCATTTGCTGCCTCGGCCGCACTACTGGCCAAAACTTGCGCTGCCGTCCGCATTTCAGACCAGCGCACCTCAGCATGGCGCGTCATGTCTTGATAGGCAAAAATAATTGTTACAGGTACGACCGAGAAAATCACAGAGCCCAGCACAAGCGCCGCTAGCCGTGACCGGATAGAGCTTGGCTTTCTGGCCTTTTGAATTCTCTGTTTAGGAGGCTTCATCTGAGATTTCACTTGATCAAACCTGAGCGCTAACATCGAGCGTCCTAAGTAGCGCGGACACATTAAGTGCGGGTTAAGCCAACAGATTTGGGCCGCTGCTGAACTAAGCGGCAGTACTGCATCGCGACAACTTGGCTTGACGTCCGGTTAACCGATTTAAGCTAGTGTGAAAGTCTAATAGGAGTCCGATAGACGTGCACAACGCCGTTTCAATCCATAGTTATGGGCACGCTGAAGTCGCGCTTGTCTGTCTTTTTGCCGAGGTTGCTCCCTATGAGTGACTTAAGCATGACGGCCGCGCCTCAGTTCGTACTGACTGAGAACGCACGGATTTTGGTAGTCGACGACGATCCCATCCTGCGGGAGTTTGCGGGCGTTTACTTATCTAGCCCGACGATGGAAGTTGAAGTTGCAGAAGATGGCCATGCCGCTTTGGAGCGCTTGAAGCAAGGTGGGATCGACATTGCCTTAGTCGATCTGGAAATGCCCATCATGGATGGCTTTGAACTGATCGCGGCCGTGCGCGCCGAACCCAGCCTCGAGGACTTGCCCATTGTGGTCATCACAGGCCGCGAAGACATGGAAGCAATCGACCGGGCTTATGGCACAGGGGCGACCTCGTTTGCGATCAAGCCGCTAAACTGGCGCTTGGTCAGCCACCAATTGTCCTATGTGCTGCGCAATAGCCGCGCCGATGCGAAACAGCGCCAAGGTCGCCGCTTAGCAGAACAAGCCGATGGCTTGAAGACCAACATCCTGCGCCTAATGCGGCACGAATTTAATACGCCCTTCAATGTCATCCTAGGCTTTGGTAAGCTCATTGAGGGCCATAGCGACAATAGTGCCATTCAAGGCCATGCCCGCCAGATTTTGAACGCCGCTGAGAAATTCAAGCGAATGCATGATCAATTGATGGAATCCGCCCGCATTCTGTCTGGCGATATTGAGGTCACCAAAAAGGTATTCTCAGTTGCCGATTTGATTAAGGCCGCAGCGCGTGAGGCCCTCCGCGCGGGTGGCAAGTCGACCGATCTGAAACTGGCCGATCGGACTGGCAATTCTGAAATTACTGGCGATTATGATTTGCTGCTGACGGCTTTGCGTAATTTGATTGAAAACGCATTTGCCCATGGCCAAGCCCCGATCCATGTGATCGGCCAGAAAACCGCAAATGGCCGGGTAGCCATCCGCGTGTCAGATGCAGGTCAAGGCATGGACCAGACCAGCTTCGCCCTCGCAATCCAAGCCTTCAAACAAGGCAACAACGTGCTACAGCACACAGAAAATGGGCTAGGTTTAGGCTTAGCCACAGCTGTTGGTAGCTTGAAAGCTGTTGGTGGTGAAATACACCTTGTCAGCGGTGAAGATATCGGCTGTTGTATTGAGATGGAATTTCCAATCGAATTATCATAATTCTAAGACGATAGATTTCAATATCTGAGAAAATAAAAAATTATAGTAACAAAACACTTACAAACAACAATCAGATCATGTCGTTCATTTTATTCGAATGTTTAGCCAGCAGGCCTACACCGTGTCGATTGGTAGTAGGCGTGCAAGTATGTTTGACCAACTCAGCAACAAGAAATCTCGGCGCGGCAATATAACGTTGATCACTGCTTTGGCATTGGTACCGTTGAGTTATGCGGTCTTGTGCGGTGTCGAAATTGCCGGGATCGCCCAAAGCAAGGCCAGATTGCAAGGAGCCGTGGACGCAGGCGCTTTAGCCGGTGCCGGTGAATTGAGCGTGTCCACTCTCGGTGACGACGGCATCAAAAGCACTGCGATTGCCCTCGCGACCAATGAGGTCAGCGCCATGCCAGATATCGCTAACCCCAGTTTCACAGTCGACATCGATCGCAACGGTGGCACCGTCAGCGTTACGGCAAGAGCGCAGTTTCAATCGATGTTTTCAGGGCTCGTGACAAACAAAACGCCGCTCACTGTAACGTCCACGGCAGAAACGTTGAGCAAAACCCCACTTTGTGTGCTCCAAATTGACCAAGCCGCCCCCATTGGCGCCAATGTCACAGATCGTTCCGTCATTCGAGCACCGGGTTGTTTAGTTCAATCGAATTCAGGAATCTCGGTTGTGAATTTAGCCCACATTGAGGCGGGTGCCGTACAAGCGGTGAAGACCGCGACCGGTGCCATCTCGCCAGCTCCCAGTGTCGGTGCGTTGCCGATTGAAGATCCCTTTGTCGACTTGGACTTAACATCGCCTAATTGTGTCAATGCGCTAGAGAATGTAGTCCACAGTGGAAATGCGATGATCAGTCTGCCTGCTGGCGTGCATTGTGAGAATTATAAAGTTACAGGCAATGCGACATTGATACTCGAGCCCGGCGAACATTATTTCAAAGGACAATTGGAGTTTAACGGAAACTCTAAACTGCGCGGCGATGACGTCGTACTGATCTTTGACCCTGACCGCGCATTCTCATTTGATCAAAAGGCGGATATCGAACTAACCGCGCGCAAGTCGGGCCCACTGGCTGGATTCTTGATCGCAACAGGACGCAACAACACAAAGCGCTTTACGATTTCTTCAAGTAAAGTCCGCGAGTTATTAGGCACAATTTATATCCCAGGAAGCGAACTTTACGTTTCTTCTTCTGGTAATGTCGCCCAAGACTCGGCGTGGAGTGTGATCGTCGCAAAGTCGATTACCTTGGCCAATAACCCAGTCTTGGTGATCAATAAAAACTATGCAGGCTCGAATGTGCCCGTACCCGAAGGCGTTGGCCCTTCATCTGGTGTACCCCGCCTAGCTCGCTAATCATCACCCGAAGTTCTGCGCTGTAGCCATGGCCCCCATCCGGCCAGAAATGGCGTGAAACTCCGCAACAGTTTCCTCGATAATGTCGCGGGCAGATTTGATCTCGTCGATCAGGCCGGATGTTTGGCCCGCGAGACCTACAGCAGCTTCCATATCCCCGCCAAAATAAAGATCGAGAATGCCCTTGAACGTATCAGGCGGCATGATGCCCGCCTCATAGATCGCCGCAGTTCTCTCTGTCTTCAGCGCACGAATACAGGGGCTCGCCTTTTTGTTGAGGACATAGGTCCCCGTTTCCTTGGCATCGAGAATGGCTTGCTTATAATTGTGGTGCACGGGGCTTTCAGCACAGCTGACAAAGCGTGTTCCCATTTGGACAGCCTCTGCCCCTAAAGCAAAAGCTGCAGCCATGCCCTTCCCGTCACAAATCCCGCCAGCAGCCACCAAAGGCACATCGGTTACCTTGCGGATCGCCTGTAAGAGCACGAGGGTGGAGACTTCCTCAGGGTTTTTAAAGCCGCCGCCTTCTGCACCTTCGACCACCAGACCATCAATGCCTGCCTCCACGCATTTCAGAGCCGCGTCCACAGTCGGGACGGCGTGATAAACGACGATCCCAGCAGCCTTTAGGGGCGCTATGAATTTCGCAGGGCTGCCGGCGGAGGTCGTCACAAACTTGACCCCGGACTCACAGATAAACTGCAAGATCGCATCATTCTTCAGAAACATGATCGGAAGATTGACGCCAAATGGAGCAGACGTCAGCGTTTTCATTTTCAGGATTTCTGCTTGGCAATTCTCTGTCTCGCCAGAGGACGTTTCAATGATGCCAAGGCCGCCGGCCTCGCAAACGGCTGAAGCCAATTGCGAGCGGGCGATCCAGCCCATTGGTGCTTGGACAATTGGATATTTTGCGCCGGTGTGGGCCAGAAAGCGGTTCATAGTGCATTCCTTCTTTTGAGAATTTAGCGGCCGGGCCGATAGCTGCGCTCGATTTGGCCAACAAGGTCGGCGCGATTGAACAGAACCGGCTTTGTCTTCATCTCGACAAACAGCTTGCCCTGATCGGCAAAGTGGGGTGAGGCGGTGTCCAAAGTGGCGGAGCCATATTGGTGGATGCTTTGCGACGACAACTTGCCAGCTTTGTCCCAACTGACGAACATGATGAAGGTATCGCCGCCATTTGCTGTCAGCGTGCCATCTTTTTGCGTCTCGCCATAAACGGCACGAAACACGTCTGGGCCGCCGTCGATTGGTAAATCGAGGTTGCCACGCCGATAGCGATTGACCTCACCCCAGGTGGGGTCTAGGCGACCGAAATGGGTTTTGAGTTGGGTGATGGCGGCATCTAAAGCTGGCCGCAAAGGGGGCAACGGCTCTCCATTTTCAGCAGCCCGGCCAATCGGCTGGCCCATCAGGACGGCCAATGCCGCCCCGCGGCTGGTGCGATCCGTGCTGCGGTCCCAGGCTTTTAGGATTTTTTGCGCTTCGGCCAAATCAGGATTGCCGGTTGCATCATAGGTCAAAGCTTCGCGAATAAGGCCTGCTAAGATCCCCTTCTCGCTATAAGCCAAATCATACTTATAGGCCTCGAACTCTTCGGCTGAGATAGACGGGTCTAGGGCATAGGTTTCCAGCACACGGTACGCCCGATTGGTCATATTGGTTTGTAGGCCTAGGTGCGCGGCGAGGGTTTCGGGACGAATATTGTCGTTGCCGTCGGTTGCCACCAAAGGGCTATTGTTAGAATTGAAAACTAAGCCCGATTGCGGGTTCCAAAGCTGGGGCAGTTTGTCGAATGGCACACGGTCCTTCCACAAAAGGTCGCTGCGATCACCGGGTAGGACGCCCTGCCAATCCACGCCATCCTTCCGGACCGGGAACTGCCCATTAGACAGATAACCGACATTGCCAGCATCATCGGCATAGATGAAGTTGATACTCGGCAAGGCCTGCATCGCCATGGCCGCGCGCCACTCGGTCAGATTTTTCGCTTTATTGATCGCCATATATTGGTTGGGTTGGCGCAATTCGCCCTGCCCGGCATAGCTAACGGCAAAAATTCCACGATCCGTCTCTAAGGCAGGACCATGCACCGACCACAATAGATCGCGCTTCACGGTCCACAGAATAGGTCCCCAGACTTTCACCTTGAACGTGGCGACCTTCTTTTCAAAAGGCACCCATTTGCCGTCTAGCAAATAGTGGCCGGGCTTTTTGGGGTCGGTCGTGAGGCGGTAAACGTCTGCGAGATCAGGTTTGTTGACGGTACTAGCCCAGCCCAAATGCGCATTATGGCCGTGCAACATGAAGGGGGAACCGGGGAAGAAGCCGCCCGCGACGTGCCATCCCTCACCACTATCCAACACAGCCTCATACCACGCCACCATGCCATCATAGGGCTGGTGCGAATTGACCAATAGACGGGTCGCGCCATCGGTGGAGCGTTTAGGCGCAATGGCAATCCCGTTAGAACCTTTAGGCGGGGCTTTGTCGGGTGCAGGCGCTGGCTCTAAGATGGACTTAAAAACTTTATCCAGCCCATAGAAAAATGGCCCACGAAACACGGTACCAGCCGCCACATCCTTACCAGACAGAGGCAAAAGCCCACTGGGCACTTTGTTTGGGTTTTGTGCGGCATACAAATTTACCCCATCGGCATAGGCTTGCATGATTGCGCGCGCTTCAGGCGTAACCTCGCGCTCATAGCCAGCATTCACACTGTCCCAGACTCTCAGTAATTGCACCAGATAATCACCAATGGCCGCATCCTTGCCCTTGGTCTCGCTCATGGTGCCCCGTGTGGCGAGGACGGCTTCCGTGATCGTTGCAAAATCATCTTCGGAGTGCGCATAACCCATACCAAACGCGACATCGACATCGCGTGGCCCTGAAATATGAGGCACGCCGAACTTATCGCGCTCAATTAGCGCATTATAGGACTTGGCTTTTTCAAGGTAAGGGGTTGGATTAATCGCCTCAGGGAACAGGGCAAGTCGAACGCCAGCCGCATAGGCCCCACCGGCCAAGATAACAATCAAGAGACCGGCCGCCAGGCCGATCTTGCCAATTTTGTTCATGATGTTGCCCCCTTGAGCGCTTATGAAGCTGCACCCTTAACTCATCTTGGTAGCGTAATTACCGGCAATGTCTATGGGGTTGGGAGGCTGATGCGGGGCCAAACTTACACGAAGACAACCAGTTGACTTAAGTTGCCTGCTTTTTGCGCACGGGACTGTCTCAATCTCGCCGAACAATCACCAAGGATACTATTTTTTGGGCAACTCTAGACAATGGCTTGGAAGCATTCTTAACTCAGGCATTCGAGTGACTAATCCTTGGGGGGGAAAATGACTTCATCGACAAAACGTGTAAAGCTGCTCGTTGGCGTTTGCGCATCATCACTTCTAGCGGGTGCCGCCTGGGCCCAATCGAGCCCGGCTGGTGGCAGTGCGCCAGAGCCAACCGCCGAAGTCATTGTTGTGACGGGGTCCCGCATTGCGCGCGTAGCCGACGCAAGCCCCTCACCCGTCACCTTTGTTAGCGCTGCGCAGCTGGAATCTCAGGGCGTAACTCAAGTTGCAGACTATCTTGAAACCTTGCCTCAGCTCGCAGCATCCACAACGGGCGAGCAAGCCACAGGCGTGCCGGGTCGGGCCACATTAAACCTTCGTGGCATGGGCAGTGCTCGAACGCTTGTTCTCGTCAATGGTCGTCGCCATGTTGCGGGTGTTTCGGGTTCAAGCGCAGTTGATATTGGCACCATTCCTTCCGCTTTGATTGAACGCGTGGATGTTTTGACGGGTGGAGCTTCGGCCGTTTATGGGTCCGATGCAGTCACGGGCGTGGTCAATTTTGTTACGAAAAAGAAGTATGAAGGCTTTGAAGTTTCTGCTCAGACTTCGATGTCCGGGCAAGGAGACTCGCCGGGTTTCTTTGGATCCCTTCTCTATGGCAAGAATTTCGGCGAAAGCGAAAAGGGTAATCTGACCTTTGCAGCTCAATACGATGCGCAAGAAGGCTTGCTCTATGGCGATCGGGACTTCTCAAAGGACAATGGTCTGGCGTTTAATACTGAAAACCCAGCGACGCGTTTCCAAGTTGGTGATCCAATCCCAACTGGGCGGACGCCAAACAACACAATCGGTAACACCATTTTAGTAAACGGCGCACCGCGCTACGCAAATACCGATCCAGCCCTCATAGAGCGCGCCCGAAGTGCCACGCCGCGAGCTATTCTGGGGAACCGTCGGTTTTCGATTTCCTCTACTCTTGGCCTGATTGGATTAGACCCATTCGGAACTGGATTTGCTGATGGTGCGAGCGCAGTTCCTGGTGCGGACTTTAACGGCAACGGCATCAATGACTGCTTGGAGAGCACGATTGGGCGGCGTTTCTTTGGCTGTTGGGTGGTAGACACAAACTCCGGAAAAGTTCGACCATTTCAGGATGGCTTGATTTCAAGTGGGCAGAACCAAATTGGCGGCGATGGCGCCGAGCAATATTTCAACGAAAGCAATCTGACGCCTACCACAGGCCAATTCGTAGCCAACCTTTTCCTTGATTATGAGGCAAGTCCAAACTTCCGGCCCTATTTCGAAGGCAAAGTCGTCAATTCCAAAGCACGCTATTTCAACGTCTATAAAACGTTCGACGATACCATTCTGATCCGGCGCGACAATCCGTTTATCCCTGCCGAAATCCGCAATTATATCAATGCCCAAATTGCTGCCACCCCGAGTCTAGCGAGCACCTATCAACTGGCGATTGGGCGCGACAATATTGATGTCGTCCGCAATGATATCGGTGATTCCAACGAACGTAGTACTTTCCGTTTTGTGACGGGGGCAGATGGCGACTTCTTCAATTTAGAAGGTTGGCGCTACGATGTGGCGTTCAACTATGGTCAAACCCGGACAGAGACGCGCTCATGGACCCGGTTGGATGACCGTTATTTTGCAGCGATCGATGCGGTAATCGATCCGGCAACAGGGCAGCCGACCTGCCGATCAAACCTAAACCCAAATGCCTTGCCACCGTCACCGGCATCTCAATTCCCATATATCGAGATCACCAAATTCACCACGTTTGACCCTCGAAACAAAGAATGTCGCCCTTTGAATTTGTTTGGTTTGAACAAATCCAGCAAGGAAGCTCGCGAGTTTGTTTCTTATGAAGAGGTTGAAAAGTCGACGATCCGACAAACCGTTATCAGCGGTACGGTGTCGGGTGACTCGGCTAAGTTATTCTCCCTTCCCGGAGGAGCGGTCAAGTTTGTCGTTGGCGCGGAATACCGAAAGGAAGAAAGCGACTTTAGACCGGACGCGCGCGAGACCTTAGGGGAAACCTTTGACGTCGGCGGTACACAGCGCACCAAGGGTTCTTATGATGTCAGCGAAGCCTATGTGGAAGTGAATTTGCCCATCCTAAGCGAAGCACCGTTTTTTGAGACGCTGGAAGTCAGCGGTGCAGCCCGCTGGGGCAATTACTCTACAATTGGCGACAGTTTTGCGTGGAAGGCCGATCTAATCTGGGCACCCGTTTCAGACCTGCGGTTCCGCGGCGGATACTCGGTGACCGTGCGGGCACCCAATATCGGTGAATTGTTCTCGCCCGAACAGCCAACCACGTTCTCGCCATTGGACCCCTGCGATAACGCGCTAATCGGCCAAGGCTCGCAACCTGCAAACCGCCTTGCAAACTGCCGAGCAGATGGCATCCCAGTCGGTTGGAGCAATCCAAATACGGCTCGTTTCACAGGTGTTTCTGGTGGCAATCCAAACCTGAAAGAAGAAACCGCAGAGACCTATAGCGCTGGCTTAGTTTTCAAACCACGCTTTGTTAAAAACCTGATCCTGACAGCGGATTATTGGAACATCGCCATCGAAGACGCCATCGCCGCAGTCTCAGCACAGAACATCGTCAATGCCTGCTACGATGCACCTAATCTGCAAAATCAGTTCTGCAACGCGATCCGGCGTACCCGCACCGCAGGGTCGCCAACATTCCTGGGTCTAAACTTCATCCGTCAAGGCGATATCAATTTCGCTGCGCAAGAAGCGTCTGGGGTTGATCTGAATTTGCGCTATGCCATACCACTCGAAGCTATCGGCCTGGAAAAAATGGGTCGGCTTGCGATCGCCCTCACAGGAACTTGGGTTGAGAACAGGCAAAACTTTGAAAATCCAGCGGCACCCCTGGTTGGCAATAAAATCCTAGGCGAAATCAATAACCCGGAATTGACCTACAGTGTTGGTTTGGACTGGGATAAGGGGCCTTGGTCGGTGAATTGGTCATCACGCTTCATTGACAACCAGACTTTGTTCGGTGTCGAGGTGGAAACCGTTGCACAGTTCACTCCCGCCTTCACCGGCGATTTCTGGACACACAATGCATCAATCCGTTACGATCTTACGGACGATCATTCGATTGTCGTCGGCGTGAACAACCTTAGTGATGAAAAGCCCTATTTGCGTGAATGGGCCGAGCCAGTTTCTGGCGTAGGGCGTGATTTCTTTATACGCTATACGGCAAAATACTGAAGCTATCGATCAATTTAGACCTAACCAATGAAAAGGTCCCTCCATTGCGAGGGACCTTTTTTTTGCGCTCTGCGATTTTCCGCGACAAGTCCGCCCGTGTGCGTTAGCAAAGATCAAAACCATAACTTGCGGAGAAAACACCATGAGCGACACCCAACTGCACGGCCTTGAATTGCGGTCCACCGTTACCTCTGAGGGTCAATTGATCCTCAATCTCGAACCTGTTGCGATCGATGAACCGGGCCCGGATGAAGTGATTGTCCAAGTCGAAGCGTCCCCCATCAATCCATCTGATCTGGGGCTGCTATTGGGACCTGCAGATATGGCGACCTTGGCAGCCAGCGGTACGCCAGACCGGCCTGTTTTGACCGCCACCATCCCACCAGCCCGCATGGGTATGATGAAGCCCCGTTTGGATGCCTCTATGGCTGTCGGCAATGAAGGCGCGGGGACTGTCGTGCGCGCTGGGGCCAATGTTGCTGGCATGCTGGGCAAGAAGGTCGGTATGTTTGGCGGCTCCATGTATGCCACTTACCGCAAGCTATTGGCGCGGGATTGTTCGCCTCTGCCAGAAGGTGCGACCTCTGCCGATGGCGCTTCCATGTTTGTGAACCCGCTGACTGCCTTAGCTATGGTCGAGACGATGAAGCGTGAAGGGCATGTCGCCCTTGTACACACCGCAGCAGCGTCAAATCTGGGCCAAATGTTGACCAAAATCTGCCTCGCCGATGATGTCCCCTTGGTCAATATTGTTCGGAGTGCGGAGCAAGCCAAAATCCTCAAAGATATTGGCGCAAAGTATGTTGTGGATTCAACCTCTGACACCTTCCAAGCAGACCTGACCGACGCCGTAACTGAGACCAAAGCCACCCTTGCGTTTGATGCGATTGGCGGTGGTCGTTTGGCCAATTCGATCTTGCACGCCATGGAAGCAGCTGCCAATCGCAATGCCAAGGAATACAGCCGCTATGGCTCTTCCACCTTTAAGCAAGTCTATATTTACGGCGGGCTAGACTTGCGCCCAACCGAATTGGATCGAGGCTTTGGCCTGTCCTGGAGCGTGAGTGGCTTCTTATTGACGCCCTTCTTGCAAAAGATTGGCCTTGAAGCGGCACTGGGTCTACGCCAACGTGTAGCACGTGAACTGACCACCACCTTCGCGAGCCATTATACCTCGACATTGTCCTTGGCCGAAGCCCTGCACCCTGATCACGCGCGTGCCTATGCCCGCAAAGCGACGGGCGAGAAATATCTCATCAATCCAAGTCTTTAGGATTTAGGCGGGGCGGTACTTTCGCGTTCAACAAGCGAACCTGCCACCAGATAGGGCAGTTCGCTTGGCGACGTGGCTTGATGGATCAACAGTTCGACAGCCTTTGAGAAGGTCGCCGCGATGGGTTGATCAATCGCGGTCAATTGCGGCGTCGTGAACCGAACGACAGGCGTATTGTCAAAGCTGATCAAAGACAGATCCTGTGGCACCAATAGGTTGCGCTCGTGGGCAATGTCCAGGGTCGCCAAGGCCATTTGGTCATTGCTGGCGATGATGGCAGTGGGTGGGGGTGTGAGGTTGAGAAGGGCAGTTGCAGCCTCGCGGCCACTCTCATAACTAAAGTCACCCGGCACACAGAGGTCCGTGTCCGGCAGGCCGGCTTGCGCCATGGCCTGTCGCCAGCCATCCACGCGCCAGTGTGAAAGATTATAGTCCGGGGCACCCGCGATAAAGCCGATCCGCTTGTGACCGAGCCCAATCAAATGCTGTGTGGCTTGCGCCGCTGATTCCGCATCCCCCATGTGGATGGCAAAGCCGCTGCCCGCTGCCAGGGATCCGATCCGCGCAAACGGAATATTTCGCTTAGTCAAGAGATTGGTGATCAAGGGGTTTTCGGAGTGAGGCGGCGTTAAGATGATGCCGTCGGGCTGCAAGGCTGCAATGGTGCCGCTTAGTTCGCGCTCAACATGGTCATTATGGGTGTCGACGAGCTCGAAAATCATCCGATAGCCATGTTCCGCGCAGGTCAGCATGCCTCCCAAAAGCATTTGGTCGACCCAATCTGCGCCGCGGCGAGCACGCCATTCAGAGATCGTCCGCTCTCGGTCATTGATGACTAGAATAAGGTAGGAGCGCGAGCCACTCATACGTTGGGCGGCGATAGAGGGGACATAGTGCAGCTTCTCGATTGAAGCTTGCACACGCGCCTTCATTTCAGGGCGCACATTGGGTTCATTATTGATGACACGGCTGACCGTCTGCAACGAGACGCCCGCATCTGCGGCAACATGGGTGATGGTGACCGATTGATTGCGGCGGCCCATAAGCTAGCCCCTCCCCACCTGGCACAAACCAGAGTTTTGGCCAATCGCGGCTTCAAATAGCGGTGGAACTACATCGACGCGCACGAAAACAACTTTCATTGGAACCGTCACGATGTTGATATCCCGACATTAATTCCGAGTAACAGACTTAATCGCTTAACTAGAAACAATCAAAAAATATATCAATTGCACACAGAAATTTGATTGCTTCTCTGTCATAGAATTAAGGTTGTTTGGCAAATACCTGACTGCTTTGTCAGGCATGACGCGAAGAGCGAACCTTGGAGTTTATCCAAGGCCCGCTCTCACCAGATAGATTAGAAATCTACCCGCGCCATCAAGGTGAAGCGACGGTCGTTGCGGAAGGCCGAACGCGTCACCCGTGTACCTTTGAAGTCAATCACCTGACTGGTCTGGGTGACTTCATCCAACAAATTCACGCCTTGGATCCCAAACTTAACCCGTGGCGTCCACGAATAGAAGATGGAACCGTCGAGTTGTCCCGTCGCCTCGCCATAAATCGGCGAGAAGGGGAAGATCACATCACGCGGTGTTTGCAAGAACTCTGACCGCCAATTGTAGGCCAAACGCATAGCAATCGGGCCCTTTTCATAGAAGCCAACCGCATTGATCGTGTGCTCGGAGACCCCTGCCAATGGCGTATTCCCAGCAAATGGGCTCTGCTCTGCGCCGAGGTTTGAGTTACTGAAGTCGCCAGCATCCACATAAGTATAGGTGAACTGGGTACCAAATCCGCTCAACAAGCCCGGCAAGAAGTCATAGGTCTGCTGATAGGAAAGCTCGACCCCTTTCAAGATGCCGCCATCGCTATTGACTGGACCATTGACCAGAACATCGGTGGAGACGCCCTTTGGACTGGTGAACTTACGGACCGTCGCCCCACCATTCACAATGCCCTGAATGTCCTTCATGAAGGCCGAAACCGCGACATAGCCCACTTTGGCAAAATACCATTCGTATGACAGGTCGTAGTTCCAAGATTCAATAGGACGCAGGAGACGGTTACCCGTGCCAATCTGGAATAGAGGCCCTGTTGCCAACGTACCGCCAGCTTTCAGGCTGGCCGTATTGTCGGAGATGCCGCCGCCGGTTGCGAAGGCATTCAGGTCAGGGCGAGAAATGCCCTTTGAGATCGCCATGCGAACCAACATGCCATTGCCAAAGTCTGCTTTCGCATTGAAGCTTGGCAAAACATGGTCGAACTTAATGTCGGCACTGTCGTCAATCTCTTCGCCGGTAAAGACCGCGGCAAACTCAGCCAAACGCGTGGTTGATAGGCCGCAATAGCCCGGGGCAACTTGGCCGACCTGAACGCGGCTACACGCATTCTGCAACTCAGCGACACTAACCTTACCGTCGCCATTACCACCCGAGCCAACCGAATCGAAGAATTCTCCGGTTGGCAATTTGATGGCACCAGCACTTTGAACCGTAGTCTGCACATAACGCAGGCCGAAGTTTCCGGTGACTTTGAGGTCGCCAGAAAAGTCTTTGCCAAAGTCCACGCGGGCGAAGGCGGCCGAGGTCAATTCTTCCACGTCAGAAATTTCACCGGCGGTCCAAGGACCACCAAGCACATTGCCGGAACGCGCAGAAATTGGGAACCAAGCGTTCGGGGTCAGGGTCGACGCCGTAATCGCATTCGCTTGCTTGCGGATTTCACCGCTCAGATAGTCACGAACGGTGTTGTCACCGCCGAAGAAGAAAGCAGAGCCATCGCCCAGAGGCACAGGCACATTGCCGCGTTGGAAGTTATCGCCGAATGGATTGCGGATGGCAGACGACCCTGGGAAGTCTTTGGCATAAGCACCACCGCAACCAAAGGCTTGGAAGTCGCCGCAGTTCCAATTGCCACCGCGACCTGTCCAAGGTGCACCCAAATTGCCCCAGTTGGAGAAGTTGGCACTGCGGGTGATGCGCGAACGATCACTCCAGCGCGCACCAAAGCGGACGCCCTTGAAGAAGCCATCTTCTTTCAAGTCATACTCGCCGTCGAGACGAACACTGGTCATCTCGCCTTCGTTATAGACTTGGTTGTCCAATAAGAACCAATAGAAGGTCTTAGATGGATCGGTGAAGTAGCTGGCAGGGGAATTGGCCGACCCGGGTTGCAGGAACTGCACCAGAGGGGTGTCGCCAGTATTGTCGATAAAGACGTCGCTATAGGTCTGCATGGCCGAGATGAAACCATTCTCGGTGCGGTCCGATCCGATGTGCTGGGCTTCGAAGTTGAAGCGCATGCGGTCGGTTGGATTGAACTTTAACGTGAAGGACACATCCTCGGTCGAAGCGGCATCTTCGCGTTGGAAGCGCAAGAGTTCGGTTGGAATACCCCGCCCGCCGGTGAAGGGCTGCAGCTGGGTTAAGGTGCCCTTCGCAAACTGGTTGCCGGCAAAGGTTGCCGTCGTGCCGGGCGCAACAACTGGGAACAGACCGTCGTCATTGACCAAAGCCAAAGCCGAGAATTCTTCCAAGGTCGCTTCGGTGGTTGCTTTCAAATATTCAAGCGTGGCCAGCCAGCGCTTGTCATTGCTTTCCCACTGGCCCACGATCGAAATCGCGTCGCGGTCACGCGTCAGATCGGTGGTGCGCACGCCTGCGCCCTTTGGCACGAAGACAGCATTGGCTGGCGGGAAGTTGGATGCGTTGAAAGCTTGGCCACCGCTGAACCCGCCAGAACCCACGGCACGCACACGGATACAGGCCGAGGTCAGCGAGGCATCGCGATAGCAAGGGTCGGTGATTTGCGACGCATCGGTCTTGGTCACCAATTGAGACTGGGCATAGGCCAATTGGACGCCAAAGGTGCCAACTTCGGTTTCATAAGTATTGGACCCCAAGAAGGAGAAGCCAGGCGACCACTCTTCAGCCATATCGCCGTAATTGCTTTCAATCGTGCCAGCAAAGCGAGGGCCCTTTTTGTCGAGTGGCTTGCGCGTGACAAGATTGACTGTGCCGGAGATGCCGCCGTCAATCATGTCTGCAGTGGCATTCTTGAACACTTCCACGCGGCCCAAAAGCTCTGGCGAGACGTCGTTGAAGGAGAGTTCGCGGCCGCCGTTTGCGGAAAAGATATCGCGGCCATTCAACTCAGAACGCACATAAGGCAGGCCGCGGATGATGACACCTGAACCTTCGACCGAAAAGCGATCGGGATCGTTACGCTGTTCAAAGCGGGAAATGTTGATGCCCGGAATGCGCTGCAGCGCCTCTGCAACCGAACGGTCTGGCAAAGCGCCAATGTCTTCGGCGGTAACCACATCCACGAAGGTATCGAGATTGCGCTTGATAGACTGCGCATTTTGCAGCGAGCGACGGAAGCCGGTGACGACAACCACTTCGGCTGGTGCCTCGGCTTCTTGGGTTGCAGGGGTCGTGGTTTCAGCTGGCTTGGCCGGCTCTGCTGCTGTCTGCGCGAAAGCAGGCTGCGAAACCAGCGCCAAAAGGGCTAGACTGGATGCGGTGGTCAAAGCGGTGAACCGCCGAGACCGAGACGTGGCTGTGCCTGCGTTGAGTTGATAGGCCAAATTTTCCTCCCCTGACTCCCTTCTTTTTTGAAGGAAGCTAATCATATTGAACGACGCATAACGGTAGTTGAGAGCGTTCACAAGAAAAAATGAACGTTCACATTTGCATCATCCGTGCTAGATGGCAAGAAAATACAGTTAAAGTGAATCTGGGGGTAACGAGAAATGGCAATTGAAACGATCATAATCGTAGGTGGTGGCACAGCGGGCTGGATGGCAGCGGCCGCATTGTCGCGCTTGCGTGCGGGCAAGCCAGTCAATGTCATCGTCATAGAGTCAGAACAAATCGGCACAGTTGGCGTTGGCGAAGCCACCATTCCCCCTTTCCTCGACTTCAACCGTTTGTTGGAAATTGACGAGGCAGAGATGCTGTCTGCCGTGCAGGGCAGCTTCAAACTTGGCATTCAATTCGTCAATTGGGGCAAGATTGGCGACAGCTACATCCACCCTTTTGGCAATTATGGCTATCAAGTCGATGGCGTGTCCTTCCACCATATCTGGCACAAATTCAAAGAGGCAGGCGACAAAAGGCCGATCCAAATCTTCAACATCGAAACCATGGCCGCCCATTATGGCCGCTTTGCTCGGACTGAAGATTACCAACGCGACGACCTGCCCCCCATCAATTACGCCTATCATCTCGATGCCGGCCGTTATGCCAAATATTTGCGCGCCTATGCGGAGAAGCGCGGCGCAATAAGGATCGAAGGCAAGGTCAATGATGTCGCCTTGCATGGCGAAACCGGCTTTGTAACCTCCGTCACCATGGATAATGGCGTCATTATAGAGGGGGATTTATTCGTGGATTGCTCTGGCTTTCGGGGCCTCTTGATCGAGCAAGCGCTGAAGACCGGCTATGATGATTGGTCAAACTTCCTGCCGTGCAATCGTGCGGTCGCTTTGCCCTGTAAGCGCGACGATGGCAGCCCACCCCCGCCTTATACCCGTGCGACCGCGCATCGCGCTGGCTGGCAGTGGCAAGTTCCGCTGCAACACCGCAACGGCAATGGCCATGTCTATTGCAGCGAGTTCATGAGTGATAACGAAGCCCTCGATATTCTCGTGAATAATATCGCAGGTAAACCTCAGGCAGAGCCGAATTTCCTCCGATTTGTCACTGGGCGTCGCAAGAAATTCTGGAACAAGAATGTGGTGGCCTTGGGCCTGGCTGCAGGCTTTATGGAGCCCTTGGAATCGACCTCCATCCATTTGATCAATACCGGCATTAATAAGCTGATCGCGCTTCTATCGCTCGATGGCATCACCCAAGCACAGGAAGATGCATTCAACCGCCTGACTGGCAAGGAATATGCCCGCATCCGCGACTTCTTGATCCTGCACTATAATGCCACGACTCGCGACGACAGCCCGTTCTGGAATTATTGCCGCAACATGGCCGTGCCCGAAAGCCTGACCGAAAAGACCGACCTATTCCGCCTCAATGGTCAGATTTTCCGAGAGGATGATGAGCTATTCACCGAAACTAGTTGGGCAGCGGTGATGATGGGTCAAGGCATCAATATGCAAGGGCATAATGCTATGGCTGACGCCCTGATGAGCGTCAAAACCAGCGATGAATTGCGCGGGATCGAACAATCTATCCAATTCGTGGTGCAACACATGCCCACCCATAGCGATTATTTGAAGCGTTATTGCCCCGCCCCGATGTAGGGGGGAGGATACCCCTTCAGTCCCTTCGGGACAGCTTCCCCATGAATGGGGAAGCACCATGCACCAACTGCTTGCACTGCCGCTTCCCCGCTCGCGGGGTTTCGGCGCATGCGCCGATGCCGGCGAAGCCGGTGAAGGGGTGTCTCAGCTCGCTCAATCAGAACCGGCAGGCCGTCTCGCCACCGCTATCCACCAAAGTGACGGCAGAGATCGACATCTCAAAGCTGCCACTGGATTGGATTGAGAAAGGCATGCCGACTTGGGTTCCTTTTTTAAAGCAGGACAAGGGCAAGAATGCTGTCATCCAGCCCTTTTGCTCAGCCAGCGCCAAAGACGAAGTGATATCGATTTCATCGCGACAGTTCGCACCGCAACTCATCGACAGTTTCACAGGGCCGGTTGGACGAGTGCCGATTTGATAGTCGATCCGAATGGCGCGCCCTTCTGCCAAGGCAGAAGGGTTCAGCGCCGCGGACGCTTCAAAGCCGAAGGAGCCGCCTGCTTTCCACGAAATGGTGCGGGCATCTTCTTGGGCATCGCGGTCCATTGAAACCACTTGCACATCGCCATTGGCGCTTGAGCCCTTTGCACCGGCTAAAGTCAGGCGCTGGCCCTTCCCATCGGTTGCCACCAAGGTGAAGGGGGCCACGCTTTGACCACGAGCAAACACGGCCACATCATTTTCAGCATTGGGTTGGCTGAGCGCGCATTTCTCGTCCACCGTCGTCCAAGCCACTTTCTCGCCATAGGCCAAGCCAAAGCCATAGCCGAACAATGGCTTGTAATTAGCTTCACCTTCATTGAGCGAATAGGCGTCGCACGCCTGTGGCCACGAGAAGGATAACTTGCCCTTGAAGTCCTTTTGAACTTGGCCGTCTTTGGTCTGCAACAACACATCGGCCACGCCGCCACCTTCACTGCCGGGCAGCCAAGCCGCGACGAAGGCGTTGGAAGCATTGAGCTCCTTATTCACCCAGAGCGGACGGCCTGTTAGGAACACGGCCACGACAGGGATTTGCTGGGCCTGAAACTTCTTCAGCAAAGCCAAAGGCTTGGCATCACCATAGGACAGGTTTTTGATGTCGCCCATAAACTCCGCATAGGGCTTTTCACCAAACACCACGATGGCGACATCGGGCTTGTCCTGATAGCTGCCATCGACCGAGAGGATAGCTTTACCGCCGGCGGCTTCGGCTTGCTTGGCTATGCCTGCAAAGATGGATTCGGCACCTGGAAAGTCGGCATTGGTCAGATCGCCACCGCCTTGCCACGAAATCGTCCACCCACCCGATTGCTTGGCGATGCTATCTGCCCCTTCGCCTGCCACCAAGATGGTCTTGCGGGGGTCGAGCGGCAGAACGCCGTCATTCTTGAGCAACACCAGCGATTCTTGCACAGCCTTACGGGCGACAGCCCGATGCTCTGGCGAGCCCAAAAGCGCATATTTCCCACCCAGTTTCCGGGCCGACGGGGCTGGCAGATCAAACAGTCCATAGCGGATTTTAACGCGCAGGATCCGGCGCACGGCATCATCCAGACGCTCTTGCGAGATTTTGCCGCTGTCGACTGCCGCCTTGGTATTGGTCAAAAGCTCTTTCCAGTCCTCTGGCACCATGAAGATGTCGAGGCCTGCGTTGATCGATTCTGGGCAGTCCTTATTGGTACAGCCGGGGATACGGCCATGGCCGTTCCAATCACCAACGACCAAGCCGTCAAAGCCCATTTCGACTTTGAGCAATTCGGTGAGATAGGACTTACTGCCGTGCATCTTCTGACCATTGATGCTGCTGAACGAGGCCATGACCGTTTGCGCACCAGACTTTAAGGCGGCGCGGTAAGGAAAGGCGTGCAGTTCAACCAGATCAGCTTCATTGCCGACTGTATCGCCGGTATCAATGCCAGCGGTACCGCCGTCACCGAAGAAGTGCTTGGCAGTGGCGATTACACGGTCTTGGCTCAGAAAATCTGGGCCTGTGCCTTGCAGGCCTTCAACCATGGCCGCGCCGAGTTCAGACACGAGGCCCTTATCTTCAGCATAGCCTTCATAAGTGCGGCCCCAACGGTCATCGCGTACCACCGCCAAAGTAGGCGCAAAGGTCCAATCAATGCCGGTGACTTTGATTTCAGCCGCCGTGATGCGGCCGATCTCGCGGATCAAAGCCGGATCGCGCGTCGCGCCAAGGCCAATATTATGCGGGAACAGCGTCGCGCCCACCACATTGCTGTGCCCGTGTACCGCATCGGTTGCCCACAATACGGGGATAACCGGGCTGCCATCGGCATGGGGTGTGCGTGAAGCCTCCCAAAACGCGTCAGCCAGTTTCAACCAGTCTTCTGGCTTCGAGCGCTCATTGCCATAAGGGCCGGAATTGCCGCCGTTTAGAATGGTACCAAAGCGATATTTGGCCACATCTTCCGGGGTGATCGTCGAGATATCGGGCATGATGAGCTGAGCGACTTTTTGCTCCACACTCATCTTACTCATGATCTCGGTGATCCGGGTTTCGACTTTGTCGTCCTTTTTCGGTCCAGAGGCGCAGCCCGTTAGGCCAAGCGATAGGGCGAGCACCGGCACGAGGCAGGCGCGGATGGACTTTTGGAGAAATGGCTGCATGTGAGAGCGCATATTCGTATTCGCCTTCGCTTAGCTTGCTGGTGCAGTGTTTTGACGATGGACGAACAGACCGAAGAACACGAGCCAAGCATAGCCAAGGATCGGCACGATCAGCGCGACTGAAAGGCCAACACTGTCTGCGGCAAAGCCCGTCACCAAGGGTAGAATGGCCCCACCAACGATGCCCATGCACAAGAGTGCAGCGGCCTTTGGCGTGTCTTCATCGTTCAAGCCAATCACAGTCTGCGAGAAAATGGTCGGGAACATGATGGAGTTGAACAAGCCAATCGAGAGAATGGCGATCGCGGCAATCTGGCCCGTCAACACCATAGCTAAAGCGGCCAAGACAATCGCAAGCACGGCAAACAGCGCCAGAACTTGCCCGGCTGGGAAACGGCTCAAAATATAGGAGCCTGCAAAACGGCCCACCATGGCCCCGCCCCAATAAAGCGCTACCAATTTACCGGCTTGTGCCTCTGTTGAGCCCAAGATACTCGTTTGGCTTAGATAATTCACCAAGACCGAGCCAATGGCGACTTCTGCGCCGACATAGGTGAAGATGGCTATGACGCCGAACAGAACTTTCTTATTGGCCAAGAGGTGAAAGCCAAGGCCTGTCGGGGTTTCGGTCTTGGCCATGGGCGGCAACAAGTCACGCTTCATATAGAAGACGATCATGATCAGTACCAATACGGTAGCGATGCCCAAATAGGGTGCTTGCAAAGCCGTCGCTTCTGCTGCGCGCAGCGCATTCAGTGCTTCGGGCGTCAGTGTCGAGATGTCCTTGGGGATTTCAGGTCCACCTTCCAAGATCAGCTTGGCACCAACGAATGGACCAATGAAGGTCCCGAAGCTGTTGAAGGCTTGGGCCAGCGTCAAACGGGCGGAGCTGGTTTCGGCCGCCCCTGCGATCGAGATCACGGCATTGGCGGCAACTTGCAAAATGGTGATGCCCGCAGCCAACACAAACAAAGCAAACAAGAAACCGGGATAAATGCCCACATGGGTGGCAAGCACAAATAGGACACAGCCACCGATCATCACGCCAAGACCCGCGATAATCCCACGCATGTAACCAACTTTGGCCACCAAATTGCCAGCAGGGATCGAAAAGACAAAGTAACCCAAGAAGAAAGCTGACTGGGTCAACATGGCTTCCGCATAGCTGAGATTATAGAGCCCCCGGAATTTAGGGATCAAAATATCGATCAAAACGGTCGCAAAACCCCAGATGAAGAACAAAGCAAGCGACATAAAGAACAAGGTTCTGTCGTTCACATTGCCCGCTTGCGGCTTTGTCGTCACTGCGCTTGGTCCGGCCATTTTAAGGTTTCCTATCCTCAGTTTTTTGTTGCTTTTCGTTTCTTATCTGATCTCGCAAAAAGGCTATTGCCCCTTATTCCCCGCACGCAGCGGTATCATGTGAGCGTTCACATTTATAGACCCTAACCCAATCAATTTCCATTGTCTTGGGAAAATTCTTCGCCGAAATACCCCGCAAATTGCGCCCCTCGGCTAGATTCCCCCCGATCGCGACGTTCAAAATCAGATAAAATGCCTGATCGAAGGGCGCTGAAGGTCGGCTTGGGCTTTGGTCTACGTGCCATGTTGCCGGGGTTTGTGTGGCATAAGGCACCCCATCAATTGACCAAACCATTTTGCTGGCATCCCAATCGAGCGTGTAGGTGTGAAAGTCATCGAGGCTGCCGACCAAGGGGGTGGTTTTCGACAAGAACTTGTTCTTGGGCCAAGCCCCACCAAAATGCAGGGTGCCAAGAATCGTATTCTCAACTCCGCCTGGGCAATCTGGGCAAGGCTCGCCCAGATTGACCGCCTCCATCACATCAATTTCGCCCGAGGCCGCCCAAGGCCCATAGACCTCACCAGCAGGTAGAAGCCAAATGGCGGGCCAGGTGCCTTGGCCCTGTGGCAGGCGGGCCCGCACCGAAATCCGGCCATAGCGCCAGTCGGCCTTGCCCTTGGTGACCAGCTTGGCAGAGCTGTAGGGTAGCGTTACTTCTTGAGCGCGGGCGGCCTTATTGGTGCGCTGCTCAACCGGCAACGCATAGCCACGACGGCGCTCTTTGCGCGCCACAATGACGAGGTTGCCATCTTTGACAAAGCTGTTCACCGGCCGCTCGGTATAGCATTGCTTCTCATTATTGCCGCCGCCCCAGCAATCGACGGCATGGCTCCATTTGGTTGGATCAATCGCGGTGCCATCAAACTCATCGGACCAGACAAGCGACCATTTGGCCGCAGCCTCTGCTTGGGTAGACGCGCCTTGCGCCACAGCCTGATTCCCTGCGCCAATAGCGACGAAAGCCCCGACAAACCCGAGCATAATTGCCCGCAAAAGCACATATTTTTTGCCAAAAAACAGACCCACAGCACCCTCCCCTTTTCGGTTAGTCTGCCTTGGTCGCACTCCCCTGCCTAGCAACAATGCCAGTTCTTAGGCGCGCAGGGCCATCACCGCCGAAATTGTTAGCGCTGTTGATTGGGGTGCGAGAGACGACGGAGTGAAGCCAGGGTAATCAGACCAAGGTTTCAAATTCTTACCGAATTATTAGCAAAAATCTATGAAAACTGGCGAAGACGGCGAGAAGAAAGATACTTGGTATAAAATAGCCCGGTCGGGAGTGTGTTTGTATGCGAACCTTTTTGACGTGCCTTCTTTTGCTTTTCTTGGCCGCGTGCGGTGGCGGTGGATCGGGTGAGCCGGCCGGTGGCGGAAATGGCGGGGGTCCTCCTAGCCCCATAGTAGCCCCAAGTGCGCTTTCCTATCCTAGTCCCACGACTGCTGTGGTTGGAACAGCGCTGCCCCCATTAAACCCTAACGTTACGGGGACAGTTACGTCATACGCGGTTGCACCCGCCCTGCCCGCAGGTCTCACCCTAAACACATCGTCAGGCCAAATTACTGGCACGCCAACTGTGGCCACAGCATCGGCCGTTTACACCATCACGGCCCGAAACACAGCGGGTTCCACGACTTTTGCTTTGACCTTGGTGGTCAACCCCCCCACGACGGCAGCCCTTGAGCCCACTGCCGCGACTACCATTGGGACGGGGCAACGTATCAATTTGTTCTTCGCCCAGCGAGTCGGCGGTGCGCCCTTTCCGAGCTATGTTGACGCAACGCAGGTAGGCTGGACCTCGTCCAATCCAAGTTTCGCCACGGTTGATGCCAGCGGCATTGTTACGGGTATTGCCGAGGGATCGACCACGATCACAGCAAGATATCAAAGCTTCACCCTACAATTATCGGTGCAGGTGAGAGGCGCTTGGATCGCGCGAACGCTGACCGTTCCCGGGCAAGGAACGCGCCGCTATGCGATTTATGTACCCAATGGCATTGGTGCCCTAGGCCCAAGGCCGGCGCTGACTGCCATGCATGGCGGCACGGGCACAGCTATGGGCCAAGCTGCAAGCAGTCAGCTTGCCAAGACAGCTTCGACGGGCCAATTTTACGCAATCTTTCTGGAAGGAAGCGGTGCCCTCCAAACGTTCAATGCGGGCGCGTGCTGTGGGTCTGCGCAATCGCAAAATGTGGACGATGTTGCTTTTACACGCGCCGTGATTACCGACATTCGTGCCAATTATGGCGTCGATCCGGCAAAGATTTATGCAACTGGTTTTTCCAACGGCGCGATGATGGCGCACCGCTTGGCCTGTGATTTGGCAGATCAAATAGCAGGGATCGGCGCGGTCAGCGGTGCATCCGGCGAATTTGATCGTGCGGGGACGCGTTACTTTACATGCAGGCCATCTCGACCCATTCCGGTGCTCCATATTCATGCCGCCAACGATCGGAACTATCCCTATAGCGGCGGAGTCGGTGATGGCATCTCGACGACTAATTTTTACGGCGTTGACCCAACGATCAATGATTGGCTGAGCCGAAATAATGTCACGTCGCAATTTGTTGAGGAGGTCATTGGCGCTTCAACAACCTGTCGCCGCTATACCACCCGCGCCAATCTCAGCTTGCCGACTGCACCGGTTACACTCTGTCGCATCAACCCGCCCGATGTGTACGACAGTGTGAATCGGGTTGTGTTTGGTGGCGGCCATTCGTGGCCAGGGGGTGTGCGTTCTCCAAACGCCAATAGCGACGTCCCTGTGTCGGACTTTGATGCCAGCGCTTACATCTGGAGCCAATTAAACCCTTGAGCATTGGCTTGACGGGGCTTGGAATAATGACAAACGCTTTGAGCAGCTAGTCATTGAAAGAAAAGTGGTGCCCGGAGCCGGAACCAACACACTGTTTTTTATTGTTTTATGTTGTCTTGTCTTGTTTCCATCCCCCTTAAGATATATAGAGATTGTGTCTCTTTCTGTCTGGCCTAGTCTAGTGCCATCAGACCGCTCAAGGGGGACGGAAGGGTAATCCAAGAGGGCCATATGATCCGCACGACTGCAAAGAACCGCCTATCCGCTGTTTCTGTCCGATCTGCTAAGCCGGGCAAGCATTGCGATGGCGGCGGGCTTTGGTTGTATTGCGGCACCGATGGCACTTCGCGGTGGGTGTTGCGGCTTCATGTTCATGGCAAGCGGCGGGAAATGGGTCTGGGTGCGTTCCCGGCTGTTTCTCTGGCTAGCGCGCGTGAACAGGCAGAGCGGTGGCGGGTTGTTGCAGCGTCGGGCCGTGATCCGATCCGCGTTCGTGAAACTGAGGCGCGGGCGGCGGCGCGTTCTGATATCTCACTGTCTCATGTGACCGCTGAGGCGTTTGAAGCGCGCAAAGCGGAATTGAAGGGCGATGGTGAAGCGGGCCGTTGGATGTCGCCTCTAGCTATTCATGTCCTGCCTAAAATTGGAAATCTGCCTGTCACTGAGATCAATCAACGCGATATTCATGAAGTCATATCGCCAATATGGCACTCCAAGGCAGATACAGCCCGAAAGGCGCTCAATCGACTGGCTATTGTATTGCGGCACGGCGCGGCAATGGGCCTAGAGGTGGACTTGCAAGCTACAGACAAGGCGCGCGCCTTATTGGGTAAGTCACGCCACCAACCAAAGCCGATTCCTGCGATGTCATGGGCTGATGTGCCTGCCTTCTATGCTAGCCTTGAGGCACCAACCATCACGCACCTAGCTTTGCGGCTGATGATCCTGACGGGAGTTCGTTCCAAACCATTGCGGGCCATCCGGCTAGACCAGATTGAAGGCGATGTGTGGACGGTGCCCGGTGAGGATATGAAGGGCCGAAAGGGTAGGACACCAGATTATCGCGTTCCACTGTCAAAAGAAGCACTGAGGGTGATCGATTTGGCGAAGGCCCATGAGCGGCGGGGCTATTTATTTCCAAACCAGTCCGGGCGGGGATTTGTCTCTGATACCGCCTTGCAGCACCACCTCGAACGGCAAGGCTTAGAAGCGCGCCCTCATGGCTTTCGCACCAGTTTAAGGGTCTGGCTGGCTGAGGCTACAGACGCGCCTCATGAGGTCGCTGAAGCGATGCTAGCCCATACAGCCGATAGCGGCGTTGTGCGCGCGTATCGACGCACTGACTTCCTTGAACAGCGCCGCGTGTTAGCCGAACGGTGGGCGGATCATGTCACAGGTGGGACCGGGCAAGTATTAGCTTTAGTGGCTAACCAATAAGAGAGGATGTGGCTGGCTGACAACCTCGCAAAGTTTACAAAAAGATTACAATTGGCTCAGGGGCCTTACACAGTAAGGCAGGCCTTGTTATCATTGGATTCCTTAGAGCGTATTCGGTGACTGTCGATCAATTTTGGACAGTTTTGAATCCGCAACACCCAGCCTCAGTTGAGAATGTTCCGGCAGCAAGTCGCTGCTAGGAGCAAAGCAAATGACAAAACTTCTCACATTGCGTGAAGTCAGTGAACGCCTTGGCGGTCGGTCCCGTGCAAGCCTTTATATCGACTGGAAACTAGGCCGCCTACCTGCGCCAATTAAGATAGGGGGTCGGACCTACATGCGCGAAGGCGATCTAGCCGCCTTTATTCAGCAACGGCCTGAAGCGAATCTGGCCGCATAGTCATGGACCTAAATACAAAACAGGTCCGCACTGGCAATGCGGACCCGTTGAAAATGAAGTCGCCTGCGGGGTGCGGGGCTTCACTTTCTACCAAGAACGGCTCAAAAAATCAAGGTTCCCGCAAGGTCTCACGCCTTCGCAGGTCTCACTTTGAACGGCCCTCAGACAGCTTTCCAATTGATCGGGAGCGTATGGTTTCGGTTCAACCGGACGGCAAAGGCAAATGGTGGGCACTCCAAGAAGACAGTAGCGGCGGCTCGGTCCTTAATTGTGACGGCACAAAGCGAGGCGCTATCGAGGCGGCTTTAGAGTGGGTCTATCGCTACAATGCCGAAATGGAAGTGATCAATGATCCCACTGGGGGTGCACGATGAATGCGGCTCCAGTTTCTTGCGGTGAATGCCACTACTTTGCCCCACTCCCAAAGGTTCCCGGCTTTTATGAAAAAGCGGCCGGCGACGGTACATGTCGGCATTCGGCACCCAAAGCCACTAGATCGGGACCAAACAACTTTCCAACGGTGACGCGCGACGCGTGGTGTCGGGTTGGCGAATTGAAGGGGGAGGTGCGGCCATGAACCTCCATGAGATAGCTAAGCGCTTGGGTGGTGAGGTTTCAGGGGTGAGCATTGTTTGTCCCGGTCCTTCCCATTCCCCTAAGGATCGGTCCCTGTCTGTCCGGTTTAGCGGGCCTACTGACTTTGTGGTCACCTCATTTGCTGGGGATGATTGGAAGGCCTGCAAGGACTATGTGAAGGATCGGCTAGGCATTGCTGAGGGCGATTATCAACGCTCTGAC
>JAPZTJ010000031.1 GCA_027532555.1 Aquidulcibacter sp.
TTGATTGAAGAGGTGGGTTTGGGCTCTGACGATGGTGGCTCCTTTAGCAAGTTAGGAGCGACCAGCCATGACCAGAGCCTTTTTACCGACCCCAGCCACATCTTTGCGCCAACGCATGATCGAAGACATGACCCTGCGGGGCTTCCAAGATAAGACCCAGCGGGGCTATATTCGCATTGTCAGCGCCTTTGCAGAGTTTCTGGGCAGGTCACCAGAGACGGCGACCCCAGAAGACGTGCGAGCCTATCAGATCCATTTATCGCAGGCGGGTGTGCCAACGGCGGCAACCAACGCCCGGATTGCAGCTTTGCGGTTTCTGTTTGTTGATTGTCGCCGAGAAGTGACCCGGTATTTTCATTGAGAATTGACCCATGTTTGAACTGTCCCCTGGCTGAGAGTTGGGGGATGAGGAGTGATCAACATGGATTTATTGAGTGTGATACGCCGTTGGCATTTTCGCCAAGGGATTCCGATACGTGAGATTGAGCGGCGGACGGCATTGTCGCGCAACACGATTAGGAAGTATCTGCGCAGCGACATCTTGGAGCCGGTTTTCAAGACGTCAGTTCGGCCAAGCAAGCTTGATGAGTTTGCGGATAAATTGTCGGGCTGGCTCCTGATGGAGGCTAGCAAGTCGCGCAAGCAAAAGCGCACAGCCAAGCAGATGCACGCCGATCTTGTGGCGTTAGGCTATGATGGTTCGTATGAGCGGGTTGCAGCCTTTGTGCGGGCATGGAAGGCTGGCCGCCAGCGTGAACAGCAGACTAGCGGGCGCGGTACTTTTGTGCCGTTGGTGTTTGCTGCAGGTGAAGCTTTCCAGTTTGACTGGAGTGAGGATTTTGCCGTTCTGAGTGGCAAGCAGACCAAGTTGCAAGTCGCTCATACCAAGTTGTCCCACAGCCGTGCCTTTATCGTGAGAGCCTACCCACTCCAGACCCACGAGATGTTATTCGATGCTTTGGCCCAAGCGTTTCGGGTACTGGGCGGTATCCCTCAGCGGGGCATCTTCGACAATATGAAGACGGCCGTGGACCGCATTGGTCAAGGCAAGATCAGGCAGGTCAATGCACGCTTCGCCGCCATGGCCAGTCACTATCTGTTCGAAACGGACTTCTGCAATGCGGCATCTGGATGGGGCGAGCCTTTGGTGCGCCATTGGTTCGAGCCCAATGGCGAGCGGTCAAGTTGAAAAGAACGTTCAAGATGCTCGCCGACGACTATGGCAGCCAATGCCCAACTTCCCTCATATTGATGCGCTGAATGAATGGCTCGAAGATCGGTGTGTTGAACAATGGGGGATGATCCCCCATGGAGAATTGCCCGGTAGCGTCGCAGATGTGCATGCCGCCGAAGTGGCTCGATTAATGCCAATGGGCCGTGCCTTTGACGGCTTCGTTGAGCACAGCAAACGGGTATCGCCAACTTGCCTTATAACTTTTGATCGCAACCGGTACAGCGTGCCGGCATCGTTCGCCAATCATCGCGTAAGCCTGAGGGTCTATCCGACACGGGTCTTGGTAGCTGCGCATGGGCAAATCGTATGCGAGCACAAGCGGATCATTAATCGGTCTCATCATGGCCCTGGCCAAACTATCTATGACTGGCACCATTATCTGGCGGTTATCCAACGCAAGCCTGGTGTCCTGCGTAATGGCGCGCCCTTTGACCTTCCTCCCCCAGGCGTTCCAGAAACTGCAGGGGCAGATCCTCAAGCGGCCAGGTGGCGATAGGGAGATGGCAGAGATACTGGCACTCGTGCTCCATCATGATGAGCAGGCGGTACTCTGCGCGGTCGAGCTGGCACTTGATGCTGGGGTGGCTACCAAAACCCATGTTCTCAACATCTTGCATCGCTTGAGCGACGCCAATGCGCCTCCCGCCCCACCAATCGATGCACCCCAGGCGTTGCGCCTTGCTCAAGAACCTGTGGCCAACGTTGAGCGCTACGACGGGCTACGTAACATAGGAGGGTTACGCCATGCGTCATGATCCTGCCAGTGCTGCAGTTGTCGTCATGCTGCGAGGCCTCAAAATGTACGGTATGGCTGACGCGGTCAGCGACCTGATCGAACAAGGTGCGCCAGCGTTCCAAGCTTCTGTGCCTATCCTGTCCCAGTTGCTTAAGGCAGAGATGACTGAGCGTGAGGTCAGATCCATCGCCTATCATATCAAGGCTGCCCGCTTCCCGGCATATAAAGACCTCGCTGGCTTCGACTTTACGGCCAGCGAAGTGAATGAGGCTCTTGTTCGCCAGCTTCACCGGGGAGACTTTACCGATAGTGCCGACAATGTGGTGCTGATCGGCGGCCCTGGCACTGGTAAAAGCCACATGGCGACAGCGCTCGGCGTACAGGCCATCGAACATCACCGCAAAAAGGTCAGGTTCTTCTCAACCGTCGATCTGGTCAACGCCTTGGAACAAGAGAAGGCTATTAACAAGGCGGGTCAACTCGCAGACCGCTTGCTACGCCTTGATCTGATTATCCTAGATGAGTTGGGCTATCTGCCGTTTAGCACGTCTGGGGGTGCCATGTTGTTCCACTTGCTCTCGAAGCTCTACGAACAAACCAGCGTAATCATCACGACCAATCTCAGCTTCAGCGAATGGGCAGGTGTCTTCGGTGATGCCAAAATGACCACAGCTCTACTCGATCGACTCACACACCACTGTCATATCCTAGAGACTGGCAATGACAGCTTCCGCTTCCGCGCAAGTGCCAAAACAAACACCACTGCACCTAAAGTCAGAAAGGAAAAACCAATCTCTTGACCCAACACCCGCAACGCGGGACATAACTTAGCCCGGGTCAATTCTCGATGAAAATACCGGGTCACTTCCCAGCGACAATCAACAATCACAGCCTTATTCGTCTGGTCGTTCTTCTCCCCATGACGCAACGGGAATTGTCCCAACGCGATTTAACGAAGGAGAACCAATATGACTGACACAACAACCAAATCCCGCCCAAGCCACCGCTTGTTCAACGTAACAGGTGACGGCGAAAACGCTCGCTGGACTGACATCGGCGTTGCATGGTCAACCAAGGACGGCAAAGGCTTCACGCTCGCACTCAACGCCATCCCCGTAAACGGTCGGATCGTCATGCGCATCAACGAAGACAAGCCAACAGCCAAGAAGAAGGGGAGCTAACGCTCCCCAACTTCCCCTTGGCAGGGCTTCGCTGGTTCAGCCCCTCACGGGGCTGGACCACGGCGGGCAAGCTCTTGATTGATCATCGTGAGTGCGGATTGCGTCTACGTGTATAACTTTCATGTGGATTATTTCTGTTTTTCAAACAGGAAACGAAGACGCGACAACTCAACTGACATATAATGTCAGTTGAGTTGTCGTATGGTTGCACAATCGTTTTAAACAAACAAAGAGGAGCACCCAATGTCAAAAAATGTAATCGAAACCGTCACCTTCAAGCTCAACGAGGGCGTAGGCCGCGATGAGTTTATCGCCGCAGCCAAGGGTATGAATGCTTGGGTCGAGGCACGGGACGGCTTTATGCACCGCCGTTTATCTTGCACCGCAGATGGCACGTGGATCGAACATATACAGTGGGCTGATATGGACGCAGCAAAAGCCGCAGCAGCCGAGATCGGCAAGGCACCCGGCAATGCCAACTTCCTTTCGGCCATCAACGGACCGACTGTCCAGCTTATACATTCCGAGCTGGAAGTTGTCATCAACTAGAGAAGCCCATGCAGCGCAGTGAGCGACTTGCGGAAATCGTGGAGATCGTCCGAGACGGGCGGCTCCACCTTGCCCGCGACATCGCTGACGCGCTTGAAGTCTCTGTCCGCACAATCTATCGCGACATCGACACGTTAGTTGCGTCAGGCGTCCCGATAGATGGCGAACGCGGCGTTGGTTACATGTTGCGTGAGCCTGTCTTCCTGCCACCGATGGCGCTTTCCTTCACTGAGCTTGAAGCCTTAAGCCTCGGGATGTCTATTGTTCAAGCAGCGGCGGACACTGAACTTCAAGAAGCGGCAAAGCGTGTGATGGACAAAGTCGGCCAACATGCGTCGAACCGCCGACAAGCGCCAAAATCGTGGGGATTTGGTGTCTATGCCTTCGAGCGCGCGCAGGAGGGTTTTCGCCACATGCCGTTGATCCGTCGCGCGATCCGCGAGGGACTAAAATTGAAGATCGATTACTGCTCGCTCGATGAGCGAACTTCCACTCGCGTGATCCGTCCACTGCAAATGGAATATTGGGGTCGTGTCTGGACTTGTTCGGCTTGGTGCGAGCTACGAAAAGACTTCCGCGTGTTTCGCATTGATAAAACAGCGGCGTGTGAACCGACCGGAGAGAGATTTCAAGCCGAAGCTGGCAAAACTATTGAGGATTATCTGAAACATGTTGCAGACCAAATGGATCGAGATCGAACTCGTTCATAGATTTATCACGGAAAAACTTGAAGGCGTCGTTCCAAAGGAAGCTTGGGGCGAAACCTCTTATTTTTACAATCCGGACTACCTCTTCGAGCGGGGCACCTATTTCGCGACGATAAAAAAGAAGGATGGTGCGAATGACCGTGCATCGCAACTGGATCGAGAGGGAGTTTGGCGCTTGAACATAGGCGTCAGCAAGGGAGCGTTTTTTGAGTTGTTCGGTCCGCAACCGCCGCGACCAAGAAAGGGTGGTGTCGTCGAAGGTGCGTGGGATTTCATGGCGCTCGATCAACTCACTCCACATCCGATTTACGGGTGGATGTCTTGGGTATCCTGCCTCAATCCATCAACAGAAACTTGGGAGAAATGCATGCCGCTTCTGGCGGATGCCCACATGCGCGCACAACATAACTTTCAAAGCAGGTTGAGAAAACTTCAGCGCACTAAGTGATCCAAGGTGAGCTAACGCTCCTTTTCGAGGCTTCGCTGGTTCAACCCCTCACGGGGCTGGACCACGGCGGGTAAGCTCTTGATCGATCATCGAGAGTGCGGATTGTGCGGCGTTCAGATCGCTTTGCGATGCTGAAACCGCAAGGCTCGCTTGTTGGAAAAGTGCCGCAAGTTGTGAGCGTGTTTTACGTGCAAGATCAGCGCGGGTTATTTTGATGATTGTATTCATTTGGATTCCTCCTGTTGTTTGCGCCGCTCACGGTGAGCCGCGTTGGAGAAATCAGTTCCGTGCCTGAATGAAGGTGCATCACTTGTGATCGAAACAAAGTGGAGAAGGTTTAGCTTCGCGCCTTGCACCAACAGCCATTCAGACATGGATACATTCGGAGACTTAGCGGATCACTGAGTGGGACAGCCAACAGGAGGCAATCAGGATCATCAAACGCCCGCGATCAAACGGAAATCACTCGGAAATTGACAATCTTTGCCAAAATCTGCCATAATGGAAGTAGGAGGTATCACAATGGCAACCATGAACGTCTCACTGCCTGATCCCATGAAGCTATGGGTCGAAGAGCGCACCAAGGGTGGACGCTATAGCAATGCGAGCGACTATGTCCGTGACCTTATCCGCAAGGATCAGGAACGCGCTGAAGGCATCGCCGAGCTTCAAGCTTTGATCACTCAAGGCATCGATAGCGGAGCCGCGCAAACTTTTGACAAGGCCTCATTTCTGGCACGCATGAAGCAACAGCATGACGGATCGAAATAGTCCGCTTCCTATAACGCTCACTCCACAAGCGGAGCATGATCTAGAAAACATCTGGAACTATACCGCGACGACTTGGTCTGTAGAACAAGCTGAAAGCTACATCGGCGATCTATCAGATACGTTTGATCTTATCGCTCATGCTCCCTTGATCGCGCGCGAACGATTAGAGTTTACGCCCCCAATTCGTATTCATCGCCATCAATCGCATTTGATTATCTATCGCGTCGTCGATGATAGTCTTCAGATTATCCGCGTCCTGCACATGAAGCAGAATTGGTCAGCGCTGTTAGAAGACTGACGCGCCTCAACCTAAATCCAAGCCATTGTCACGGACACGAGCAGGCACTTCCTCACGCCCTTCACGCATACGGCGGAACTTGGCAGCATCGCGATAAAGCGCGAGCACTTGTTCGGCTTCACGACGACGCGCGGTTTTGATGTTCGCTTGAAGCTCTTGGCGTTCATTGAGTTGAGCAGTGATAAGCCCGTGCCGTTCAGTGTTATCACGCTCTTTCGCGAATTGCACTTCAAGCTCATTTTGCTTGCGCACTTTGAAGTAACGACCCGTCATGAAATCCCAAACGCCAGCCCAGCCTTTGCGCGTGCGGTTTGATCGTTCGCGCTGTTCAGTCTCCCAACATTCTTTGATCTTGGCATCAAATTCTTTTCGCGCGGTTTGGTGTGCGTCGGTCAATTTTTGCCTTTGATCTTTTAGTGGCTTCGTGGCGTTGATAGCCATGCGTTTGGCTTCAGCGATATAGGATGACAAACGTGGCGCGATCTTTTCACCGATCAGCGCCTTGGTTTCATCGACGGAACGAAGCTGGTTCGGATCACCCAGCTTTGCGGTGACTTCTTTTGACTTGCCATCAATCAGTCGTGAGAGAGCAAACGCTTCGCCGTCAAGTGTTAGCACGACATGACCGCGACGATCACCGCGCGCAAGGTAAAGCCCGCGCTCTTCAAGTGCGTTCGCAAAAGCCGTCGCGCCGTCAGATCGCTTCCAACAATCTTGCACGGCGGATTTAAGTTCACGCGGATCAAGCCCAACGCGCTTTGCCTGTTGCCATTCTTTGAGTGTGAAGCTGGTTGGATCGCGAAGCTTTGGATTCTCAAATCCCTTTGGCATCGCCCAGCCATTTTCGAGATAGATTTGTTTGGAAAGGTTGTTCAGCTTAGTTTTGAAGAAGGGCAGGTGCTTTGCCGTCATGGTCTCAGAATCTATGCGCGACCAAACAGCATGCGCATGACGGCGACCTCCTTTTTCGTGGAACACGATAATCCTTGGCTGGCCTTGCAGGCCAAGCCGTTCTTCAATGTCGTTGATTGCCTTTTCAAAAACTTCGACCCGAACACTCTCGTGTGCAGGCGGACTAAGCGAAACTGAAAACAAAAATTGTTTGCACTTTGTGCCTTTAGAGAGCGCGTAAGCCTCTTGCATTGCGCCTTGAAGCGTTTCGGAGACAAAACCGCTGATCTCGTGCAATTCAACATGCTCGTTCTCATCGGTGCGCAAAAGGTGCGTTCCCAATTGCTTTGCGCCAGACCGTTGAGATGCTTTGAGGATCATGGGGTTGCCTCAATCTGTAGAGCCTCCAACAATAGGCGGCGCATGTGAACAATCGCCCGCGCAGCCTCAATTAGTTCGGCTTCGGTTTCGGGCGTAACTGGAAGGCTTCCTGAGTTTACCGCCTTGGCAAGTTGATTGAGATTATTCCCAATGCGCGATTGCCCCATCATCGCTAACAGTCTTGCAAGCGCGACATGATCCTTCACGGGTTGCTTGCCGCGATGCTTGGGCGGGGGCGAGGCGGGATCGAAAATCCGCCAGCGGATATAGGATGACAGAGACATGCCTGCCGCTGCTAATTCGAGGTTCGCCTTTTCCTCAAAGGTCATACGCAGTGAGACAGGATAGAGCGGGTTCTTGATAGGCTGACCGCTATCCATGTTACCCTCCCGCAATTCGAGAGAGACGACGCTTGTGTTTGGCAGGTGACTTCGCCTGCCAAATAACAAGGTCTGTCTGCGATGAAGAGGTTTCGTTGACCTTAGAAGTCGGAATTTTTTCGCCTTTTATAATCGCCAAGGCCGAGGGAGAGCGTTTTAAAGTGTATTCCCAATCTTGTAATGCGGCGAATAATTCGTTTGAAGAAACTCCATGGCGGTGCGCCATTTTTCCTTGCTAGAATGCAGCCAACTTGCGCAAAAGCCGCTAATGATTGCGTGACTGATCCGGTGATCGAACGGGTGAGGACATAATGTGACAGAACATGTTCGGCTATTTTCCTACGGCACGCTGCAGCTTGAACAGGTGCAGTGGGAGACGTTTGGCCGCAAGCTTGAGGGAACTGGCGACGCACTCTTGGGCTTTAAACAGACACTTTTAGAAATTACCGATCCAGAGGTTCTAAAGATTAGCGGCGAACGCTTTCACCCTATTGTCGTGGCGAGCTCAGATCCCACGGACACGGTGGCTGGGACCGTCTTTTGGATCACCCCGGAGGAGCTTCGTGCGGCAGATCGCTATGAAGTGGCGGACTATCAACGCGTGGAAGCTGGCCTTGTCTCGGGCAGGCGTGCTTGGGTTTATGTGAGGGCATAAACAACGGCAAAGGCGCTTCTAGATAAAACGCTTCTTTCAACCAACCCTGTCATCCCCGCCGAAGCGAAGCGCAGAGCGGGGACCCCCAAGGACTTTGCGGCACGGGGTCCCCGATAGGCTGACGCCTTCGGGGATGACGATGCTAGGAATAAAGCGGTACTTCGCGTTCGGCCCCGCCTGCCTCAATTAGCGCGTTGGGACCGGCGTTTCGCCGCGATAATCATAAAAGCCGCGGTCGGTTTTCCGACCGAGCCAGCCGGCTTCCACATATTTTACCAAAAGCGGGCATGGGCGATATTTCGTGTCTGCCAAGCCTTCATTCAGGATCTGCATGATCGACAAAATGGTGTCGAGGCCGATGAAGTCCGCTAGTTCCAAGGGACCCATGGGGTGATTGGCGCCAAGGCGCATGGCCTTATCAATGCCTTCCACCGTGCCAACGCCTTCATAGAGCGTATAGACGGCCTCATTGATCATCGGGATCAAGACGCGGTTGACGATAAAGGCTGGGAAGTCTTCGGCATTGGTAATGGTTTTGCCCATGGCGGTGACCACTTGCGTGGCTGCTTCATAGGTTTCCTCATTGGTGGCAAGGCCACGAATAACTTCCACCAGCTTCATCATCGGCACAGGATTCATGAAGTGCAGGCCGATGAATCGCTCTGGCCGATCTGTGGAAGAACCCAGCCGCGTAATGGAGAGGGATGAGGTGTTCGATGACAAAATCGTATCGGGCCGGACAATGGCACATAGTGACTTGAAGATCGCGCGCTTCACGTCTTCCTTTTCGCTGGCCGCTTCAATCGCAAGATCGATGGAGGATAAGTCGCTAATTGCTGTTGTCGTGACGATACGCGCCATGGCAGGGGCGATTTCGGCATCTTTGATTAAGCCGCGCGCCGCTTGACGGGTCAAATTACGCTCAATCAGGGTGCGACCTGCGTCCAACTTATCTTGGGAGATGTCATTGAGAAAGACATCATATCCTGCCAAAGCCGCAACATGGGCAATGCCATTCCCCATTTGACCCGCGCCAACAACGCCAATTGTTTTGATTTGTGCCATTTGATGGAAAGACCTGCCCTTTGATATCTAACTGCTTTCTTCGCAGTTGCAGCAAGCTAAGCGCGAGGCGCGATTACGGCAAGCACCTTGTGCTGCAAACCGTTCACTTCAGCGGCATGGGCCTTGCAATCTACCCATCGTAACAGTGTTGGCCGTCCCGTTTCGGATCGTTCTGGTGGCCCGACGCTTCTGTTTATGATGACCAGGAGGACTAGATGGCCAATTCAATCGACCTACATGTGGGCCGCCGTTTGCGACGTCGGCGTCGTTTGATGGGCATGACCCAGCAGCAATTGGCCGATAGCGTAGGCATTCGCTTCCAGCAAATCCAGAAGTATGAATGTGGTGCCAACCGCATCACGGCCAGCCGCTTATTTGAGTTGGCTGGTGCGCTCTCGATCGCGGTGCAGTATTTCTATGATGGCTTGACCACCATGACGGCAGCTAACGAACCGCCAGCCAATGATGATGAGATCGGGCCAGAAGTATTGCGCCAGAAAGAAACGCTGGAACTGATCCGCGCCTATTACCGTCTGGGTGAACGCCCACGACGCCGCCTTCTGGACCTTGCTAAGGCCCTGAAGGATGACGCGTCAGACGCGGCTTAAGGTTCAGTCGCACTACTTCTTCAAGACAGTCGGCCAGTTACGATTGGCAGCAGCAATGTTGCCAGCCGTATTTTGCTGCCAGCGAGTCTGAATATCCTTGTTATAGTTCAGATAGAGCTTGCCGCCGACAATGGCCCAAGCATTGGGATCAATCCCTGCTGTATAGCCTTGGCTGACCGCCCAAGCACAATAGCCACCAAATTGGGGCGCATAGCGGGCAGGATTGGCGGCAAACGTGTCGCGATTAGCTGCGCTCGCAAACTGGAATTCGGCACCCTGATAGGTGGTTTTGAATTGGGCCGTGCCTTTCACGGGTTTACCAGCTGAAAAATAGGCGACGGGGTCATAGCCCTTGATGGCGACGTTAGACCCAAAGCTGGTCCAGACGGGGGCTTTATCGGCGAGAGCGGGGCCAGCAATTGCCAGCGGACTAACCGCCAGGGCCAAAATCAGCACAAGTTTAAGAGGTTTCATGGTGGGAATCCGTTCCTTGAATAAGAAGTTTGATGCGTTAAGGGTTGGAGGCGTCTGCGACAAAAACGCGGCGTAAGTCACCCAAGAGCCCTAAGATATCTGGCAGGCGTAGGCCGATCAGAACGATAGAGCCAGCCAGCAACGTCGCCGCAGCGGCAAACAGGCCACCGCCGTCATGGTTCGGGTCAATGCCCAAAGGCGTGAACAGATGGAAGCTGACGGCACCTGCCATCACCGCAAAAGCGATCAAGGCCCCCAGCGCGTTCAAGCGCTGTAGACGGGGCAGCAGGCCCACGATCAACAAGGTTGACGCCACAAGTTCTGCCGAGCCGATAACATATTGGCTGAAAAGACCGGTGTGGGCGAAAAGCCCGGGCAGCCCCAAAGAGCCGGCCCAGCCATCCAGCGCCCCAAAAATCACTTGGGTCTTTGGATGGTCGGTGAATTTATAGCGCAAGCTATCGAGAAAGATGGCCGCACCAAAAACCGAAATCGCTGTAGCCGCAATGTTCTTAAACTTCATGGCCGAGGCCTCCGCATGGTGTCTTGCAGGAAGATACGGGGGCACCGCGGCTTTGGTTACGGGGGGGTGATACTTCTTTTACAAGTAAGGCTTGTCTATTCGCTTTATACGGCAGGCGAACTTCGTGTCACTCAGATCTGGCGACACGATGCCAAGTGTACACCCTCTAGGTGCCCATCATGCCAACCAGTCGACCCATTCCTATCCAACGCCTTCATGCTAGCCCTGACCCTTTGGGGCTGGCGGCTGATGGGAAGGGAAGAAGCTTTAGAGGATTCGGTGGTGGCTTAAGCGAACTAAGCCCCTCACCGCTTCCGGTGCCAGTAGGTGAAGGGCTCTTGATAGACTTCTTGATCGAGGTCCGTGATCAAGCCTTGGATGCGAGCTTGGGCGTCTGTGACGCCTTGATTGTAGAAAAGCGGGCCGATTTCGGCGGCCATAAAGTCGAACAAGGCCTCAACCGCCAGATTGCCGACCGGCTCGTCAAAGTTTTGGGCGCAAAATTGCTCCAGCGAGGTGACGGCTTCTTTGCGCAGAGTGGGCGGTAAGGGCTTCATGGCAAAAGTGCCTTTCGGGGGTTAGCTGGCGGGTGCGCCGTTCTCCAGCTTGCGGAACGCATGGGCCTTATAGACGCCCAAGATTTTCAGCTCTGCTGAAAAGAACTTCAACTCCTGCAATGCCAGTTGCACATTGCGCTCATTGGGATGGCCTTCAATGTCGGCATAGAATTGAGTGGCATTAAAACTGCCGCCGATCTGATAGCTCTCCAGCTTGGTCATGTTGACGCCATTGGTCGCAAACCCGCCCATGGCTTTGTAAAGGGCTGCCGGAATATTGCGGACTTGGAACACGAAGCTGGTGATACATTTGCCATCTTCCATCTCTGCATCGTCTGGCGTGGCAGAGAGGATGACAAAGCGGGTGGCGTTATGGGGTTCGTCCTCCACATCGGGCCGCAGGATTGGCAAATCATAAAAGGCAGCCGCGAGGGTAGAGCCAAGCGCCGCCACACTTTTGTCGCCCATTTCACTAATTTCGCGGACAGCACCAGCCGTATCGGCGGTCTTGACGGCTTCTGCCCCCAATTCGCGAATGATTTTGCGGCACTGGCCAAGCGCCATCGGATGCGAGCGGATCTTTTTGATATCGCTCAAAGTCGCGCCCTTCACCCCCACCAATTGGTGGTGAATGGGGGCGAAATATTCCCCGACGATGTAAAGGCCCGCTTCCGGCAAAAGATGGTGCACATCGCCCACACGGCCCGCCAAGGTGTTTTCAATCGCAATCATGGCGCGAACAGCCTTGCCGCTGGCGACTGCCGCAAACGCATCTTCAAACGTCTGACAGGGCAAAGGCTCTAAAGAAGGGCACGCCGCTTTGGCAGCAGCATGGGAATTGGCCCCCAATTCGCCCTGAAAGGCGATCTTACCTTCAACAAAATCGCTCACTTTGCCTGCTCCTGGTACCACGCTCTGGCACTTTCTAAATGTTCTGGCGTGTCGACGCCTTTTGGGAACTCATCGACGGCGCGGGCGACAATGGTCATGCCCAGTTCTAGCGCCCGCAATTGCTCTAGCTTCTCGCGCAACTCCAAGGGTGAAGGTGCGGCTGCAACGAAGCGAGCGAGAGCACTGCGCCGCCAAACGTAAAGGCCAACATGGCGTTGGATCGGTCCGGGTCCAGTTGGCGCGTCTGCCCGCGTGAAATAGAGGCAGCGACCCGTTGTCGCACCCCCTGCGCCATCGTCTGGCCAAGAAACCACAGCCTTCACCACATTGGGATCGGCGCGCTCGGCTGGATCCGTGCTGGGCGAAACCAAAGTGGAAAGCGCTGCATCAGGAGCATCTTCTAGTGCCGCAAGCGCCTGCTGGATCAAAACGGGATTAAGCGTTGGCATATCGCCTTGTAAATTGATGATCGGATCAAAATTGCCTTCGGGGTCCAAATCCGCCAGTGCGGCGTGAATTCGGTCCGAACCAGAGGGCAAATCAGGGTCTGTCAGCACCGCCAAGGCACCAGCAGCTTCAGCTGCGGCAACAATCTCGGGCTCTCCCGCAGCGACTGCGACGGGGCCAAGCCCGGCCAAAAGGGCACGCTCGATCACCCGAGTAATCATAGGCTTGCCAGCGATATCGGCCAAAGGCTTGCCAGGCAGCCTGGTGGCGGCCAATCGTGCAGGGATAACGATAAGGGGTTGCGACATGGTGATGACCCTTTGCGAGGAGGCGTTCTTAATGCCCAAAGCCGAAGAATGCGAGCCTATGTCTGCGCGGTGCCACAGCACAAACTGTTGAAAGCCGCTGAGACGCATGCCATAGGACAATCTAATACGCAAAGTCCGCAAACCACCCTTGAAAGAATGAGGTTTGGTTGAGGGCTACCGCGATGCAACAGGGATATTAGCACCGTTATGAGCAGCAACAATCTGTGGTTCAACATGGTAGCTGGCGCCGTTTTGGCGACCGGCTTGGGCATTATGGGCCTTCGTACTGTGGGCGATATGGTTTATGCCAACAATCAGGAGGCCGTAGGCTTTCCAGTCGAAGTTGCAGAAGCACCCGCTGGGGGCGCAGAGGCTGCTTCAGGCCCTGAATTGTTGCCAGACTGGGGAACTGTCTTGGCCGATCCTGCCAAAACGGCCGAATTGGTTGCCCAAGGCGACAAGTTGCACAAAGTCTGCGCGTCCTGCCACAGCGTTGATCCAGGCGGTGCCAACAAAACTGGCCCAGCCCTTTATGGCATCTTTGGGCGGACAGCAGGCACGCACGCTGGATTCGGCAATTATTCAGAGGCGATGAAAGCCTATGGTAAGGCGTGGGACTATGACGGCCTTTATAACTTCTTGAAGGCACCAAAAACCTATATCAAGGGCACCGGGATGTCCTACGCCGGCATGGGCAAGGCGTCTGACCGTGTGGCCTTGGTTGCTTATCTGCACTCCTTGTCGCCATCACCTGCACCACTGCCTGCGCCGGACCCAACGCGTGATCCTGCTCAAGCTGCTGCCGCCGCTGCTGCGCCTGCAGACGCTGCCGCCCCGGCGGCCGAGGGGGCTGCTGCTCGTGCTGACGCTGCCGCGCCCGCCGCTGAGCCAGCCGCTGCTCCGGCTCCTGAAGCCGCTCCAAAATAAATCTGGTCGGTTCCCTAAACCGACCCATGTTTAAATCTGGTTCAAACGAAAATTGGAAAATGGGGCAAGTTAGGCTAACTTGCCCCTTTATAACCAAAAGCTCACTCAGTGGAGACGCCCCATGAAAGTCCTCGTACCCGTTAAGCGGGTCATTGATTATAACGTGAAGGTCCGCGTAAAGCCCGATCAAACCGGGGTGGACTTGGCAAACGTCAAAATGTCGATGAACCCTTTCTGCGAAATCGCCGTTGAAGAGGCCGTTCGCCTGAAAGAAAAGGGCGTTGCTACCGAGATTGTGGCCGTCTCTATCGGTCCTCAACAGGCGCAAGAAACCATCCGGACAGCTTTGGCCATGGGTGCTGATCGCGGTATTTTGATCCAAACCGATGACGACCTAGAGCCATTGGCTGTAGCCAAGCTATTGAAAGCCGTTGTCGGTGAAGAAGCACCAGAATTGGTCCTGATGGGTAAGCAAGCCATTGATGGCGACAACAATGCGACCGGCCAAATGATGGCAGCGCTTCTGGGCTGGCCACAGGCGACTTTTGCTTCGAAAGTTGAAATCGCCGACGGAAAAGCAAGCGTTACCCGCGAAATCGATGGTGGTTTGCAGACGCTAGAAGTAGCTCTCCCTGCGATCGTGACCGCCGACTTGCGCTTGAACGAGCCGCGCTATGCTTCGTTGCCAAACATTATGAAGGCCAAAAAGAAGCCAATCGACGTAAAGTCGACGGCCGATTATGGCGTCGATGTCGCGCCGCGTCTTAAAGTGTTGAAAGTGTCCGAACCACCCAAGCGCGCTGGCGGCATTAAAGTTGAAAGCGCTGAGCAATTGGTCGGCAAACTCAAAGAAGCAGGGGTCCTCTAATGGCAGTTCTCGTTGTTGCAGAGCACGATAATGCGTCGGTGAAGGACGCAACCAACAAAACGGTTACAGCCGCTTTGGCCTTGTCATCGGATGTTGATGTGCTGGTTGCAGGCCTCAGCGCCGGTGCTGCTGCTGCGGCCGCTGGCGGTATCGTTGGCGTACGCAAAGTCCTCCATGCCGAAGGTGCAGCCTTTGAGCAGAATGTGGCTGAAGCAGTCGAAGGCCTGATTGTGCCCTTGATGGCTAATTATGAGGCTGTCCTGTTTGCGGCCACCGCAACTGGTAAGAATGCTGCCCCCCGCATCGCAGCAGCTTTGGATGTATCGCCAATCTCGGAAATCCAAGAAGTCGTCAATGCGTCTACTTTTGTGCGCCCAATCTACGCCGGTAACGCATTGGAGACGATTGAGACCTCCGACGCCAAGAAGGTGATTACGGTTCGTACCACCGCCTTTGCCGCAGCAGGTGCTGGTGGTTCTGCAGCTGTAGAAACGGTTACAGCCGGCGCACCTTCCGCTACTGTGGTGTTTAAGGGTGCAGAGATCGTCAAATCTGACCGTCCTGAACTGGCAGGCGCCAAGCGCGTTGTGTCCGGTGGCCGAGCCATGGGTTCGGCGGACGAGTTCCACAATGTGATCGAGCCGTTGGCGGATAAACTGGGTGCAGCCGTTGGTGCTTCGCGTGCGGCTGTGGACGCAGGCTATGCGCCGAATGACTATCAGGTTGGCCAAACCGGCAAAGTTGTCGCGCCAGAGCTTTATGTCGCTGTCGGCATTTCTGGTGCTATCCAACATTTGGCGGGCATGAAGGATTCCAAGGTCATCGTCGCAATCAACAAAGATGCCGATGCACCAATCTTCGCCATTGCCGACTATGGCTTGGTTGCTGACTATAAGTCAGCCGTGCCTGAACTGATGAGTGAGTTGGCGAAAGCCGGTCTCTAAGTCTATTCTAGCCTTCGGGCACAGAACCGAAACGCGAACGCTTCCCTGCTCTGCGGGGAAGCGTTTTTGTTTTGGGGCATAGGACCTAAACCTGAAAGCGTCGGTCTTGCACGGCCAAATAAGCAAAGCGCTTCACCTCACGGCGACCACGCGTCACCGTATCGAGGACAAGGCCTGAGAACACCGAAATCACCGCTGTAATCATCAAGGCGCTGGCCAGAATTGCAGTCGGGAAGCGGGAGACGAGGCCCGTCGCTAAGAACTCCATCACCACCGGAATGCCAAGTCCTAAGGCCAACAGCGCGAGCACTGCACCCAACATGCTAAAGACAGCCAACGGCCGCTCCTCCCGCACGAACAAGCCGATAATCGATATGATCCGGATACCATCGCGTATCGTGTTAAGCTTGGAAATCGACCCCTCGGGTCGTTCGGCATAGGGGGTTGGTTGCTCCTTGATCGTCATACGAAGCTCAAGGGCATGCACCATCAGCTCGGTCTCAATCTCAAACCCGCGCGAATGGGCCGGGAAAGACTTTACAAATCGGCGAGAAAAAATCTTATAGCCCGACAGCATGTCGGTGGTCATTTGGCCAAACACGGCACTGACCAAACCGGTCAACAAGCGATTACCAAAACGATGGCCTGGCCGATAGGCCTTCACCGCCGTATCTATGCGAGCACCGTTCACCAGATCGGCATGGGTGGAGATCATTAAATCGATCAGTTTCGGGGCTGACGGTGCATGATACGTGGCATCGCCATCAATCATCACGTAGATATCGGCCTCAATGTCGGCAAACATCCGTCGAACAACTTCACCTTTGCCAGGACGATCTTCGCGACGCACGATGGCACCGGCAGCAAGCGCACGCTCAAATGTATCGTCGGTTGAGCGATTGTCATAAACATAGATTTTTGCATCGGGAAGCGCGTGAGCGAAGTCTTTAACCACGGTCGCCACCGTTGCGCCTTCATTGTAGCAGGGCACCAGAACCGCAATTGACAGATCGTGTTTATGTAAGTCTGACATCAGAACCTCTAAGTCACTTTGCCATAGGGTGGGTTGCCTGAATTACGAAACGGGATTCGCACCAATCACCTAGAGAGCAGCACGATCCAATGCGAATTGCCACAGTTAGGAGGAGTAGCTAGAGGGGTATAGCAAGATTTGAGGCGATGGTCGCATCGCAGCTCGATTGAGGAAACCGGCGTGTCTGAACAAGTCCAAGATCTCCCTGCCCAGAAGAAGCTACGCGATGGCCTAGACCTCCTCGACTTCTTCTGCAAAGGCTGGCGGCCCCATGCTTTGATCCTTTTGGCCCTGCTCGCCTGTGCCCTGCCCGGCTTTATCGCGCTGCAGCCCCTCGACCGGGACGAGAGTCGCTTTGTGCAGGCGACGACCCAGATGTTTGAGACGGACGATTTCATCCGCATTAGTTTTCAGGATGAGCCGCGCAATAAAAAGCCTATTGGCATCCACTGGCTTCAGGCGGCAACCGCCGGGCCACTTAATGGACCAGAAGCGCGAACCATCCAGACCTTTCGAATTCCCTCCCTACTTGGCGCGGCTTTAGCCGCACTGTGCGTCTTTCAGATCGGGACCCTGCTCTACAGCCGTCGCGTTGGCCTCGTGGCTGGCCTCGCGATCGCATGTGGGCTGTTGCTATCCACCGAGGCTGGCATCGCCAAGACCGATGCGGCGCTCGCAGGCTTTACTGCACTGGCTTATCTTGGGCTGGCGAAGCTGCGTCTCCCAGCTGCGGGCCCAGCAACAGATTGGGCACCTTGGGCGCTGTGGGTAGGCCTTGGCATGGCGGCTTTGATCAAGGGCCCTATTGGCCCGCTTCTGGTCATTCTGTCAGGCTTGATGCTTCTGGCGTGGGAACGCGACTTTGCTTGGGTCAAGCGGGCGCTGCATTGGCCGTCCATGCTGGTTGCAGCAGTTATCGTTCTGCCATGGTACATAGCGATCTGGCAGGCAACCAACGGCCAATTCTTTTTCGATGCTGTCGGCCAGGACTTAGCGCCGAAGCTCTCTGGACAATCCGAGAATAAAAGCGTGCCGCCCGGAGCGCACCTATTGTTGTCGCCTGTGATCTTCTGGCCCGGCAGCATTTTGATTCCGCTTGCGCTCTGGACAGCTTGGCGAGACCGCAAAGACGCACGCGTGCGCTTTTTGCTTGCTTGGTTGGTTCCTGGTTGGTTGATGTTTGAAGCAGCACCAGCCAAACTTGCCCATTATACGTTGCCGGTTCACGGCGCTGTCTTGCTCTTAGGCGCGATCGGCCTTTTCAGTGGCGGCTGGAAGACAGCTTGGCTGCGTTGGACCAGTATCGCCATTTTGGCATTTGGCACCCTGATCATGGCTGCCTTGCCCGTTGTCTTGGCCGCAGATGTGGCTAAGGGCGCGCAGACCATCGCCTTGCAGGCCAGCCTAGCGATTGGGCTGACAGGGATTGTCGCGCTGGTACTGGTTATCCGCCAATCCCGTTGGGCCGTCGGGGCCTTGGTCGGTACAGCTATAGTTTCCAGCCTTGCCATCAAGGGCTTGTTTGTGCCGTCGATCCCGCAGTTGGATTTGAGCCAACGGGTCTCATCTGCCCTTGAGAAAGAGGGCTTGCACCCACGCTTGTCGCCGGGCAAGCCGGGCCCGTTGATTGGCGTTGGTTATCAGGAGCCGAGTCTTATCTTTCTGACCCGCAGCGACTCCGCTTTATCCAGCGTGAAAGCGGCCGTCGCAGCGGCAAAGCCTGGGGTCGGGCTGGTGGTTAACGCAGACCCGAAGTTTGAGGTCCCCTTGGTTGAAGGCTTGGCCCAAAAAGGATTAAGCGTCACTTGGCGCGGTGCGCCTCTCCCCGGTCTCAATTATTCAAAGGGCGACGAGGTCACCCTAAAGATTGGGGAGGTCGTGGCAGCCCCTAAACGTATTCAGGCGAGCGGCCCCCAGCGCTAGACCGTGGTGCGAGCGCCGCAGGCGGTGCAAACTCCAGATAGGCTTGGCGAATATCGGATGCTAAGTGCAACAACTTGGGCAACAGCTCACCAATCGCGCGCTCATCGCTCAAGGCCGAGCGAATAAAGCGCACCGTTACTGCGGCTAGCACCTCTGGTCCGTCGCCCGCAGAAGGTCTCAGGACTGGAACCGCAAGGTTGATCTCGCCGCCAATCGGTTTGGCATCAAAAGCAAAACCGCGTGTGCGGATGTCTTCCAATTGCCCCTTGAGCGACGTATGCCCCTGGCGGTGGAGGCCAATTTCCTCCAACAAATTGCGCTTATGCGAGGTCTCAAACGCTTGCACGACTTGCCCAGCACCGGACTCAAACAGGTCCAAATGCGCGCCACTGGTCAGACGATTGAGGGCAAGTGGGCTGGTCCGATCCGTCGCAGCCCGCAAAATCAAATCAGAGCCTGTCAGAGTCCAAATCCCAACTGGCCAGAGGATCTGCTTGCCCAAAGCGGCAATAAGAGGCCAAGCGCCTTCCCGGATCCAGGCCTCGTTTTGTGCGCCCTCGGCGAGATTGGTTACTGCTAAGGTAGGACGATAACGATCATCCATTTCATCGCGAATCACAAAGCCGCCCTGACACAGGGTTTCTAGAATGCGATAAGCGGTTGTGCGAGGGACGCGGGCACGCTCTGCCACTTCCGTGACGGTCATACCGTCTTGGCCATTTAGCGCACGCAGCGCCTCTAAACCGCGAAGTAAGGCTCTTATTGGGCGCACTGGCTCTGCGTTGTGGTCTATCATTAGGTAACCCCTTATCTCCGGGTGCGCACTCGATCCCCCATAGAAAAGAATGTGACTAATTTTATTGACACAATAATGCGTCCAAATTTTTGGAATATCAAGCTATATCGCGCAGGTCACTGCGCTAATTGACTATTTGGAGGTAAGAACTCGCATGAGCATCGCAAGTGCCAAGACAGGAGCGACGAAGATGACGCTGATATGCCCAAAGGGCGGGCGAGCATATTTCCAAAAATAATACAAAAAACTTCGCAATTTTGACGATTCAACCTGCCAAGCCCCGGTTTGACTGGTGCCGCCTATGTGCGTGGCACGTGCGCTTGGATGAAATACAACTTTGCCGCCACCTAGAGCATAGCGATGGCAAAGATCTATATCCTCAACATGGAGAAAATAGGCTTCATCAAACCCACCAATCTGCCAGAATGCGTCGGCGCGGGTTAACATCAGCGCACCTGAAACAACGGGGGTCTCTATGGGGCTCGTGGGCAAGGGCTCGCGGTTGCGGTTAAAGTCCCGCCAGATTCCAGCCTGTTCTCCGGGGCGGCCGAGCCCTAAGAAACTGACGCAAGCAGACCATACAGACAACGCGCCACGTCGAGCACCTCGTTGTTCAAGGCCTTCTGGATCACAAATGCAACCGCCAACGAGAACCGGCCCGGCTGCAGCGGCGATCAAGGCCATGTGAGCTAAAGCATCAGGCTCAACCATGCAGTCAGGATTCACAAATGCAAGCATTGAGCCAGTCGCGTGCTTTGCGCCAAGATTGCACGCACGGCCAAACCCAACGTTGCCATGCCCGGTTATGAGCTTCAAGCGCGGCTCAGCCTCTGTCCAAGCGCTCAAGTCACTTAAAACCTTGTCAGGGTTGCCGTTGTTAACGAGGACGATTTCCTCGCAGTCAGGACTGGCCAGCAGGCTTGTCAAACACGCACGAAGAACATCCCCGCTATGATAGGTCACAACAACTGCGCTGATGCGCGCCTCAAACTGCACGGCGCTCTCTCAATTCGTCCGCCCACCAGCGTGGGTTGCGCAACATGAACGAGAAGGCAATCAAGGTAGCGAAGCTGACCCAAACCCACTCTCTCCAGGCCGAATGACTAAAGCCCCAATTGAGAGCAAGGAAGGTCAGACCGCCAACCAAAGCCGCTGTAGCAACGCGGTACTGCCCAAACACCCGAATTCCCACAACGCCGGCCATGATCAGCGTTACCGATGCCAAAAGCGCTCCAATTCCGCCTGTTTCTAACCAAATATGCAAGGGCGCGGAGTGGGGGTGCAATTGGATAATTGGCCACGTAAATCCACCGTAAATGATCGGAGTATCAAAGATGCTGCCCGCACCTAATCCCCAGCCCGTCAACGGCTTTTGCGCGATATACTCAGACGCCGTTTCCCACATTTGGGCGCGCCGACCATAGGATAAGGGCATCTCATCGCCAGGCCATAACTGAAACGCAACCTGCGCTATTGCGGGGTAAATCAAAGGTGCAGCGGCAATCAGGGCTGCGGTGCCACCGCTGACCAAGCCCAAGGCTAAGCGTGGAAAGCGCAAAGCAAACAAGGCAGCGATGGTACCCACAGCAAGGCCCAAAGCATTGATGTCTGTTCCAAACTGAAGTGAGATAAAAATTGATAAGGCGACCAGAAGAAGGCGGATGCGAGGGTCAGATAATTGCTGGTAGAGACACGCGTAAACGACCCAAAACAGGGTGAGGGTCGCAGCGGCAGCCCGGCCCATATCGCCCGCAATCTCTAAAGACTCTTTATCCGGCGAGGCAAACCTGTTCATCGCATAGTGATTTAATGCTTCGCTTGTCAAAATGCCCAGCGACATAAACACACCCGCTATAATAGCGCGCTGTGCCAAGAGCCGATCTTCACCTTCACACCCATAAACCGCCCAAATGCCGATCGGTGCCAAGACAAAGACAGCAGCCAGCCGCCGAGTTGTCTCTGCGGCTAGGTCGCCAGCTGGAGACCAGAGCGAGGTCAACAGCACCCAAATCACAAATAAGATCAAACACAACCATGTTGCACCATGCTTCTTCAAGGCAGCAACAAAGGCTTTATCGAGCGACTGGCCCGGCGCTCTGAAGCTGTAGATCAGTCCCCATAGTCCCGCGATGCCCAAGCTCATGGCGAGGCCAGTAACACCGGTCCCAGCAAACAAGCCAAAGGCAATTCCAAAGGCCCCCGCGATTTTTGCACGGGTGCCTAATGGTCTGTTTGGACTGGAGTCTAACGGCACGTTACTCACGCAGGCGTCTCTTTCAGATCAGGGGCCAAACTCTCGGCTGTCAGGATCGCAACCGCCTCGTCCAACGTCATGATCTCCTGCGCTTGGCTGCCGAAGCGACGCAAGGCGACTTTGCCTTCTTCGGCTTCGCGTCGTCCCACCACCGCCATGACAGGCACTTTGGCGAGGGAATGCTCCCGCACTTTGTAATTGATCTTCTCATTGCGCAGGTCGGATTCAACACGAATGCCCGCCTGCTTAAAGCGCGCCGCAACTTCGTGCCCATAATCATCGGCTTCAGACGTGATGGTCGCAACAACCGCTTGAACCGGGGCCAGCCAAGTCGGCAAAGCGCCGGAGTAGTTTTCGATCATGATACCGATAAAGCGCTCAAACGTGCCAAAAACGGCACGGTGCAACATCACAGGCCGATGCTTCAGGCCGTCTTCGCCAGTATAGACCGCATCCAGCCGTTCGGGCAGAACATAGTCCAACTGGAACGTGCCGCACTGCCACGTACGACCAATCGCATCGGTCAGGTGGAATTCCAGCTTCGGACCATAAAAGGCACCGTCACCTTCCGCGATCACAAAGTCCACGCCAACACTGGTCAAGGCATCGGCCAAGGCTTTTTCGGCTTTATCCCACGTCTCGTCCGTACCTGCCCGCTTTTCTGGCCTTGTCGCCAAGCGGTAATGAATATTGGTTAGACCACAGGCGGTATAGGCGCGATTGAAGAGATTCAAGAAGCGCTTGGTCTCATCGCCAATCTGATCTTCGCGGCAGAAGATATGCGCGTCGTCCTGTGTCATCTGGCGAACCCGCATCAAGCCGTGCAGGGCGCCATTGGCTTCATTGCGGTGACAGCAGCCAAATTCAGCCATCCGGATTGGCAGATCGCGATAGCTACGCTGGTCGGACTTGAAAATCTGAATGTGCGCTGGGCAATTCATCGGCTTGAGCGCCAACAAATCTGCTTCGCCCGAAAAGATCGGTGCACCTTCTTCCACGGAGGGGGCTTCATCGGGCACCACGAACATATTCTCGCGGAACTTCTCCCAATGGCCCGATTGCTCCCAGAATTTTGACGCCAAAAGCTGCGGCGTCTTCACTTCCACATAGCCATCGGCGTCGAGTTGACGACGGATAAAGGCTTCCAGCGTCCGCCAAATCATATAGCCTTTCGGATGCCAGAAGACCGAGCCTTGAGCCTCTTCTTGGAAGTGGAACAGATCGAGAGCCTTACCAATCTTGCGGTGGTCGCGCTTTTCAGCTTCTTCCAAGCGCATCAAATGGTCAGCTAATTGCTTATCATCGGACCAAGCTGTGCCATAAATCCGCTGCAACTGCGGGTTCTTAGGGTCGCCGCGCCAGTAAGCACCAGCCAACTTCATCAGTTTAAAGGCTTTGCCCAACCGACCGGTCGACGGCAAATGCGGCCCACGGCACAGATCCTTCCAGCTATCGCCCTGGCGATAGACGGTGATGACTTCACCCGGCGGGATGATGTCGTCGATGATATTGGCCTTAAATGTCTCACCAATCGCATTGAAATGTGCGATGGCGGCGTCGCGGTCCATCTCTTCGCGCACGATGGGAAGGTCGGCATCGACAATCTCGCGCATCCGCTTCTCGATGGCTTCAAAGTCATCGGTTGAGAATTTTTCTTCGCGATAGAAGTCGTAATAGAAGCCATCTTCAACCGTTGGCCCGATGGTCACCTGCGTGCCAGGAAACAGTTCTTGCACCGCTTGGGCCAAGACGTGGGCCGTATCGTGACGCAGGACTTCTAGGCCATCAGCGCTGTCGCGCGTGACCAATTCAAACTTACCACCGTGAGCAAGCGGGCGGCTTAGGTCCCACCATTGACCATCGACTTTTGCGGCGACGACTTTCTTGGCGAGGGATTTGGAAATGCCTTCGGCAATCGCCAAAGGTGTAACCTGCGGCTCATAATGGCGGACGGCACCATCGGGGAATTCTAAGTTGATCATTTTATTTTATGCCAGTGTGGAATTTCAAAGAGTAGCTTATGTTGAGGTGCTTTGACTGTTCTGTGCGCTATCTGCCTCGAGCGGGTCAGAGGCGCGCGCGCCCAACTTCCAATCGCCATATCGCCAAGGTGTAAAGGCCGAGACTGGCTCACATGACAGTGGCGCTGGATCATAGCCGGAGCCGCCGCCTGGGCGACACCGACAAAGCCGAGCAAGACCCATCCAAGATCCCCGCCATGCCCCAAACTGGCGTACACAGTCTGCGGCATAATCAGAACAGCTTGGCAAATATCGACATTGCTGACCGATCAGTGGCGACAAGGTGACCTTGTAAACGCGCTGCGCCACGAGAAGCGCCTGGGCGGCTACTGAAAGAGTGGTTGATTGCGCCATGATCTTTGTCAGCTGCGTCGTCAATCTGATTAGAAGCCAGATCCGCTCTATCCAGCGCCAAACCTCAGAGAAGAGAAGTCTATGTCGAACAGTCAGGCAGGGTGAATTCTTGCCGCAGCGAAGCGCCCTGCCGCGCCTCGCCGGCTTTAGTCAGTAGTCAAATGGGCAACCAGAAAGGCAAACATCATGAGGCCCTATAGCCCGACATGGGGTGGCTTGTCACCACCCCTTCAGTCAGATTTCGCCCGTGGTCGCCTGCTTAGCCAATGCACGCTCACTGGCCTCAACCGCGGCATCGAATGCCAAAAGCGCCGAAGTGTGGCGGGGCGGATATTCTTTGACAGCTTCGAGGTAGCGTAACTCCCAGAAACGCCCGGTGGGGGCAGGCCCCTCCCCCTTCAACATCGCCTTAAACGCATCGCGCGCTGTCTGGATTTCTTCGGTCGTGGCACCCACAATATGGCGCATCAAAATGCTGGCGCTGGCTTGTCCCAAAGCACAGGCCTTCGGTTCAATCCCCGCCGCGATGACCTGACCATCCTGCAGACAAACATCCACTTCGATCTCTGACCCGCAAAGCCGCGAGACCCGATGCGACCGCCCATCAGGGCTTTCCAGCAATCCGACATGGGGAATCTCGGCCGCCAGTTCGAGGACGCGCGAGGAATAAAGGTCTTGGCTCATCGCCCTAACATAGGGATTTGTTGGGGCTTTGGAAGGGCGACTCCGCCCGCAGGCAAAGGTCGGGGCCCCGCTGTCGTCTGCCGGTAAATCTATTGGATGCCAAGCATAGAAGCACCAAGTCGTCCAGCCGGGACCGGTTGGCGACAAGCCAAGTGGGGTTATGAAAGCGGGGCAGACCAAGCCACTTTCTTCAAGAAGTTCACATTTTGCGGCATTTATTGGGGGAGCACCCTCTTCGATCGTTCTTGTCAGAAACTGGCATCCCGGCAAAAGGTGGATAAAGGCTAGGACTTAAAGCCCCCGTTCCCGTGGTTCTGATAACGACTGGACAGGAATTCTCAAGGTTCAACTTGAGACAAAGAAGGTTGGTCACTTATTTTGAATTAAGGTCACGCGTCACACGCATTCCTACCAACCTTGAATTAATACAACCGGTTTCAGAGACCCAATATTAATCCAACTGAATTAAAAGGGGTATGGAATTATTGCGAGTAGACCGCCTTGATACGTCCATATGCGCTTCACAAACACTTTTCTAATGTCCGACAGGAAGCCCCGGTCATCGCCTTGATGATCATGATTGCAGGCAGTGCATTTGCCCTAACAGTCCATCACATTTGGCCACTGATTTGGGCGGCCGGGTTTTTGGCGTTGTTTGCGGTGGATACTTGGTTTGCCGGCTGGTTGCTTCGAACTGGGCGAGATCATTTGCGCACCAAAACCGCTGCAATTCAGCTGGGTGCGATGTGCGCGCTAACCGTTTGTACCTTCATGATCGCCCCAATTGCGATGATCTCAACAGGTGATTTAGCCTTGGCGATTGCCGCGACGGCCATGCTGGCCGCCTCTGCGACCAGGGCCACAGGCATTTTGTCGGTATCGCGTCTTTCTGGTAGCATAACTTTGATGCCATTTTTGGCCCTGCCGCTTTTAAGCTTGTGGCACCCGTATGTTAGCCAAAAGACTCACCCAGAGTTAAGCCATTATGTCGCCTGCCTCGCGGCCATCTGCGGGTTAGCCTATGTGATTATGGCGTGGCGGACGCGTGATATTGTCGAGCGCAAGCTGGAACGCGCCCGTAAAGAGGCTTTGGTCCAAGGTCGCGCCGCTGCGCGTGATGCGATGATCTCGAAATTGATCTTCAAACACACCAGCATGCGGGCGGCGCTGTTTGACACAAAGGCCTGCTTTATGGCGGTCAATGAAGCTTGGTTAGGCGCGATCCAGCTGAGCGAACAGGACCTTTTAGGCAAAACCATGGCCGAGGCCATGCCGTCAGCTAAGCAGGATTGGCATGATGCCATCGCGCTGGCGTTGACCGGTGTTAGCACCCAAAAGAGTGGCGACCACCGGGTGCGCGTAGACGGGGTGGAAGTCTATCTCGATTGGGAAGTCCACCCTTGGTACACGCCAGAAGGCAATATTGGCGGAGCGATTGGTTACGCTCAGGATGTCACCGAAGTCTTGCTGGCGCGCGCCGATGAAAAGGCTAAGCAAGAACGTTTGACCGTGATGATTGCTCGCGCGCAAGAGGCGTTAGACGAGAAGCGCAAACTTCTGGAAGAAATCTGCGGTCCAGAGGTGCTGAGTTTAAAGGCCAGCCAGCCCTCTTGGCATGAGAAACTCGAAATTGTGAAAGAGCCGCTTGATATGTCAGGGGATCAAGACCCAAACAATCAAAGCGCGGGGCAATTGCTAGCGGGCTTTGAGCGCGTCCTAGGCGACATCGACCAACGCGACAACTTGCTGGCGACCGCCGTGCAACAATTGAGCGAAGCGCGTCTGAATGCAGAGATCGCCAGCCAAGCGAAATCGCAATTGATGGCCAATGTCAGCCATGAACTGCGCACCCCACTTCACGCCATTTTGGGCTATACGGAAATGCTGATTGAAGATGCCGAACAGGACGGCAGACAAGAGGCAGCCCGTGATGCACGCAAGGTTCAGGATTCAGCCCAACACCTGCTGAAATTGATCAATGAAATCCTCGATCTTGCAAAGATCGAGGCAGGTAAGATGGAAGTCACATACGAACCTGTGAATTTGTTCGAACTCACCAATGAAGTCCTGCAGAGTTTGGACCCTTTAGCAAAAAATCGCGGCAATCAAATGATCTTGGCAACGCCCGATGATCCAATTGTGGTCTTAACCGATGGATTCCGCCTGCGCCAATGTTTGATGAACCTTATCTCCAATGCGATCAAGTTCACCCAAAACGGGCAAGTCGCGATCACGTTTGAAAAGCAGGGCACAGCAACCGGGCGTGCACAGTATGAAATCAAAGTGACTGATACCGGCATTGGGATGAGCAAAGAAGCGCAATCCCGATTGTTTGAGCCGTTCCAACAAAGTGATGGCTCGGTGACGCGCGTTTATGGTGGAACCGGCCTTGGCCTCGCCCTTACCCGGGAAATGATGCAACTCCTTGGTGGGACCGTTCGAGTCGAGAGCGACGCAGGGCTTGGATCAACCTTTACCCTGTCGCTGCCAGCAAAGGGCTTACAGGCTAAGGATGTAGATGTGCAGATCGCGGCTGACGAGGCTGCGCCATTAATCCTCGTGATCGATGATGATGAGGTGAGCAATACGCTGGCGCTGCGGGCGGCCCAAAGTCTGGGCCTGAATAGCGCGATGGCGTTCACCGGCAGTTCGGCCCTCGCCTACCTAGCCAATCGCGCCGTTGATCTGGTAATTTTAAACCTCGAGCTGCCAGATATGGACGGTTACACCTGTCTGGCCGCTCTGCGTGCCAATGCAGGGCTGAATGACACACCAATTGTTGTGATTGCGGCCGATGATGATCAACGCAAGTCAATCGCCCTTGGCGCACAAGAACACTTTATGAAGCCAGTTCTGGGCTCCGTATTGGGCGCTGCGATTGCGCGGCTCATCCGCCCGAAGAGCGAAGCCTCCGATGCAGAAACCATTGAATTGCCGCGTTATCGCCAATGGAAAGCGAATTCATGACCCATGGGATACAGTTTTGCCTATACAAATGTACGCAAATCATGAAATTGCTGAACAGTAAGTAACGGGGGCTGTCATGCAAAGAATTTTGCTGGCTGAGGATCACGACGACAATCGCGAAATGCTGATGCGTCGTCTAACACGGGCTGGATTTGAAGTGCGCGGGGCCAGCGACGGTCAAGACGCCCTAACCCAAGCTTTAGCATGGAAGCCAGACCTTGTGCTGATGGATGTATCGATGCCGATTATGTCGGGTCTCGATGCCACCCGCCTGATCCGCGAGAAACTGGGCGCAACCATCAAAGTTATCGCCTTGACCGCCCATGCGATGAACGAATCCCGCGAAGCTTGCTTTGAAGCAGGCTGCGATGCCTTTGCCACCAAGCCGGTGGATTGGCCGAACCTAATGGAAGAAATGAACCGCCAATTTCAAGGGAGGACGGCGTCGTGACCGAAGATCTCCAGGATCAATTTGCCAATACCAACATCCTAATTGTCGACGACATGCAGGATAATATCGATGTGCTGGCGCGGCGCCTGCGCAACCGTCAGGCCACCGTCTATGAGGCCAGTGACGCCACAGAAGCGCTGGATATTCTAAGCGTCTCGCCGATCGATATCTTATTGCTGGACGTTATGATGCCGGGTCTAAGTGGTCTGGATGTGGTCAAAAAGATCCGCACCAAACGCTCTGCCGCCGCCTTGCCAATCATCATGGTCTCTGCCCGGACTGACCAAGCCATGATGGTGGAGTGTCTTCAGGCGGGTGCCAATGACTATGTGACCAAGCCCGTGGATTTTCAGATCGTCAGCGCCCGCATTGCTACCCAATTGGGCATCCGCGATACCTATCGAGCCGCACTTCGAGATCGGTCAAAGCAGATCGGTCTTGCAGAAGAAAGCCGAGTTCGGCTGGCAGAAGCCGAAGCCAAGATCGCAAACCTAACGGGTAAGGGCTAGGCTGACAAAGGCCCCTCAGCCCTTATAATCATGCCACAGACCTGTTCCGTCTAAGAGTTGCAGCCCGCCTTCAGTTTCCCGCACATAAGGTGGGTCGAGTGGGGCCTTAAATGCCCCACCGGGTACATCCAAAACATAGGTGGGCTGGGCGAGGCCCGTCAGCGTGCGGCGCAACCCCGCCATAAGGTCTTGGCCTTCTGAAATTGGCAACCGAAAATGGCCGGTGCCGGGGGCAAGGTCAGGATGGTGCAGATAATAGGGCTTTACCCCAAGTGCGACAAAGCCGCGCATCAGGTCCTGCAGCACATCCAAGCGATCATTCACGCCCCGTAGCAAGACGGACTGACTAACCAGACTAATCCCCGCCTCCCGCATCCGAATAATGGCGGCTTTGGCTTCTGTGGTGAACTCGCGCGGATGATTGGCATGAATAGCGACCCAGCTTGCGACGCCCTCTGCCCGTAGCGCGCCTACAAAGTCATCGGTGACGCGCTCAGGTGCCACAACTGGCACACGCGTATGCCAACGCACGACTTTCACATGATCAATAGCTGCCAAGGCTTGCACCAATTCGCGCGCGCGACGGGCTGACAGCATAAAGGGGTCGCCGCCCGTCAGTATAACCTCAAAAATCTGAGGCCGCGCGCGGATGTAATCCAAAGCCTGATCTAGGTTTTCGCCCACCAAAGCCTCGCCACCAGGTCCCACCATCTCGCGGCGGAAGCAGAAGCGGCAGTAGACAGGGCAAACCGACAGAACTTTCAGAAGAACGCGGTCTTGATAGCGGTGGACGAGGCCTGGCACTGGCGTGAAGGCCGCATCATCAATTGGGTCAGCGCTTTCCTCTGGACTTTGCTGCAGCTCCAGCACGGATGGTACAAATTGCGCCCGGATCGGGTCTTGCGGGTCGGCCCTGTCAATCAGGTCCAGCATCGTCGGCGTCACCGCCACGGCATAGCGCTCCGCCACCGCTTCTAATCCAGTGGCCTCTTCTGGTGTTAAGAGATCATGGGCCAAAAGATCGACAATTTTGGTACTCGATGCTTCTGCCTGAACGGGCTGCGGCAGTACTTTAATCTTTGCCTGTGGAGCCAAAGCCGCCTGTTCCCCGTGCCGTTTCGTCGAGTTCTTCAAACTCCATCCAGCCAATTTGCGTGATGGGGGCGACGACCATTTGCGCAATGCGATCGCCGCGATGGATGCGGAAGCCCTCCCAACCATGATTGATCAGGATCACGCCGACTTCACCGCGATAATCCGCATCAATCGTGCCGGGGCTGTTGAGGCAAGTAATGCCATTCTTCAGAGCAAGCCCTGAGCGCGGCCGAACTTGAGCTTCATAGCCAGCCGGCAAAGCAATGCACAGACCGGTTGGGATTAGGGCCCGCCGGCCGGGCAATAAGTCGATATGGCTGCCCTCGGCCAAAGCGGCCCGCAAATCCATGCCCGCTGATTGGCCGGTTTCATAAGTCGGCAGCGGCAAATCACCAAAATGAGATAGCTTTCTGACGGCAACCAAGGGACGAATAGTTTCCGCAGCCTCAGAAGGCGTTGTGGGCGCACGGGTCGAGAACGGCTTCAACATCCTTAGTCCTTCATGGGGCACTTGCCTTAGGCAAGCGGGTCAAAAATTTCTGCGCGGCAGGGGCGCCGCGGAACTTAGCTCAATCCCGTAGCAAGATTCGGTTGGACACTGGGCTCAAATCCATAATGCTTCAGCCAGCGAACATCTGCTGCAAACATGTCGCGCAGGTCCGGGATGCCATATTTCAACATCGCCAGTCGGTCGATCCCCATGCCGAAAGCAAAGCCTTGGTATTGATCTGGATCAATGCCGCAGGCGCGAAGTACATTGGGGTGAACCATGCCGCAGCCCAAAATCTCAAGCCAATCTGTGCCCGTACCGATTTTCAACGCACCGCCCGAACGGTCACAGCGGACATCCATTTCCGCCGACGGTTCGGTGAACGGGAAATGGTGTGGGCGGAAGCGCACATCCACATCGTCGATCTCAAAGAAGGCGCGCATGAAATCCATCAGCACGCCCTTGAGATGACCCATATGCACCCCATCCTCAATGACGAGGCCTTCAATCTGGTGGAACATCGGCGTGTGGGTCTGGTCTGAGTCGCAGCGATAGGTGCGGCCCGGCGCCACGATCCGGATCGGCGGCTTCTGGGTCAGCATGGTGCGCACTTGCACGGGGCTGGTATGGGTGCGCAACAACATGCGCGAGCCATCTTCCTTCTCTTCAAAGAAGAAGGTGTCATGCATATCGCGCGCTGGATGCTTGGGCGGGAAGTTCAGTGCGGTGAAATTGTGGAAGTCATCTTCGACATCCGGCCCTTCCGCGATGGAGAAGCCCATATCGGAAAAGATGGTTTGAACTTCTTCAAACACCTGCATGATCGGATGGATCTTGCCGCGCCGCTCGGGCCGCACAGGCAAAGTCACATCTATCCGCTCTGCCAAGAGGCGCGCATCGAGGGCGGCTTGAGCCAGCGCCTCTTTCTTTTCGGCGATCGCGTCGCTGAGACTTTGCTTCAAGCCATTGACCAAGGGGCCAAAAGTTTGACGCTCTTCCGGGCTCATCCCACCCATGCCTTTGAGAAGTTCGGACACGCTGCCTTTCTTTCCAAGGGCATTGACGCGCACCAGTTCAACGGCCGCTTCATCATGAGCGGCATCTAATTGGGCAAAGAGATCGCGGGAGAGAGTGTCAATATCAGTCATGAAACGGTCCTAGCGGATTGGACGCCCAAATGGGAGGGGGGTGGCGCAGATGATTGACGATCGCGCTTTGCCCAATCCTCACAAAAATGTGAGCCCGCCAAGCGCTGACACAGCCTGCCCTGCCCCCTAAGGAAACGGCTCAAAATTTCAGGCGGGCCATGGCCCTGCTTCAGGGAGAATCCAATGTTCCGTGCTGCCCTTTTTGCTTTCAGCGCTTTCGCAATGCCTTTGGCCGCCTTGGCCAACCCAGCCCAGCCCACCACAGCTGCGCAAGCGTTCAGCAATCCTTTCTTTGAAGCCAAAGCCACCAAATTTGGCGCACCCGCTTTTGACCGGATTCGCCCGGAACATTTCCGGCCGGCCTTCTATGAAGGGATGCGTCAACAAAGGGCTGAGATTGAAGCCATTGCCAACGCGAAAACGGCCCCCACATTCGATAACACCATTCTCGCGATGGAAAAGACTGGCCTGTTCCTCGATGATGTTTCGGCTGTCTTCTTCAATATGACATCAGCCAATTCCAGCGCGCCAATCCGCGCCATTCAGCGCGAGATGGGCCCCGCAATGGCCGCCCATTCGGATTCGATCCGCCTGAACCCGAAGCTTTTTGCCCGCGTTAAGGCGGTGTACGACAAGCGCGCATCCCTGCGCACCCCTGAACAGCGCCGCTTGGTTGAACGCGTCTATCAAGGTTTTGTTCGCTCTGGCGCTAAACTCAACCCCGAACAGAAAGCCCGCGTCTCGGAAATCAATCAGCGTTTGTCGAGCCTCAGCACCAATTTCAGCCAAAAGGTCTTGGCAGACACCAACCAGTTCGCGCTGGTTCTGGAAACCGAGGCCGACCGCGCTGGTCTGCCGCAATTCTTCCTCGATGCCGCTTTGGAAGCCGGTCGCGCGCGTGGCATGCCGGGCAAGTATGTCGTGACCTTGAGCCGCTCGAGCGTTGAGCCCTTCTTAGAGCTCTCGACCAATCGGGCCATGCGCGAGAAGGCTTGGCGCGGCTGGGTGTTGCGTGGCGATAATAATGACGCCGAAGATACCAAGGCGACCGCGAGCGAAATTGTAACCCTTCGCCAAGAGCGCGCCTCGATTTTGGGCTACGAGCATCACGCCGCCTTCACCTTGGCGGATACAATGGCAAAGACCCCGGCCAATGTCAGCGCCTTGCTGAATGGGGTATGGGAGCCTGCCAAGGCAGCTGTGACGCGCGATGCTGCGGAATATCTGGCGCTAGCCAAGTCGCAAGGCTTTACGGGCGACAAGCTGGAGCCTTGGGATTGGCGCTTCTATGCCGAACAAAAGCGCCGGGCGAAATACAATCTGAATGAAGATGAAGTGAAGCCCTATTTCTCGCTCGACGCCATGTTGGACGCACAATTCTGGGTCGCCAATCAATTGTTTGGCCTGAAGTTTAAAGAGATTACCGGCACCGTACCTGTCTATCATCCCGACGTGCGAGTGTGGGAAGTGATGGAGGGTGACGGTCGCCATATCGGCCTGTTCTATGGCGATTTCTTCTCGCGCGAGAGCAAGCAAGGCGGGGCTTGGATGTCCAGCTATCAGGGCCAAGACCGGGTTAATGGCAATCTAAAGCCCATGGTCGTCAACGTGTTGAATTACACCAAGGCACCTGCGGGCAAGCCGACTTTACTGTCTTATGACGACGCTGAAACCTTGTTCCATGAGTTTGGCCACGGCCTACATGGCCTATTGTCCAATGTCGCCTTTCCGAGCCTCGCAGGCACCGCCGTGTCGCGCGACTTTGTAGAATTCCCTGCCCAGATCTATGAGCATTGGCTGGGCCAACGCCAAGTGCTAGAGCGTTTTGCCCGCCACAGCGATACCGGTGCCGCCATGCCGAAAGAGCTGCTGGACAAAGTAATGGCTGCGCGCAACCATGACCAAGGCTTTGCCACGGTTGAGTTTTTATCTTCTGCCTTGGTTGATATGGACGTTCACAGCCAGCCCAATCTGCCCAAGGGCTTTGATATGGGGGCCTTTGAAAAGGAAAGCTTAGCCCGGATCGGGATGCCGCGTGAGATTGTGATGCGCCATCGACCGACCCACTTCGGCCATATCTTCTCGGGCGGTTATTCGGCGGGCTATTACTCTTACATGTGGTCGGAAGTCCTCGACGCCGATGGCTTCCGCGCCTTTACCGAGACAGGCGATATCTTCAACAAGGATGTCGCCAAGCGCTTGCGCACCTTTGTCTATGCCGGCGGCAATTCGCGTGACCCAGCAGAAGCTTATCGCCAGTATCGTGGCCGCGATCCCGATCCAAAGGCGCTGTTGGAAATGCGCGGCCTCGCGGACGGCACCAGCGGCAATTAAGCCGCTTCGGCTCGACCTTGTTCCACACGTTGCGCATGGCTGATGATCAGATCAGCCATGTGCTTGGTTTTTGACGGCGGGAGGTCATGGGCCATTTGGTCTATGACCTCTAGCTTTGCACCGGGAATACGCCGTGCGGTGTCGACGCCGCATGCCAGTGGCACCAATTCATCCTGCTTGCCATGAATGACCAAGGTGGGCGCTTGGATTGAGGCCAGCTTTCCGGCACGCGCGCCATCGGCCAGAACGGCAATGAGTTGTCGCAGCGTGCCTTTGGGATCATAAGCGCGATCATAAGCGGCGGCCGAATGATTGACGAAGGCGTCGGGCGCGCGCGCCGGATCCGGGTAAGAGATCAATTCCAGCGTCCGCCGACCAATCTCAATTGCTTCATCGCGGCTTGGCGCCTTGCTCCGGCGTGCCGTCAGACGTTGGCGCAGTTTCGCCGGGGCGCTGGGCAAACCGCGGGCACCGCTGGTTGACATCACAGAGATTAAACTGCGCAGCCGAGTTGGGTGATAGATCGCCATGTTTTGCGCAATCATCCCACCCATAGAGACCCCAACGACATGGGCGTTTTCGATCCCCAGATGATCCAAGAGCGCCACCGCATCTTGGGCCATATCCTTGACGTGATAGGCAGTCTTAAAGCCGATCCCGAGCAAAAGCCCCGCAATCGCGCGCAATGGGCTTGCTACTTGTGCGCCATGAAAATGGGTGGATAGGCCCACGTCGCGATTATCAAACAAGATCACGCGATGCCCGGCAGCTACCAGCTCTGCCATGAAATCTTCCGGCCACGCGATCAATTGCCGCCCAAGCCCCATGACCAACAACAGAGGCACGCCCGAGGCCGCGCCCCGTTCTTCATAATAAAGCTCAATGCCATTGGCTTGAATGGTCGGCATGCATTTGTCCCCCGATGCAGGCGTGGTGTATTTAGGTGGAAACGCAAACAAAAACGGCCCTGAGTTACCTCAAGGCCGTTTTCAAGTCGTGTCAACCGCGCTCGCGTTGCTCGCATTCCAATTGGCGCGCAACTTTGATCCGTTGGATCAAAACGCGCTTAGGGGCTTATGCAGCCAGAGCGGCCTTTGCCTTTTCAACCACGGCTGCGAAGGCGGCGGGTTCGCGGATCGCGATATCGCTCAACACTTTGCGGTCGACTTGGACGCCTGCTTTCAACAAGCCGTTGATGAAGACCGAATAGGTCATGTCATGCTGACGGGCTGCTGCGTTGATGCGCTGGATCCACAAAGCGCGGAAGTTGCGCTTCTTGGCCTTGCGGTCGCGGTATGCATATTGACCAGCGCGCCATACGGCGGCGGTCGCGGTGCGGATGGTGTTCTTCCGGCGGCCTTGGAAGCCTTTAGCAGCTGCCAGGATGTTTTTCCGACGGGCGCGGGTTTGTTGCCCTGCTTTAATACGTGCCATTGTCTATATCCTTACAGCCCGTAGGGCGTCCAAAGTTTCACGCGAATTGCATCGCCTGTAGCGAGCACCGACGTTCCACGGTTTTGACGGATATATTTGGATTTGTGCGACATCAAACGGTGACGCTTGCCCACAACACCATGCATAACTTTGCCGGTAGCCGTGATCTTGAAGCGCTTTTTAACGCCACTCTTAGTCTTCAGTTTCGGCATTTCGCTCTCCTGTGCTATGATGCACGGACTTGTTTTCATAAAGAATTCAAGTCAGCTAAAATAACCGCCACGGCATGCCGTTTCGCCGGACGATCAGATGGGACGTGCGATCTAATCTAAGAGCGCGCAAAAAACAAGGGATTGGACTGAGTCTAAGCCTGATAGGCAACACCCAAAACCACCAGCCCCTGCAATCATATAAAGACATGTTTATATCTTTCCTTGCCTTTTGTCGAAGCCTCGGTTAGAAGCCGCCTTCTTAGGCCCTGTGCGCGAAGGTCGCTGGCGCAGGCATCGACTCTTCGAGGACTTTTCATGACTGACTATATCGTAGCCGACATCGGCTTGGCTGACTGGGGCCGCAAGGAATTGGCAATTGCAGAGACCGAAATGCCGGGATTGATGGCAACGCGCGCTGAATTTGGCCCAGGTAAGGTTTTGAAAGGCGCCCGCATTGCTGGTTGCTTGCACATGACGATCCAAACCGGCGTCTTGATTGAGACCTTGACCGCTTTGGGTGCTGACGTTCGCTGGTCTTCCTGCAACATCTATTCAACCCAAGACCAAGCTGCCGCTGCAATTGCTGCTGCTGGCGTGCCGGTTTTCGCGATCAAAGGCGAAACGCTTTTGCAATATTGGGAATATGTCCACAAAATCTTTGAATGGTCCGATGGCGGCTATCCAAACCTGATCTTGGACGATGGTGGCGATGCAACCTTGTTGTGCGTCTTGGGCCCCAAGGCTGAAAAAGACCCCAGCATCTTGAACAACCCACAGAACGAAGAAGAAGAAGCGCTCTACGCGGTGATGAAGCGTTATCTGGTCGAAAAGCCAGGCTTCTATTCGGCGATCCGCGATGCCATCAAGGGTGTGTCGGAAGAAACCACCACGGGCGTGCACCGTCTGTATCAAATGGCTGAGCGTGGCGATTTGCCTTTCCCAGGCATCAATGTGAACGACAGCGTGACCAAGTCGAAGTTCGACAACCTTTATGGCTGTAAGGAATCTTTGGTCGACGGCATCCGCCGTGGCACCGACGTGATGATGGCTGGTAAAGTCGCTATGGTTGCAGGCTTTGGTGACGTGGGCAAAGGCTCTGCCGCTTCGCTTCGCAATGCAGGCTGCCGCGTGATGATTTCCGAAATCGACCCCATCTGCGCGCTGCAAGCCGCGATGGAAGGCTATGAAGTCGTCACCATGGAAGATGCCGCACCTCGTGCAGACATTTTCGTGACCGCAACCGGTAACCTCGACGTTCTGACGCTCGACCACATGCGCGCGATGAAAGATCGCGCCATTGTCTGCAACATCGGCCACTTCGACAGCGAAATCCAAGTCGCAGCACTTCGGAACTACAAGTGGCACAATGTGAAGCCACAGGTCGATGAAGTCGAATTCCCAGACGGCAAGCGCATCATCGTGTTGTCGGAAGGTCGCTTGGTCAATCTGGGCAATGGCACTGGTCACCCAAGCTTCGTGATGTCGGCTTCTTTCACCAACCAAACCTTGGCTCAAATCGAGTTGCATACCAACCGCGATAAGTATGAGAACCAAGTCTATGTGTTGCCAAAGCACCTCGACGAAAAGGTTGCCATGTTGCACCTCGAAAAAGTTGGTGCCAAGCTGACGAAACTGACCAAGGCCCAGTCGGACTACATCAGCGTTCCAGAATCCGGCCCATTCAAGCCGAATACTTATCGTTATTGATGCTGCACCCAGGCAATTGCCCGGCGCAAATCATGGGGCAATCGGGGGATTGCAAGGCGGCGGCGCAGGTTTCTGCGCCGCCGTTTTCTTGTTTGGGTGACGCTTGGCCTACCAAGTCATTTTGACTGGTGGCGGACCTTTGTAATTGGGGTCGGACGCTGACGGTGGTGGCGGTACAATTGTGCTGGGGGTCGAAACCGATGTTGTAACGGGGGGCTGGCTGGCCTGCACTTCGGCCCGGATGGCGGCCAAAGCGCTGACCGACGCATAGCCATCGGCAACTTTCCCGCGGCTCTTCTGATAGGCCTGCAAAGCTGCCCGCGTGCGCGGACCGGCTTGGCCATCCGGTGTGCCGACATCAAAGCCTAGGCCATTGAGCAATTTCTGTAACTCAGTCGCCCCTGCCCGACCAACGGGCGGGTCATCGGTCGGCCAACGGGTTGGCATTTGGCCACGCCCAGCGATTTGATCGGCCAAAAGCGCGACGGACAAGGCATAAGCATCAGCCGCATTATAGGTACGGATCGCGCCATAGTTCACGCCCACCAGAAACGCCGCACCCCGAGCGCCTGCGGGTGCCAAGAGCCGGACTTCCCATGTATCATTGTCGACTGGGGCGGCTTGGCCGTCCGGCAGATCAGCGGCAACCGGATTGACGCCTAAGGCCTTCCAGAACGACAGAGGTCGGCGAACACCGTCAGCGAGGCTCCAATCAAAATCTGCGGGTACGCTTACTTCGACGCCCCAGCGCTCTCCCGCTTGCCATCCCGCGCGCTCCAGATAGTTTTGTGTGGAGGCCAAGGCGTCGATTGGGTTGGACCAGATATCGCGTTTGCCATCGCGATCGCCGTCGATCGCGCGGCTTAGAAAAGAGCTCGGCATGAATTGGGTGTGCCCCATGGCACCCGCCCAAGAACCGATTAGATCGCTTCGGGTTGCCTCTCCGCGCTCTAGAATGTCAAATACCGCCAGCAATTCGGATTCACCCAAGGCAGTCCGGCGACCTGTGTAGGCCAAGGTAGCCAAGGAGCGAACCACATCGGAGGAACCCTTATTGCCGCCAAAACTGCTTTCTAAGCCCCAAATGGCAATGGCAAACTCAAGCGGCACGCCCGTGCGCTCCACAATTGGGGCCAACGCCTCTTTACGAGCGGCATAGGCGGCGCGGCCCTGTTCAATCCTATTTTGCGAAACAGCCCCGGCCATATAGGTCCAAATCGGGCGGACAAATTCGGGTTGGCTTTCGTTGAGCCGCTTCACCTCGCCATTGGGCGAGATATTGGCCAAGGTGGCATCGACAATGGCGGGCTGCTTTTTTCCGATTAGGACAGCACGCGTCGCAAAGTCAGTGCGCCATGCATCAAACTCGGCCGAGCCAGAGGAGGTGAAGGGCGGCGGCACATAGGCCAGCGGCTCTTGCGCGCCAGCCAAGGTTGAAGCTGCAACAGCCAAAGCTGCCAAACTGAAGGTTCGAGCCATCATGAAGTCAGTCTAAGTGGCTCCGGTTGAAGCCGCAATGAAGAAGATGCACGAAGTTTCATTCTGCCCTGTGCACTGCCTTGATAACACTCTAAGTAAGGCGGATAACATTTGAGTGATCGAGAAGCCGGGGCAAGCGTGACAGACGAATCAAGCCAAGCGGCGGTAACGCCACCTGCAGCCCGGCCCGGCGCCATGATCTTTATTCTGGCGACTGTGGTGCTCGATATGTTGTCGATCGGCCTGATCGTGCCGATTATGCCGCGCTTGGTTGAAACCTATTTTTCCGATGTTACGTCTGCCGCCCATGCTTTTGGCTGGTCCATGACGATGTGGGCGTTGCTGCAGTTCTTTATGTCACCGATTTTGGGTGCCCTGTCAGACCAGTATGGACGCAGACCCATTATTTTGTTGGCCTGTGTCGGCTTAGGTGTTTCCTATTTTGCCACCGCCGTTGCGCCCACCTTTCTGGCGTTTTTGGCGGCACGCGTGATTTCGGGGGCTACAGCTGGCAATATTTCCGCTGCCAATGCTTATGTGGCAGATGTGACACCCCCTGCTGGGCGGGCAAAGGCATTTGGGATGCTAGGCGCCGCATTTGGTGTTGGCTTTACATTTGGCCCTGCCATGGGCGGCCTATTAGGCGCAATTGACGTTCGATTACCCCTCTACGTCGCAGGCGCTTTGTGCTTTATCAATGCGGCTTATGGGTATTTCGTATTGCCTGAGTCCCACAAGCTCGAGAATCGCACCCCGTTTAGATGGCGCAAAGCCAATCCGATTGGGGCCTTGGCTGTCTTTAAGGGCCAGCCCATGCTTTACGCCCTTATTCCGGTTTATGCCTTGTTTGCGCTGGCCCAGAATGTGTTTCCATCTAGCTTTGTTCTTTATGCGGAGCATCGGTACCATTTTGACACCATCACAACCGGTGCCACCATGGCCGCCTCATCAACCTTGATGATTTTGGCACAGCTCTTCATCGTCCAAAGGGTGGTAGGGCGCTTGGGCGAGCGGCGCTCTCTCATGGTGGCCTTGTTCTTTGGGATGAGTGGTTTTGCCTTGTACGGCTTAGCCCCGACACCAATGTGGTTTTGGGCCTCAATGCCCGTGATGACGTTGTGGGCGCTCTTCAACCCGTCCGTGCAGAGCCTGATGACCCAGCGCGTCTCCGCCAAGGCACAAGGACAATTGCAAGGTGGCCTTGCGTCGCTCATGGCTTTGATGGGAATTTTCGCACCAACACTTTACACCAGCCTGTTCGCATTAGGCGTCGCGAAGCAATTGCCCGGCGGATTGGACCTACCCGGGGCCCCGTTCCTGACAGCGTCGTTCTTTCTAGGCACTGCCCTCGTGATCGCGATCTTTGCCGTCCGCCGCAGCCCTGGAAGCGGAAAAACACAATGAAATGGCGCGAGGCCTCACAATAAGGTGACAATACGTCCAGCACCTTATGCGGCCTTCGTCACAGGCCCGTCATGAGATAGTCCTAGCAATCAAACAAATCGGCCGAGTTAGTCTTCAGGGGAGTGCATGATGGGACAGCGAAAATTTTTGGCAGCCAGTGTCTTGGCCATGTTGAGCCTTGCCGCACCCGCCTTCGCCCATCCAAATCACAATGCACCCGCCCCACTTGCCCCATGGCAACAAGCCTCAATTTGGCCAGATCGCATCATCACGACGTTTGAAACCGACCCAACCACCAGTTTTTCTGTCACATGGCGGACCGATGGCAGCGTTACCCAAGCTGTGGCAGAGATTGTGCTCGCTAGGCCCGATGCGCGCTTTGATCTGGGCGCGACCCGCAAGGCGGCGGACTCTGAGCCACTTGACCTCGAGACCATCAAAACCGCCGGGCAAGAACTAAAGATGACATGGAATGCTGGGCTGGCACCTGTCACCTATCACTCGATTAACTTCGACGGCCTGCAACCAGACACACTTTATGCGTACCGCGTCGGCGGTGGCGACGGCAAATGGAGCGAGTGGTTCCAAATCCGCACCGCGCCCAAGTCAGGCCCGATCAAGTTTCTCTATGTTGGCGATGCGCAAAATGGCGTGCTGTCGCATTGGTCGCGCCTGATCCGCGCTGGCTACCAAAAAATGCCAGACGCGCGCTTCATCATTCACGCAGGTGATCTGGTCAATCGCGGCTCACGCGATATTGAGTGGGCCGAATGGTTCAAGGCCGTTGGCTTTATCCATGGTATGATCCCTGCCATCCCAGTTTCAGGAAACCATGAGTATGATAGCTTTGGCGTCGGGCCAGCCCAGCGCCGGTTGCTTTCCGCGATGTGGCGGCCGCAGTTCCGCTTAAGCTCGGTCGAGAGCCTGCCTGCCACCCTACGCGAGACGGTTTACAAGGTCGCCTATGGCCCGGACCTCGACATCTTCGTGCTGGACACCACGTCGGAAGATTTGGCTAGCCAAGCGGCTTGGTTGGATCAAGCCCTCACGCAGTCCAAAGCTAAATGGCGTATCGTGACCATGCACCATCCGATTTTCTCGTCCGGCCAAGGACGGGACAATCTCTCGCGGCGCAATCTTCTATTGCCGGTCTTTAGCAAACATAAGGTCGATCTGATCCTACAAGGCCATGATCATACGTATGCCCGTGGCACGATTGCTGAAACCGATCCGCAACGGCCTGAGCGGGCGGTTGTTGGTGGTGCAGAAGATGTTGCGATGATGTTTGTCAATTCGGTTTCAGGCCCTAAGCAATACAAATTCAAATCCACACGATGGGACGAATATGCCCCGTCGGGCGTAAGGCTTGACCGGTTTGGTGAAGGCACCCAATTCTTCCAAACCATTGAGATCAATGGTGGAACGCTTGCGTACCGTGCCTATGCCGCCACGGGTGAACTCTATGACAGCTTTGAAATGAGCAAAGATGCCGCCGGCAAAAAGCAGGTGACCAAGGGACCAGCCGCGACGATGGAACAGCGTACCTATGGCCCCAACTTCCCCTATCGCGACTTCAAGGACCCGCAATAGTAAGGCCAACAGGTTTGTGAGAGTTTAAAAGCCCATACGTACGACTTGGATAATCAATGTCCAAGCGATGAGCGAGAAGACAATAGCAAAGCCAAAGCCAATCGGGCGCAAATCCCTCATGGAGTCGTCTTCTTCATAGATTTGCGCCGCAAACTCCAATTCCAGTCGCTCTTGAATGGTTTGCACCGGCGAAGGAACATGAGCGGGATCTCGCGAAAAACGCGCGGCGTTTTCAGCGGTTACCAGAACCGCATCCTGCACCTGTGCCTCGACAGAATCCTGGACTGATGCCAAGTCAACTGCTTGAGCCTCTATCGCGTCGCGATGACCGCTTGGTTTTGCTTTGCCCATCCCCGACCTTCCCCCATGCCCCCCTATAACCCGCGCGTATTTCCGCGCACTTAAGCCGATTAGATAAATTTGAGAGATTCATGAATAACGACTACTAACAGATCAAATAGTCCGGTGACTGACTGAATAAAGCACCGAAGCTTTGCCAACATCATGGGGTAATGGTCTAGAATTGAGATTGCTACCGCGAGGATAGACGTCACTTTTCAGGTCATCGTGCCGATCATCATTCCATCATCCACCTAAACAGCGAGTTTTCGGCCTGCAATCGAGATTGGTTGAGATCTATGGCCTTTAACCGCCCTTTTTAAGCATCTTTGGCGCTGATGGCGAAGTAGTGCAAATTGCTTGAACTGTTGCCTATGCATCGCCAAAACAGACCATTGCCACCCAAAAAACTCCTCACCTGCAAGCAGCTCTTTCGCTAAGATTTGAATAGGATCAACAGCAAACCCCTTGAATAGAAGCGCGCTTTCACCCACTTGTGGGCGGCTAGTGGCCCGAGTTAGGTCACGAGAGGAGAAATGTGATGGGTCCAGTTGAATGGCTTTTGAATACAGTTCTGGGTCTCTACCTCTGGGTCGTGATTGCGGGCGCGGTGATGAGCTGGCTCGTCGCTTTTGACGTGATCAATCTACGCAACCGCTTGGTCGCTACGATTTATGATACTTGCGAACGGATAACCACGCCCGTGCTCAATCCGATCCGCAAAGTGATCCCTAATTTGGGCGGTGTGGACCTATCCCCCGTTGCGCTAATCATTGGCATCCAGTTTTTGCAGAACTTCGCTGTTCCTCTCATTCCTTTCTGATCAGAACACAGCGCCCTGACCTTGTTTGGGCGGGGCCACACAGGATAGAGAAAAACCTCACAGACATTGAGGCGAGGACTTCCCATGGGCGCACGGATTATTGACGGCAAAGCCATTGCAGAGGCTGTCGATCAAGAAGTGGCGCGCGACGTTGGGCGGCTGGTTCAAGCCTATGGCACACCACCCTGCCTGTGTGTGGTGCTTGTTGGCGATGACCCTGCGAGCCAAGTTTATGTACGAAATAAAGGCCGACGGACGCAAGCCAGTGGCATGGTCTCCCGCGAGATCAAACTTCCCGCCAGCGTCAGCCAAGCAGAACTTGAGAGCCAAGTCAGAGCTCTTTCGGCTGATCCAGATGTTGACGGTATCCTCGTCCAATTGCCTTTGCCGAGCGGCCTAAACAGCGATGCGGTTATTGCCTGTATTGACCCTGCCAAGGACGTAGATGGCCTAACCGAAGTTTCAGCCGGACGACTGGTTTTGGGCAGGCCGGGCCTGCGACCCTGCACGCCAACAGGCTGCGTTATCTTGGCCAAGCGCACGATAGGCGACTTAACCGGCGCTCATGTCGTCGTGGTCGGCCGCTCTATTTTGGTCGGCAAGCCTGCGGGTCTCTTGTTCTTGGCTGAAGATTGCACGGTTACGCTTGCCCACTCGCGCACACGCGACCTCGCTTCTGTCTGTCGCTCGGCCGACATTTTGGTCCCAGCCGTGGGCCGTCCAGAGATGGTCAAGGGCGCTTGGGTAAAGCCCGGCGCGACGGTGATCGATGTCGGGATCAACCGCGTCGATAATCCCGCCAAAGGCCCTGGTGCCACGCGCCTTGTTGGCGACGTCGCCTATGCGGAAGCGTCTGAAGTTGCCGGTGCCATTACGCCGGTGCCAGGTGGCGTTGGGCCGATGACTATTGCCTGCCTCCTTCAAAACACCTTGCAGGCTGCTTCTGCCCGACGTGGTTGGGCATTGGGCTAATCACAACAGCCAGTCCCGCTTGCCAGAATAAGCCAATGTGCGACAACGCAGTGGCGGAGGTCTGTCTCTGGGGGAACCATCATGCTGCGCTTTCTGATCACCTGCCTGTGCTTGGTCTGGGCAAGTTCCGCTCTCGCTGACCCATCCTTCAAAGCAACCTCACCCGACGGCAAAATTATGGTGGAGGTAGGTAGCTCTTTTGGCGAGGCGACCTATCAGATCAGCCGCGCTGGCAAGCCGGTGATTACGCGTTCGAAAATGGGCTTTTTGTTCACCAACGCACCGAAGTTCGACCGCTCGCTTTCGGCCATCAGCCACACCACCCGTTCATTTGACGAGACTTGGGAACAGCCTTGGGGTGAGGCGAAGTCGATCCTGAGCCGCTACAATGAACTGACCGTCACATTTCAAGATGGTAGAGGCGCACCGCGGCAGTTTTCTGTTACCTTCCGCGTTTATGATGATGGCGTCGGCTTCCGCTATCATTTTCCAGACCAGCCAAACCTAAAACAAGTCGCCATTAGCGAAGAACTGACCGAGTTCAATCTCGCCGAGGATGGCACCGCTTGGTGGATCCCAGCGGGGGAATGGAACCGCTATGAATATCTCTATAACCGCACCCCACTCCGCGAAGTTGGCCAAGCCCATACGCCGATGACCGTGCGGACCAAGAGCGGCCTGCATGTGTCCTTCCACGAGGCCGCTTTGGTGGATTACTCGTCGATGTGGTTGCGCCATACCGGGGGTACAAAGTTTATCTCGACCCTCTCACCCAGTTCGCGCGGCGCGAAAGTGGTGCGTACCGCTCCCTTCTCCACCCCTTGGCGGACGATCCAGATCAGCGATGATGCGGCAGGCCTCGTGATGAGCCATTTGATCCTCAACCTCAATGAGCCCAATGCCTTGGGCGATGTGTCTTGGGTCAAGCCGTCTAAATATGTCGGCATTTGGTGGGAGATGCACATCAACAAGTCGACTTGGGGCAGCGGCCCTAAGCATGGCGCGACGACGGAAAATGCCAAGCGCTACATCGATTTTGCTGCTGAACATGGCTTTCGCGGCGTTTTGATCGAAGGCTGGAACACGGGCTGGGATGGCGATTGGTTTGGTGGCGAAACAGGCTTTGACTTCACGACTGCTTATCCCGATTTCGATCTGAAAGCTGTGACAGATTACGCAAAGTCCAAGGGTGTTCATTTGGTCGGCCATCATGAAACCGCCGCCAATATCGCCAATTACGAGCCGCAAATGGAAGCCGCCTTCGCCCTGTATGAAAGATTGGGCGTCGACAGCGTCAAGACGGGCTATGTCGCCGATGCAGGTGGCGCGCGCTATCGCGATGCCAATGGTCACATCGTATTTGAATGGCACGACGGGCAAGAGGCAGTGCGCCATCACCTCCGCGTGGTTGAAACAGCGGCCCGCCACAAAATCGCGATCAATGCGCATGAACCGATTAAGGATACAGGGCTGCGCCGGACTTATCCAAACTGGGTCTCACGCGAGGGCGCGCGCGGTCAGGAATATAATGCTTGGGGCAATCCTGAGAACCCACCAGAGCATGAAGTCAATTTGGTCTTTACCCGCATGCTGGCTGGGCCGATGGACTTCACCCCCGGTATCTTTGCCATCAATCCAACCCAGAAAGGTCACCGGGCCCGCACCACGATTGCCAAACAACTGGCGCTTTATGTCACGCTCTACAGCCCCATCCAGATGGCTGCGGACTTGCCTGAGCATTATCTGGCCAATCCCCGTCCATTCCAATTCATCAAGGACGTGCCCGTCGATTGGTCGGAAACACGGGCTCTGAATGGCGAAGTGGGCGACTTTGTCACCATCGCACGCAAGGACCGTGCGAGCGACAATTGGTATCTGGGTGCGCTCACCGATGAACATGCGCGGCGTTTAAGAGTGCCACTGACCTTCCTCGACGCCGGGCGGACCTATAAAGCCCAAATCTATCGCGATGGACCCAAAGCTGATTGGGACAAAAATCCGCTCGACATTGTGATTGAGGAAAAGATGGTGACGCGAGACCAAGTGCTCGACATCCGCTTGGCACCAGGTGGCGGTCAAGCGATCCGGTTTGTCGCGCAATAGGGCTAAGCAAACGGATTCAAGACCATAGCCTTCAGTGTCTGATCTTGGGGCTCACGCCAGTGTTCTAAGCCAATGTCAGAGCCAGATGGCAGCGCCGGTAACGGGGCATCGGCACGATAAGTACCAAACAGCCGGTCCCAAAAGGAAAAGCTAAAGCCATAATTGCTGTTGGTGGCCACGGGGTTGGGATTGTGGTGGATCAAATGCATGGCCGGCGTCACGAACAGCCATCGCAAGGTGCGGTCTAGGCGTTCAGGCAAAGCAATATTGGCGTGGGTGAACAAGGCTCCTGCACCCAGTATCAACTCAAAGGCAAATACCAAGGCAGGTGGCGCGCCTAGTAACGCGACGATGCTGGCTTTGAAAATCAACGATGCGATGATCTCAAAGGGGTGGAACCGCAGCGCAGTGGTTACATCCATCACAACGTCACAATGATGGAGGCGATGCAAGCGCCAGAACAAGGGGATCTTGTGGCTAAGAACATGCTGCCCCCAAACCGCAAAGTCCAAGATCAAAAAGCACACGATCCAAACCCAAGGCCCCGTCAAGTGCAGCCAGTTCACCATGCCAAAGTCGAGTAGTTGAACAAAGCTTGCGACTGAAGCCAGTCCACCAGCTAGCACAAGACGCGAGACCATTGACCCCAGGAGCGAGAGGGCTCCGTGTCGGGCCATGCGGGCCAGACTGACCTGTGACGGCCGCGCTGGCCCTAACCACTCCCATGCCGCGAACAAGCCGAGTAAGCCAATTGTGACGGCAAGCCGCAGCGAAGCGTCGGTCATGCCGATTTCAAAATCCCCGACAGTGCCTTGATTTCAATGAGGCGACCGGAACTGCGCCGCCAGGCAAGGCCAATTTGACGGCCAATTACCGGTGGGGTGAAGGGCCGCACCACAAGCCCGTCAGCGGCAATGCCCGCATCGGCCGCGATTTTTGGCAATAGGGAAATGCCAAGGCCACCAACAGCCATCTGCACCAAGGTAAACAAGGATGTCGCACGCACTTCTTCCTGACCGGGCCTTGTAATGCCGCATACGCCAATCGCGTGATCGCGCAGGCAATGACCGTCCACTAGCAATAAGACTGGCTCGCCCTCTAGGTCGGCAGCGGACAAAACGGCCTTTTTGGAAAGTGGATGGTCTGGGGGCCCGACAAACAGAAACTCATCATCGAACAAAGCCAAGGTGTCTATGCCCTGCGCCTCATAGGGTAGAGCAATCAAAGCCGCATCAAGCGTATGCGCGCGGAGACCATCAATCAAACGACCCGTCAAATCCTCCCGCAGATAGAGTTTTAGCTTGGGGAATGCCTCTTTCGCGCGCGGCAGGACTTTCGGCAGAAAGAAGGGCGCGATGGTCGGGATAACACCCAATCGAAAAGGGCCCGTCAAAGGTTCTGCCGCGACTTGAACCGCCTCAGCCAATTGATCAACAGAGGATAAAATGGCGCGGGCATGCGCGGCGGCAATCTCGCCGGCGGGGGTAAGGGTTGCCCCGCTTCGGCCTCGCTCAATCAACTTTGTGCCCAAAGTGGCTTCCAACTCTTTGATCGCGGCAGACAAGGATGGTTGAGTGACAAGGGCTTGTTCGGCGGCGGCCACAAAAGACCCGTGCTCGGCAATTGCCGTCAGAAAGGATAATTGACGCAAAGTTGGTTGGGCCATGAGATGGCTATACCCCAAACAGAAGGAATGTCATTATCCGCGTCAAGATGAACGAATTGCAACTTGACGACCATCTTAGAATTGCTCATGCCCTTGATCAAGGAATACACGCTTTGACGTGTTTGGGAGACCAAAATGCAACATTCATTTGACCGCCGATCTGTTCTGCTTGCAGGTGCCGCCATGACTGCTTCAACCGCTTTACCCGCCTTCGCCCAATCTGCTGCCCCGCGCAACGGTGCGCCCCTGGGGCCAATCGCCAAGAAGGTGGCTCATGTGATCACCCAGCATGGCCAGACACGTACGGACAATTATCACTGGCTGCGCGACCCTAATTGGCAAGCCGTCATTGACGATCCCTCTAAGCTGAGTGCTGACATCCGCACCCATATTGAAGCAGAAAACGCCTATACCAAGAGCGTGCTTTTGGAGCCGACAGCGAAGCTGCGCGCGGATTTGTTTGAAGAGCTGAAGGGCAAAATCAAGCAGGATGATTCAAGTGTGCCTGCGCGCGACGGCGCTTGGGCTTATGCCACACGCTTCCGCACAGGGGGCCAATATCCCATTGTTTACCGCAAGGCTGTGGATCCCGCCACTGGCGAAGCAACCGGTGCCGAACAAATTTTGATTGATGGCGACAAAGAGTCCAAGGGCGAAAAGTTCTGGCGTTTGCAGGATTGGGAACAAAGCCCGGATCAAGACTTACTAGCCTATTTCGTTGACTATGAAGGGGGCAACAAAGTCACCTTACGTTTCCGCGCTACCGCCAATGGCTCTGACCTGCCCTATAAGATTGAAGGCGCTTCAGCGGGCTTGGTTTGGGCCAAAGATGGCCGGACCTGCTTCTATTGCTTATTGGACGACAATTTCCGCGTCGCCAAAATCATGCGCCACATCGTCGGCGAAGACCCGAAGACCGATGTGATGATCTTTGAAGAAAAAGATGCGTCCTTCCAAACCGGTATTGGTAAAACGTCCTCAGGCGATTATCTGCTCATTTATCGGTCGCAGAGCGAGAGTTCAGACGTTCTAATCCTGCCATTGGCGACGCCCACAGCCAAGCCAAAGCGGTTTACGCCTTATCGCAAGGGCGTTGAATATCTACCAAATCACCATGGTGGGCATTTCTATATCCGCAATAATTCTGGCAGCGCGATTGACTTCAAGATTTCGAAAACGCCAGTCGCCAAGACCAATGCAGCGAATTGGACGGATTTTGTTCCCCATGAAGCAGGCCGTTTTATTGAGAGCGTCCATATCTATGCCGACCATATGGTCCGCGAAGAATCGGTTGATGCTCTGCCCCGCCTGACGGTTCGGGACATGACGAGTGGCAATGAACATCAAATCGACTTCCCAGAAGAAGCTTATGATTTGTCGGTTCTGCGTGGGTTTGAGTGGAAGACAACCAAACTGCGCTTTACGTATAACTCACCCTCGACCCCAACCGAGACATGGGATTATGACCTGAGCACCAAAGGTCGCACCCTTCGCAAGACGCAAGAAATCCCATCAGGCCACGACAAGAACAATTATGTTGTGCGCCGGACCGTTGCGGTTGCCAGCGATGGGGCCCAGGTGCCACTGACCATTCTGTACCACAAAAAGACCCCGATCGACGGCACGGCACCCGCCCTGCTTTACGGCTATGGGTCATACGGCATTTCTATGCCCGCAAGCTTTTCCACCGCACGCCTGCCATTGGTCGACCGCGGCATGGTCTACTGCATCGCGCACATCCGCGGCGGCCAAGATCGCGGCTACCAATGGTACCTCGACGGCAAGTTGATGAAGAAGCAAAACACCTTCTCAGACTTTGCCCGCGCGGCAGAAGCCTTGGTCGAGCAGAAATTTGCGGCACCCAAGCAGATCGTGATTGAAGGTCGCTCGGCTGGCGGTCTCTTGGTCGGGGCGGTCATGAACCAGCGGCCAGAATTGTTTGCCGGGGTTATTGGGGGTGTTGCCTTTGTCGACGTGATCAACACGATTTCCGATGGTGAGCTCCCTCTCACCCCACCGGAATGGACCGAATGGGGCGACCCAATCAAGTCGAAGGAAGCCTTTGACTATATGATGGCTTATAGCCCCTATGACCAAGTCGGCACCAAGGCCTATCCGCCCTTGTTCGCCCAAACGGCACTTTCAGACAGCCAAGTCACCTATTGGGAGCCAACCAAGTGGGTGGCAAAGCTGCGGGAGCTTAGCCCCGAGGCAGGGCCGTTCCTGCTCGATGTCAATATGACAGCAGGCCATGGCGGGGCTTCCGGGCGTTTTGATCGTCTGAAGGAAGTGGCAGACAGCCACGCCTTCGCGCTCTGGTGTGTTGGGAAAGCTTAAACCAGCCGACAGCCCTCAATGGTTATCCGGTGCATCAAGCGAAAGTCGCCGTGATAGTCGTTGAGGGCATAGTGCCAGGTGGCCCGATTATCCCAAAAGGCCACCGAGCCAGGCTTCCAAACAAAGCGGGTCGTGTAGGCTTCGTTAGTGGCGTGCTTGTAAAGATAGCTCAATAGGGGCCAGCTCTCTTCTTGGGTCCAGCCTTCAAAATACAACGTGAAGGCTGGGTTCACATAAAGTGCTTTACGGCCACTCAAGGGATGGGTGATCACAACAGGATGGATCGCATCTTGGGTAGCGGCTTGCGCATTGCCGATCCGCTCACCTTTCTCGTCGCGATAAGCCCCCTGTGCCCCGAATACATGGCGACTGGAGTGCACCGCGCGCAGCCGCGACAGGGTGTCTTTCAAACCGTCTGACAGGCCATCATAGGCCGCATACATTGAGGCGAATAAAGTGTCCCCACCTGTCTGCGGCAGGTTACGGGCGACCAAAACAGAACCCAAGGCAGGCTCTTGATCATAGGAATGGTCGGTGTGCCACGCCCCGCCAATATTGGTGGTCTGGTCCTTTTCTTTGCGGACTTCTGCGATTTCTGGGTGGGTTTCCGTCGCTTTGAAAAAGCGATTGATGTTAATGGGCCCAAAGCGACGAGCAAACGCAATATGGTCTTCCGGCTCTAGGCTTTGGTCGCGGAAGAACAAGACGCCGTGATCCGCAAAAGCTTGTTTTAAATGTGCTTCTTCACCGCTGGTCATGCGGCGAAGATCAATCTCTGTGACCTCAGCGCCAACGCCATTCAAAGCTTCTATCTGCATCCTCACCACCTAAGTCTCTTCATGCTTAGGAGATAGTGTGATGGGCCAATTCGTAAGGGTCAAGATGGCTGGTGGACCGAAGCCCGATATCTTGACCGAACCACGCGGTCGTGACCGAAAGCTACTTGCGGGAAGAAGGTAATGGTATACTCTTTCAGAGTGCACCAAAACTACGGGAATAAAATCCACCAAATCCCTTCACCCCTATCAGCCAAAAGACGGACAGGACGCCTCGACTTACTTAAGGAACAAATCGACATGGAAGCAGGTCTTTCCCGCCGCGCTGCTGTTTTGGGCCTCTCGGCCAGTACGGTGTCCTTGCCCGTCCGGGCAAGACAGAACCTATCCGCGCAAGTGATTGTGATCGGGGCAGGGATTTCCGGTCTTGAGACCGCACTTCGGCTGGAAGCCGAGGGCGTCGATGTTTTGGTGCTGGAAGCTTCAAGCCGGATCGGCGGCAGGCTGAACACTCTGTACGATCTGCCGGGGCAGCCAAATGCCGGTGGGGTACAAATCGGCGCAAGCTACACGAGGCTGCATGCACGCGCTGCGGCTTTAGGGGTCGCGCTGTTTCCCGAGCCAACTTCACCGCGCGCAACCATTCTCAATATTGCCAACCGCATGATCAGCCAGCGCGACTGGGCAGCTGCACAGGAAAACACCTTCCCCAGCGCTTTCAAGAACCTGCCTCCAAGCGCCGCCCTATTTGCTGCTGCTGGTGGCCCTAATAATCCCCTCAAAAGCTTTGACGACTGGCGCGGACCAATTGGCGTTGCCAGCGATGTTTCAGCCGACTCCTATTTGAGTGCCAAAGGCTTTGATCAGGCAGCGCGCCGTCTCATTGATGTCGGGCTGAATGCAAACCAGTTGAGTACCTATTCGATCGTGAATGTGATGCGCACTTTGACCTTGTTCGCGGCCGAACGCGCCAGTGGCGGTGTCGCCAGCATGGTGAAAGGTGGTTCGCAGCTCTTGCCCGAAGCCATGGCGCGATCGCTCAGACGACCGGTCAGGATGGCGACCCCAGTCGCCACTATACGCGCGGATGCCCAATCCGCCGAGGTAACACTGACCAATGGCAAGATCTTGCGGGCCCAAGCGGCGGTTGCTGCGTTGCCATTTCCAGCTTTGGCCCGGATGCGCGTGGATGCACCCCTGTCGCCTGAAACACGCGAAGCGATACCGGCCTTGCCCTATACCCAGATCAAACAAATCTTTCTGGAGCCCGCGATCCGCTATTGGGAGCGCGACGGACTGCCGATCGATATGTGGACCGATGGCCCATTGGAACGCATTTTCAGCGTCCGTGATCAGGCTGGACAAGATACCGGCGTTATCAATGTCTGGCTGAACGGAACCGGTGCCAATACTTTCAACTCAGCAACCCTGCCAGAGCTGTTGCGCACCCTACGACCCGCCAGCGAGGGCAAATTCCAGGTGCGTCATATACAAGACTGGACGCAAACAAATCCGCTGGCCGGAGGTGCCTATATGCATTGGGCACCTGGCCAAATTGGACGCTGGGCCGGCAAAATGGGTGCCCCAGCAGGGCGCCTGTTCTTTGCAGGCGAGCATCTGGGCCTTGTTCATACCGGGATGGAAGCCGCGTTCGAGAGTGCAGAAACCACGAGCCTAGACGTTTTGGCCAAGGTGAAAGGATCGTAGTGAGGTTCATGCTGGTACCAGAACAAGCCCAGCCTCACCACGTCTAAGCGGCGCGCACTCGGACTAGGAAGTTGTCGACCTCGTCGCGCAACTTGGTTGCTTGAATACCAAGCTCACGCGCAGCGGCCAAGGATTGCTCAGACGCCGCACCCGTTTCTGCCGATCCGGCTTGGACGAGACCAATGGATTGCGAGACCTCAGCCGTGCCATTGGCAACGTCGATGGTTTTGCGGGTGATTTCACTGACCACAACCATCTGTTCTTCCACTGCCGCACTGATTGAGGCCGAGATCTGATTGATTTCACCGATCGTGGTGCTGATGCCAGAGATCGCGGCTACGGCTTCATTGGTCGCAGCTTGGACTTCGTTGATCTGAAGCGAGATTTCATCTGTGGCCTTCGAAGTCTGTTCTGCAAGGCTTTTAACTTCAGACGCAACTACAGCGAAGCCTTTGCCAGCAGTCCCGGCACGTGCGGCTTCAATGGTTGCATTCAGCGCCAACAGATTGGTCTGCGACGCGATATCCGAAATGAGCGAGACGACTCGGCCAATCTTCTCCGCTGCGCAGGATAAGGCATGGACAGTATTGTTGGTAATCGTGGCTTTTTGTTCTGCCTGACGGGCGATTGAAGCCGCTGAGATTACCTGTTGAGCAATGTGGCGGATGGAAGCGCTCAGTTCCTCAGACGCTGAGGCAACCGTCTGTACATTGGCCGAAGAGGTGGCCGCACTATGGGCAACCGAGTCCGAATGTGTGCTGGTGTCATGCGCTGTACGTGCCAATGCCTCTGAGGTTGCAGTCAATTCGGATGCCGAGGCTGCAACAATTTCCACCACTTGGCCAACAGAGCGCTCAAGACTATCGGCCAGATCATTCATCATAGCACGTTTGTCGGCTTCAGCCTGTTCACGCTGCTCCGCTTGGCTTTCCGATAGAGCTCTCACTTCGCGGGCATTTGTCTGGAAGATTTTCAACGCTGCAACCATGCCACCAATCTCGTCATTGGAAGCAAAGCGGTCAATATCGCCATCGAGCTTGCCGTCTGCCAAAGCGCGCATCTCACCCGAAATCGAAACCACTCGGGCCGCAACGCGGCGGTTGATGAACCATGTCAAGAAGCCCACCATAGCGAGAGATACAAACGCTTGGAACAGCGTAAACAACAGCATGCTATTGGCATCATCAGAGATTTTGCTGGATTCGGTGTCGAGGTCACGCCCAGCAAGGGAAACCAGCTCTTCGGCCGTTGCAAGGGCAGCCGACGATTCCCCGAAGAAGCTGTTTAGGTCCATGCCATAGCCACCGGTAGCTGCACGGGCAAAGAGCTTTGAGCGGGTTTGGGCGTAAGAGCCAAGATAAGTTGCTTCTATCTTAGCCACCGAATTTCTGACAGCTTCCGGGGTTTGCGGATGGCTGGCGCGCATCTTGATCTCTGTCATGGCCGCTTGCGCCCGAGTTGCATAGACACTGGCTTGGCCCATTTTGTCTGCAGAGATTGGGGCTTGAGTGGCGGTAGCAATGGCCAGAATAGTTCGTTCGCGGCCACCAAATTCGCGCATTTCCCAAGCCAAGCGCTGAATCGCTTGCAGGTTGATCACAGTGCTTGGAGCGACGGCCTCAACGGGAATCAGCTCTGAGTCTAGTGACCGAATAGCCTCCACGGTGGACATAAGGCTTGAGGGTACCGAACCGACTAAGTTTGCATCGCGGGCAGTGGCCTCTACAGCCAGAGCCGGATCCGCGCTGCTGCGCAAGGCTTTAATGCTATCGAGATAACCGGAAAGTGACTTAGCGAATTGATCAGGCCGATCAAGATGGGGGCTTTCCGCAACAAGGGCTTGCAGTTCTTCAAAGCCTTTGTCGACCGCGGCGCGCTGTTGTGTCAGTAGTCCAGCTAGTTCAGAAGGCAAAGCGGTTGGTAGGTTCAACCCAACTTGTGTCAGCGAGCGTTCAAGCGATAACTTAGTGGTTGCATCGTAAAGTTTATCGCTCGCCAAAACCGATGACACGAGAGCCTGGCCGGCTTGCCGCTTTTCCCAGGATTGAGAAAGCGCAAAGGCGGAATACACGAGTGTTGCTATTGTGATACCTGCGCAGGCAATCGAAACGATTGATCTCATATACATAAGCAGCTCCACTCACATATTAGCTGCTCCCTGCCTTACCAATGGTACTATTGTTCAATAATTAACCCACTTCTGTACCTAACGAATTTTTGATTTAATTTACAAGCACGTGAATATCTCGCCATCTACTTTATGCCTCGTCTTGCGAGTTTTATGGCTCAATCACCTAGTTAAACTGCCGCTCTGGTCCCGCCAACGTGCAGCTAGCTTGAAGCCAGCGCAAGTTGATGCCTACTCGATTGGCTCCGTCATCCGCCCAAGAATAAGAGACCGCACGCGGGTTGCCCTTCTCGTGAACGTACAGTGTCAAGGAGGGTCTGTTGGTGCCGTATGGCCATTCCGCCAAGCGTAAGCGCAGATAGAACTCGCGCGCGGGCGATTCATCCGTCTTTATGGCAAGTTCTCCGCCCTGATCATGGATCCAGCCACGCTCAAACGTCCAGCTTTCCTGACCTGCCCCCGAGTCACCGTGCTTGGCCCCGCGCAAGACAGAGGTCCAGCACGTAAATGGGCGCGCCTTATTCAGTTTATGCGGCACATTCGCTCTATTGCCGTAGACATAGGCCCCTGTTTCATCGACGGCTTGGTCGAGGATGGTGAGGCTACGATTACTCAAGACGAGATTGTCCGTGATCACCAACGTCTTGCCGCTGCGCTGCGATTTTACGCGGCAAGCCCCGGGTTTCATCGTACCGATGAATTGTTGCTCTTGACGACGCCAATAGACCTCACAACCCGGATAGAGCGTCATAGTGCCAGGGCTGAGGTCTGCGAGCTTAGTTGGGTCTTGATAGGCCCCTTTGATCGCTCGTGCTTGCTCAGGAGAGGGGGCAAAGATCTCTAGCTTGATCGCCTTTTCGGCCGCATCAATCGAGAAGCGATACAAGCGCTGGCGATAGATCTTATTGGGATCATTGTCAGAATATTGCTCGACATAGAACATGTTTGGGCCAAAGGCCGGTAAAGTCACGGGGGAAAAGATCGAATGAATGCGTCCGTTGCGTTCGACCTCAGGTGTCTTAAGCTCACCGTCAAAATAGACTTGCAAATCATTATCATAGCGACCGGGGAAATAATCGAGCAGGACGCGCAAATCCTTTGCCAAGACGTCTTGTGCGGTCGGCGCACGCTCTTGCGCCATCGCAAGCGGTGCCACACCGAGCATGACACCAAACCAAGCTAGGCTGCTGAAATGGGAAAAGGCTTTCGCAATCATTTGTGCCTCCTAAAGGATGCAAAGTCACAAGCGGTCAAAGTCATTCCACAAAAAAGCCCGACGCGAGGTGCGCCGGGCTCAAATGCTAAACGATCAGGGCATGAATTAGTAGTTGACCTTCAGTTCCAAACCAACGCTGCGACCGCGGCGTGGCATGAAGAAGAAGGCGCGAGGGCTGCCAGTATCGATACCCGATGCGGCGGGGCCCGCTAGGCCAGCCGCAGCTGCAGAGCCTTGGAACACGTCAAACCAACGGGTTGCGATGGGGATGGTGTCTTCGTCGGTCAAATTCTTGCCCCAGAGCGACACTTTCCAACGCTCGCCGCTGACACCGACGCGGCCACCGACCAAGGTGGTCTCACCGGTTTCAGCACCGCCATGCACTTGGATATATTTGGTGCCTTCATAGGAAACATCCGCCGAAGCAAACAATTCCAAATTTCCGCCTAATTGACGGGAATAATCGACGTTGAAGCTGGCTTGATCTGCGGGCACCAAGGGGATCTTGGCCCCAACGATCGACCCATTTGCCCCTGGTAGTGGGACGACCGAACCGTTTGGCAAAGGTGGTGGGTTTGGCGAACCGGGCACACGACGGGTGCTGGTGCACGTCGTACCAATTTGATAGCCGCCTGAGGTCAGCGTGTACTGGAACTCGTCACACCCTTCGGTGAACTCGGAGCTGATGCGCGAGTAATTTAAGCTGAAGCCCAAATTGTCGGTCACGCGGAAGCGGAAGTCAGCTTCGAAACCCTGAATTTTCGCGTTACCCTGATTGGTGACGATCGAGGTCAAAACGCCGCTGGAGCCTGCAACCGCAGTCGTCAACTGCATGTCTTCAGCTTTGGTGTCATAGGCCGACAGAGCTAAGGTGCCGCGACCATCAAACAAGCGAGCCTTGTAGCCAACTTCATAATTGGTAGAGGTTTCTGGCTCGAATACTGGGAACCCATTAACCAGGCCCAAGGTTCCGTTCAAACCACCAGGCTTGGTGCCTTCGGCATAGATGCCATAAATGGTTTGGTTCTCATTCGGCTTCCAAGTCAGCGTTGCGCGTGGCGTGAAGGAGTCGAAGTTGCGGGAGTCGTCGTAGGTGAGGGCACCGTTTGTAATGCTGAAGTTCTGGGTCGAACGCTTTTCAGCCTGTTGGCGAGCTTCCAGATCGATCGATAAAGTGTCGGTGATATCAAAGCCCAAACGACCAAAAATCGCCCCGTTCGAGGTTGAGTTCGTGAGGTTCTTTTGGGTCGATACAACACCATTCACAGGCGTCGTTGCGCTTGCAACAAAGTCAATCGAGTAGCCGGTTTGATCAAGGCTGTAGCCATAAAGGCCCAACATCCAGCGGAGGCGCTTGTCTTGAGGCGACGAGAACTTCACTTCCAAAGACATGTCTTTAGAATCAGTTGTTCCAGAGCTGCCGAACAATGAATTTGACGTTGGGACGCCATTAGCCCCGATGCCTTGGGGGAAAGATGACCCGTTCAAGAAGTCAGAGTCAGAACCCGTCTTCAAGGATTCATCGCGGAAGCCATAGCTGATGTTGACGGAATAATCGTTTGGCAGGTCGATATCGGCGATCAACGACCCAAAGGTCAGGTCCCGTTCAACGCCTAGGAAGGGGGCTGCTGGGCGGGTATTGTTGGCACCTGTGTTCTGGAAGTAAACGCCGGTATCTTTGATGACACCACAGAACCACTGGTTTGGATTGTTATCGGTGGTGGCCGCAGCCCCGCGATAAGCATTTGAGCGATAGCCGGGGAAGCAATTGTTCTTGCTGGAAGCTTGGAACCCGAAAGCACGTGGGCCATCTTCGTCCTGTGCATGAACAACGCGCGCCCGCAGGGTCAGGCCCTGCACAGGGCGGGCTTCCAATACACCACTTACGGACTTGGTTTTCTCGGAGCCAAGCGTTTCGTTCAGCGCGGCGGAGTTAGCCCATTCCCCGTCATAGGTGTAATAGCGCGCAGCCAAGCCACCCGAGAGCCAAGACGTGATCGGGCCAGCCAAGCGTAAGTTCGCGCTCTGCTCGTTATTGGAGCCAACCGACAGCGTTGCGCCAGCCTTCAAAGAAGAGCCTGGGCTGTTGGTTATAAAGTTGATTGCGCCGGAATAGGTGTTGCGACCATAAAGTGCCGATTGTGGCCCTTTGATAACTTCCACACGGGTCACATCGGCCAAATCGATCGAGGAAATATCGCCCTGATAATAGACGCCATCGACGAAATAGGCAGTACCCGCTTCCACGCCAGGCTGAGTCCCCGCCAAGATCGAGGCAGCACCACGAACAACCGGACGGTCCGTCGCACGACCAAAGGCTTTAGAGAAAGACAAACCGGGCGTGAAGCGCGCCAGATCGTCAATTGCCTGAATGTTCAAGCGCGACACGTCTGCGGCACCAACGGCGGTCACGGCAACAGGTGTTGAGATCAGTGTTTCCTGGGTCTTACGAGCCGTCACGATGATGGTCTCAACTTTGGAACGATCTGCTTCGGTGTCCGCTGCGGCTTGGGCGAAGGAAGTACCGGGCATCGCAAGTGCGAGGGCCATCAGGGCTGCAGAACCAGTCAAAAGTAAGCGCTGTGTCATTTGGTATTCCTCTATGGAACGTCGCCGCCGCCGCACACACTTGCGGCCGGATCACGGATGATGACAAATGTGTAAAGAGTATATCAAATTCTGGGAAGGTGTGTTCTGCGAATTTTTGTCTCGTTATCCAGCTTTAGTGGCCAATGAGCAACACATAGGCCCAACTTGGGCGCGAAATGAGCGATTTTACAGGCTTGTCGGCCTGTTCAAGCCATGCTCCTGGGTTCTCGCTGGACGCGCAGCTCAGACAGTTGATGCAGAAATGGCAGGGATTTTAGCGGCCTTGTGCGCGCCTCATCTAAAGCGCGGCTAGGATCGCAGTCCCCATGTCGGCAGTCGACAGATTGCCGCCCAGGTCGGCTGTACGTGCGCCATTATTCAAGGCTGCTTCAACAGCGGCGAAGAGCCTATCCGCGAGGGCCTCTTCACCCAATGACCAGCGCAACGCCATTTCCAAAGACAAAATCGCGGCAACGGGGTTAGCGAGACCATTACCGGCGATATCAGGTGCCGAGCCATGGATCGGCTCGTAGAGGCCGGGTTTGCCAGCGCTTCCCAAGGCCGCCGACGGCAAAAGACCGATTGAGCCCGTACAAGCAGCAGCTAGGTCGGAAAGCACATCGCCAAAGAGATTATCGGTCAGCAAAACATCGAACTGCTGTGGCGCGCGAACCAACTGCATGGCCGCATTATCGGCATACATGTGCTCGAGATCCACATCGCTATAGTCGCTGGCGTGCAGGGCCGTGACTTCCTGACGCCACAAAAGCCCCGATTCCATAACGTTTGATTTCTCAAGGCTCGTCACCTTATTGGAGCGCTTGCGTGCAAGTTCAAATGCAACACGGGCAACGCGCCGAATTTCGGCACTGGTATAGACTTGATTGTCAAAGCCGCGCTTGCTGCCATCGGGCAAGGTCTCAATGCCGCGCGGCGTGCCAAAATAGACCCCACCCGTCAATTCCCGCACGAAGACAATATCAAGCCCCTCAACCAAATGGCGCTTCAGACCAGATGCGTCGGCTAAAGCTGCAAAGCATAAGGCAGGGCGGAGATTGGCATATACGTCCATCTCTTTGCGAAGGCGCAACAAACCCATCTCTGGACGAAGCTCACGGGCAACATTTGCCCATTTCGGCCCACCCACTGCCCCCATCAAAACTGCTTGCGCAGACTTGGCCGTCGCCACCACGGCATCGGTAATCGGTACACCGTGGACATCCAGACTGGCCCCACCAAACAAAGCGGTTTCAACGTCTAGCTTTAGACCATGCTGCGCCACTAACTGCCCGAGCACACGCTCTACTTCAGTCATCACTTCGGGGCCGATGCCATCACCGGGCAATAGGAGGAGTTTGTTTGTCATACATCGCCCATAGCCACGAAATGCGTGCCTGTCACGGACGAATGCAGGGGCCGTACTTAAGCGGCTTCGCGATAGCCGACTGGTGCGATGGGCCCCGCAGCCCCAACCCCGATCTCTTCTGAGGTCAAGGTGTCCACATCAGAGTAGGAGTCGAAAATCATCGCTTCGATTTCTTCAGTCGGGGCAACGAATACCGCCAATGGTCCAATGGCCGCTGCTAAGGCGCTCAAAAAGCCTGGATCCAAGAATTGGTCGAGCACGAAATCTGCCTCTTACTGATACCATTAACGAATTGGTAACAGAAATTAAGCAGATATGAATAAGTTTGAAAAGCATTTAATCTAATTTTTATAAGCACTTCAGCCCAGCCAAGGCGTCATTAACTTTCTTTTGTGTTCATGTTCCGCGATTTGATCCTGCTGCTTAAGACTCTGCCCGATTTCGTCCAGCCCCTCCAATAAGGACTTCTTGCGACCTGGGTCGATCTCAAAATGGTAAACTTTACCATCAGGACCGGTCAGGGTTTGGGCAGCCAGATCAATTTCAAAGCGCGCATTTTGCCCATTAGCTTGGTTCATCAAGGCATCGACCTGCGCCGCATCCAAGACAAGCGGCAACACTCCATTCTTGAAACAATTATTGAAAAAAATGTCCGCAAAGGATGCGGAGATCACACATTCGATCCCATAATCCAACAGCGCCCAAGGGGCATGCTCACGCGATGAACCGCAACCAAAGTTTGGCCCTGCAATCAGGATTTTTGCGCCAGAATAGGCAGGCTTGTTCAGCACAAACTCAGGATTTGGCGATCCATCTGGCAAGAAACGCATGTCAAAAAATAGACCGCGTGACAGGCCGGTACGCTCGACAGTCGATAGAAACTGCTTGGGGATGATCTGATCGGTATCAATGTTAGCCACAGGCAATGGGGCTGCATGGGCAGCCAGCTTTGTAAACTTCTTCATCGTGGGTCCATCCTGTCCAGAAATTCTGTGTGCCAGCCTTTAGGGCTCATCAACCGTCACACTAAATGAGCCGCCAGACTTCTCAATTGTGACTTTTTCCTTATCCGGCGACTTGATCTCTAGGCTGCCATCGCCGTCCGCATCAAACTGGCCCGTGAAGATAGCGCCCTCCTTATCGGTGCAACTCACGTCTTCTAGGGTGTTCAATGCTGCCTCAGAGGCCTTGGTCAGGACAGGGCTACAATTTAGGTCGCCTCTTGTCTGCTCCTTTTTCAGAGCTGTTACCACGGTGCTGCGAAACTCGCCCAACACGCCACCCATAATGGCATTCAGCCATGGGGCGTCGTCTAGTTTGAGCGTTTTGGTCGCGGCGGGTTCAGCCCTTGCCTTATCTTCTGTGGCACCAGCCTCAGCCGCCAGTTGCGCAGCATCCTTGCTTGCAGCAGGCGGTGGCGGAGCCTGCATGGTGCGAGGATTATCCACGACCTCAAAAGTTGGGTTGATTTCAACAGGTTTGGGCCTGAGAGCTTGGTAGGCCCCAAGGCCGAAAATCGTTGCACCAATAATCATCAGCGGTACAAAAATGCCCGAACCCTGCTTCTTTGCCATATCGCCTAAACCTCAAATGCCGCCACGACGGGGACGTGGTCACTGGGCTTTTCCCATGCACGCGCGTCTTTGTGAATGGCGAAACTCTCCTTGATGAAGCGGGGTGCAAAGTCGGTATTGGCCCAAATGTGATCCAACCGGCGACCGCGATCATTCTTGGTCCAATCAGGAGACCGGTAGCTCCACCACGAGAATACTTTCTCGGGCGCTGGGCGGGCGACGCGCGCCAAATCGACCAGCCCGCCGCGCTCTAGAATGCGGCCCATGGCATTGGTCTCCACAGGGGTATGACTGACAACGTTCAACAATTGCTTATGGCCCCAAACGTCATGTTCACCCGGCGCGACATTCAAGTCTCCAACCACGACAAGCGGATCCGCGCATTTTCGGCTCGCATAATAAGCTTCCATGCGCTCAAGAAACGATAGTTTATGATCAAACTTTGGGTTTATCTGTGTATCCGGTTCGTCCCCGCCAGCAGGCACATAAAGATTATGGATCGTGACGCCAGCAACCTTCACAGCCGCAACACGGGCCTCTTCGTGGCGACAAAAGCCAGGTTCCTCAGCCTCTTCCAGCGGAAGACGGGAGGCAATCGCCACCCCATGCCAGCCCTTTTGCCCACGGATATGCAGGTGGGGGAGACCCATCTCGGTGAAGGCAGCAGTTGGAAATTCGCCATTGCGGCATTTGATTTCCTGCAAGCACAAAACATCCGGGCGATGCTGTTCAACAAAGCGCTGTACCAACCCTGCGCGCAGGCGAACCGAGTTAATGTTCCAAGTGGCAACTGAAAGACGTGTCATCCCACTGGCTTAAGCGACTTGGGAGAAATGGGAAAGTGCGCTAAGCGGCAAAGCATGGGAAAGACACTTTATGACAAGATTTGGGACAACCATGTCGTCGGCACGGCCGAGGATGGGGTCTCCCTTCTCTATATCGACTTGCATTTGATCCATGAGGTCACAACCCCGCAGGCCTTTGCGGGGCTGAAGGCAGCTGGCCGCCCCGTGCGACGCCCTGACCTGACCTTGGCAGTGGCCGATCACAACACGCCAACTGAAAACCAAGCCGCCGGCGTGGATGCTGTCGCTGACCCAGAAGCCCGGCTGCAATTGCAGACGCTTAGCCGCAATGTGGCTGAGTATGGGATCGAGTTCTTTCCAATGGGCGAAATCCGAAATGGCATTGTCCATGTGGTTGGGCCGGAACAAGGCCGCACGCAGCCCGGCATGACCATCGTATGTGGCGATAGCCATACCTCAACACATGGTGCTTTTGGCGCACTCGCCCATGGTATTGGCACCAGCGAGGTCGAACATGTGTTGGCGACGCAGACGTTGCGCGCCCGAAAAATGAAAAACATGGCGGTGATTATTGAGGGCAACTTGGCGCCAGGCGTTGGTGCCAAGGACATCGCCTTGGCGATTTGCGCCAAGATCGGCACGGCAGGCGGCACAGGCCATGTCATCGAATATCGTGGTTCTGCCATCCGTAGCCTTTCCGCTGAAGGGCGCATGACCTTGTGTAATATGGCGATCGAGGCCGGCGCGCGCGCGGGACTGGTTGCCCCTGATGACGTCACATTCGCTTATCTAAAGGGACGCCCTTCCGCACCCAAGGCAGGCGCGTGGGACGAGGCAATCTCATTCTGGAAAACCCTCTTCACCGACGAGGATGCGGTTTTCGACCAAATTGTTGAAATTCGCGCGGAAAGCATCGCGCCACTGGTGACTTGGGGCACAAGCCCGGAGCAAGTGGTAGCAATTGACGGTGTTGCCCCAGACCCAGAGGACTTTAGCGACCCAATCGAACGCGAAACCGCACGCCGCTCCTTGACCTATATGGGCATTGAGGCCGGTCAGAAAATGACCGATCTTGCCATTCAACGGGTCTTCATCGGCTCGTGCACCAATTCGCGGATTGAGGATTTGCGCACGGTGGCAGCACTCGTTCAGGGTAAGCGGGTAGCTGATGGCGTTCGCGCGATGATCGTGCCTGGCTCCGGCCTTGTCCGCTATCAAGCGGAAGAGGAAGGCTTGGACGAGATCTTTTTGGCGGCAGGATTTGAGTGGCGCGAACCTGGCTGCTCCATGTGCTTGGGCATGAACCCAGATCGACTTGTGCCGTTTGAGCGCTGTGCGTCCACTTCCAACCGCAATTTCGAAGGCCGCCAAGGCCGCGATGGGCGTACCCACCTAGTCTCACCGGCCATGGCAGCGGCTGCCGCCCTGACGGGACGATTAAGCGACATTCGCGAGTTGCTGTAAGTTTGGAAGTGGCCTGCGCTAGCGCGCTGGCTCACCTCGGGCCAATCTCGTGCATTGCGCAACCCAGTTTTCCCGATAAACACGAGCGCCAAAGGTCGGCAGATTCTTGGACAACCAAGCTAATTGGTCAATATTCATCGTGGCGATTTGGTAGAAGTAATAGATGCCTTGGGCATTCAACCAAGCCTTGTTCTTCGGGCCCACGCCATCAATCAACAAGAGTTCATCTGGATTAGCCCGACGACGGGAGCGCGGCGGAGCTTTGCCAGCGCCAGCCAAGGCAATCGCTTCTTCTAACGCCTCAGCAGACGATCTAGCCAAGGGCGACGGCGTGAAATTTTGGTTGCTGATGGGTTCAAGTGGTGGCGGCGGAGGTGGTGGTGGGAGCGCGACCGCTTTCACTTTGCGTTTTTTAACAATCGGTGCAGCGACAACCACTGGCTCTATCATGGGCGCGGGCACAATAGCGGCCTTCTTCCGACCACGCGTTGCGGGTTCCGAAGCGGCAGCAACAAAAGCTACTGGAGACGCCTCAATTTCTTGGACCAATTTAGCCGTTGTCAGTTGTTCGGGCATAGGGGGCGTTTCGACACTTCCGCCCGCGTCGCGACCCTCAAAGAATAAGACACGGGCTTCGAGATATTTGTTGCGCCATTTCAGCGCCGCAACGTCCTCGCCCTCGGTAGCGACTTCGCGCAGCTTAGCATTAGCCGCGGCCAATTCATCAGCACGCGAGCGCACCTCTGCCAATTCAGCCTCGAGCGCCGCTGCCTTGCGAGTTCCAATTGCATCGGTCAAGACAGAGCTGGCAGTGGCGGTCACTTGCCGCTTCAAGTGGTCGCGCTCTTCTCGCAAAGGACGCAGTTCCTCTTGCAATACATTCGTGTCGGAGTCGGCAGACCTGATCCAATAGCCCAGCAAAAAACCAAATGCCGCGCTTATCAAAATGATCAAAAAGCTTTGAGTTAACAGAAACATGGCTTTGGTCCTTGCCTTCCCTACGACGGGTTTTTATTGGGTCTTTAATTTGACGAGGTGATTTTAAATTCGATGCGACGATTTTGCTCTCTCAATGAGCTATCAGGTTGCCCCGGAACATCCCCTTTGCCATTTGGGAAATCGTTCACGATAGGTTGGCTTTCGCCATAGCCTTTGGCCGTAATTTGATCGGCGGGCACACCCTTTGAGATTAAAAAATCGCGAACCGTATTCGCACGCATTTGCGACAAGCGCTCATTAAGATCCGCGGCACCGCCGGTATCGGTGTGGCCACCGATCTCGATCTTGAAGGCGCTGCATTCCTTCGCGACGGCTGCGACTCGGTCGAGCACCTCTTGCCCACCCAATATCGGGCTACTGCCTTTTTCAAAACGAATGGTGCCACTTTTGCCAGCCTCTGTCAGACGGCTTTGGCAACTAACTTCTGCTTGCTGTGTGGACTTGAGAGCTGGCTTTTTCGATGATGGGACACTGATTTCTGGCTGAGTGGGCAAACGAGAGCGCACCATGGCAGAACCGGGATAGCTGATGCCTTCACAATCAATCTTCGTATAGACGCCCGGACGCCCTACCCGTTCGCGAACACCGTCTAAGACCGCTGCGCAGGCTGCCTTCGCTGTCGCTTCATCCACGGAAAACCCGCTAATCACTAGGCGATTGTCTAAAGTATCGGCGCGCGCGAAAGTAAATCCTGCTTTATCCAAGCTTTCTTGAGCTAAAGAGCGCGTTTCTGCTTGCAAGGCCAACGTACGTTGATGGTAGAACCATGTCAGAATCGCCAAACCCAATGCACCAAGCATAAAGACTGGCCAGCGATTCCTAGAATTAAGCATACTCTGTTTGCCATTTCAGTTCCGGAAGCCACATGCCAACTCAAAAAATGGCACTGGCGAGGCCCCACGATCAATTTTAGTAAACTCGTTTTCAGTTCAACGCGGGTGGAAAGCAAGCGCACTCGCGTCTGACGTGCAAAAAACGCAGCATTTTGCGGTGTTCACTCTCCCATTGGGGCAATCTCACGCTATGAGGAAGACATGATCCAAGACGTGACAAGCCCACAGAATAGTTTGGTCAAGCTGGCCAAGTCGCTTGACCGCAAGAAGGCCCGAACGGAGTCCGGCTTGTTCTTGGCCGAAGGTGCACGCCATGTTGGAGAAGGGCTAGAGCTTGGCTGGGAACTCGAAGCGCTTCTGTTTTCCGCCGCGGCTGAGGCGCGGCCTGCTGTGCAATCCCTCGCACAACAAGCCTTGAAGACCGGTGCGCGGGTAGCTCGCGTGTCAGACCGTGTGCTCGAAGCTGTCGCCAAGAGGGATAATGCCCAGTCGGTTTTAGGGCTCTTCCGCCAGCGCTACACACCATTGGTCGCTTTAGAAAATGCTCCTTTGATCCTCGCCCTCGAACGTATTCGCGATCCCGGCAATTTGGGTACAATCCTGCGAACCCTCGATTCAGTCGGTGGCGGTGGGGTTGTCTTATTGGAAGAGAGTTGTGATCCATTCTCCATCGAAGCTGTGCGCGCGAGCATGGGCTCTATCTTTTCTGCACCTGTTGCAAGGTCAGACTTTGCTAGTTTTGACACTTGGCGCCGCGCACAGGGCTTTAAGATGGCGGGCACTTCGCTCAAAGGGTCAACACGTCACACTGAAACCGACTTTGGCACCAAGACAGTGCTCTTAATGGGCAACGAGCAATCTGGAATCCCTGATGACTGGGCGTTGGCGTGCGATGTTTTGGTGCGGCTGCCGATGGCAGGCCGCGCCGATAGCCTGAACCTTGCGATTGCCACAGCTGTAACGACCTATGAGATTTGGCGTCAAAAGAGCTTTAAAGGGGCGCGTGATTAGATGGCACAAAAGCCACCACCGCAGGTGAAATCGAAACCACCTCGCATGGCCCCCGTCCTGATGGCGGATGATTGGTCTGATTATACGCTCCTCGATTCCGGCGACGGCCAGAAGCTGGAGCGCTTTGGCCCCTACACCTTTATCCGGCCAGACAGCCAAGCCTTATGGCCGCGGCGCTTGAGCGAGAGAGATTGGGCCTTTGACGCCGCTTTCTCGGGTCAGGAGAGCGAAGAAATGGGGCGTTGGCGCTTTATCCGGCGGGTCCCAGAAACTTGGCCGATTTCGTGGGGCGGGATAAAGTTTCATGCCCGCTGCACACCATTCCGACACCTAGGTCTATTTCCCGAACAATCTGTACATTGGCGCTGGTGCCGTGATCTGATTGAGGCGCGCGTTCATCAGAACCCGAAGGATCCGCCGCCTAAAGTTCTGAACTTGTTTGGCTATACTGGTGTGGCTAGCCTTGTTTGCGCCAAGGCGGGTGCAAGCGTCACCCATGTCGACGCCTCCAAGAAGGCGGTCGGCTATGCCCGAGAGAATCAAGCCCTCGCAGGATTAGACGATCGGCCGATAAGATGGATTGTCGATGACGCCTTGAAGTTTGTTGAGCGAGAGATTCGGCGTGGCAATAAGTATCACGGGATTATCCTCGACCCACCCAAACATGGGCGCGGCCCGACCGGAGAGATTTGGAAGCTCGAAGAGGGCTTAGACCGTCTTTTGACCGCATGCGTTGAGCTGTTGGAGGAGGATGCCTTGTTTTTGGTGGCGACTGTTTATGCGGTTCGCCTGAGTTTCTTAGCGCTCGACAATGGATTGGCCGCTGCACTTGGCGATCGGCCGGGCCAGCGCGAAGCCGGTGAGATGGCCATCCCGGAACAAGGATCAGATCGTCTATTGCCGACGGCTATTTTCGCGCGCTGGACGAACCAGAGATAAGCTGTAAAGCGGCTGAGATTATCAGCCGCATTGGGCTGATGTTTCTGAATCGTTAACCGATGCAGGTCAGTGAATCAGGTGGAAATGGACCCATCTGCATCATGGCAGCCACACAGACCTTAAATGCAAAGCCTTTGGCCGTCGGTCTCAAGCACGCGGGCTTGAGCCTTGCGACGCTGTTTTTGTCGCTGGGCTTAACTGCGGGTGCTATTCAAGCCTTTGGCAATGAGCAAGACGCAGGCCCCAGTGCTGTGCTGGAAGTACCGCGCTACAATCCCGCCTCACCCAAGCCGGCCACGACGAGTACGGAGCCAAAAGTCGATCTTGCAACACAAGGGATAGCCAGCGGCTGGTTGCCTTGGCGACTGCCAGATGGGGCGATGACACCTTGGCTGCCCGGCACGCCGCCGCCTAATTCGCCCAGTGCTGCAGATCAAGCCATTAGCGAAGCAGAAGCAGAGCGCTTGGCAGCCATAGCAAAGGCCAAGGGTGACCCGGTCGTGACGGGTGCCGCTACTGCAGCTTCCTCAGGCCAGATCCCGCCAGTCTCTGGTACCGCCCGGATTATGGCACCCACGTTCGGATCTGCGTCAAACGAAGGCGGTGTGCAGGTCTATCGCGGGCAAGGTACTGCTGCCCTAACCCAAGCGCCCGCCGCCGGTGTGCATCAGCAAGGTCCAGGCGGCTTGTTGCCGATCATCGGGGCTGGCAACCGCACAGTTTATGACGTTTACCGCAAGCCATTCTCGGAAACAGGAAAGCCAAAAGTCGCCTTAGTTGTCGGAGGGCTTGGCTTAAACGCACGCATCACCCAGCGCGCCATCGATGAATTACCTGCCGAAGTAACTTTATCCTTTGTTCCTTATGCGGAAAATCTCCAAGGCTGGATCAACAAGGCCCGCGCGAACGGGCATGAGGTCCTGATCGAGATTCCAATGGAGCCTTTTGATTATCCTGAGAATGATCCAGGTCCACATACTTTGCTGACCACGGCCTCGGCAGACGAGAATCAACGCCGACTCGAGTTCTTATTGTCACGGGCGAGTGGTTATTTTGGGGTGACCAATTATCTCGGCGGCAAATTCGCGACATCGACTGAGACGAGCAGCGCCTTTATGCGACAATTGCGATCCCGTGGCGTGGCTTTTATTGCCGATGGTTCAGCCACCCAACTTGATGCAGCTGCCAGTTCCGCAGGGCTTCGCAATGCTCAAGCGGATCGCCTGATCGATCAAAGGCCTTCTGGTGATGATATCGCAGCACAGTTGGGTGCGCTCGAGGCGATGGCAAACCAGCGTGGCGCGGCGCTCGGCTTTGGTGTTGCTTATAGTGTGACCATTGACCAAATTGCCCGTTGGGCGAAAGATGCAGGCCGACGGGGACTTATCCTGGCCCCAGCATCTGCGGTTACATCATGAGCAAAGATACCATCCCTGCCCCGCCAGAAGGCTATCGACCCAATGTAGGCATCTTGTTATTCGATATGCGGGGGCTGGTTTGGGTCGGCAAGCGCCGGGGCTTTAATGGACAGCATGCTTGGCAAGCGCCACAAGGCGGTATTGACCGCGACGAAGATGTTGAGGCCGCAGCCTTGCGTGAACTGGGCGAAGAGACTGGCATCGGCCCAAGCTTGGTTTCAATCATCGGTCATACAACCGATTGGCTGACCTATGACTTCCCGCCTGAGATGCAGCGCGGCAAGTTTCGTCGCAACAAGGGCCAGGCCCAAATCTGGTATGCCTTGCGCTACTTAGGCTCAGACCGCGACGTGAAGCTCAATGCCCATAAGCAAGTTGAATTTGATGCTTGGCGGTGGGAACGGTTGGAAGCCCTTCCAGAACTGGTGGTGCCGTTTAAACGTGATGTGTACACACGGATCGTGCAAGACTTTGGGCACCTTGCTGCAGCCTAGCTTCTTGTGGCATGACCGTCTAAGCGTACGAGACGGAGTGTGCAGGTGGAAAAGCCAATTCTAATGATACATGGGGTTGGATGTGGCGGCGACGCTTGGTCTGTGATGGCCCCGCTGATGCAGGCTAAAGGCTGGACGCCCTATACGCCCACACTCTACCCCCAATTCCGCGTCAAAGAGAACCCAACGGGCCAGCTCTCCACACTTGGCCTGCACGATTATGTTGAAGCAGCAAAGTCTGAAGCTTTGGCCATTGAACGCTCAACCGGTGAGGAGCCCGTTCTGATGGGGCATTCGATGGGCGGCCTAATTGTTCAAAAACTTGCCGAGCAAGGCGTTGGTAAAGCCGCAATTCTCGTGACGCCGGCCCAGCCGGTTGACTGCCAAGTCCAAGATCTGCGCGTGCTGTTTACCTTTGCCAATATCGTCCTGAAGGGCGATCCCAAACTCTCTTACAAAGTCTGGAAGACTGGCTTTCGTTGGGGTGTCCTCAACCAAGTTGCACCAGAACGGCATGATGAGATTTATGCGTCCGCCCTTTACGATTCTGGTCTCGTCTATCAGCAACTCGGCAGGCCAGAGACAGACCCGCACCGGGTTGGCGTCATTAATGAGCGTTCGATTGAGTGCCCAATCCTAACCATCGGCGCGGTGCAAGATCGCGCGACAGTTATTCAAGCCGTCCGCAAAGTGGCACAAAAGTACGCCCGTGTCGGCGGAGACTATCGTGAGTATGACGGGGCAGCGCATTGGATTATCGATGAGCCGAAGACCGCTAGCGTTGTCGCCGACATCTGTGAGTGGCTGGAGGCCAAGGGTCTTTAGAGCCTGGTTAGAACAAAGCACCGTCGCGCTGAAATAAAGTTACTGCATGATGTGCAGAAAAAAATGCAATTGTACGATTTCCGTAACCGCATGTTCACCTTGTTCACGGCAAACTCTCCGGACACGTAACCTTGTCCCGGATCCTGCCCACTTATGGCCTACCAAGACGCCGCACTGATAGCTGAACCAGAACTCGATTTGGATCTGATCCGCGATTTCTTGATGCAAAATCCTAACTTTGTGCGCGAAGACACCGAACTCTTGAACAGGATTGCGGCCGAGCCAAGTTCTGGGAATGTGATCGCGATTGCTGACCTCGCCCGCGAACGGATGCTGCGAGAAACACGTGCTGCCCGTTCTCGCTTTGCTGCGATCGTTGAGACCGCACGCGCCAATTACGAAGCACAGATTCGCTTACAAGAAGCCATTCTGGCAGTCCTAGACAGCCAAGACCCTGAAGATCTGAACGAGCGGCTGTCTGGTCATGTGGCGTTTGCTTTGGCTGCAGATGTGTGCGTGTTAGCTGTGTCTGAATCCAATGCTGCCAGCCAAGCTCTCGATAAGGCAGGATCAGCCATTGAACGGCTTGTGCCAACCTATCAACCAACCGTCCTTGGCCCGATCGAGCGCCCACGTGCTTGGCTATACGGCAACAAGAGCGAACTTGTGCACTCCGAGGCTCTGGCCCGTTTGGAATTTGGTCCCACTCGGCGTTTGGGCATTTTAGCAATCGCCAGCCAGGATGCAGACGCGTTTAGGGCCGACCATGGCGGTGAACTGGTGACCTTTTTCGCGCGCGTTTTAGAACGAGTTCTAACGCGTTTTGCGGCTGATGGCTTGCTGTGAGTGGCGAGGTCCGTCAAGCGGACTTGCAAAGCGACGTGGGCGATGGCCTAGCCCAAGCGCGCCAAGATTGGTTACACTGGCTGAAGCATGAGCGCCGACTGGCAGACCACACACTGGAAGCTTACCAGCGAGACGTCGACACCTTTTTAAACTTCTTGGTTCTGCATCGCGATGAAGACCTAACTCTGACGAGCCTGCCTGACCTATCCGCTTCGGATTTGCGCGCCTACTTAGCACGGCGACGCCAGGCCAACACCCCGTTTGGCGATCGCTCTGTGGCCCGTGCGCTGGCAGGGATCAGGTCATTCTTCTCCTTCTTGGACCGGCGAAAGGGGCTTAGCAACACAAGTTTAAGCTTTGTCCGCGGCCCAAAGATCAAGCCGGCACCACCGCGCCCTGTCACCAGCGAGGCTGCTTTTGACTTGATTGATCTGGCTGAAGGGGCAGATGAGCCGTGGATCGGTGCCCGCGATACCGCAGTGTTGACCCTATTATATGGCTGCGGACTGCGCATTTCAGAGGCGCTTGGCCTCACAGGGGCCGAATATCCCTTACCAACGACGCTGCGAATTGTGGGTAAAGGCCAAAAGACACGCTTGGTGCCGACTCTGCCGGTCGCGCGCGAGGCGATTGCGGCTTATGTCAAACTGTGCCCCTATCAGATCGAACCCACTAGTCCCCTGTTTTTTGGCGCGCGCGGCGGGCCGCTGCGCGCCAGATTGATTCAAGCCAGCATGGCCAGACTACGGGGCCAATTAGGTTTGCCAGAGTCCGCGACACCCCATGCTTTGCGTCATGCCTTTGCTACACACCTGTTGCAATCTGGTGGTGACCTGCGCTCCATCCAAGAATTGCTAGGCCACGCATCTCTGTCTACGACCCAGCGCTATATGGAAATCGACCCGGCTCACATGATATCTGTGTTTTCAAAAGCCCACCCGCGCGCTTAGCGCGCTGATGATCCATATGGGTCAAGATGCGTGAAAGCATCCTTGCACAGATGTTCGCCTAAATTTTGAACAGCCCTGTTTGCCCCGTTTCAAAGCAGACACTCGACCAGCTGCCCAAAAATTGGGCTGTTTTTCGGGATATCGCGGAAGCCGCAGGCCAACACTTGCCCAAAAGTGCCCAATTTTTAACGCTGCGGCTTGGATGGAGACTGGGCTAATTGTGAGCTCAAGATCGCAAACCTTGTGGGGAGCACGACGAACGTGACACGTATCGCAACACGCACACGACCGGAGCTTAGCTTCGAAGCGCTGGTAGGAACGGGGCTAGCAGCCCTAGCAGCGCTGATTTTCATAATGGCAAGTGGCTTGGTATCACCTGCTCACGCGCAGGACGCGGCCAATGCCGTCGCCGCATCTGCGGCCCCTGTAGCCGAAGCTGCCCCTGAAGCGGCTAAGCTGGTTGCAACTTTGCCGGATAAAGTTGTCGACAAGGGTGACGTCACTTGGATGATGGTATCGACCCTTCTGGTACTCTTGATGATCGTTCCCGGGCTTGCCCTTTTCTATGGCGGCCTAGTGCGCGCCAAGAATATGTTGTCCATGTTGATGCAGGTTTCCACCGTCATGGTGATTGGCATGGTGACTTGGATGCTGTGGGGCTATAGTTTGTCCTTCACCTCCGGTGGAGAACTTGACAGCTTTATCGGTGGATTTGACCGCCTCTTCTTGAATGGTGCCGGCTTGGATGCGGATGGAAATCCTGTTCTCGTCGCGACCTTCTCGACTGGTGTCTACATTCCAGAGCTCGTGTTTGTCGTCTTCCAAATGACTTTTGCTGCCATAACCGCAGCCCTTGTTTTGGGCGGCGTTGCTGAACGGATGAAGTTTGCCGCCGTGGTTCTGTTTGCAGTTCTTTGGCCTTTGTTGTCCTACTATCCGATGGCGCACATGGTTTGGTGGTGGCCAGGACCAGACGGCTTAGCAGCGGCTTCGGCCCAAGGTGATAGCTTCACCACAGGGCTGATCTGGAGCTTTGGTGCCCTCGACTTTGCTGGTGGTACCGTGGTGCACATCAACGCCGGGATTGCAGCTCTGGTTGGCTGTATTATTCTAGGTGCCCGTTCTGGCTACCGGAATGAGCCGATGCCCCCGCACTCTTTGGTCATGACCTTCATCGGCGCAGGCCTTCTGTGGGTGGGTTGGTTTGGCTTCAATGCAGGCTCGAACCTAGAATCCAACTATTATGCCATCTTGGCGATGGCCAACACCTTCATCGCAACCGCCGCAGCGGGCTTAAGCTGGGTGTTATATGAGTGGGTCACCCGCAAGCGTCCGTCGATGCTGGGCTTGGCGTCGGGCATCGTGGCTGGTCTTGTGGCCGTGACCCCTGCCGCCGGCTTTGCTGGTCCAATGGGTGCGCTGATCCTGGGTCTTGTTGTCTCGCCAGCCTGTATCTTCTTCTGCTCGGTTGTAAAATCCGCGTTGAAGTATGACGACAGCTTGGATGCCTTCGGTATCCACGGCATTGGTGGCATCATCGGCGCTATCGGCACTGGCATTGTGGTGTCGCCAGCTTTGGGTGGCGCAGGCATTGTCGATTATACCAAGTGCTTCGATGAAGCTGGCAAAATTCTCGCGGTCTGCCCAGCGGCCACTTACGACATGGGCACACAAGTGATCGCCCAGCTAAAAGGTGTGCTGGTTACGGTTGCTTGGTCTGGTGTGGCATCTGCCATCGTCTTCTTCATCATCAAATACACGATTGGCCTCAAAGCCTCGGTCGATGATCAAGAAGAAGGCCTCGACATCGCAGAGCATGGTGAGCGCGCTTACCACCTCTAAGTCCTAGATCGACATTGAATTAAAGGGCCAGCGTCGCGCTGGCCCTTTTTTTGTGGCTAGATTTCTAGGCGACGGATCGTCAGAATAGCGCCATAGCTGGCACTGATCCTGTCGACCGCTTCTGCCAAGGGCTCGTGCGCGACTGCCATATGATAACCATTGGCATGAAGGATATGTGTCGCGTCCGTCATCAAGGCGACATGGCCCTTCCAACAGACAATATCGCCTCGCTTAAGACCCCGAAAGCTTTGATCAAAGTCTACAGCTTTCCCAATCTCGCGCTGCATATAAGAGTCGCGCGGCAAAAGGATGCCTGCGGCTTTAAAAGCCGTCTGGATCAAGCCCGAGCAATCAAGCCCTAAACTCTCAACGCCACCCCATTGATAGGGCGCATGGAGAAATTGCTCAGCGACTGCAACGGGGTCTTCTGCTGACACGGCTACGGGGGATAAATGGGCCTCATAGATCCAGCCTGCCCGCTCCACCGCCACAAAGCCGTTCTCGCGCTCAGCCTTTAGGCTTACTTGCGCACCGAGACTCAAGAGAAAATGCGGGGCAGCCCGCGCGCTTGGCCCCGAGAAGGCATAGGTACGCAGTACTTTGACTTTGTGGGTTGTCGCCAAAACTGGAGCGGACAAGGCTGCCATATCAAACCAGCCGACATAGCCGTCGCTGTGCATTTGGCCCCAACCAAAACCACCGCGCTCTTCGTAAATGTCGATCACATCGCCATGAAGTGCTTGGCTCAGTTGTTCGCCATCCAGCTCTGGCACTTTGCGCAACGGCGCAACACCTGCGCTAACTTGATGCGGGATTGGATCGACAAAGCGGGCGGATTTCACAAGTCCCTTGAGCTTTGTCGCCGCCAGATCACTTCGGTAGGGGTGAAGATTTGGATCTAACATATCTTTCGTCCATCAAGCCAACTTTTGACGGGCGGCTACCGCTTCGCTTGCGTCCAAAGATGATGCACGATTGACTTGCGTGATCGTGGCAATATTACGCGCGATGGACGCTGCATAAGTGGACAGCCGTTCTGCGCCCGCTTCCGTTCCGACCACAAAAATATTGCGCCGATCGGCCGGGTCAGGCCGACGTTCAACCAAGCCAACATCTTGCAACGTATCAATGGCCCGAACAACAGCTGGCTTGCCAACACCAAGCCGCTGCGCCAGAGCCCGAACAGTATGTGGGCCCGCCTCCAGATAGACCGTCAGCATCAGGGCAGTTTGACGGGCGGTCAAGTCCGGCCCATCGGATTGCACAGAGCGGGACGTGACGTCCAACCACAAGCCAAGGGCTTGCTTATTAAGTCCAGCAAACTGATCCAACTTTGACCCCTTGGGCTTTGGTCACTCGTGACCATGCCATTTGCGTCATTAGGTGAATCGATTTGCGCTATTGGGAAAGAGTCCCTGTGGACTCAATTGCTTGCCGAAACAGCCTACGCGAGTCCGTGTAGAATTTAGCCGAATCTTTTCCGTAGCATGGCCTCAATCGTGCGCACTGCATGAACTTCACCACCTTGAGGTCGACCAGGCTTTTCTTTGGGATTCCAGCAATAGACATCGAAATGGGCCCAGATCGGATTGTGGTCTTTCACATTGACGAACTTTGAGATGAAAAGCGCCCCATTGATCGCGCCAGCAAAGGGGCCGCCTGAGTTTTTCATGTCTGCAATCGGGCTGTCGAGGTCGTCTTCATAAGGACGCCACAAGGGCATCCGCCATAGGTGGTCACCCGTCTGAGCCGCCGCCTCGGTCAATGAGGCGGCCAACTCCTCGTCCTCGGTAAAGAACGGAGGTAATTCTGGTCCCAACGCGACACGGGCAGCACCGGTTAGCGTTGCCATATCAAGGATCATGGCATTGCCATCTTCGCTGGCGCGCGTAACCGCATCGGCCAGAATTAGGCGGCCCTCTGCATCGGTATTGTCGATCTCAACGCTCAAGCCGTTACGGGCATAAATCACATCGCTCGGCCGGAAGGAGTTGCCATCCATCGCATTCTCAACAATGGGCAGATAGACCGATAGCCGCACATCTAAGCGGGCCTCAGCGAGCGTTGAGAACAAGGCCAAAGCACAGGCAGCGCCGCCCATATCCTTCTTCATGAGCGCCATACCCGCGCCGGGCTTGAGATTGAGCCCGCCGGAATCGAACGTGACCCCCTTGCCCACCAAAGCCAACGGATAGGCTTCGGGACGGCCAATCCGCAAGATCACCAATCGTGGTTCTTGAGCAGCACCCCGCCCAACGGCATGGATTAACGGATAATTCTGCGCCAATAAATCTGCGCCTCGGATCACTTCAATCTCGGCACCATGGCTTTCGCCCAAAGCAATTGCTGCGGCCTCTAATGCGTCCGGACCCATATCATTTGGTGGCGTATTGACAAGATCACGACCAAGCTTAACGGCGCTGACGGTGCGGCTTGCTGCCGCGACGTCCGCGCCAACGGGTGCTATTAAACGGGCGAGGCGCTGATCCTTGTGCTTATAGCGATCAAAGACGTAAGTCCCCAAAAGATAGGCCACCAAAATGGCATGGCCTTGCTCCTTTGGAAGCGGCGAGGCAATCCGATAATCACCTGCCGGCAATTTACTAGCCAGCGCGCCATAGACCGACGTATCTGCCCCCGCACCTAGCCCAAATAGGACGCGCTCTAATGTACCATCTGGGGCAGGAACCAACAGCACGCGCCCGGCTTGGGCGCGAAAATCATGGTGACGAGCGAGAGCTGCCTGACCACTGGATTTGCCTTCGAGATAGGCGGGCCATTCCGCGGCAGAAATGGCGTAGATGGGGATGAAGTTTGCGTCTTGGGGGGCGATATTTGGGTGCATAGGGATTCTTTAGGCTGATCTGGACCCGGTGAAAAGCGCTTAAGGCTTGGACCAACAGGGGTACCTTGAGGGTTTGTTAACAAAGATTGACGAAAGCTTGGCATCTGTGATTCGTGAGGTTCTCACCATGTCGTTCCGCTTCCGCGCCCTTCGCTTGCCATTAGCTGCTTTAAGCGCAAGCTTAGGCTTGGTCTGCCTGTCCGCACAGTCAGCCCAAGCACTGCCCTTTTTCGGAAAAAAACCAGAAGCAGGCACAAAAGCACCCTCAGCTAAAGGGGCTCCAAGGGGACAAGCCCCTAGAAACTCATTGGTTGAAGCACCTTTACCCCAAGCAGCAACCGCCGAACAAAGTGCTCGTGCAAAACCTGCAACAGCGAAAGAGCGTCAAGCAGCACGAAGCCTAGATATGATCAATCAAGCATCATTTTGGCTTGGCGAACTTGAAAAGAATCCAGCCGATGATGAAGCCGCATTGGAAGGCTCCATCGCGTTGCGCAGGATTGGCTCATCAGAGCGCGCGATCCAACTCGCAGCCATGGGCTTGCAGGTAAAAGGGGAAAGTCCACAATTGTGGAGCGCATTGGCCTTGGGTCTGGTTGCCAGCGGCGAAAATCAACCCGCTCTGCAAGCCTTGCAGAAGGCAGTCTCCTTAAATCCAAAAGACCCCAATCTTCATTCGGCCCTTGGGGTTATCTATGACCGATTGGAGCGCGCAGATCTTGCGGCACCTGCTTATGAGGCTGCGCTGAAGCTTGCTCCAGAGGACGCGGGCATCCTCAGCAATTATGGGCTTTCCATTGCGATGACAGGCGATTTAAAAAAGGCTGAGGACATGTTGCGGCGCGCCAACCAAAGCCCGCTCGCCCCTCCACAGGCCCGACAAAATCTGGCGCTTGTTGTTGGACTGCAGGGTCGCTTTGAAGAAAGCGAGCGCTTGGCAACGCGTGACCTGCCACCGGCAGTGGCATCCGAAAATGTCGCATACCTAAAGGCGATGCTCAATGGTGGGGAAAATCGCTGGTCGCAATTGCGCCAAGAAAAGATCAACTAAAGAAAAAGGCCACCCCCTCCGCTAGGTAGGTGGCCCTTTCCTATGTATGGGCTGGCCTTAACTTAGGCCATAAAGCCAAGATTTGGTCTTGCAAAGTTTTTAAGGTTCGGGAAAATCACAGCAAGGTCTGTGTTGGAGACCCCAAACCAGGACCCCATAGTCGCCGCATATTGGTCCACCGAGGTGGTTGGAATATGGGTGTTGCCGGACTGATCCGGGTTACGGAATGTCCCCAAGTCGCTGCCGACAGTCGGGAATTGGCCGTACATATCGCCGCCATTTACAGCCCCGCCCATAACCAAATGGTGGCCACCCCAGGCATGGTCGGTACCGTCGCCGTTGGTGTTAAAGGTCCGGGAGAAGTCAGACGCCGTAAAGGTTGTCACAGAGCTGCGCATATCCACGCCACCGATATTGGCCAAAGTCGCGTCAAATGTAGCCATTGCATTGGCTAGCTTGCTCAAATTGTCCGGTTGAGCCGTGTTTTGGAAGTCATGGCTATCATGGCCGCCCACGGCCACGAAAAAGACCTGGCGGCGCAAGCCAAGGGCTGGTGCCGCGGCAATCATACGCGCAACTGTCTGCAATTGCACCGACAAGGAGTTGGTTTCAACATTGTTGGTGATCGGGTTACGATAAATGGGCGGTGCCGGAATGGCAGTTACCAACGCACCTGTAGCGGCGCTGTTTAGTGTAACCGAGGCATCGAGCGAGCGACCGACAATCGTCGCATGGTCAGAACCCATATTGGCCACAAAGCCAGTATCGCGGATGATTTCCCGCATTTTGGCGGGGCCTTGGTTGGATCCAAACAAAGTGGTCCCGCCAACAGCGTTGACGGCCACAGCAGGTGTCGCGCCCGTCGCGACTTGATATTGCACAATCGTGCGACCCGATAGGAAAACAGTGTTCCCTGCGGTCGACATAGCAGTATACAGACTGTTGGCGCCGTTTCCAGAAGCCATTAGGTCGCCGAATTGGCCACCCCAACCGGTGCGTACGCCCTCCGTAAGGCCTGCTTGCCAAACGGCTTGCTGGTCATTGTGGGAGAACAAATTTGCCGGCAGCTTCCTTGCGCGCGCTTGAAACTGTGCCTTTGTTACGGGCTCGACCAAAGAGCCGACATTGGCGATCACGGCCAATCGACCTGCAGTGTAGATCGGCAGAAGTGGCGCCAGCATTGGATGGAAGCCGAAGGTGCGGGTCGTCGCATTAGTCCCAGCCGGAATGGCCTGAGCCGTCTTTGGCGTGAACGGTAGGATGCCGCCCCAAGCTTCTGGTGTACGGGCGGCAACTGTCCGCCCAGTGACCGGGGAAACTGAACCAACAGCTGCCGCTGCTGTGCCAACTGGCATTAGCGCGATCGGGTCTGCCCCAGTGTTGCGTGCCGCCCAGTAACGGTTCCAAGAGTCAGTATCAGAAGCCAAGACCGTATTGTTCGAGTCGTTACCACCCAATTGGAAGATACAAACAAGTGCTTTGTATCCCCCAGCGCTTTGGCCGGCGGCCGAGTTAAAAGCGGCCAATTGCATGCCGAAGGCGGTAGCAATGGGTGCAGCAATCCCGACCGCACCGGTTGTTGCCATAAATTGGCGACGTGTATGACGTAGATCTTTCATGGCCGCCCCCTTAGCGCTGCAAGATATAATCTGGAGACACAACGGTCAGATAAACTGCGAGTTTCGATCGGTTCAGCAAAGCCGCATCAATCTGCGCCTGTGTCGTGGTGCCACCGGAAGGAATGGTGACCGCTGTGACCGCATCGATGATCTGCTGACGGCGCGCCGTCGTCATGTTGCCATAAGTCAAAAGATAATTGACCCGGTCAACCAAGCCAGCAGGATCGGCAGCAACCGCCATTTCCTTTGTGTAGGTGAGCCTGACGTCATTGCCGGAGCCGATGCCAGTGTTCACGGTAGTCTGCATGGTGTTCATGTAGCCCGCGACGGTCACTTCATTGACAATCTGCATTTCAGGCGCAACCAGGCCCAAAGTACCTGTTTTGGTGTTTGGCGGCGTGTAACCGGGCCGGAAGAAGTTAAACACCGAAGGCGATGCCATGGGTGATTGGCCCAAGGAAGTGGAGGCGCTTGTGGAATTCACCGGCCACTGGCCGTTGATAGAAGTTGCGTTCAAGGCACGCATCAAGCCAGTCATTCGGATAATTGGTTCACGCAGCTTGCCGAAGTTTGCATCTACCCCCGCAGACATGTTGCGGGCTTCACTGTCCAATAGAACGGCGCGGACCACTGCAGCCATATCGCCGCGCACGCCAGAACCATTATTGTTGAACACGTTTGCCACCCGGTTCACATAGGCTGGGCTGGGGTTTGATGTCACCAAACGCTGAATCATTTGCTTCCCAATGAAGGGGCCTACGTTTGGATGATTGAAGATGGCATCGAGGGCAATGCGCAGATCACCCATGGGATCAGGCGTTGTTGTCGCAGGAATGACCGTGTTCAGGAAGCGCTTCTCCGAGATCGAATGAAAACTCGGATAGGCGATCATTGGTGTTACAAACGACGCATCATTGCGACCGCCGCCGCCAAATGTCGAGTTGGTTGGTGTGGCGGCATACCAGCTAAAGCCCGTAAAGACTTTGGCGAGGTTGGAGATGTCTTCTGCCGTATAAGTCGGAATTGGATTGCCGGAGCTATCCAGCTTTTGAGTGCCGTCATTATTGAGTTCGAAAAGGCCAATGGACATCAACTGCATGACTTCGCGCGCGAAGTTTTCGTCAGGCGACCGACCTGTCGTGAGGTCTTCCTTTTGGTTTGCTATATGGGTCAGATAGACACCCATCATGGGATGCAGAGCCACATCTTGCAGCAAGGTACGATAATTGCCGAAGGCGTTGCGCCCGAGCATATCGTAATAGGAGCCGAGGCCGCGCACATTCATTTGCGGTTCGGCAAATGAGATAACGAAAATCTGCGACAGGGCAAACTTGGTGCGTTCGCGCAATTGGTCTTGGGAAGTAACAGCTTCGCGCCAAAAATATTCGTAGAAGTGGTTGGCGTTGACATCTGCTGTTGGGTTAGGTGCGGCGGGTGCTGGTGGATTACGCAACTGGTCCCGACGTGTGTTCAGATAGTCGAGAGCGAGCGCGCCTTCGGGCAGGGCTTGCTGCGCTGTGATCCAAGCTGCGAAAGTCGTATCCCGGGTCGCCTCAATTTCAGCTTCAGTCGGTCCAAAGGTGGCTTGAATGAGGAAGCGCGACGTATCCGCTGCTGTAGGTCTTGGCGGGATAACAACGCCACCCCCACCGCCAGGGACAGAAGCATCACCGCCGCCCCCGCCGCAAGCTGAAACCAGTCCCAATACTAACGCAGCGCTTGCTACTTTAATCCAACGATTATTCATCACGAACCCCACCTCATGAAGCCAATCGTGCAGTCACACGTCCAGCCTCGCCCATCGCTGTTACCACGACGATGTATAAGCGTTAAGACAATAAAGAACCGTATACCAAGCGCAGGGATTTTTACTTGCGGGGAAAATTTTTCAAGCAAAAGCATCGAAAAAATGGTGTTGGATAGCGGTGAATTATCTCAGCAAGCGGATTTCGCGTACTTGCCGGCGGCCTTGGTTACGCTCCAACTGAACGATCACATCAACCACGCTGCGAACATAGGCCAATATGTCGGCATGGGTCATGGCCGTACCCGTTTGCAGAGCCATCAAGGCCAGCTGCTCCAATGCGCCATCGGGTGTATCGGCATGTAAGGTGGTCACAGATCCGGGGTGACCCGTATTGATGGCGCGCAGGAAGGTGAACGCCTCCTTGCCACGAAGCTCACCCACAATGATTCGATCTGGCCGCATGCGCAGTGCCGATTGCAAAAGGTCATCGACATCGACTCGGGCCTCGCCTGTTTGGCCCTTTACGGCCACAAGGCCGACAGCGTTTTCATGAACCAACCTGATCTCGGCCGCGTCTTCAATCAGGATCAGGCGTTCATCAAGGCTCACTTCTTTCAAAAGGGCGTTTAAGAAAGTTGTCTTACCCGTGCCCGTACCGCCGGAAACAACGATGTTTCGCTTTTGGTGCACAGCAAGCTTCAGGAATGCCGTCACATCCCCCTTCGCGAGGCTGGCCTTTAGTTCTTTGTCCGGATCAAAAGAGGCCTTGGTGCCACCTGCTCCAACAATATGGGATAGCGCTCCCGCCGACACATAGTCATCAAGCGTAAGATCCGTTAGCACATGCTTTCGAATAGCCAGGGCAACTTCGCCCCGTGTGGCGGGTGGCAAGACAATTTGAATCCGCTCTCCGGTCGGTAGGCTTGCTGACAGCAAAGGATGTTCTCGGCTGATCCCTTGCTTGGAAATACGCGCGATCTGAGCGGCTAGGCGCGTCAAATTGACCTGAGTTACATCTGGCGCATCATAACGCACAATGCCACCCGTGACACTTTCGACCCAGACTTCGCCTGATCGATTGACCAAGATATCGGTAACGTCTGGCCGATTAAGCCAGCGCGAGAATGGCTCCAGAAATGCCGAGAGATAGACGCCCCCTAAAACCTGTGGTGCGCCATGGGGCCCACTCATGGTCGGTTCCCGGGGGTTTGCTCCACAACAGGGGAAGCGCTTGCCGCTGGCATAATTGGGTTAAGCGAGAAATCCAGATCACGCGCAACAAAGACTTGAATAGCCGTACCCTGCTTAACCGTCACTGTTGGCTTGATGCTTTCGCCAGAAGTTACGGCACCCGGTAGCGTTTGAGCGGTGCCAATGACTAATTGGTTGGAGCTTGTGTTGTTTAGAGCTGCACTGATCGCCGTCGACAAAAGCCCCGGGCCATAGCGCTGGAAATAGTGGCGATCTACTTTTCCATCTAAGCCGGCTCGGCCCAAAGGGTCAGTCCCAGGTGATGCCAATTGGATCGAGACTCCGTCTGGGCGTAAAAGGCGGGTCCAAACCACAAAGGCGCGCGATTGGCCCAATGCCACTTCCGAACGATATTGTCCTACCAAACGAGAACCACGGGGGATCAAGACACGCGTGCCGTCAAAACTGAAGACATCGCGACTAACGACCGCTCTCACGAAACCCGGAAGGTCAGAATTGATTGCTGTTTCCAGAACGGCCGCGATCAATGCACCCTGTGGAACCGTCGTCTTTGGATTGCGCAAAGCGCCGGCGCGGGCAGCAGGAACCTCACCTGAGCTGACACGTGCTGCAAAGGCATCATTGTCGCCGCCGCCAGCGCCAGCTGGATTGGCTGCATTGGCTGCATTGGCTGCAGCTTCAGCAGCCGCGCCAGCAGGCACAAGGTCTACGATCAAGGCAGGAGAGCGCATGCGCTGGGTTAAATCTGCCCCTGTCCGCGCGGGCTGTGGCGGCGAAGGAGATGGCTCAGGTATTGGGCGGTAGACATCACGCACAGGTGGTGGTGGCGGGGGGGGTGGTGCCGGAGTCCAAGGCTGTGCAGGAACGGCTTCATTCGCCGCGGGGTTCTCAGGAACCATCGGCTGGACCGGCATAACAGGCGCAAGCGTTGTTTGGGCAAACAAGCTTGGCGGCTCTGGAATGGTTTGGCCAAGACTACCATCATTTTTTGCGTCGCGCGTTGGGGTCAACTCCCCCGCTCCTGCGCGCTTTTGTGCCGAGACCATCGTGGTAAACACGATAATTCCAAGCGCCAAGGCCCCGACGGCCCCGGCCAGAACCACCCACGGACGGTCGGGATAGGCAACAGCGGGTGCCGCATCCACAATCAGGTCAGACACATGCGCCTCCCCGGCCCCATCGGCTCCTAACGAGGGGCTCGCTATGGGTTCAACAGACCCAGGCGAGGCGACCTTGGTCGGGCTCATGGCTTAGCCTCCTTTGGCGCGCCAAATCCGAACAGTCCACGGGACTTTGACTTATTCTGGCTCGTGGGGCGCATCGCAGGTGCATTGGGGCCCGGATCAGGCTCGCGCCAAGCATCATTGCTAACGATGGTTTGATCGGTGCCATTGCGGAGTATGAAGGCTGGCCCAACTCGCTCAACCACCATGACAGTGCCGCGCATGATGAAATTGACGAGGGATTCAGATCCATCTGCCCCCAGAGCAAAGACGGCCGGGGTCGACGCGCCAGCTGGCCATTCAAGATAAGTGCGTTGGCCATCATCAAAGATGCGAGAAGGCACATTACGCGTACTGCCAGAGACTGAGTAATTCTGGTTCGAATTCGCTTGTGGCTGGGGCACTAAGTCTTTTGGCTCAGGCGCGACGGGTTCAGGGGGAAAGGCAAATTTGACGCGGTAGATGATGTTTGGATCGCCTGGCCCCGTTGGTTCTTCCGCGCTCAATTGGAAGGTATAACGACGTTTGGAGGTGATTACCGACATATTCGTAGCCGCATCAAACTCAATCGGCTTTAAGAATAGCGTATCGGCGCGCCGATTGGGCGTAACTTGCCAAGCTAGCGAGTCACCAATTGAGACATTCTCAATGCGCTCATCAACGCCAAACTCAATCATCATCTGATAGCCATAGTGGCCGCGCAGCGAGACGACGCTGTCCTCTTTAAAGAAGACCGTCTGCACGCGTGGATCCACCACCCCCGGGATTGGCACCTCGCGCATTTGGGCGCGCACCCCGTTGGCACCCATCACCAGCGTAGCAAACACCACGGAAATACAGATGAACCAGAGTCGCTTGAGGGGCATCATTGGGCTGGAAACTCCTCACCATGCGGATTGCCCGACTTCGATTGTGGCGGCGCAGCAGGAGCAGCCTGCGCTGGGGCCTGTGCCGCTGGGACCGCCGAAGTGACGCCGTTCACAGGCGTTCCTGGAACGGGGACCGTTGTTACCCCGGTTGTCGGAACCGAGGTGGGCGCTGGCAACATCGGCGCCGGCGCGGCAGGCATAGGCACAGGCTGGGTTGTTTCGGCATCGCGCCGGTAACTGGAAATCTGGAAGCCAAGCGGATTCAAATAGCGGTCTTGTTCATTAATTGGCTTATTTGAGAAACTAAAGTTGACCGACGCCACCCAAGGCTGGCGCATGCCAGGCCCACCGCCACCTTCAGAGCGCTCGGTATCGAAGCGAATCATGGCTGACCGCGGACCCAAAATGGTCACGCTTTTCACCGTGACTTGGATCCGAGTATTTGGGCTCACCCGGCTTTGAATGCCATTTGGATTAGATTGGTCCCAATCCCGCAAATATTCCGTCTCTGCTGCGCCTTGCGACCAAGCCAAAGTCTTCCGGTATAGCTCCCGATAGTCAGCAGCATCAAAGGTTTCTCGCGCCAAGACATATTGCACCACAAAGGACTGAGCCACTGCTTCGGTCTCACTCAAGGTGCCGAGATTGATGCCGCGCGCGGTCTGCACATAGCCGGTCTCGCGATCGACGGTGATTGTATAGGGCATGGTTTGCTTCAGCGGCACCAACACGACCAAGGCAACGGCCTGAATGGCCGCGATGCCAACTGCGATCCCAGCGACAATCCAAGCGGTGCGTTGCGACCGACGAAGGGTAGCATGGGTGTCCTGCGCCCATGTACTGGCCGCTTCATAATATTGTGCGCGGGCTGCAACGCCATTGGGCGGAACGCCAGGTGGGGTGAAGGATGGATCAGCTTGCGGGCCGGTCATGGTGCTTTTCCAGTTGCCGATAGGCTTAGTTTTGAAGGGGGTTGGGCAAACATGCTTTCGCGGGGTCGACTTGGCCGTGTGGGATTATTACGCTTACGACCATTCTGACCCAAACGGACTGAATAATCGCCTCGCACGCCATCAGTTCCGCCGCCTGCAACCAGTTCTGTCCGCCGATCAAACGTGGTTGAAGATTGTGCGCCAGCACCTGAAACCGCAGCGGCCAAGCGGGCGTCCCGTCGATCTGAGCCAGAGCCTGCAGCCCCGCCTGACACAACGGCCGCAAGACGCGATGCGCGGCTGGCCTCGGCGGGGGTGTCTGGGCCAAAGCCTTGGTTGCCCGTGCTTACTTCATTGAATAACACAGGTTCTGGCTCACGGGATTTAACGTCAGGCAAACGGAACCCGGCGACCAGCCGTGTGCACAGGCCAATCACGCTACCAAAGACAGCCGTGAAGGTCAGGATAATTACCATGACGGTCAAAATCGGTTGCAGGTCATAACGATTCTCGGCCCGAGCCACCGCTAAACCCTGCAAACTGGGTTCCAAAGAGGCCAAGAGACCTGCCATGAAGACAACCGTTGCCAAAGGGACAAGCGCAAAGCCTAAAGCGGTGCGCAGCCAACCTTCAAAAAAGCCTTTGGTGCTCTCAAACAATAACAGACCGACAAATAAGGGTCCGATAGCCAATAGAAGGCCCAGCATCAGCTTGGCCAAGATCAAAAGTCCGAGCGTCGACACCAACAGCGTAATGGCGGAAAGCCAAAGGGCAGTCGCCCCAAAGGCAGGCCCACCCTGCAACGCTGACCGCATCTGGATAACCGGTGCCAAGCCTTTGAGGCTCTCTGGATCGGTACCGGGGGCGGCTTGCAGAACAAAACTGCCTGCATTCAAAGTCGCTCCCGCTACATTAGGCCCCTGTCCCGGCAAGTCACTTACCAAAGCCATGGCGCTGGCCGACTGGGTCAATTGATCAAACGTATATTGCAAGCGGGCGAAAATGTCGGTTGGGCCAATGGTTTGCGGCACAGGCATATTGGCCAACAGACTGTTGGCGATTTCAGCTGGTCCATCGAACAACAGCGCGAACACAAGGCTTTGGTAACTGGCCCAAGAGGTCGTCAACATCACCACAGCGCCTAATTTAATAGCGATCATCGGTAGATCGCCCACGCGCAAATCAGTGCGGCCAGTTAGCAGGCGGAAGCCTAACAGGGCTACGTAAATGGTAAGAAGAACAGTGATGACCGAACCCAACGTGGAACCCGGCCCAAAGAAGGCATTATAGCCGCCCTGCACGCCCTCACGGATATTGCAATCCACCGTGTCGAGGAGGCCGCGCACAAGCCCTAAATCGGCGCGCGGAGCTGCACACTGCCCAATCATCGCCGCCCCCCTCTGCTGGAATCTCGTGCTTGATTGACGCTAGCAGTCAAAAGCGGCAGCCAAATGGCTGGATCGTCGCCATGTTCGGCTCGCAGAGCATCGAGGCGCCGCACCGTCGACTCTCGGCCTGAGAGGACGGTCAAGACATCCGGCATGCCATCGAGATTCAGTCGAGCAACCACGCTGTCAGTGCCATGCTTAATCACGAAACAGCGTGATGTATCTGGCAAGGCGCGGATCAGGTCGAGCTCATGCAAGGTTAAACCAAAGCCACGACAATATTCGTCTTCCTGCGCCTTTGGATTGGGCATGAAAATTTGGGTCGCCGCTTGCTCGATAATTGCGGAGGAAATCTGGCTCGACAAAGCGTCTGAAGCACTTTGGGTGGCAAAACCCACGATCCCGTTGCGTTTACGAATGGTCTTTTCCCAATCGCGAATGCGCGCCACAAAGATTGGGTCATCCAAAGCCTTCCAGCCCTCGTCGACCACCAAAATGGCCGGCGTGCCATCAAGGCGTTGCTCCACACAATGGAACAAATACATCATAGCAGGCGTTCGCAAGGCGGGGTCGTCTAGGATCGAGGTCATGTCCACACCTAAGGTGCGGGTCGACAAATCGAGGCGGTCTTCCTCATTGTCGAACAGCCAAGCGCGTACGCCGTCATGAATCCAAGGCTCAAGGCGCGAGGCAAGGTCACCGGGCACAGGACGACGCACGCCAGCTAGCAACTCGGCAACGTAGCGCAAGCGACGATATTGCGGGGCCTGGTCAAAATTGGCGGCAACCGCATCTGCGATCTGGGCCTGCTCGTCGATGGTGAGTTTTTCACCATCAATACTAACCAAGCGCGAGAGCCACTCAGTGACAAAGGCGCGATTAGCCGGGGTGTCGGGCAGCGACAAAGGATTGAGACCGGATGGATTGCCGTGACGCAGAGTCTCATAGCGGCCACCAATCGCGCGAATGAATATTTCAGCGCCACGGTCTTTGTCGAACAAGACGATGCGAGGGTCAAACTTGCGCGCTTGGGTCAAAAGGAAGTTCAATACCACCGTTTTACCAGAGCCTGATGGCCCGATAATGGTAAAGTTTCCCAAGTCATTCTTGTGGAAGTTGAAATAGTATGGCGTTGCCGACGTTGTTTCCAACACGGTCACGGCTTGGCCCCAGACATTGTGATCTTCTTGGCCGATGGGGAAATTATGAAAGCTGGCAAGACCGGCAAAATTGCCCGTCGATACCAAAGCGCGCCGAGCAATGTCTTTAAAGTTGCCGGGAAACTGCGCCCAGAATGCTGGCTCAAGATTCACATCTTCGCGAACCGAAATAATACCTTCTTCCGTGAAAGCGGCCTGAACATCTGCTGCTGCTTGGTCAAGTTGTGCCTGCGTCGAAGCTTTGATGCACACGCTCATATGATGTTCGCCAAAGGCAGAGCGGCCAGCCGACACATCATCTTTGGCAACAGATAAGTCCCGGCGCAAACTGATCGCATCATCATCTGCAGCCCGCATCCGGCGCAGTGCAAGGTTCATCCGATCCAGCGCCACTTGTCGGTCCACAAAGGCAAAGCTCTCCGTCACCGTCATTTCAACCGGAAGCCGCATAAGATCGTCCAGCATGCCCGGTGCCGTGTGCGGCGGGTAGTCCTTGATCGAAATCATGGTGCCAAACTGCCGCGTAAGGCCGGGTGCGGCATGGAGTTCAAATGCCTCTAAACCAAAACTAATCCTGCGATAAGGAAGATAAAATCCAAGGTCGGTGTCGGGCAGTAATACGGGTCGTAACTCCCCATTATAAAGGCTGGAGAGGAATTCCAAAGGCTCAGAACAGGGGCCATGTTTACTGTCATAGACAGATAATACGCGGGCCCCATAAGGGGCAAGGGATGCCATCAGGGCATCGCGGGCCGTATCCAGTTCCCGCATATCCCGGGCGCGCTCAGCAGCGATGGCTTGAGAGGATGTGCCGCGCAATAGCTCCATCGCCTTATCGATAAAGCCCGTCCGCCCAACGGCTGGACGGCGAATAACGGTCAAGAACAGATCATTGATGAACATGGCCCGGCCATCGAGACGGGCAGACCATTGCTGATCAACTTCACGAGAAAAATCATCGGGAAATTGAGCATCAAGCGACGGCTTCACCGGACTGCGGACAACATGATGAACCACCGCGAAACGGGCATGGGCGATCGATCGTAGCATCGTGTCGCGAATAGCTTTGCGGTAATTGAGGTCTTCGGTGTCGGCCGTCTCGAATGCCAAACCGTCGAGTTTGATGATTTGCAGCAACATGCCATCGCGGGTTTCGATGGTCGTGTCATCGACATGGCGTGCGTAAGGCAGCCGAGCGCCCGCTGGAGCCTCTCGGTGAGCAATTTCGGCTAAAGTAGCCAAACGCTTCTGCTGGGTTCGCGGTTTTGCCATTTAAATGTCAATCACCCTCTACGGCCGATAGGAGTTGCAGCGCCAAAAGGAAAAATTGGCGACACGTGGCGAACTGGTCATTCGGGTGATCCAAAGGTCCAAGAAGCGTGGCTCATCTCGGGCTGCAATCACCCCGACAAGATGCAAGATCACGGCCGCGACCAGAGCCCAAATCGATTTGGTAACCAGAAAGACCTCTGCCGTGATAATGCCATTGAGGATGAACCACGTGTAAGTGACGCCCGCAAACATTTGCGGACGTGTCAAAGCAGCAAAAACCGGATCGCGCTCGAGCTGCGCCATAGTCGCCCCCTAAAAGCCTTGTGCAGCGCTACGGATGCCTCCGACGATGGCAGCCGACCCAAACAGGATGAAGCAACCCAAAATCACCATGCCGCCGTGGCGCCAATTCATTCGGCCAGTTAGCATCATAAAGCCACAACCTGCCACAGCGATCACAGCAACCGCCGTTGCTACGGCACCCAAAAGTGTACCCTGAACCCAGTTCACAGCCCCCAGAATGACGCCGGAGCCCGCAGGGTCGAGGTTAGCGGATTGCGCCAAGGCGGGGCCAGCCCAGAGAACGGCCCAGATTGAGATCAGCGCCCAGAGCGTTTTGTGTACTTCTGTCATCGACTTCATCCTCAAGCTTTCACATGTTCTAGCGGATCGAAAGCCGCTCTGAGATGGCCTTCACATAGTTTTGGGTTTCACGATAGGGTGGAATGCCACGATGACGGGCGACCGCTTCTGGTCCAGCGTTATAAGCGGCCAAAGCCAAACGAACATCACCGCCAAATCGATCTAAAAGCGTACTTAAGTAAGCAACACCGCCAAAAATATTGTCGCGGGGGTTGTGGGGGTTTACGCCAAGCCAAGAGGCAGTGCCCGGCATCAATTGCATCATACCGATTGCCCCCTTTGGCGAGACGGCTGAGCCTCGAAAGCGCGATTCTTGCCAAGCAACGGCGCGAACCAGAATTGGATCTACCCCATATTTGGTTGCTGCCTCTATGACATAGGCGTCCAAGGTTGGATGAAGCCTTGAAGGGTAGGATGGCTCGATGAGTCTTGATGGGGCTGAAACGGTCGCAATAGCCGGGGCTTTGGGCGCGGGCTTTAAGACGGGGATAGCGGTCGTGCCAAGAAACAAGGTCGGGCCAGAATAGACCGTCGCCGTGCCATTGGGTCCAACCTCAATCACATCCGCAGCAGCCGGACTAAAGCCGAAGCAGGCACAGGTCATCGCAACCCAGGCAAAATGTTGCCAAGCTAGGAGCCTCCCCACCAATTTCACTTTATAGATCATGTGCATGCCATGCGCTTGGAGAGTTTACTTTTGTCCGAAATTCTGAGTTTGTCGAGGGCCGGCTGCGTTTACCCTCAGTGCGCCTTCTGGGTCTTTGTTGGCTTATCAATGGCTGCGAGCTCGCCGACGCGCCCCGTAACTGTGGATGAGGCCCCAAACGCAACGGATACGGCGTAATGGGGCCCCAAAACATCAGCGGGAGACGTTGGATTTGTGAAGCTAAGCGCTCTTCGCTTAGTTCTTTACCGTCAAACTAAGAGAAATCGAGCGACCTCTCTTGTAAGTATTTGCCTCTGTACGACCCAAGTTCGAGAGCTGGTATTCTTGGTTATCTTCGGCCAACAGGTTACGGCCGCTGATGCCAAACGTATATTCAACATTGCCGATGGTGAAGTCGTGCTTAAAGACCAGATCAATATTGGTGCCTGGGTTCTCTAATACGGATGGAACAGAGCCCAGACCGCGGCGTGCAATCCGCTCGTCCACCCAACCGACGAGCAGCGTCAATTGCTGATTGTCGGTTTCATAGCCCAATTGCAAATTCGCGATGTTCTTAGGTGTACCCTGCAACTCGCTGCCGTCTAAACCAAATTGCGTTGCCGAGATCGAACGGAAGTCGATCGGGCTGATTACATTTGTCCCTTCAGGCGCATTCACTTCTGAATGGGTATAGGTGTAGTTGGCGGCAAAGTTCCACTTTGCACCTTGAAGTACTGGCAATTCGAAAGGTAGTTCGAAGTTGGCGCGATACTCCAGTTCTAAGCCGTAAAGCGTCGCTTCTGGCGCATTAATGAAGCGGGTGAAGGATCGCTCGAGGCGAACAATTACTTCTTCGATTGGGTTGTCGATCTTTTTGTAGAAGGCGCCAGCTGTAACGAACTGACCGCGACCAAAATAATATTCAAGGCGCGCATCATAATTCTCAAACTCGCTGTCTTTCAGGAACGGATTGCCCTGATAGATGCGGTTCGACTCTGGATCGATATATGGCGTGAAGGCTAATTCGCGGAACTGGGGACGCGCAATGGTTTTGGAATAACCCAGGCGCATCTGCAATTCGTCCGCAAAGTTCCAAGTGACGGTCGCCGCTGGCAACAAATAGTCATTGGCAAGCTCAACCGGTGCTGTTGGCGTGTCGCCAAAGCGGTTGGTGGTCCGAACCTTCTGGGTCGCATCCTCATAACGCACACCGACGGAAGCGCGGATAAAGGATGTCACCTCAAACTCCGACGCCAAATAGGCTGCTAGGTTTTCCAAGCTACCGACATAGGCGTCGTCCTTACCGGTTTGCTCGGTTATCACGAAACGGGCTGGGTTGATGTTGTCAGGTGAGAACAAATAATCAACGCGCGAACGCAACACATTATTCGAGGTTGGACCACGAGGGCCGGTAAACGCGAAGGAAATGAGCTCGTAGTTACGATCCGTGTTAGACGTTACTGCCCCACCAGAAAGCTCTAGCTCGCGACCTTTGCCGAGCGGCAAAACATATTTCGCATCGAAACCAAAGCTAGAGACCTCGTCTTTCAATTCCGAGAACCGAATGGCGTTCCCAAGGGACGCACCGTTAAAGGCGGTAATGCCGTTCACGACGGTGTAGGAAATATCCCGCTCATAAGGGGCTTTGCGTGTAGATTGGCCGATTGAGCCGCGCCATTGCAATTCAACGCCGCCAAGCTTGTGCTCACCCGAAAGCTGGGCAGATGCTAGCTCGCGTTCATACCAAGCGGTGCCTTCGGTGCGATAGGATTGACCTGTTGGCAAGTTGGTATCGGTGCCGACTTCTACTTGTGCCTTTTTGGAGGTGCTGCGCACCAATAGGCCTGTCACGCCGACGCGATTATCACCCCAATTGGCGCTCGCGCTACCAAAGCCGTTGATCACAATATCCCATGTGGAGGACAGGTTTGTACCTTCGGCTTCCACTGTGTTGGATACCACGTCCTGACGGAAGGCTTCTTGCGTCTTAAATCCGCTCTTATAGCCGAGGACGCCGACCAGGCCGACGGTTGCATCGTTCACATCAAAGGTGCGGCCGGCTGTCATTTCGGCATCAAAGTCCGGCCGAGTCTTTTCGCTTTGCACGACCGTCAGAGGCGAATTGACGAAGCTCTCACCGATGAATTCTAGCTGCTTAGGCGTAAAATTTGTGTCGTTGACGCGCTTACCCGTTGAGACCGCATCGCGCACAGCCTGAGGAAGACGACGCAAGTCGGTGTCAACCCCGGTCCAATCCATGCGGTGGCCCTCATAGACCAAGCCTGTTTTGCCTGTGGTCTCAGAATTGAAACCAACGCCAGTCTTGACGGTCAAAAAGTTCTCGTTCGGTGCCTTGAGCGTGCGTAAATCAATCACACCGCCGCCAAATTCACCAGGATAATTAGGCGAAAAGGTCTTTTGAACGGTCGCGCCATTCAAAATATTGGAAGGGAACAAGTCCAAAGGTACCTGGCGGCGCAATGGCTCTGGGCTTGGCAGTGGAGAGCCGTTGAGAAGCGCGGACGAATAGCGGTCGCCCAAACCACGGACATACACGAACCGACCCGAAACCACCGACAGACCAGTCAGACGCGTCAATGCGGCCGCAGCATTATCGTCGCCCGTGCGGGCAAGATCAGCGGCTGACAGAAAGTTCGCGACTTCGGAAGTGACGCGTTGTGGCTCAGGGATAAAGCGGCCCCGGACAACGACGACTTCGACTTCTTTCTCAGGTTCATCACTTGCAGCAGGAGATTCAGCTGGCTGATTAGGGGCAGCTGGAGCAGCTTGCGCGCTGACAAGGCTGGGCACCAATGATGGCACCACGAAGATGCTGGTGAGCAACAGAAATCTGCGCAGACGGGCTGATATGGTCATGACGGACGGGCCTTTAGGAAGTCTGAGGAAGTGGCCAAGCGGGCCAATGTAAAAAACCAAACGGTGCGGCAAGGAAGCCCCGCCGCACCGATCGCTTGTGTTTAGCAGGTCGAACCGGCTGCCAGACTGCAGGTCCAAGTGGACCACCACAAGTCTGCCGCATCACGAACTGCGCCGATGTAAGTGGTCGCCGTGAAGAAGCTATCGACCGTGCTTGCATTCACTGCGATCCGGGCTGCTTCTGCCGTGCCGTTGACAAAGCGGCTGGTCAAGGTCGCCGTCGTGCCAGTGGTGTTGTTTGTACCGGCATTCAGGCGAGCCGTAGCAACCGCTCCATAGGAACCCGAACAGCTGGACAGGATCGAGTCGAGCTGAGGAGCTGGGCTCGTATTCGCAGTTTCGAAGTTCAAGCAGGTGGTTGAGCCAGTCACAACACCGTTAAGGAGGCGAGCAGAAGCTCCCGGCGTGCCGCCGGTATTGTTCAAGGAGATACCTTGCAGGTTTGCCGATGCATCGTTCTGAGGTACACCCACGAAGGTGAAGTTCGAGATGATCGGGTTGGTGTTCAGGGTGCCTGCTAAGCTGGCGACCGTGCGGTTGCTGGCTTCGATCATGCGGTCAGGACCACCGGTCGCCGTCAAGGCCTGAAGGATGATCCCGAACTGAGCCTTGCCGACCCAACCTTCATCAAAGTCCAGCGAGTCATCGAGAGCACCGGTAACAACCCAGTTGCGCAAGTTGACGGTACCGCCGAAGATTTCGATGCCATCGTCGCCCGAATTATGGACTTGGATGTTGCTGATTTGAGTTGCAGATCCGACGCCACCCAAGGTCAAGCCATTCAGGTCGTCGCCTGCTGCTGCCGAGGTCAAGAAGGCACCTGGATAGCGGATTTGCAGATAGGTGATCCGGCCACTGTCATCTGCAGAAGTTGCACCACCATACAGGGCCTGACGGCCGGTTGCAGCGGTAATGCCTTCGACAGCGTTTTGGCAATCAACACTGCCTTGCGCCACGGCTGTCGAGCAACCGCGAATTGGAGCAGCACCTAGGAGGATCAAACCAGCCCACTCGCGACTTGCGCGTGCTTTGTCGGCCTGGGTACCCGCAACGTCGTTACGCGAGGTCATGATCACCGGCGCTTGCGCTGTCCCGTTGATGAAGATTTTCGAACCACGATTGACGATCAAGACGTCGGCGGCGGTTGAGCCGTAGAGGCGCACACCTGGATCGATTGTGAGGCTGGCCGCAGTACCTGCGTTCAATGCAGCACCACGGTCAAAGCCAACGTCCACCCGTCCGGAGATCTGATAGATGTTGCCTGCAGTCAAACGAAGGTTGGTTGGTGAAGTGCCGCTACCGACAACGCCGCTGATAACGCAATTGCGTTGACCAGCAATGGTGCCTTGCTCAACTGTACCCGCTGGGCAGGCTGCTGCTGGCAGAAGCTGGATGGTCCAGCCTGAAGCCCAGTTTGAGGTTGCCGTTGCGGTGGCCGAGAAGGCCCCGACATAGTTTGCTGCTTCAAAGAACGCGTTGACACCAGTTGGGTTCAAAGCGGTCCGGGCCAATTCATTTGGACCGGGAAGCAATGAAGCACTCAAAGTCGTTGTGACGTTCGAGACGTTGTTGCTGCCAGCGGAGAAGGCTGCTGCAGCGACTGTGTCCAGTGCGCCCGGGCAGTCGAACATCATCGAGTCAAAACGTACGGCTGGGGATGTATTTGCCGTGCTGGCAACTGCACAGGTGTTTGTGCCGGTGACTATACCATTGAGGAAGCGACCTGAACTGCCCGGCGTGCCACCCGTGTTGTTCAACACAATACCTTGCAAGTTTGCGCCTGCACTGTTGGTGCGAATGCCAACGGTAGTAAAGTTTGCGATGGTCGGGTTGGTGTTCAAAGTACCTGCCAAGCTGGCAACCGTGCGGTTGCTGCCTTCAAACAGGCGGTCAGGACCACCAGAGTTCGGTGTCTGCTTGATGACCAAGAATTGGACAGCACCAGTCCAGCCCTCATCGAAGTCAAGGCTGTCATCCAAAGCGCCAGTTATGACGAGGTTCTTCATGTTCGCCGTACCGCCGAACACTTCGATGCCATCGTCACCAGAGTTATGGACCTGGAGGAAGCTGATGTCGGTGGCCGAGCCAACGCCACCAAGGGTCAAGCCGTTCAGGTCGTCACCAGCAGCTGCCGAAGACAAGAACTCGCCTGGGTAACGGATTTGGACGTAACGTAGGGTGCCGCTGGTATCAGCCGCAGTTGCCCCGCCATAAAGTGCTTGACGGCCAGTTGCTGCCGTAATGCCTTCGACTGCGTTCTGACACTCAAGAGCGCCTTGAGCGACAGCGGTGGAACAGCCACGGATGGGCGCGCGACCCAACAAAATGACACCACCCCAGAGACGGTTAGTGGTCTCTGCATTTGCGGTTCCGGCAAGGTCTTCGCGACCTGTGAACACGATTGGCTGGCTTGGGGTGCCGACTGCATTAATACGGCTACCGCGGTTGATGATGAGAAGGTCCGAAGCCTCGTCGCCAAAAATGGTCACGCCTGGCTCAACGGTTAGGGTTGCCGCAACACCGGTCGCTGCGTTTCCAGCTGCACCCAAGTCGCGACCGACATCCACACGGCCAACCAAGCGATAAGCAACGCCTGTGATCCGGGGCAAAGTCAGATTGTTTAGAACTTCACCGGTGAGGTTACAGACCGTGGTGGTGCCAATTGCAGTGCCAATGGTTGTACCCAGCGGGCAAGTCGCGCCGCTACCGCTACCACCTGAACCGCCACCAGTGCCACCGCCTGGAGGATCGCCAACAAAGGTAGCGCCTGGAGATTGGATACTGCCGCCTTGCGAACAAGCACCCATAAAGAGTGCTAATGCGGCAACTAGCGTCCCGCGACTTGCGATTAATTTCATCATATACCCCTCACTGCCCGATGCGCTGGTTCCCAAAATGATAGGAGCCGCCCAACGGAGCGTCTTTTGCTGGAAAACAGGCGCAATTACGCTCGTGCGGGGTTTCACTAGTCCTTGGATGTGACAGTCTCACAAAATCTATATGTCAAAAATATTATAATAACTTGACAGTTTTATTGCAGGTAAGCTGGAACAGGTGCTGCACGTTAACGGGTTGTGCCGAATGAATGCTAGTTGAGCCGCTTTTTTAGCATTCGACCTACAAGGCTTATTGCGCGTCGTTCGCTGATCTAAGAACCGCAGCGGGGGCCTGCTCAACCATTGCCAAGGCCTCTTTGATTCCCGTGATCAGGACTTCGGGTGTGAAGGGCTTGGCTATATGGAAATCAGCGCCGGCGTCTAAAGCTTCAGCCTTATGATGGGTCATAGCATTGGCTGAAAGTGCGATGATAGGCATGCGGGAGCATTGCTTAGCTCTTTCTAGCTCGCGGATAGCGCGGGTGGCTGTCAGCCCATCCATCACGGGCATTTGCAGGTCCATTAATACGACATCGAATTCCGCTTGTTCTAAGGCGTCCAAGGCCTGCTGACCATCTTCGCAGAAGGTTAAGTCAACACCCAGCGGCTCCAAAATCAATTGCAAGACCCGACGATTGGTTGGGTGATCATCAGCCGCTAGAATTCGCAACCGGTCGGAAGGGGCATCGGCCGCAGTATCGCGCGAGGCGTCACCTGTTGCGGGTGCCATAGCACTCGGGACAGTCGCGACAGGCAAAGTCAATTCAAGACGGAATGTCGAGCCGATTCCAACGACCGACTCCGCACTAACAGTTCCCCCCATCAACACTGCCAAGGAATGGCAAATTGCGAGACCTAAACCAGAGCCGCCATGTGCCCGCGTGATGGACGCATCAATCTGTTCAAACCGATTGAACAGGCGTGCCAAGTCCTGTGGTTCAATTCCCGGGCCAGTATCTGAAACGGCGATTGTCAAGCGCATCGCTTCGCTCTCGCTTTTATGGTCAGGCACCATGTCCACAGCGAGTTTGACAGAGCCATCGGCAGTGAACTTGATGGCGTTGGCAAGAAAGTTCGCCAAGATTTGCCGGATACGAACAGCATCACCGATCAACCAAGTAGGATCAGATTCCAAACAGGGTTGGCTGAACTTCAAGCCTTTGTTGTCCGCCCGCACGGCGAACAGGGCTGATGTGCCAGAAATAAGATCTGAAAGGCGGAAAGGCGTGGCTTCGATTTCGAGCCGTCCGGACTCAACCCGCGCCAGGTCGAGAATATCGTTTAAGACGCGCTCAAGTGAAACGCCCGACTCTCGGACCAAATCTACCATTTCACGCTGCACGGGCGAAAGCTGACTTTGCGCCAACGCCCCAGCGATTGCGACAATGCCGTTTAGCGGCGTCCGGATCTCGTGGCTCATATTGGCCAGGAAGGCACTCTTGGCGTTATTGGCCAATTCAGCATTGGCGCGGGCCTGATCCAACGCTTCGCGCCTAGCCACATCATCTGTGATATCGGTCACAAAAGACCGGATCGTGCCTGAGCCTGATGTTGGGCGGCCAAACACGGTCACAATTGAGCGGCCATGCCGGATGTTTTTCCCATCGAGTGTGAAACGAAAGTCAACAGTCTGAGGGCGCTTCTCGAGGTAGGCTTTTCGCGTAGCTTGGTTCAAAAGCTCACGATCCTCTTTGATAACATTCTCGGTGAAATATGCCGCCAAGTCGCCGTTAACGTCCTGATCTGGACGCAGATAGTGCTCCACCGCGCCAAATCCGATTATCTTGTGGTCCGGCTGCTCAAGGTCCCACACCATGGACGAGCCACTCAACAATGCGGTCTCAAGGCGGTGTTCCAGTTGCTCCGCGCGGCTTAGAAGCGTTCGAAGCTCTGTCTGGTCGTCGACCATTCCAAAAATTTGAACCAAGTCCCCTTTTTCATCCAAAATGGTATGGACAATAGAAGTAACTTGCCGCGTGACCCCGTCCATCCCAACGATCGGCAAGACAAACTTGTGAACGCCGGCATTCCGATTGAAACGAAGTATGTCCGCTTTAGCCTGATCACGACAGTCGGCCGCGACTTGAAGCAGCTGTTCCTGCGTTGTGGGTACCTTTGTACCGGGCTGACGGCCATAGGCTCGGAACGTGCCAGTCGACCAGAATAGTGATCCTGACCGTGCATCAAAATCAAAGAACCCAATCGGCAGATCGCGTTCCAACAGATCGAACATATAGGCGTCACGTTCTCGGCGCTCTAAAGCGTTGGCCAATTGCTGAGCGTGGCTGTCCTTCTCCACCAATAGCGCTTGTAGCTTTGCCTGGCCTTGGCTCAGATACCGGGCAAACCAAAGCATGCTGCAGCAATAAGCGGCCGTGACGGATGCCAGAATCGCGCCCTCCGGCTGCATGGCCAACTGCAGTCCAAAGCCCACTAAACCTAACCAGATCGGCCAGGTGCCTAGGACCATGATACGTAAACGAGAATTAGTCTGAGCAACGAAAACATTGGTACTGGCTGCCAACATGATTGCCGCAGCAGCATAGCTCATCCCCGAATGGCTGCCCGTAGAAATGACCACAATCGACGGAACCCAAGCGAGCGAGCATCGCGCAATAAGTGTCAAAATGAGCTGGTTTTCGGCCTGCTGCGCGGCCTTCAACAAGAGGGTCGGGTCCTTTAGGGCCCGCAGCTGATTCAACCATTTATTGGAAAAGCCCTTGATATGTACATCAAAAGCGATGCTTGCCAAGCAGATTAGAAACGCCCAAACAGGGGAACCGGAAAGAGCAATGCCGGCGTTCAAAAGCACATGACACAGTAAACTGGCAGACCAATGTACACGAGCATTCTTGAGTGCCTGCCGGACGCCAATAATGCGAATGGCTGCTGGTGCGCTCACTGGATCCAGCGTCACGCGATCTAAAGCGAAATCCAAAAATCGGGAAAAGGCAACAAGCATATCCTAAGGTTAGCACCATGCAGTAAATCTTGTTTTAACGTGGTGGTGATCGTCATGTTATATTTCTACGCGGACGAATTTGGATTTAAGCTGGTTTTAAGCTGTCCCTTTCATACCTACTCAACACCCTAAAAATTGGCCAGTTGTTAAGTATTGTAGCCTTAAGGGAGCAACACAAATAGTTAGTTGAGCCGACCACTATGCATGCCTACACCCTTCGCATGAACCATGATTACATGACGCTGGTTTATTGCCGGGACAAAGCTTGGGGTCAGCATGCCTTAACTCGAATTGGCTCCATATTCGTTTCCACCACAGCAGTTGGCATTTCCGTCCCGGGATATTGGTGGGTTTTATGTATCGCAGCCATGACGATAGGCTGGGCGCTCGAGGGAACATTTTACCGCTGGCTAAGCGACAAGATCGATAACCCTGAGCGGTTAGACCCCAAAGAATTACCCCGGATCAAACAAATGACCATTCGAGCGATCATTTGTTTGGTGGCGATCTATGGCTCGCCCTTTTTGGCGCTCGCCTTTGCGCCTCATCCAGGCCCAAGCCTAGGCCTCATCTTTGGATGCGGCAGTTTGCTGGTTATTTGCGGTCAACATGTGCTGGACCGCAGGATGGTCTATTGGACTCTGCCAGTCATCACTTTGGCTCTAGTCCTTTGCGCCATTCGTCTCGCCGACGGTTGGGTCGGCTATTTGTTGGGCTTTCTAGCCTTTCTACTTGGCGTAAATACGGTGGCGCTGACAGGGGCTTCGGTGAAATCTTCCGAAGAGCTGATCGAAGCCCAAGCAAAAGCGCTTCGCTTGGCAGACGTGCTTGATGAACGCGTCGTCCAACGTACGCGCGAATTGGAAGAAGCCGTAAAGGTTGCTGAAGAGGCCAATCGTGCCAAGTCACGCTTCCTAGCCACCATGAGCCACGAATTGCGAACCCCACTTACTGCTGTAATCGGCTATGCTGAAATGGTCGGCGAAGATGTGCGTTCTGGGGACCTAGGCTCAACCGAGGCAGACCTTGAGAAAATCCGCAATGCGGCCCATCACCTCTTGGGGCTAATCAATGAAGTACTCGATATCTCAAAAATGGAAGCCAATGAACAGGTTTGCCGTCCAACACATTTTGATGCGCGCGCCGTTGCGCAGGAAGCGCTTGACGCGATCATCCCATTGGCTGCGGCCCGCCAAACACAATGCGAATTAGAAATCGACGAAAGTCTGGAGACTTTGGTCTATAATGACGAGGGTAAGCTTCGGCAGTGTTTGCTGAACCTCTTGTCAAACGCCGCGAAGTTCACGACTGACGGCACCATTAAGCTCACCTGCCGCTTAAGTGGCCCACAACGAGAGTGGATTGCTTTTGATGTTGCCGATTCCGGAGTAGGTATTGCGGAAGAAGACCTACCACGCATCTTCCTACCCTTCTTTCAAAGCGACACCAGTTTAACGCGCTCAGTCGAAGGAACAGGGCTGGGCCTCGCCATCAGCCAGAAGCTATCTGTTCTCATGGGAGGCGACCTCTTGGTAACGAGCCGTGTCGGCGTCGGCTCAACTCTTACCATGATGATCGCGCGTCAATTCGTGGAAAACGGCGAGCAAGCAAAGGTGCCGCTCGCCGTTCCAACAACCAACTAAGTTAGAAATCGCTGACGCGCTCAATGATGATGGCCGGGGCCATACCCCCAGCAGCGCACATGGTCACCAAGCCATAGCGCCCGCCTGAGCGCTCAAGCTCATCAAGCGCCATGCCGATCAGGATGGAACCCGTTGCACCAATTGGATGACCAAGTGCCATCGCACCGCCATTAATATTGACCTTGCTACGGTCCAGTTTGAGGTCACGAATGAATTTTTCAGCCACGACGGCAAAGGCTTCATTGATCTCCCACACGTCAATATCACTGACCGATAGCCTAGCTTTTGCAAGCGCCTTCTTGGCCGCAGGCACAGGCGCATTCAGCATCAAAGTGGGGCAGTCGCCGACATTGGCTGTTGCGACGATACGGCCACGGGGTTTCATGCCGTGGGCCTTCGCATAGGCTTCTGACGTCAGCAACAGCGCCGCAGCACCATCAACAACGCCGGAGGAATTGCCAGCGTGATGGACGTGGTTCATTGCGCCCTTTAGCTCAGGGTATTTGCTGGTGATAAGGTCGCCATAGGTGCGTCCGCTCTCATCGACCTTCATGTCTGCCCACATGCTAAAGACGGTCTTGAGACCCGTGAGACTTTCCAACGTTGTCTGCGGCCGGGGGAATTCATCGTGATCAAGCGCGATCGTTCCATCAAGATTTTGAACAGGCACGAGGGACCCGCTGAAGCGGCCTTCTGAAATTGCTTGAGCGGCGCGCTGTTGGCTAACCAAAGCCAGATTGTCGACTGCCTCGCGATCAATGCCTTCTAGCGTCGCAATTGCATCGGCGCAGACCCCTTGTTGCGACTGGGGATGTTTCTCGCGCAGACTTTTGTTGCCAGCATCCAGCATCGGCGGAGCAGTCAAATCAGCTGTAGCGGCGGTATAGCTCATCATCTCTGTGCCACCGGCGATTACGCAGTCTTCCATGCCCGACATAATCTGAGCCGCAGCTAGATTGACGGTCGTGATACCGGAACCACAGAAGCGGTCGAGGGTAACGCCAGACGCTTTGATATCATAGCCAGCATCCAAGGCCGCCATTCGCCCGAGGTCACAGCTTTGTGCCCCACGTTGAGAGCTGGTGCCCCAAATGATGTCGTCGACCGTGGCGGTATCAAGGCCATTGCGATCTGCGATGGCTTTCAAGACGGTGGCGGCCAGATGTTGTGGATGGAGATGGGCAAGCGCGCCCTTGCCAACTTTTCCGATTCCACGAGGGGTCCGGCAGGCGTCGATAATGTAAGCGTTTGTCATGGTCACTCCCTAAATCCATTGCCCAGATCTAATCGTCTGTGTTCGCGTTGGACTGTAGCGCCAGCCCTCACCGAGGGCAAACAAAAAGGGGTGCCGGAAACCAGCACCCCTTTCAGTCAGAGATTTGCTTCCGTTTAGGCGGCGCGGACGCGCGTCATAGCGGCCTCAAAAGCCTGCGTGATCTCAGGACCCGCATATTTGCCATATTCGCACTTGGCCATCACATCGGCAGGTGGGAAAATAGTTGGGTTATTTTTGTAAGTGTCGTCCATCAGCGCTTTCGCGGCCGCGTTCGGCGTTGGGTACAAAATGGTTTTGGTGATGTTGGCACCATTCTGACCGTCGAGCAGGAAGTTGATGAAGGCATGGGCGTTATTTGGGTTGGGTGCCCCGGTTGGGATACACATGCAGTCAGAGTTCAACAATGACCCTTCCTTTGGTACCACAAAGGCCAAATCAGGATCTTCGGTCTCCTTTTGAGCAATATCGCCATTATACTCCAGAACAATATCGATTTCTTTCGACATCAAGAGGTCTTGGCCATTATCGTCATGGAAGTTTTTGATGTTGGCTTTCTGCTTGATCAACATGTCTTCAACTTGCTTGATCAATTCTGGCGTCGCGTCATTCACGCTTTTGCCCAAATATTTGAAGCCCAAACGGAACACATCAGCGCTTTCTGACAAAAGCGACATTCGGCCTTTGTATTCGGCGCTGTCATAGAGATATTTCCAACTGTCGGGGATCACCCCGCCCTTCATAGCAGACTTGCGATAACCAATGCCAAGGACCAGCCACGTGTAGGGCATGGAATATTTCCGACCTGGATCAAAGTCTGCATCCTGGAATTCTGGTAAGAGATTTTTCTTGTTCGGGATTTTGGCATGATCCAAGGGGGCCAACATTTTAGCTTCAATCATGCGGGCTACATATTCATTGGATGGCATGATAACGTCGAAGCCAGGGTTTCCAGCGCGGAATTTAGCAAACAACTCATCATTATTGGCAAACAAGGTCATATTGACCTCAACGCCACTTGCAGCCTTGAAGTCTGCCAAGGTGTTCTCGCCAATATAGGTGTCCCAATTATAGAAGGCGAGTTTATTGCCCTCCGAGCCTTCAATAACCAGCTTGCCTTCCGATGTCGCTTCAGACTCGGCAGGCTTACAGCCGGAAAGTGTTAGCGCCGCCGCCGTTGCACCGAAAGCGGCCATGAAGGCCCGGCGCGAATGGGGTCTAAGCCGCAGGAACAGATCAACTTCTTCACGTGACAGTGGTCGTTCAGTCATTCACGTATCTCCCTCTCAAGTTACATCCGTGGTTTAGGCGTTTCGGAAACACCAGTCGTAATCTGCAAGCGGAACATGTGCAAAGTAGCGGTCCTGCTCAGTTCGCTTAACAATAGTATACATGGCTTGAAAACGAGCACCCAGATAGTCTTTGAGGACTTCAGATGATGCAAAAGTGTCCACGGCCGCGAACCAATTCTTGGGCAAATCCACGGGGGCTTTATCCGCCTGAGCGTAGCCATCGCCCATGATTGGGGGGCCGGGGTCGAGCTTGTTCGTCAACCCGTAATGAACACCCGCCAGCATGGCTGCCAGCGCCAGATATGGATTGGCGTCAGCTCCCGAAACACGATGTTCAACGTGACGGCTCGCTGGCGGCCCTGCGGTAACGCGCAAGCCCACCGTTCGGTTATTCACGCCCCAAGTCGCTGCCACTGGGGCATAGGAATTACCAACAAAGCGACGGTAGGAATTCTGGTTCGGTGCGAAAATCGCTATGCCTGCGGGAAGTAGCTGTTGCATCCCTGCGATTGCGTGGCGCAGTTCTGGTGTGCCTTGGGGATCGTCGCTAGCGAAAATATTGTGGCCATCCTGATCAAGGACAGAGACGTGTAAATGCTGACCATTGCCAGCGCGCCCTTCAAAGGGCTTAGCCATAAATGTCGCTTCAAGGCCATGGCTAACAGCACAGCCTTTCACGAGGCGCTTAAACATCATGGCTTCATCGGCGACCCTTAAGGCGTCTGCGCGATGCTCTAGCCCAATCTCTAACTGGCCTGGCGCGAACTCACTGATGGCGGCTTCAATCGGCAACCCCTGAGCTTCTGCTGCGTCATAGAGGTCCCGCAAATAGGGCATGTAGTCATCAAGCTCACGGAGGCCATAGACTTCATGGCCGGACGGGGTGTGGCCAGTGACTGGCGAGGATGGCAAAGAGGGTGCTTGGCCCGCATAACGTTGGTCTAAAAGATAGAATTCAAGCTCGCAGGCCACATCTGGTGTTAGACCGTCAGCGGCAAATCGGTCCAAAACACGTTGCAGGACGTTGCGTGGATCAAGGTCGCTACCTTGACCATCCAATTCATAGAGCGACAACACGCATTGGGCGATATCGTCGCCTAACCAAGGTGCCTTATACAAGGTATTGGGTGCGGGCTTGGCCAACCGGTCGGCATCCCCATCTTCCCAAACAAGCCCTGTGGCTTCGCAATCGGCTCCTTGCATATCCACCACCGTGATTGAGCCGGGCAAATAACGGCCATGACCATAGACAGTCAGAAGCTCGTGGGGCCGAATACGCTTGCCGCGTGGCGGGCCACTCATCGGGTTATAGAGAATATCAATGAAGCTGATGCCAGGATTTGCGGCCAGAAAAGCTTCTGCCTCTGCCTTGGTAGCAATGCCGTATGTGTGTTGGGTTGGCTTTTTGGACAAAACGAGACCTCAGACTTTCAAGAGTAAATGTTCGCGTTCCCAGGCCGACACGACCCCTTCGAAAGCGTCAAGCTCATCCAGCTTAACCGCTGCAAACACGCGACAGAAATCTTCACCCAATACTTCTCGCATGGGTTCACAATTTTGGAAACGCCCCAATGCCTCGTCCAACGTGCGTGGGAGCGAGCGAGGCATCCGATAGGCCGAAGTGGTGATCAACGGACCGGGCTCTAGGCCTTGAACCATGCCGACGTAACCGCAAGCTAAGGACGAGGCGATGGCGAGATAAGGATTGGCATCGGCCCCGGGGAGACGGTTCTCAACGCGTCGATTCCGGCCATCACTAATTGGCGTCCGCAGACCGCAGGATCGATTATCCAGACCCCATTGTACATTGATCGGGGCGTCAAACTGGGGTCGCATCCGGCGGAATGAGTTTACATTCGGCGCGAAGAGAGGTGCAACATCGGGAAGATAAGTCTGCAGCCCACCGACGAAAGAGCGGAATAATTTGCTGTCAGTGCCATTGGTATTGGCAAACAGATTACGGCCTGTCTCCTTATCCACCAAAGACTGGTGGATGTGCATGGCGCTGCCAGGCTGATTATCCATCGGCTTGGCCATGAAAGTAGCATAGACATTCTGCGATAAAGCGACTTGCCTCACGATACGTTTGAACATCAAGACTTGATCGGCCAACTCCAACGCATCGCCATGATTGAAGTTGACCTCCAACTGAGCAGCACCGGCTTCATGGATCATGGTGTCGATATCAAGCTCAGCAATCTCGCAATACTCATAGATTTGCTCGATCAGATCTTCATATTCGTTGATCGCTTCGAGTCCATAAGGCTGAGAAACCGTCTCGGCCCGACCAGAGCGCCCGACAGGTGTTTCGAGCGGCAAATCGGGGTCGATGTTGCGGGCCGTTAGGAAGAATTCGACCTCGGGTGCCACCACAGGCTCCCAACCGCGCTCGGCATACAGGTCCAGCACCCGGCGCAGAACTTGGCGTGGGGCAATATCTATCAGCTTGCCAGCATGGGTGTACGCATCTGTCACCACATAGGCCGTCGGGGTCCTATAGCCAGGCGCGACACAGATTGAAGATGGATCAGGCACAAGCACACAATCTGGATCGAGCGTGCCAGAAAACCCATCTTCATCGTCGGACTCAGCATCTGGATATTCGCCGGTCACCGTTACACGCAAGATCGATGAGGCGATCCGCAACGTGTGATTAGACACCCCTTTCAAAAAGCGCGCAGCGGGCACAACTTTTCCCCGGATAATGCCGTTCATGTCCGGCAAAATCAGCTCGATTTCAGAAACGCCTTTCTCTTTAATCCAAGCCTCGAGACGCTTGTGAATGCTAGGGTCTGTTTCAAACGACATGGGTCACCAATTTCCGCTAAATAATCTCGTTAAGGATTGAATTGAGAGCAGCAACATAAGCTGCTGGTGCCTCTCTGGATAGACTAGGGCCCGCTAACAGCATGTTGTGGAAGGGGGTCACCAAGAAGCCGCGGTTTAACAGACCAAGGTGGATTCCAGCCTCAAGGTCATAATCAAAGCTTGCCCGCATTTGCTCGGCATTGGTGGGCAAACTAGGCGCAAAGACGGTTTCTAGCCGCGCACCCAGCCGAATAACCGACCACGGCAGACCAAGTTGAGCGATTAAGCGCGTGATGCCATCTTCCAGGGCAATGGCTCCAGCAATCATCGCCGCATAGTTTGTCTCGGTCATGACATCCTGTAGGCAGGCACGCAGCGCTGCCATCTGCAAGGCCGAGCCCGACAAAGTTGTCCCAACACCGGAATGCCCGGATGGGGTTTCAGCGCGCACCCGTTCAATCCCACGCTTCACCTCTTCGGTAAAACCCCAAACGCCGGTTGGAATGCCCCCGGCAACGGCTTTACCGGCAACCCAGATGTCGGGCTCAAGGCTGAAAGTGCGTGTCCAGCCGCCGGGACCGGTGGAGAGGGTGTGCGTCTCATCGATCAATAAAAGGGTACCGTGCGCGCGGGTTAAACGGCGTACCTCATCCAGAAAGTCCGGTGCTGGCGCGACCATGCCGCAATTGGTCAGAGCTGGCTCCATAATCACGCAGGCGATGTCGCGCTGCACCAAAGCGGTAGCCAGTGCCTCCACATCATTGAAAGGGATGCACGTGGTAACAGCGGCAAGATCATAAGCCTGACCCCACAAACTGGGCTTGGCTACGGTCTGGCCTGCCGTCAGATTGACCGCAGTTTCATCAACCGCCCCGTGGTAGCAGCCGTCAAAGACGAGTATTTTCGACCTTTTAGTGATGGCCCGCGCCGCACGTAGGGCAAAGCGATTGGCATCTGAGGCGGTCAGAGTAATCTGCCAATACGGCATGCCAAACCTGGCCTGCAGGAGGCTGCCGACTTCTTCAACATCGGCGGACGGCAACATGGAGGTAAGCCCTCGCGATGCTTGCGCCTGCACGGCTTTCGCAACGGATTCGGGATTGTGGCCGAACATCGCACCGGTGTCGCCCAAACACAGATCAGTCAGCACATGGCCGTCGAGATCAATGAGGCTTGTTCCACTCGCTTGTTGGACCACCAGAGGGAACGGCATCGGCCAGTCCAACATCCAATGCTGGGGCACCCCACCGAAAAAACCGTTCTCTTGGTTTGCGCGCGCGGCAGAGAGGGGTCGGCTTCGCCGATAAGCTGCGCTTTCGCGCGCCTTAAACTCCCTCAACTTCTCCCTGACGATTGGCACATTCCACCTCAGAATTTGTTATAACGTTCTAAGGGTGGGGTTGGTCAAGCCAAAAACGGCATTAAATGCGGTTTATCATCCAATCTAGGCCATCTTGCACATCTGCGGCAATTGCCGCTCGTAATCCCGCTTCATCTCCACTTTCGAGCGCCTTCAGCGCATCGCCGTGGCGATCAGATAGATCAAGGTCGTTAACAGCATCGGGAAACATCAGCCGCATGAAGGGACCGAAACGTACCCAAATGCTCTCGATCATGGGGATAATCACCGTTGATGGACAAGCACGGTAGAGGCCAAAGTGGAATGCGTGATTGCTGGCCATGTAGCCAACAATATCACCCTGTCGTAGTGCCGCATCCATGGCGTCATTAGCTTCCGCCATCGCTTGGCGGTGACTGGCTGTGATGAAAGGCAGCGCCCTTGCTGCTGCCTCTGGCTCCAAGAGCGTGCGGGCACGCATCAACTCCACAATTCCAGTCTGGTCCATTTCAGGTACCGTGATCCGTCGGGTTGCGCCCATGCTAAGGGCATGCTCCGCCGTTAACCGCCAGACCGCATCCCGCACTGGGGTAACGCTGCCGCCCAGTTCGGTTGCCAGCGACCGCAGGCTGAGACTTTCACCCGGCGCAAATGCCCCGCGTGAAAGGCGCGCCCGCAATTCTTGATAAATCGCCTCGTGCAACGGTTCAGCACGATCGACAGCCTCTCCGGCGGGAATTTCTGATACAGACATGTTTCCATTGTTCGGTTATTTTGCTTGCGCTGTCGATCATTTTCCGATCACAAAACTTGGCAAGCAGACTCAAATGACAGACGAGGTAGGCGCGGGAACAAGTCTTTATCTGTTCCATGACCTAAATTTACTAGGAAATTCGATTTCCAACCATTTTCTTTGAAGAATGCACCATCGACGCCGGCATTATCAAAACCGCTCATGGGGCCACAATCGAGACCAAGCGAACGGGCCGCCATCATCAAATAGGCGCCTTGTAGTGTGCCGTTGCGAAAAGCCGCTTCTGCGCCACCATCTGGCATCTCGGAGAACCATTTGGCAGCATCTGGATTATGGGGAAACAGCTCCGGGACTTTATCGTAAAACTTTGGATCACTCGCCACAATCACGGTCCAAGGTGCCGACATGGTTTTGTCGACATTACCGGGCGCCAAATAGGGCTTTAGCTTCGCTTTACCTTCTGCTGAGCCAACAAAAGCAAACCGTGCGGGCGAACAATTCGCGCTGGTCGGTCCCCATTTTGTGAGATCATAGACAGCGCGCATCAAGCTTTCGGGTAAAGTCTCCTCAACCCATCCATTGCGAGTCCGGGCATCTACAAACAATTGGTTCAAAGCTAAATCGTCTAGCGCGCCCATTATGTTCACCCTTCGAAATTAGGAATAAGTCTATAAAGCCTGCTCTACCCGCAAGACTTCGGGAACATAATGCTTGAGCATATTCTCAATCCCCTGCTTCAACGTGATGGTTGAGGATGGGCAGCCGGCGCAAGAACCACGCAGGCGCAGATAGACGGTTCCAGTTTCAGGCTCAAACCGATCGAAATCAATGTCACCGCCATCTTGGGCAACAGCGGGGCGCACACGTGTCGCCAATAATTCTTCGATCTCACGCACGATCTGGGCCGCATCGCCACTATAGGCTCCGGCAGATGACGCGGGCTCAGCGGTGACGCTGTGTGTCATCACCGGCGCACCCGAGACGAAAGTGTCCATGATGGCACCTAAAAGCGATGGCTTAATATGTGGCCATTCGGTCTCAGCATCCTTCGTCACCGTGATAAAGTCAGCACCAAAAAAGACACGGCGAACCCCGTCAATCTTGAACAATGCGGCAGCTAATGGTGATGCAGCGGCGGCCTCAGCGTCATTAAACTCAATCGCCCCATCTGGATGCACGTCGCGTCCGGGCAGAAATTTAAGGGTGGCGGGGTTCGGGGTTGCTTCGGTTTGAATAAACATGGGTTAGACATGGCCCTCTTGGTGCAGAAATTCAACTTTTTTCAGGACTGGGCAGTGGATTTGGATGCGCTAGGTCGCAAGGTCTGCCAATTCTTCATCACTTAGTCCCGCTGGCACAATCATAATCGCCACGGCGCGGGCTCCAAAGCCAAAACCGCCCCGCATGGCTGCAGCAACCAAGGGCCCCGGGCCGCCGCGTCCAGCCGCTGCCGCCAGCAGAAGGGTCTTCACACTAGGCGTCGCATCGATAAAGGCGCGGATTTGATGATCCAGCGTTCCTTCTTGCACCACCAATTCAGGGGCGAGGCCCGCAGCCTGCCAGGCGACATCAGAGAGCGCTTGCAAGTCGTCTAAAGCCTCAAGTCGCATACGCTCACGCATGGCTTCCCCCATCGCCGACCAAAGTCCAGGGTCCATAGGCTCCACCACGCGCAGAATGATTAGCTTTGCATCCGTACTGGCAGCGCGCAGCGCACCGAAATAAACCGCTGCCCGGCACTCTGGGCTATCATCAGCAATACAGAGAAGTTTGCGCTCGCCCATGTCTTCTATCCGTTAGCGTTGCAGGATGTCGGTGATCTCGCGCATTTTCGAGCGAGCACGGAGGAGGTAGAAGCCTTCTGTTGATAAGTGGTTTGGCATCAAGAGCGCGTTGGGTGACGCATTTTGCACGATCAATGGCTGCAAGCTGGCTGCAGTCGCCAGATCTGCCAGCATCGCATCATACAAACCTGCTACCCTGCGCTCTACAATTACATCTTTGAAGTCTTCGCGTACGGCGCGCAAAGCGATAAAATAGGCGTAAGACTGGCCTTTGACAAAATAAAAGAGCTTGTCTGCCCGCCGATCGATAAAGACCTTTCGACCTGCGCCTATCTGCTTCTCTAGGGCATCAGAAGACGACCCAAGGTCGAGGGCGGATCGCGCCAACAAAGCCTGCAAATTGTCCGCGCGCTCATCGAAAACCGCCCTACCGTCCGCGACGCGCGCATTATACGCCATCAAAGCAGTGCGCGCTTTCCGGTATTCCTGATCCGCTGAAGAGGTTGGCCAAGGGTCTAGCAACCACGTGTCTGGTTGACGTGACAAGCCCTGCCGCGCACGGCCAAGGTCTGGATCGGCCGCCGAGGTGCCGCGCGAACGACCAACATAGCTTTCGATCTCTACCGTGATATTCGATAGAGCTTTGACTATACCCGACTGGAAATTGGCCATGTTGCCGCCATAGCGCAGGAGGGCAGCTGGCTGGAAAGGTTGGGTATTGGGGGCCCAAGCGGTTTGATTGATCTCACGGTCGATCAGACCGGCTATAACAGCAATGGTGCGCGATGCGCCTGGGCCAGGATCATCAGCCTTAAAGTTCAAATCATCATTGATTCGATGGGTAAGAACGGCGCCGAGAATGTAATAGATCGGAACAACCACCAAAGCACCGGCTATGGCCCAAACTTGCCAACCCCGCTTTGGCTTGGCGGTGACCGGCGCAGCGGCGGGGGCGACCTCCGCCGTGGCAAATGGGTCCTTTGCGGGCTTGGGTGTAACCGCACGCTTCAGACTAGCCAGACTATGTCGCACGCGTTGACCAAAATCCATCTGACGTCTCCGAATTAACAACCTACTGGGGCCACCTTAGTTTCAAGTGGCGCTGCCTCGCATCCAGATCAATAACGACAACCCACTCTATAGCAAGTCAAGAACCAAGGGGCGGCAATGAAATCGACGCAGACTATGCCATGTTTTGGGTGGCAATTATAACATAAATCTACTCAAAAAAGGACCACTGGAGACGTTTAAAAGCCTGCGGACTCTCCGATTAGTGGTAACATAATTGATCAAAAACAGAATCGAACCGGAGCCTCTTCAACTCACTACGATCCAACTAGTGGATTTCGATCGTGTCCCACGGCGTGGTGTAACAGCGGCGTCATGATGTAGCCGGTTTAGGGCTGAGTTGATCATGTTCAGGGGACTGCGCTGAGCATGACGATGGGATCATTGCTTAAAGGTGCGAGAGTTTCAAGAGACATGTAGCGGCCTCGCTGTACGACCCATTCTTCCGATTGTTCCATGATGAGGGCACCGATGAGGCGGGTGATGGCGGCTTCATTGGGGAAGATACCCACGACATTGGT
>JAPZTJ010000033.1 GCA_027532555.1 Aquidulcibacter sp.
TTCGCGGCCCTTCGGGTCAACAAACTCAAATGCTCCCGCCGCTTCGCAACACGCTACGATAAAACCGCCGCAAGCTATCTCGGCTTCACTCAAATCATCGCCGCTCGCCTCTGGGTCAAGAGTTTGTCAACGTGACCTAGCGAAGACAACTTATCCCCGTCTAGTAATTCCTTCATTGAAGCAGACATTCTGGTATGCGCCAAGGGTCGCCGTTTAGGGCAAGTTTGGGGCTTCTCGAAAGCGGATATTCGTAGGCATGTAGGGTGCGGTCCGACAGGACTGCACCGTAGCAAGAGTTGCGGTTTTGGATTTAGCTTTTTCTACTTAGACAGCCTTTGCCGCAGGCTATGCCTACGCAAAGGCTTCGGTCGAGCTTGCGCAGAAACAATTGTCAGGCGGCTTCAAGGCAAGCGGAGCGACGCATTGAGCCGCTCCAAGTCAGTTGGCCGAGGCTCATCATTGACAATCTTAGGGATTGCTTGACTATGGAACATTCCATAGATGGAATAGACCATTTGGTGCAAAGCTCATTGTTGAGAGATGTGTGATGCCACTAGAATACATTCTGTTTGGCTTGATAGCGGTGCCTTTTATAATTATTCGGCCAGTAACAATTTTATTTTTCATTTTTATTATTGTGATTATAAATATTGCAGATATGACTTTGCCATTTCTCTCAGGTGTTCGATTTATTCTGGTTCCAGTAGTGGAGGAAATTGCAAAGGCAGCCGTGATATACAAGCTAGTACAACAGAAGTTATTAGAGAGAGCAATTACTTGTATGACTTATGGCGTTGTGGACGGTTTTTCCCAGTTTATTCATTTCAGGGAAAAATTGAATGAATATCTTGAACAAAATCCAAATATATATGGCGTAAGCGAGTTGCATTTTAGTCTACTGATGGCCCTGGTATCTATTATATGGATCCTGGGGCATGGACTGTTTTCTCTTTTTTATTTAAAGCTTAATAATGACAATAAATACTACTTTTGGATTCCACCCCTCATTGTGCACTTGTTGGTCAACCTAAGCAATTAAGCTGGCGACAGCCAAATTCGCTTTTTGCCCACCTCAAAACGTCCGCTTTCGCCCCCGCGCCCCCCAAAGCAGACCATCCCCTTTCGGCCAATGCTCGCCAAAATCAGTCGGCTTTATTCGCGAAGATCATCTCGCTTTTTCGAAACAGAAAAAGCCAAGGTGAGAGCAGTAATCAATGTGACACTTTAATCTTGCAGGATGGTGTTACTTCAGCTTTACGCTTGGAAGCTCGAACTCGCACAATGATAATTATCGGAAAAATCAATTCGAGATCTCAAAAGTGTGCGCGATTGGGATGCAGGAACAATTTTAAGGCCGATTGCCCGTGGGTGGCTAGAGCGTTCAAATTGTTACTACCTAAATATATCTTCTGTGAAAATTACCTCATAGATTATGGCTACTCTTTATAGCGGCTTATTCTTGTATTAGACGGTTTCATCGTGAACGAATAATGATAAGTTGGAATCAATCCGTAACTTCGGTAACGTGCGTGGGATTAAACTCCATGATGAATGTTATATCACAGTTCATGTCAGATTGTAGAACTGCGTCAACTTATCATGAGCTTGAAGCTAAGTTTAAGGACGTCTTTCAGTCCTTCGGCGCAGAAACCGGTACGTTGTCCTGCATCGGATCTCCCGCTAACCTATTAAATTCTTTGAAAGTTGTTGGCTCTCCTGATTCTGAATTTGTTAGAACCTATGCCGAGAATAACTTTATTCGTTACGATCCAGCCGCCAAAAAGAGCATCACGACCCTTTCAGGTTTCTCATGGGACGAATGTCGTTTTGAGGCTAGAAATGACCCACGTGCCCTTAACGTGTTAGATGTCGCTCATGACTTTGGTTACCAGAATGGGTTTGTTGTCCCTATCCACAGCGGTTTGGGTAATTTTTCTGTGGTGACGTTCACCGGAGATCATCTTGATCTAGATGCAACGACGAGAGGCTGTCTGCACCTTATAGCTATTTATTATCACGTAGCTTTGGAACGCCTTATGCTGATTGATACTGCGGCGTCGAAACCCGATTTGACCGAGCGTCAGATAGAGGTGTTGCGATGGGTTTCGGCCGGAAAGACGGATTGGGAGATCGGTCAGATACTTTCTATCAGCGAAGCGACGGTAAATAGACATGTTGAACGGGCGAAGGAACGTATAGGCGTTCGCACACGCGCCCAGGCGATAGTGGAGTGCCTCGTGAATGGCATTGTTAGTTTCTAAGCCTTCTACTCTTGTTCCGGCCCCTTTTTGAAACTGGCACGCACGTTGCAGCATACTCTTGGGTTTCGACTCTGGAGTTCCACTATGATACATGCGGTTACATCTGCAAACCGAGAGTTGTATGCCAAGCAGCTCACAGCCATGCACAAGATGCGGTATCACTTTTATGTTGTCCAAAGGGGTTGGTCGGATGGCCTAACCATAGAGAACGACTGCGAGTATGACGAGTTTGATCGCCCAGACACGGTTTATCTTATGAATCTGACACCGGATGGCCAAATCAAGTCGACTTTTCGATTAATGCCGACAATGGACCATTACTTGCTCGACAAGCTCTCACATTACGTGAATGGGCCGGTTCCTAGAGGCAATCATATCTGGGACATGACTCGTTGGATTATATCGCCATCCTTTCGCAAGGTCAGCGGTGAAAAGTACAGTAAGGCTCATAGCGAATTAGCTTGTGGCTTGTTTGAATTTGCTGCAACACGGGGCATCACACATTATACGACTTTGATGGACACAGGATTTCTTCCAGCCGTTGAGCAAGCCGGTTGGCGGTATGAGCTGTTGGGACTACCTGTGCCATATGGTGATCGGGGTGAGACCGCCATCGCAATCATCATTGATGCTGGGCCGAAGTCGTTGGCCCACAATCGTATGATTTACGACATTGATTATTCAATTCTGTTCGAGTCCCCACCTCCAAGGCTTGGCGAGCGCCTGGAAGATGTGTTGGCGCGGTTAGATGTTATCGAGACCATTGAGAGAATTCCTGATCGTGAAGCCAGAGTCTCAGCGTGGGATGCTCTCAACAAGCAAGTTAGTGTTGCTCAATTGCTTTAGACGCTTTCCGATGAGGGCGGGCGCACTTCTGTACCGTATCCATCCGGCGAGGGCCACGGCGTGGCTTAGGGCGCTGGTTTCCAGTTCCAGGGTGCGAGTTCTTGGAGGCGTGAAGCTGGCCATGAGGGCATGTGGGCGAGAAGATCGGCGAGCCAGGCTTGGGGATCGATATTGT
>JAPZTJ010000039.1 GCA_027532555.1 Aquidulcibacter sp.
CTCTCGACTTTTTCTTTGTTCTGGATCATGTTTGCCTCGCTTTGGATTGTCTGCGGGCTTAGTCAAAAACTAGCCCAATCAAGTCAACAAGCTGTTCAAAGCTGGTGACGCTGGCAGACCTCGATGACAACGGGCCTCAAAGCCCGATCCCGGCACGGTCGTACCAACGTCGGCAATTTGGTGGGCGGCCACCCACCAAATTGCCTAACCAGCCCAACCATACTTACACATCACAAACAGACAATCCCCGCCGAAGCGAAGCGCAGAGCGGGGACCCCCAAGGACTTTGCGGCACAGGGTCCCGGATCGGCTTACGCCTTCGGGGATGACAATGTGAGGACTGAAGTGATTATTGCGCAAAAAAAGACCGCCTATCTGGATAGATGGGCGGTCCTTCTGCGTGGAAATTTGAGATAGCCGGCTTAAGCCGCAGCTGAAACCCGACCCAGTGCGCATTGCTGCCACAAGTCAGACAGAGCCGTTACCAAGCGCTCAATATCGGCATCGCTGTGCAAGGGCGATGGCGTAATCCGTAGTCGCTCTGTGCCGCGGGGGACGGTCGGATAATTGATCGGTTGGATATAGATACCCGACCGCTCAAGCAGCCAGTCGCTGATCATTTTGCATTTGACCGGATCGCCAACCATCACGGGGATAATGTGGCTATCATTGGCCATGCAAGGGATGCCAACGGCCTCCAAGCGACGGCGCACGTGCGCGACGCGGTCCTGATGACGCTCGCGCTCTGAAGAACTGGCCTTTAGATGACGAATGCTGGCGCACGCACCTGCTGCCACTGAGGGTGGCAGCGCGGTTGTGAAGATGAAACCAGAAGCGAAGCTGCGAATGAAGTCGCACAAAGCCGTAGATGCAGCGACATAGCCGCCAAAGACGCCAAAGGCTTTGCCCAACGTGCCTTCAATAACAGTCAAGCGGTCCATCAAGCCTTCACGCTCTGCCACGCCACCGCCACGTGGGCCATAAAGACCGACGCCATGGACTTCGTCGAGATAGGTCATGGCACCATATTTTTCAGCCACGTCGCAAATGGCAGCAATTGGGGCGATATCGCCATCCATTGAGTAAACGGACTCAAAGGCCACCAACTTAGGCTGTTCTGGCGGGAGGCTGGCCAGGATACGCTCAAGATCTTCGGTGTCATTATGCTTGAAGATACGGACTTCGGCACGGCTGTGGCGAATGCCTTCAATCATGGAAGCATGATTGCCTTCATCCGAGATTACTACGCAATTGGGGATCTTGCTGGCCAAGGTGCTCAAGGCGGCCCAATTCGACACATAGCCGGACGTGAAGAGAAGAGCAGCTTCCTTGCCGTGCAAGTCGGCCAGCTCCTGCTCCAGCAAGATGTGGTAATGATTGGTACCTGAAATGTTGCGCGTACCACCTGCACCTGCGCCACACCGATCAATGGCTTCATGCATGGCTGCCAAGACTTTGGGATGTTGGCCCATGCCGAGATAATCGTTCGAACACCAAACCGTCACTTCGTGGACACCGTCATCGGTATGCCGTGTGGCGCGCGGAAATTGGCCCGCATGACGCTCGAGGTCAGCAAAAACTCGATAGCGACCCTCAGCACGCAGGGCGTCCAGCTGGCTGTTGAAATAGGCTTGGTAGTCCATGGTATTTCCCCTCCCGACAGCCTGGCGGTGCTTTCACCACCACCAAGCCGTTTGTTATCTGTTTGGCAAGCGACTTACCAAACGGGTTGCAGCCGAACGTTGCTGGGTAGCTCATTCGAAAGTGTTGGTAAAAGATAGAGACTGATAAAGGTTGCGCCGACTTGCGCAGTCCACCCCAGTCGTTTTAGGCCGTTCAGGAACCCGCCCTCGGCTTTGGCAGCATCGATCTTATCAGACAGGATGCGAAGACGCTCAAAACCAGCGCGGAATGTTGGATTATCGGTATCTAACATAACCGGGAAGACTTGCTTGGAAATCTCGGTGGTCAGCGAAAAGACCTGATAATCATAGTCCGTGGGGTTTACGCCCAAGGCTTTGTGGAAAGCTGGGCGGGCGTGGTCGCGCACATACATGGTGGCATAGACCGACAATAGGAAGAACCGAATCCAAAGCTTGTTAGCGCCCTGCAGCAAAGTTGGGTCAGCGCGCATGATCAAGGCGAAAGCCTCTCCATGGCTGAACTCGTCATTGCACCATTCCTTGAACCAATTGAAAATCGGATGGAATTTGTGCTGCGGGTTGCGCTCTAATTGCCGGAAGATGGTGATGTAGCGCGCATAGCCAATCTTTTCAGACAGATAGACCGCATAGAAGATAAACTTTGGCTTGAAGAAAGTGTATTTCTTGGTCTTGGTTAAAAAGCCCAAATCGACGCCAATGCCAAAATCCTTCAGCGTTTCATTGATAAAGCCTGCATGGCGCGATTCATCGCGGGCCATATATTTGAACAAGGCCTTAATGTCTGGATTCGTCACGCGCTTAACGATCTCAGCATAAAGAACGCAACCGGAAAACTCCGAGGTGATGGAGCTGACCAAGAAGTCCACAAACTCGCGACGCAATTCAGGGTCCAAGTCATCGAGCCGGTTATCGAACGCAGCATCGCGCCTAAAGTGGCCGCGGCGCGGGTCGGCGGCCATGGCCGAAAGCATGTGATCCCATTCTTCGCGAACCGAGGACACATCAATCTTATCCATCGCCTCATAGTCGGTGGTGTAGAACCGCGGGCTCAACATCGTGTCGGTTTTGGCCAGTTGCGTCGTGTCGAGATAGGAATCGTCAAAAGTGGCTGCGGTCATGGCAGTTTCCCCGGTGTGAAGCTGACTTCATAGAGCTCAAGAAGCTCAAAATAAGAGGCGACTTTGATCCAAAGTCTTTCAAGGGCGGTCGCGCGGATAATCTTCACACCCCGGTGCAAGGTGCAGGATTCACCAAACGACAGCCGGATCAGGGGCCCTTGAACGATCATCTTGTCGCCAGGTCCTAGGATGGAGTCATCGTCCAGAGAGACATGGGCATGCAGCCCGTTCTCATCATGCTGAATCTCAATGGTACATGTTGTCACATACGTGGTGCGCTTCAAAGCTTCGGGCCACTGCAAGGTCCAAAACTCAGGTTGCTGATGATGGAGATATGAATTGGTCATGCTCTCACCAATTCCATTGCTTGCGACGTGTAAAAACCACTGACGACGCGGGCACTACGGCCAACTTTCCAGCCAGCCATGCGGGGATCAGAAGCCACCGATTTTCGCAGGAAAGCTTCGCTGACAGGCTCAATCGCCGGTGCCCGGTCGGACCGTGGGAACAACAGACCGACAGCGTGCATAAGGGTCAAAAGCGGCGTCTTGGGCGCAAAGGTGAAGACGATGGAGCCTGAGCATCTAGATGCTAAGGATGCCAAAGCGGTCATGATTTCGTCGCGCGGATAATGGATCAGGGAATCCATCGCCACTATATGGTCATAGCTACCATGGGCCGGGTCCAGCATGTCGCCAACGCGGAAATCAATCGTGCCCGGCGCTGGATCAATGGGCGCGCGTTCTCCGGCCACCGAAACAAGGCTAGCAGCAACATCCACCGCCACCACATCGGCCCCACGATGGGCGGCAATCACGGCCAAAGCACCCGTACCGCACCCGGCATCAAGGATGCGCTTAGCGGTCAAAGACTCCGGCAACCAAGAGACCAAAATCTCGCGCATTTGGTCGCGGCCAGCCCGCACAGTTGCACGGATTTTGCTGACTGGCGCTGTCGAAGTTAGTTGCGCCCAGGTGTCTGATGCCGTGCGGTCAAAATAGGTCTCAAGGCGTTGGCGGCGCTCAACATAGGTGGTGGTCAGCATGTCCAAAGCTCCCGATCAATCAAAGCCAAGGAAGTCAAAGATGTCGCGATCCTTCATCGGCTCGGCCTTCAGCTCCTTTGTGCCAACCCACAACGAGGCAGCCAAACGAAGATATTCATTCTGAACGGCCTCGAGCTCGGGAGAAGGTTCCATTTCAAACAAAGTCGATTTTTTCAGACGCGACCGACGGATGACGTCGAGGTCTGGGAAGTGGGCGACGCGCTCAAGGCCGCAAGCTGCATTGAAACGGTCGATTTCATCGGTGTCCTTGCTGCGGTTGGCGATGACGCCACCCAAGCGGACGTCATAATTCTTCGACTTGGCCTTAATGGCCGCCAAAATGCGGTTCATAGCAAAGATGGAGTCAAAATCATTGGCGGTGACGATCAGAGCCCGCTCGGCATGCTGCAAGGGAGCTGCAAAGCCGCCGCACACCACGTCACCCAAGACGTCGAAAATCACCACATCGGTGTCTTCCAACAGATGATGCTCTTTCAGAAGCTTCACCGTTTGACCGACAACATAGCCGCCGCAGCCCGTACCCGCGGGCGGGCCGCCCGCTTCGACGCACATCACGCCATTATAGCCTTCATAGACATAATCTTCAGGGCGCAATTCTTCGCTGTGGAAGTCCACGCTTTCGAGCACATCGATCACGGTGGGCACCAGACGCTTGGTCAGCGTAAACGTGCTGTCATGCTTTGGATCACAGCCGATTTGAAGGACGCGCTTGCCGAGCTTGGAGAAGGCGGCCGACAAATTCGAGGATGTCGTGCTTTTGCCAATCCCGCCTTTGCCATAAATGGCAAAGACCTTCGCTTTGCCGATCTGCAAATTGGGATCAAGCTCTACCTGAACGCTGCCTTCGCCATCTCCACGCAACGAGGGTGCGCGCGTGATCGGGGTTGCTCTGGGTTTCAGGCCGCGGGGTAGGTCTAATAGAGCCATGGGTTCTTCTCCTAGGTCAGGCAGCGGCGGCTGCGATGCCTTCCAAATTGTCTTCAAGTTCATCACTGGCATTGCGAAGCGCTTCCAAAGTCGCGCTATCGGGCTGCCAATAATTGCGGGCGTGGGCTTCCAAGAGGCGGTTAGCCATCCGGGCGGAAGCTTTTGGGTTGAGGGCGGCCATGCGCTGGCGCATGACGTCATCGAGCACATAGGTCTCGCTGATTTTTTGATAGACCCAGGGCTGAACTTGTCCGGTCGTGGCCGACCAGCCCATGGTGTTGGTGACTTGGGCTTCGATCTGACGCACGCCTTCATAGCCATGCGACAAGAGGCCTTCATACCAACGCGGGTTCAGCATACGGGTGTGGGTCTCAAAAGTGACTTGTTCGGCCAATGTGCGGATTTTGCCGTCGCCTTGAGTCTGGTCCGAGATATAGACGGGCACATCGACACCGCGGGCGCGTTTCACCGCCTTGGTGATACCACCCAACGTATCAACATAATGGTCGATCGTGGTGACGCCGAGCTCAACCGAGTCGAGGCCTTGATAGGTCAAATCAACCGTCTGCAAAATGCCTTCCAACACAGCCGACTGGCGCATCGGGGGGCCCTTGCGGCCATAAGCAAAGCACTTGCGGCTTTGATAGGCTTCAGCCAATTCATTCTCATCGGTCCAACAGCTTGCATCAATCATCTGATTGACATTGGCACCATAAGCCCCATCGGCATTGGTAAAGACGCGAAGTGAAGCGGTTTCTAAATCACAACCGCTTTGGGCCTGCTGGGCCAAAGCATGTTTGCGGATGAAATTCATGTCTTCGGGCTCATCTGCACTGGCAGCCAGCCACGCTGCTTCTGCCAGCATGCGGGTTTGCAAGGCCAAGAGATCACGGAAAATACCTGACAAGGTCATGACCACGTCGATCCGCGGACGACCGAGCTCTTCCAGCGGAATAAGCTCTGCGCCACACAGGCGGCCATAGCTGTCAAACCGTGGCCGTGTGCCCATCAAATAGAGTGCCTGCGAGATCGCACTGCCTTCACTTTTCAGATTGTCCGAACCCCAAAGAACCATGGCGATGGTTTCTGGGAAGGCACCCGTGTCATCCATATGGCGGTCGAGCAGTTTACGGGCTTGCCGCGCGCCATCATGGGTTGCGTAGGCGCTTGGCAAACGGAACGGGTCAAAGCCATGCAGATTGCGCCCAGTTGGCAGAACCGCAGGCGTGCGTACCAAATCTCCACCAGGTGCTGGACGGATATAGCCGCCGTCTAGCGCGTGGATCAGCGATGACAGCTCATGGTCGGTTTCAAGAAGCTTATTGCTCTCAGCCAAGAGCTCCAGCCGCTCAATCAGGGGACGGCTGGACTTCATGCCAGCTGCTTCCAAGGCTTCAGCAGGCAATGCTCCGTGGACGAGCGATTCAATCACCGGGCGGGTTATTGCCGCATCTGGCAAGCCATTGGCCATCGCCAAAAGAAGGTCGACCCGCTCCTCGACCGAAGGAGCTTGGCCAATCACATGCAAGCCCTCTGGGATCAGCGCATCGTTTAATTCACTGACGCGAGCTTGTAGCGCTTCAATCTCAACCGCACACGGTCCATGCCAAACTGGCGTTGCGGGGGCCAAGTCTAAAGCAGAGGCTTGGGTTTGAATGAGTTCAATCAAGCTGTCGCGATCGGTATCATCTGCGCTCTTGGCAGCGTGCCAGCGCCCAATGCTTTCACGCAAATCTTGCAAGCCCTTATAGAGGCCAGCTTGCACAATTGGCGGGGTCAAATAGCTGATCAGCGTGGCCCCACCGCGACGTTTGGCCAAGGCCCCTTCTGAAGGATTATTGGCGGCATACAGATAGAAATTTGGGATGTCGCCAATCAATCGCTCTGGCCAGCAATCGCCCGTCAAGCCAACTTGCTTGCCTGGCATGAATTCCAGCGCGCCATGGGTGCCGAAGTGCAGAATAGCTGAGGCCGCAAAGTCCTCGCGCAAATAGCGATAGAAGGCGGAGAAAGCATGGGTTGGGGAGAAACCGCCTTCAAACAACAGGCGCATGGGATCGCCTTCATAGCCAAAGCCTGGTTGTAAGCCGACGAAGACACGCCCGAATTGTGCGCCGAGAACAAAGATTGAGCGCCCGTCACTGAGCTGCCGACCTGGCGCTGGACCCCATTGGGCTTCGATTTGCCCCAAGTGCTTCTCGCGCCGCACGTGATCATCCACCGGAATACGGATATGTACATTCGCGTCAGTGCCAAAGCGGGCGGCATTGCCGATTAAGAGCTGATCGCGAAGCGCATCGACAGAGGCCGGAAGTTCGACGTCATACCCTTCAGACTTCAGGGTTTGCAGCGTGTTGTACAAAGACGAGAAAACCGCAAGATAAGCGGCCGAGCCAACCGAACCTGAATTTGGTGGGAAGTTAAACAGCACAACCGCCAATTTCCGCCGTGAACGCTCTGAACGGCGCAATTTTACAAGCTTGGCCACGCGGTCAGCCAAAGTCTCCGCCCGTTCTGGGCAAGCGCGCATTTTAGGCGGGCCGGTTTCTTCCTCGAACGTGCACCCATAGCTGCAGCCTGTGCAAGCCACACCCGTGCCATCCGATCGACCGCCATAAACCACAGGAATTGTTGCGCCGTCCAATTCGGGAATGGCAATCATAATGGTGGATTCAACAGGGTTTAGACCCATGTGAGAGCCACCCCAGCCTTGCAGCGTTTGAAACTCCAATGGTTGGGCCGAGATGTAAGGTACATCCAGTTCTGAAAGGACTTTTTCGGCCGCAATGGCGTCATTGTAAGCGGGGCCGCCAACCAGCGAGAATCCAGACAAGGACACGATAGCGTCAACGCTAACCCGTCCATCGCGCATGAAGAATTTTTCAATTGCCGGACGGGCGTCAAGACCGCTTGCAAAAGCAGGGATCGCCTTAAGGCCGCGCGCCTCCAAAGCCTCGATCACCCCAGCATAATGCCCTGCGTCATCGGACAGAACATAGGAGCGCAAGAGCAGCACCCCGACAGTTCCGTTGATTTCACGATTGAGCTTTGGCAGGTCTTCTAGACGCTCGCTGATGCGATTGTCCGCACAAGGATGAAACAAGCCAACTTCGGGATAATCAATAGGTGCGGCCGCATGCATCTGCGCGCGCAAGGTGCGCCGCTCCCCATCTGCGTAACGCCCGATGAGGTTCTGGACCATCGACACAACATTTTCTTGAGAGCCCGAGAGCCAATACTGCATGGTCAGAAAGTAATTGCGCAAATCCTGAGCAGGGCCTGGAATATATTTCAAAAGCTTGGGCAAACGACGCAGCATCGCCATCTGGCCAGCACCTGAGCTTCCGTTGGTTTTGCTTTTGGTGCCCCGCAGCCGTTTCAGCATGGCGAGGGGCCCTTTGTCAGAACCGTCCATGCTAAAGTTGCCAAGCTTGGTCAGTTTTACGACTTCGCCAGCTGACATGATGCAGATCAGGGCATCGCAATGGTCACGGCGCGCGGCCAAAGCTGGCAAGACAGCCTGGATATGCTCGTCGATGAACATCATGGAGACGAGGATGATGTCGCCTTTCGCGATGTCGCGAAGACAGGCCTCAAGCGAACCAGCCTTGTCCGCCCAGTCGGTGGCGGCATGCATGACAAGTTCAACGCCGGGCGTTTCAATCGCTAAGGTATCAGATGCCCGCTGAGCCAAAGTGCGCAGATGATTATCAAGTGTGACGATAACCACGCGCACCGACTCGCCCTCGCCCTTGGCGCGCAGGCTATGGCTAGCGCTAGCGGGCGAAGTGGCTTTTGGCATCATAAAGCGCCTCGATGGAAATTGTTTCTAAGCCTTGCTCCGCCGCGTAACGTTCGGTGTTGCGCTTGGCTTTACCGCGCACAAAGAAAGGGATTTTGGCCAATTCTTTGGTGGCTTCTGGGCTCCAATTGAGAACCATGATGGTGTCTTGGCTTGCGACCTGTGCCGCTACGGGCGCGCTTTCCGGCTCTGGCAGAGGCTTGGCTGCAGCCTCTAACTTGGCGTGGCCACCGAGATGGGAAGGCCCGGCGGCATCATTGAACTCAAAGTCCTCACGGAACATGGTCAACAAATGCTCTTCCAAACCCATCACCAGAGGATGGACCCAAGTGTCGAACAAGACATTTGCGCCTTCAAAGCCCATCACCGGGGCATAGCGGGCGGGGAAATCCTGCACGTGAACAGGTGCTGAAATCACCGCGCATGGCACGCCAAGACGCTTGGCAATATGGCGTTCCATTTGCGTGCCGAGAACCAATTCCGGCTGCAAGGCGGCAATGGTTTCTTCGACCAGCAGATAATCATCCGTGATGAGAGCTTCAACGCCGAGTTCTGCCGCGCAGGCCCTTACATCGCGGGCGAACTCGCGATTATAGCAGCCGAGGCCAACAACTTCGAAGCCAAGCTCTTCCTTGGCGACGCGGGCGGCCGCCATCGCATGGGTCGCGTCGCCAAATACGAAAACGCGCTTGCCAGTGAGGTAATTGGAATCCACAGAACGCGCCCACCACGGCATGTGGGAGCCATGTTGAGACAGAACGGGCTCGGGGTCGACGCCAGCTAAAGCTGCGGCTTCGCGGACAAATTCGCAGGTGGCTTGGAAACCCATCGGAATGGTGCGAACGGCCTTTTGACCATATTGACGCTCTAACCAACGCGCAGCGGTATCGGCAATCTCAGGATAAAGGACGACGTTAAAGTCGGCTTGTGGCAAGCGGCGGATGTCGTCGGCTGTAGCACCCATTGGGGCGGCGACGTTCACGTCAATTCCCAATTGATTGAGCAAGCGCGTGATCTCAATCACGTCATCGCGGTGCCGGAAGCCCAATGCCGTCGCGCCCAAGATGTTGCAGCTTGGCTTAGCGCCTTCGGGCTTAGGGGCGGGAGCTTCTGTCGCCAGACCGCGGACGATTTGGTAAAAAGTCTCGGCAGCGCCCCAATTTTCCTTCTTTTGATAAGAAGGCAGTTCGAGCGTTATGGTCGGAACAGGCAGGTTTAAAGCGCGCGCTAAGCCGCCTGGATCGTCTTGGATCAGTTCGGCGGTGCACGAAGCACCTACGAGCATGAGATCTGGATCGAACCGCTCAAAAGCGTCGCGCGCGGCGGTTTTGAAGATTTCGGCGGTATCGGTGCCGAGGTCGCGTGCTTGGAACGTCGTGTAGGTCACCGGTGGACGTGCGCCACGGCGTTCAATCATCGTGAACAGAAGGTCGGCATAGGTGTCGCCTTGCGGTGCATGCAAGACAAAGTGGACACCCTTCATGGCCGTCGCGATGCGCATCGCCCCGACATGAGGTGGTCCTTCATATGTCCAAACCGTCAACTGCATGGCACTAAACTTTCAACACAGAGCGGCGATACAAGGGTCGTGCAAACAGGCCAGCCAGGTCACCGGCGCAATCAAACCCATGGACTGGCGAGAAGACGAGCTCGATCGACCACTTGGTCGAGATGCCCTCCATTTCGAGCGGATTGGCGAGGCCCATGCCGCAAACAACCAAGTCAGGCTTTGCCGCGCGACAGCGATCGAGCTGACGATCAACATCTTGCCCTTCACTCAACGTGACGGTCTCAGGCAGATAGTCCATTTCAGCGCTGAGGAGCTGGCGATTGAGGTAGGGTGTACCCACTTCAATCAGCTTCATATCCAGCTCCCGCGACAGGAAGCGCGCCAGGCTGGGTTCCATTTGTGAGTCTGGGAAGAAGAAGATGCTTTTGCCGGCCAAATGCACTTTTTGCGCTTCCAGCGCACGCTTGGCCCGCTCCCGCCCTGGTGCCACAACCGCCAAGAAATGAAGCTCCGGAATGCCAAAGGCATCGGCAGCAGCTTTCAACCAATGGGTCGTTCCTTCTGCGCCGAATGGAAATAGCGCAGGCAGATGTTGCGCGCCGCGTTCGATCAAAGCGCGGGCCGTCTCACCCAAAAAGGGCTGCGCCAATAGGAATTTCGTGTTGGGGCCGATCGCAGGCATGGATTGTGAATTGCGTGGCGGAAAGAAAGCAACTGGACCAATGCCGAGCTGATTAAACAGCCGAGCGAATTGGTCTTCCACGATATCGGGCAATGTACCGACGACCAAGAGTGAGGCAGGCGCTTCTTCGGAGGCGACCGGCGCTTCCGGGATCATTGCCACCAAGCACGCATCTTCCCCTTGGGTGAACGTCGTCTCAATGCCACTGCCCGAATAATTCAGGACCCGAACCGAAGGGCTGTGCTTTTTCGTCAGCCGCTCTGCTGCGCGCGACAAATCCAGCTTGATGACTTCTGAAGGACAGGAGCCGACCAAGAACAACAATTTGATATCTGGGCGACGCGACAGGAGCCTGTCCACCACTCGGTCAAGTTCCTCGTTGGCATCCACAAGGCCAGCCAAATCCCGCTCTTCCATGATGGCCGTGGCAAAGCGAGGCTCTGCGAATACCATCACCCCAGCCGCGGATTGGATCAAATGCGCGCAGGTCCGCGAGCCAACAACGAGGAAAAAGGCGTCTTGAATCTTACGGTGCAGCCAAACAATCCCGGTAAGCCCACAAAACACTTCCCGTTGGCCTCGCTCCCGCAGAACAGGGCGAGCCTCAGAGGTGGGGCTTATCAACGTGACTGCGTCGCTCATGCTCAGGACGCCCGATCTGTTTCGTGATGGGCGTGTTTCGTATGGGTGACCGAGCTAGAGCCTGCGTGTGCGGGCCAAGGATTGGCGAATTGCAAAAGACCTTCAAGCCAACGGATTAGAATAGGGGTGGAGGCCTTTTTCCGCTCGGAGGCTCTGCTTACAGAGGTCTCAGAAACACGCCATTCGTGTGAGTTAGAAGGCTGCATCAACATCGGAATTCTCCAGCAGAAATCGGACCTCTGATAAGGTCATCCTGCAAGGTATGCCTCCCTCTTATCTCTTGTCAATAGAAATAGACGTCCAAAACTTTTGACAGTCATCAAACGAACAAACCCTTGCATTTTGTTGTTGTGATGAGACAGTCAAAAATGATGCAGGTAGCAGATGAGGTTAGGGTGGAATCTTCGACAAGGCTTGCACCGGGCGTTGGGCCAGACGATCCGAGGATTGGTCAAGCGCTGAACACCCCGGCCCCCGCACGCTCGCTCTGCACCGATTGTGGGATCTCGCGTACGTCAGACCCCAAACGTTGTGGGCGTGCGTGCCAATTCATCAGCCCAAACTATCCAGAGCTGGAAACCCAAGTGCATGCGCGCGCCCGCGATACGACCGCTGGCGATGAATTATTCTTTGGCCCTGTGAAGGCGATGTATCAAGCCAAACTGAACGCCCCGTTGCCAGGCGCGCAATGGACCGGGATCACCACCCGCCTTGCCGAACGCCTCCTTGAAACCGGCGCGGTTGACGCAGTACTGACCATGAAGCCCGATCCAGAAGATCGCTGGCGACCTGTGCCCACTTTGGTGACGGACGCGTCAGAGCTTGCTCATTGCCGGGGTATGCGCATGGGCTATGCGCCTTTATTGGCGCTGTTAGAGCCCGCGCGCGACCTGGGCTACAAACGCCTCGCCGTCATTGGTATTCCCTGCCAAGTCTATGCTTTGCGTGCATTGGAATCAGAACTTGGTTTTGAACGTCTCTATGTAATCGGCACGCCCTGCTCTGATAATACGACTACTGAGAGCTTCCACCAATTTCTGGACCTTTTGTCGGATCAGCCCAAGACCATCAGCTATTTGGAGTTCCGGGCCGATTACCATGTCGAACTGCGGTTTGATGACGGTCGCAAGCAAGTCATACCCTTCTTGCAGCTGCCGATCTCAAAACTACCCCCGGATTTCTTCCCACTTACTTGTCGGACCTGTGTCGACTACACCAATTCCCTAGCCGACATCACGATTGGCTATATGGGTGGCCAAGGCGAGCAGTGGTTGCTGGTTCGCAACGAACGTGGCGAGGAATTGCTTTCTCTCTTGGGCGATGAGGTCGCCCTGACGGCGCCGACCAGCCACGGCAAGCGCGCCAGCGCAGTTAAGGGCTTTAAAGCCAATGTTGAGCGCGCGGCTGGAGGACTGCCCTTACGGGGCATGCCCGATTGGGTGCGGCCCCTGGTAGGCTGGCTGATGCCAAGGATTGGCCCGCGCGGGTTGGAATTCGCCCGGACGCGGGTGGAAATGAAAGCTATTGAAACCGTGCTACACCTGCGCCGTGAAGAGCCCCAGCGCATGAAGAACATGATCCCAGACCATGTCTGGCAATTGACCGCGCCCTATGCCCTCACCCCAGACAGCCAAGAGCGCAAGCCAAGTGATGCGTCAGGTGCTATGGTTCGACCGCCGGCTGAGGCAGATGCCTAACGCCAACCCCTTCCTTTCGGAGCCTTTTTAATGCGTATCGCTTTCCCTTTCACAGCCATTGTCGGCCAAGATGACATGAAGCTGGCCATGCTGATCGCAGCCACAGATCCTGGCATTGGTGGGGTTATGGTGTTTGGCGATCGCGGCACGGGCAAGTCGACCGCCGTCCGGGGGCTGGCTGCCCTTCTGCCGCCGATTAAAATGGTGAAGGCGTGTCAGTATCATTGCGACCCACGCGCCGACAAAGCCTCTTGCGCGACAGGCTGCACTCACCGTTTAGGCGGAGAGATACCCGATGTGGGCGAGATGGCTACTCCTGTGGTCGACTTCCCCTTGGGCGCAACCGAGGACCGCGTCGTCGGCGCTCTCGACCTAGAGCGCGCGCTCACCCAAGGCGAGAAGCGCTTTGAGCCCGGCCTCTTGGCCCGAGCCAATCGTGGCTTTCTCTATATCGACGAAGTCAATTTGCTCGATGACCATTTGGTCGACTTGCTTTTGGACGTCGCCGCCTCAGGCGAGAATGTTGTCGAGCGGGAAGGCCTTAGTGTGCGCCACCCGGCCCGCTTTGTCCTAATCGGGAGCGGCAATCCAGAAGAAGGCGAACTGCGCCCGCAATTATTGGATCGGTTCGGCTTGTCGGTAGATGTGAAAACACCAGACGACCTGGCCATGCGCGTCGAAGTGGTGCGCCGGCGTGACTCGTTTGACCGCGATAGTGCGGGCTTTGCCGCCCGTCAGGCCGAAGGCGAAGCAGCAGTACGCGAGCAGATTGTTGCGGCGCGCGGGCGCTTGAGCGACATTGAAACGCCCGATGCGGCTTTGGAATGGGCGTCGCGCCTGTGTATGGCTGTCGGTGTCGACGGATTGCGCGGCGAGCTGACGTTGATCCGCGCGGCCCGCGCCGTTGCTGCCCTTGAAGGCGACACACGGGTGGAAGACCATCATTTGCGCGGCATCGCCGTGATGGCCCTGCGCCACCGCCTGCGCCGCAACCCCCTCGATGAAACCGGCTCGTCCACCCGAATTGAACGCGCCATGTCAGACCTGTTTGGATCATGACCGCCGAGGCGCAAGCCGAAACTGTGCCCTGCGCCGCTTGGCCGGAAGCCCTGTTGATCGCCACCTTATTTGCGATGGACCCCCATGGCTTGGGCGGTATCTCGATCAAAGGTCGAGGCAGCCCGTTTTTTGAGGCCTGGCTCGATCAGTTGAAAGAGCTTTTGCCGGAAGGGGCACCGTTGCGCCGTTGCCCAGTGCAGACAGGTGACGACCGCTTACTGGGTGGCCTAGATCTCGCAACCAGTTTGGCCATGGGCCAACCCGTCGTCCAGCGCGGCCTGTTGAGCGAAGTCGATGGCGGGGTATTGGTCTTGCCCATGGCAGAGCGCCTGAGTTCCGCCACCGCCGCACGGATTGCGGCCGCGCTGGACGAAGGCCAATTTCAGCTGGAGCGCGATGGGCTGACTTCGCTTCTGCCCGCACGCTTTGGCCTGATCCTTTTAGATGAAGGCATGGGCCCAGAAGAATCCCCGCCGTTTGCACTTCTGGAGCGGTGCAGTTTCCGCCTCGACGGCAATGGTCTGGGACTTGGCGATCTAGCCGGGGACGGGGCAAGCCTTGAAGACATTAAGCGCGCCAAAAAGGCGTTGCCAGAAATTGGCCTTGAGTCAGAGTCGCTCCTCGAGGCCATTTGTGAAACCGCACAAGCCTTTGGCTTGCACTCTGCCCGGCCCGCGCTTTTATGTTTGCGGGTCGCACGCATGGTCGCGGCTCTAGACGGGAGAAAAGTCGCCAATTTGGGCGATGTGACTTTAGCTGCTCAACTGGTTCTGGCACCCCAAGCCCTGCAACTACCGCCACCGCCTGAAGAGCCCCAACCCGACGATTCAGACCAACAAGCCGACACCCAAGACGAAGCACAACAAACCGAGGCAGAAGCGGACCCAACGCCGCCGCCTGAAACACCGCCAGATTCCCAAGCCGAGGCAGAACCAAAGAGTCCGCCAAATCCCAGCGAAATTCTCGTGGATGCCGTCAAATCCGCCTTGCCTGCTGAATTGATCGCCGCATTGGGGAGCCAAGCCAAACCCAATCGCCAAGGACGCGCGAGCGGCAGTGGTGGTGGCGCCATGCAGAAGTCACCTCTTAGAGGCAGACCAATCCGATCACGCAGCGGTACCTTAAAGCCCGGCGAGCGCCTCAACATCATCGAAACCCTGCGCGCCGCTGCGCCTTGGCAGAAGCTGCGTCGTCGTCCACAAGCTGACGCGGCACTGGAAACAGGCAGGAAGCGCATTGAAGTGCGTAAAAGTGACTTCCGCATCCGCTGCTTTGCCCAGCCTAAAGAGGCGACAACAATTCTGGTCGTCGACGCGTCTGGCTCCTCGGCCTTTCAGCGTCTTGCCGAAGCAAAAGGGGCGGTGGAGCTCTTGTTAGCGCAAGCCTATGTTGATCGCAGTCGTGTGGCTTTGGTGGCCTTTCGCAATGAAGCGGCCGAAATCCTGTTGCCGCCGACAAGGTCCTTGGCACGGGCGCGTCGACAATTATCGGATCTGGCAGGTGGCGGCGGTACGCCCCTGGCAGCAGGCATTGATACGGCCCTGTTGTTGGCGCTGGCCGAAAAGGCCAAGGGCCGCACGCCGCGCCTATTGTTCCTAACCGATGGACGCGGCAATATCGGGCGCGAGGGCAAAGCGGGCCGCGCGGTTGCGATGGCCGATGCACTATTGGCGGCGCGCGCCGTTGGGCTGGCAGAGATTGCAGCCGTTCATATTGATACCTCGCCCTTCCCACGCCCCGGTGCACGCGAATTAGCCGAGGCCATGCGCGCGATCTATGCGCCCTTGCCCTATTTGAACGCGCAAGCCATCAGCGCGATTTAAAGCGCAGTGGACGTTGGGCCAAACCCTATGCCATAGAAGACCATTCTAAGCTTTTTGGGGAAAGCTAATCGATGGCTGTTGGATTTACCGCGTTGGATTGGGTGATTTTGGGTGGCTATGTCGCCATCATCGCCATTGCCGGAATACTAGCGACCAATAGCAAAATGGCCAAAGCCAATGATTATTTTTTGGCCGGCAACACCATGCCGATCTGGCTAGTCGCCATTTCGGTCCTCTCGACCAGTCAATCGGCCGCGACCTTTTTGGGGGCGCCAGATTCGAGTTATCGCGGCGACTTCACCTATCTTGGTAGCAATATTGGCGCAGCCTTGGGCGCGATCATTGTCGCCCTTGTCCTGATGCCGCGCTTTTATGCCATGCAGGCAACAACCGTCTATGAACTCCTCGAAAAGCGCTATGATCGAACCGCCCGACAAGCGGCAGCGGGCATGTATTTGGTAGGCCGCGTCCTCGCCAGTGGATCGCGCCTTTATCTCGCCGCCATCGCTGTCTCGATGATTATGTTTGGCGATATTGCGCCCGAACATATCGTCCAAGCCTCGCTGCTACTCTTGGTATTTGGCCTGATCTTCACCTTCATCGGCGGATTGAATGCCATCATCTGGAGCGATCTGGTCCAAGTGGCGATCTATGTGACCGCTGCGCTGACTGTGGTTGTATTCCTTTTGATGAAGATCCCTGCTTCGGGGGTCGAGATTTGGCAAGGCCTCGCCCATACGCCAGAGGGCACCAATAAATTGCGCTTGATCGATTTTAGCTTGGATTTCAGCGCGCCCTTCTCTTTCTGGGCGCTGATTACCGGGGTGGCGATCTTGAACGCCTGCAACTTTGGCCTCGACCAAGATACCTCCCAGCGTTTGTTGGCTTGCAAAGATGCCAAGCAAGGCAATCGAGCCATGTTTGTTTCCGTATTTGCCACGATCCCCGTAGTGCTGATTTTCATGACCATTGGGTCCTTGCTCTATGTCTTTTACCAGCGCCCCGATTTGATGATCCAAGAAGGCAGCCAAGCGGTGATGACCAAGTTTGAGGGCCAAGACATCACCGTCTTCATGACCTTTATCCTGACCCAAATGCCTCCGGGTTTGCGGGGCTTTGTCACAGTCGGCGTGATTGCTGCCGCCGCCGTCAATTCTGGCCTGATCTCTATGTCGTCAGTTCTGGTGCAAGATTTCTACCGACCTTGGCGCGATAAGCGCGGACCAAAGCCTGAGGCCCATTATGTGCGGGCAGGCCAAGTGGGCATGGTGGTGCTGGGCATAGCCTTGTTCGCCATGTCGATCTTGTGTTTCTATTGGCAGCAATATACCGACACCCCGCTTTTGACCTTTGTGCTGTCGGTCATGACCTTTGCTTATTCGGGTCTGTCGGGCGTTTACATCACGGCAGTCTTTACCAAGCGTGGCTCTACCGCCAGCGTCATTGCCGCCTTGGTCGCAGGCTTCGTCACCATCCTGCTGCAGCAAGCCTATATCGTCGATTATTTTGGCCTACCGCCCGCTTGGAAGAGCCTCGCCTTCCCGTGGCAATTGTGCATTGGCACAACCGTGGCGTTTCTAGTGTGCCAATTGGGGCAGACGAAAAAGCCTGCCCCTGAGCGTGAAGCAATCATTTAAGACCAGAAGCCGACCGCGGCTTTGGTGTCCCTCAAGATGGGCTGGGCAATTGCATTAGCCCGGTCTGCGCCTGCGCGCAGGATCGCATCAATCTGGGCAGGGTCTGCGAGGAAATTTGCCATGGACGTCATCATGGGGCCAAGGGCCTCCACTGCCAGATCGGCCAAGCGTGGTTTGAACACGCCAAAGCCTGCGCCGACAAATTCTGCCACGACCTGTTCTTTGGTCTGGCCGGAAAGGGCGGCATAGATGCTGACCAGATTATCAACTTCTGGCCGACCCTTTAACTCGTCGACATGAGACGGCATGGGCAGAGTATCAGTTTTTGCCTTTTTGATCTTTTTGACCAAGAGATCGACCGAGTCCGTCATATTGATCCGCGAATTATCCGCCGGATCAGACTTGGACATTTTCTTCGATCCATCTTGCAAGTTCATCACGCGCGCGGCTGGGCCGCCAATGATGGGCTCTGGCAAGGGGAAGAAGCCATCGACCTTGAAGTCCGAATTAAAGCGGGCAGCGATATCACGCGACAGTTCAAGATGCTGCTTTTGATCGTCACCCACAGGCACATGGGTTGCCTTATAGGTCAGAATATCGGCTGCCATCAAAACCGGATAATCAAACAGGCCGACGGAGCTGCGCTCGGCATTCTTGCCGGCTTTGTCCTTGAACTGGGTCATGCGCTCCAACCAGCCCATGCGCGCGACGCAATTAAGGATCCAAGCAAGTTCGGCATGGGCGGAAACGTTCGACTGCACGAAAATGACCGAGCGAACTGGATCAACACCAGCTGCCAGATAGGCGGCGGCTACTTCGCGGGTTTGGGCGCGCAGCTTTTCTGGATCTTGCGGTACGGTGATGGCATGCAAGTCCACGACACAATAGATGCAATCTGAGCCGGGCTCGTTCTGCAATTCTACAAAGCGCTTAATCGCGCCCAGATAATTGCCCAAATGCAAATTCGCGGTCGGTTGAACCCCGGAGAAAACCCGCTTCTTCTGTATGTCGGTCATGTCCGTCTTCTTACTCTAAAACTCATCTTGCGTTGAAACGGCAGAAGCGCCTGCTGGCTTTTGCAAAGCCAGCTTAATGTCTGCCATGGTGACGGCCCTTACAAGGAAGGCAATTGCCGCATAAACGATCATACCCACCAAGCAAACCAATAAAGTCGCCACTTCTTTACCAAATACTAGTCTGGCCTCAAACCAGCCTTCGATGGGCACCCGGTTCAAGGCGGCAAAGCCCAAGACGGCTGCCATGACGGCTGTGGCAATGACGATACGAAAGAACTTGCCAAGCACCCAAGGTTCTGGCCGCCAGTTTCGCTCGTGCAACAACGTCACCGCCAGCAACAGCGCATTCACCCAACCCGACACGCTGGCCGCGATGGCAAGCCCAACATAACCTGGCAAGTCCATGGCCCTAAGTCCAAAAAACAAGGAAGCACCTAAGCCGATGTTCACCAAAACGCTGATCAAGGCAAAATTCATCGGCCTTTTGGTGTCGCCCCGCGCAAAGAAGGGTGGGGCCAAAATGCGGATCAACACAAAGGCGGGCACACCCCAACCATAGTGAAACAGGGCGTCTGCCGTGGCCCGCGCATCGGCTTCGGTAAACTGACCACCGGCCCAGAATCCTTGCATCAGAAAGAAAGGTGCGACAACCAAAGCAGCGGCGGCTGGCAGGGTAAAGGCCATGGATAGAACAAAGGCTTCATCCAAGGCTTTGGTATCGTCGCCAGTCTCAGGGCTGGCAACCGCACGTGCAAGCCGCGGCAAGAGGGCCACGCCGATTGCCACGCCTATCAAGCCTAGGGGGAGCTGAAATAGTCGGTCTGCCGCATAGAGCCAGGATTTTGCGCCAACTTCAAAACTGGAAAGCGATTGGCTCACCAAGACATTCAGGTGGGTCGCGCTGCCGGCAATCACGGACGGGACCATCACGGTAACGATGGCCTTCACCTCTGGCGTCAAACGGGGGACGCGAAAGCCGATGCGAACGCCTAACCGCCGACAGCCGATATAGAGGGCGGTGGCCTGCAAGAACCCAGCGATCGTAATCGCCACGGCCGCATTGATGGCCGCCTGATTGGGGTCTTTGACAAAGACCACAGCTGCCAGAATGGTCAGGTTTAACAGTGTCGGCGCGGCGGCAGATAGGGCGAACTTGCCAGCAGTATTGAGTACGCCGGAGAAGAGCGAGCTCATCGCCATGCCAACGAGGTAGGGCATAGTGATTTGGGTCAAAAGGATGGCGAACTGGAACGCCTGAGGTTTGTCGGCATAACCACCATGGATCACCAACATGATCCACGGCATCGTCAATTGCGCCAAGATGGTCACCAATGCCGCGACCAAGGTCAGCACCGAGAAAGCTTGGCTTGCAACTTCGGCGGCCTGATCCTTGCCAATCTCGGCCTGGGTCTTGGCATAAAGCGGCACAAAGGCCTGACTAAAGGCGCCTTCAGCAAGAATGCGCCGGAACAGGTTTGGGAAAGTTTGCGCCGTCGCGAAGGCATCGCCCACCCAACCAGCGCCCAGAAGGTTCGAAATCGCGCGGTCGCGAGCATAGCCCAAGAGGCGGCTCAATAAGGTGAAACCGGCTTGAACGAGGGTATTGCGGGCAAGCGACATCGACGGATTAGCTCCAATTGCATGCACCACTAACCTGTGCGGAGGGATTGGGGGAGGGTGGCTGCTGACATTGACCAAATTCAGGCAATTATCTTGCGCAAACAAGCTTTTTTCACCATGGTTGAGGCATGAATATGCCCGCACCAAGTTTGTCTGCCCCTCTCCCCACCGATATGACGGCCCTACGCGAGGCGATTGATGCCATCGACGGGCAATTGGCACGCTTGATTGCGCAACGTTCTGGGCTAGCACGCGCCATTGCTGAAGCCAAAAAGGCTGCTGGCGATTCAGGCTTTGGGTGGCGCCCCGCACGAGAGATCGACATTTTGCGCGGGCTTATTGTGCGCGAACCCGACCTCGACCCAGCCTTAGCCGCAGCCGTGTGGCGGGCCCTGATTGCCGCGAATCTTGCGGCGCAAGGTGGACTGGATGTTGTCACGACGTTGGATGCAGCCCCTTGGGCCAAGCTGGCCTTTGGTTCGGCCAGCGAGGCGCGCATTTTACCCGCCACTGATGCTTTGATCGCCGCCAAGCAGGGGCCCCGAACCATTGCCTGCCTGCCTTGGCCTGCGGACGCGCAGAATTGGTGGGTCGATTTATTGGATGTAAGTCTTGCAGGGGTGCATGTCTGCGCGGCGAGCCCGCAAATTGTTGCCGATGGCACGCCGGCCTCTTTGCTGCTTGCCCACCGCGCCCCAGAAGCTTCGGGCGGTGACATCAGTCTGTTGGCCGGGAGCAAAGCGGCATTGGCAAGTTATGGCGGCACGCGTTTGAGCGAGCAGGGCGATCTCGCCCTTATTCAACTACCGGGCTTTTTGGATCTGGATGAGCCGTTAGAAGCAGGTGTCCGCCTGATTGGCTGCTTCGCTTTGGCCTAAAGCTCAGGTTTCATAGAAGACATGGGTCAAGTACAGGCCATCACTGGGGGCCACGGGGCCACAGCGTTTGCGGTCGCGGGCTTCCAGCGCATCGCGAACATCATCCGGGCACCACTTTCCGCGACCCACCTCCGACAACGTCCCCATCATCGAACGAACTTGGCGATGCAAGAATGAGCGGGCTTGAACGCGCGCTTGAATCTCTGGCCCGAAGACGCCTTCCACCCGACACAAATCAAACCGGTTCAAGGTTTTGACCGGGCTCTTTGCCTGACAATCGGCATCGCGGAACGTGGTAAAGTCATGGGTGCCTAAGAAATGATTGGCCGCTTCTTGCATGGCATCAAGGTCATGCTCTTGCGACACACGCCACACCCGCCCCAACTCCAACGTCAAAGGCGGGCGACGATCAACCATGCGAAACAAATAGCCGCGGGCTTGCGCGGAAAAGCGGGCGTGAAAGCTATCGGGAACAGCCTCTGCTTCCCGGATCGCCACCGGGCCATAGTCACGCATCCACGCATTCAAAGCTTCTTGTAGACGAAACGGTGCCCAATTCTTTGCTAAGTCGACGTGGATCACTTGACCCGTTGCATGCACACCACGATCTGTGCGCCCGGCGGCATGGGTTCGGCGCAATTCGCCCTCGATCGCCAGGATGGCGCGCTCCACCGTGTCCTGCACGCCTTTACCATCCGATTGGCTTTGCCAACCGGCAAAATTGGTGCCGTCATATTCTAAGGTCAGTTTCCAACGCTGCATCAGAAGCATTTAGCGCAGCATTTAGCCGCTTGCGAACCCCCTTGCTGCGTTGACCTTTTGGCTTCGTCAGCCTAGCGCAGAGAAAAATGAAAATACGGAACGAATGCTCATGAAAACTCCCCGCGCTTTCTTCAAACCCCTCGCCATTGGTGCGCCTGCGCCCTACCGTGATCTGCCGGTTAAGGTGGAACGGATGATCCACTTTGTGCCGCCACACCTTGAAAAAGTGCGCGCCAAAGTGCCGGAGATCGCCAAAGGCGTCGACGTCATTCTGGGCAATCTGGAAGACGCTATCCCGGCAGACGCAAAAGAAGCTGCACGCGCGGGCTTTATCGAAATGGCCCGCGAGACCGATTTTGCAGCTTTGGGCACGGGCCTATGGACACGGATTAACTGTCTCAACAGTCCTTGGATGTTGGACGATGTGATGGAAATCGTCGCCGCTGTTGGCAACAAGCTCGACGTTATCATGGTGCCTAAAGTCGAAGGCCCTTGGGATATTCATTATCTAGACCAATTGTTGGCGCAACTTGAGGCCAAAGCGGGGGTTACCCGCCCAATTCAATTGCATGCGATTCTAGAAACTGCCGAAGGTGTGGCCAATGTGGATGCGATTGCACTGGCCAGCCCGCGCATGCAAGGCATCAGCCTCGGCCCCGCCGATCTGGCAGCCAGTCGCGCGATGAAAACAACCCGCGTTGGTGGTGGACATCCTGGTTATCGCGTTGTGGAAGACCCCCATGCCGATGGACGCGCTCGGGTCAGCGTTCAACAGGATTTGTGGCATTATACATTCGCAAAAATGGTCGACGCCTGCCAAACCGCTGGCATCAAGCCCTTCTATGGCCCCTTTGGCGATATTAAGGACCTTGAGGCTTGCGAGCAGCAATTCCGCAATGCCTTCATTATGGGTTGTGCTGGCGCTTGGTCGCTGCACCCAGACCAGATTGCCATTGCCAAAAAGGTCTTCAGCCCTGATCCTGCCGAAATAGCTTTCGCCAAGCGCATTCTAGAAGCCATGCCAGACGGAAGCGGCGTGGCCATGCTGGACGGCAAAATGCAGGACGATGCCACGTGGAAGCAGGCGAAAGTTATGGTCGATAGTGCCAAGCTGGTTGCCGCCAAAGACCCGGATATGGCAGCAGCTTACGGCTTCTAATCCTCAGTGCCTGTGCCGCAGGCAGACCCAGCCCGCCAAAATGGCATGTGCAGTCATACCCAAAGGCAACACAGCCAGCCACTTGCCCTTGAGGAAACTTGCCGTCACATGGCGGCATGCCCGATACCCATTCTGCGTCCGCCCGCCACTTAATCAAAGACCTAGGTGCCCTATTAGGGGAAGTGATCAAGGATCAACATGGCGATGCCCTGTTTGAGGCCATTGAGTCGATACGCTCAGAATCGGTGCGGGAGTACCGGGGGCAAGCCCCACGTGGTGCGACCGTTAGTTTGCTGGACGATCTAGAACTGGATGAAACGCTGGTCTTCATCCATGGCTTTTGCGTGTTTTCGCAACTAGCCAATCTAGCCGATGATTATGTTAGCCGAACCCAGACTGTCCGCCAGGACCCGTTGGCACTCTTGAACACGCGGCCCGATCTGACGATTGAGCATGTTTCAGACGTGCTGGCTAAAATGGTGATTGCCCCCATTCTGACCGCCCATCCCACCGAGGTGCGCCGCAAAAGCGTGCTGGACCGGGAGGCCGCCATTTCAGACACACTCGAGTCTCGGATTGACCTCGTCGATGGTCGCGATTTGCGGACAGAGCGGTTACGTCGGGAAATCAGGCTTTTGTGGCAGACCCGGGTTCTACGCGGCGAACGCATCGAAGTCGCCGATGAAATTGCCAATGTCGCCAGCGTGCTTGGTCGATCCTTCCTCAAAGAAATGCCTAACCTCATTCGGCGGCTTGAGCGGCGCTTGGGCAAGGAATTGCCAGGTATTTTGCGGGTTGGTTCTTGGGTAGGCGGCGACAGAGACGGCAATCCCTTTGTCAACGCCCAAACCTTAACCCATGCGGTGATGTCGCATGCGACGCTGCTCTTGGGCTCCTTCCTTGAAGAATTGCACCAATTGGGCAGCGAATTATCCATTTCAACCGAGCTTACGGCTGTTTCAGCCGATTTGGCACGCCTGGCAGAAGCCGGACACGATACCTCTCCCCACCGCGCCGATGAGCCTTATCGGCAGGCGATCCGTGGGATTTATGCGCGCCTAGCGGCAACCTATCAAGCTATCACGAAAAAAGCCCCTTCCCGACCAACCGATCTTGAGGCCTTAGCATATCAAAGCCCGGACGAGCTGATTGCAGATTTGGAAATTGTTGGCGCGTCGTTGCGCACCCATGCGGCGGGCGATGTTGCCGACGGTCGTTTGGCCCGTCTGATTACAGGAGTAAAAGTTTTCGGTTTTCACTTCGCCCAGATGGAATTACGCCAAAACTCTGACGTGCATGAGCGGACCATTGGCGAATTATTGGCATCGGCGGGCATTGAAGCCAATTATGCCAGCCTGACAGAAGCGGCCCGCATTGAGATTTTGTGCGCGCAATGGCGCTCACCCCGCAATCTGACCACGCCTTATGCGAACTATGGCGCTGAAACGCTGAAAGAGCTGGAAGTATTTTGGCGGGCTGGCACGATTCGAACCGCGGTCGGCGGGGAGGTCTTGCGCCGTGTAATCGTTTCGAAGACCAACAGTGTTTCAGATCTGTTGGAGGTGGCCTTACTTTTGAAAGAAGGCGGTCTGTTTGCTCTATCGCCGGACCCAAGCCCGCAAATTGCCATAGCCCCTCTGTTTGAAACCATTGCGGACTTGCAGGCGAGTGAAGCGATCATGAGAACATGGTTGACCTTGCCTGAAGTGGCCCGCGCGCGTGCTTCGACCAATCCCGTGCAAGAAGTGATGATTGGCTATTCTGACAGCAATAAGGACGGCGGCTATCTGACCGCGAATTGGGAGGTTCGTGGCGCGATTGGGCGATTGGTGGCCTTGGGCAAAGAATTAGGCGTCACCATGCGCTTCTTCCACGGTCGGGGCGGATCAATTGGTCGGGGCGGCGGATCGTCCCGCGACGCCATTGCTGCTTTGCCTGCTGGCAGCATGGAATCGGGCCTGTCCGTGACAGAGCAGGGCGAAGTCATTTCGTCAAAGTATGGCCATCCCGACAGCGCGCGCGTCTCGCTGGAAACTTTGGTGGGCGCGAGCCTTGAAGCGGCCTTGCGCCCAGCCGATCAGGCGCAAGAAGAGATACTGCAACGAATCATGCCGCGTCTGAGCAATCTTGCCTTTAACGCCTATCGCAGCCTTGTGTATGATACCCCTGATTTTGCGCGTTATTTCCACCAATCTACCCCCTTGAAAGAGATTGTGGACCTCAAGATCGGCAGCCGCCCGGCGGCTCGGACCGCGTCTGGGCGCATCGAGGATTTGCGCGCGATTCCTTGGGTATTCAGCTGGTCGCAAGCACGCGTCAATCTGCCTGGCTGGTATGGCTTTGGTAGTGCCATTTCCAGCTATCAAGCTGAGTTGGGGGCAAATGCCGCCGCAGAGCTCCAGGCGCTTTATAAATCCAGCCCCTATTTTGCGAATCTGGTTTCCAACATTGAAATGGTAATGGCGAAAGCCAACCTAGACATTGCACGGCGCTATAGCGAACTGGTGGATGATCAAAAAATGGCGAAAGCCATTTTCGCCCGTATTGAAGGCGAATGGCACAAGACACTGGAAGCTCTAAAGCTCGTCACCGGGCGGGTCGAATTGGTTGGCAATAATCCCGCTTTGGCCCGTTCAATCAGCCTGCGCATGCCCTATCTCGACCCGCTAAACCTGCTGCAAATCAAGTTGATCCAGCAGTTGCGGGCAGGCCCAGAGGAGGCACAAGCCGAGACCGTCAAGAAAGGCATTCAATTGACGATTAATGGGATTTCCGCCGGCTTGCGCAACACAGGCTGAGTTAGTCGTGCTCAATCCGGCCAACCCGAAACGCGCCAAGATCGGCATAGACCGCCTTATCGGCAAAGGCGAAGGCGGCATCATCGACCCGAACATCGGTGCGGCGCAAGTGGCGCGACAGCGTTAAGCCCTCCAACGTGCGGCAGCGCGATAACGCGACATAAGTCTGGCCATGGGCAAATGCCCCACGCCCGAAATCCACATGGACGGCATCAAACGTCAGACCCTGGGCTTTATGGACAGTCAGCGCCCAAGCCGGTCTTAAGGGCACCTGCCGGAAAACGCCCACCGCCTTGCGCTGGGGCACACCTTCTGGATCGGGCTCATAGACATAACGCTCCCAATCTGCGGGTTCGATCTCATGTACGCGGCCCCCAATGCGGACGAAGACAGATGTTTTGCCTAGATCCACCACTGTCGCCAAGGTGCCATTGACCCACCTTTTGTCGGCATCATTGCGCAACAGCATGACGCGCGCGCCAACCCGCAACACAAGGTCGCTATCGGTTGGGAAGATACGCTCATCAAACTGGCCTTCAACTTTCGCACCATAGGAGGCTTCGTGCCCGGATAGGCGCGCCATTTCCAAGTCATTGATCCGACGTGCCGCCTCATTGGTGGTGGTCAGCACGATGGCACCATCGCCATCCTTGTCGGAAAAGGGCGGGGGTTCACCCACCACGCGGGAATCCAAGAGCTCCGCGTCTTCCATAGATGGTCGCCCGCGCCGCATCCGGTCCAACAGCCCGAGGAAGGCCGCATCGGATTGGCGAAACACCTGACATAATTCAATCGACGTCCATGAGAGTGACTTTACCGACGGTGCATCAAAGAAGTAGGGCCCACCAAACCATTGCTCTAGGACAGGCTCATCCTCGCGGCTGACGACTGGTGGTAACTGGGCGCTGTCGCCAACGCAGAGCAATCGCACACCACCAAACGGCCTTGGCACACCGCGATGCAGGCGCATGGATCGATCAATTGCGTCCATCAGGTCTGAGCGGACCATTGAAATCTCGTCAATCACCAAAAGATCGAGTGTCTTCAGCATGCGGCCTTCCCGGACGCGGCGGACATCTTGCGGCTGGATCATAGCAGGTGGCAGCTTGAAGAGGGAATGGATCGTCTGACCACCGGCATTTAACGCAGCAATGCCTGAAGGGGCGACGATGGCGGCTTTCAGATCCGTTTCATCCATAAAGGCTTTGAGAAACGTGGTTTTTCCTGTTCCGGCGCGGCCCGTCAGGAATACCCCACCTTCGGCCTTCTCAATCCGCTCAGCCACTTCACGATAAGGCCCATCGTCGAGCGACAGGGCGACGGCCTTCGCAGGACCTTCGATCCGCCCATGCCCACCTTGCAGGCGCGCCATCGCCATCGCACCATCGGCATCATCGACCTTCGCTACGACGGTGCCATTGCGGATTAGAACAGCCGAAAAGCCGCTTCCGGTATCCACCAGACGCGCAATACCGCCCCGCAATGCCATTTCCCGCACTGTTTTCACGTGAGCCCTTTTCAACCTCTTCCTTCGGAGGGTGCGCCTCCTGCGTCAAGCAGCGGCTGCGCCAATATGTATCGATTAGAAATTCTATCTTGTTTGTCGCGAGCCGAAGTCGCACCTGATGTGTTATACGCACGGATGAGAGCGAGGAATAAACATGACACAAGACGCCCAAGGCCCCGCCATTCGCGCCCAAGGCCGGATTTTTTCCAACATTACTGAGACAATAGGCGCAACCCCATTGGTACGCTTAGACAAGATCGCTGCCAAGTATGGTGTGAAGGCAGAGCTTCTGGGCAAGCTTGAATTCTTTAATCCAATTGCTTCGGTTAAGGACCGCATTGGCGTGTCCATGATTGAAGAATTGGAGAGCCGCGGCCTGATTAAGGAAGGCTCTGTCTTGGTGGAGCCGACCTCTGGCAATACCGGCATCGCCTTGGCCTTTGTGGCCGCCCAACGGGGCTATCGCCTCATTCTGGTGATGCCAGAAACCATGTCCTTGGAGCGTCGAAAAATGCTGGCCTTCCTCGGGGCTGAATTAGTCCTGACTCCCGGTGGCGAAGGCATGAAGGGTGCCGTCGCGCGGGCCAAGCAACTGGTTGAGGAAACACCAAATGCCCTGATTCCAGGCCAGTTTGTGAACCCAGCCAATCCAGCCGTGCACCGTCGCACGACGGCAGAGGAGATTTGGATTGATACCGACGGCAAGGTGGACGCTTTTGTGGCAGGCGTTGGAACCGGCGGCACCATCACAGGCGTTGGTCAAATTTTGAAACAGCGTAGTCCGGGCATTCAAATTGTCGCGGTTGAGCCCGCGGGTAGCCCCGTCTTGTCTGGTGGCGCACCCGGGCCCCACAAGATCCAAGGCATTGGCGCAGGCTTTATTCCTGAGGTGCTGGACCGAGCGGTGATTGATGAAGTGATTACGGTCACCAATGAAGAAGCCTTTGACTTCAGCCGCGATCTCGCCCGAACCGAAGGTGTGCCCGGCGGAATTTCCACTGGGGCCAATCTAGCGGCGGCGATTAAGCTGGGTCAGCGTCCCGAATATGCCGGAAAGCGCATCGTCTTCATCGTGCCGAGCTTTGCGGAGCGCTATATCTCCTCGGCCTTGTTTGACGATATTGGCTAAAGCCATTGGCGGTCCGTAGCCTAGATTTGGTATTGCGGGCCGCCAGTGTCACAATCTTGAGATTGACAAGACGGCCCCGAACAGCCAGATGTGGCCATGTTTCCATGCAAATCTCCACAAGAAGCGATTGATAGGCTTCAAGACATCCACGCAGCATCCGTTCAGGCCCTGCACGATGCCCTCGCCCGGTTTGTTCAAACCCGGGTCCCCCCCACACCAGAAGAGCGGGCGCGGTTCCGTTATCCCGAGATCCGCGTAACCTATGCGCCGGATGGCCCACCGCCGGTATCCCAGCGCGCTTATGCAAAATTCAACGCGCCAGGGGTTTATACGACCACGGTCACCCATCCAGAACTGTTCACCGAGTATTTGCTAGAAAATCTGGGACCTTTGGTCGGCGAATATGGTGCGACCGTGGAAGTTGGTCTGTCAGAAGCTGAGATGCCTTATTCCTATGTCATCGATGGCGTAACCGACCTTGGGGTTGGTGATGTACCGCCACAGGAATTGGCGCGATGGTTCCCAACCCCGCAATTGACCGCTGTCGGCGACGAAATTGTCGATGGTGAGTTTGAGATCCTCAACGGCCAGCCCAGACCCCTTGCTTTGTATGACGGGTTAAGGGTGGATTATTCGCTGAAGCGTTTGACCCATTATTCAGGCACGGAATGGCGGTCTTTCCAGCCTTGGATCCTGTTTACCAACTATGCGCGCTACGTTGACGAATTTGTACGCTGGGCGATTGACCAAATCCGTCAAGGTGGGCGCTATGATTCTTTGATCTGCTCGGGCGGGGTGACGATTGACGCCTCTAATCTGGACGATGATCCAGAAGGGCGCGTCGCGGCCAGTCCGTGGCGGAAGTATCAAATGCCGGCCTATCACCTCACCACCAAGGACGGCCAAGGCATCACTTTGGTCAATATTGGTGTGGGGCCGTCAAACGCCAAAAATATCACCGACCACTTGGCCGTTTTGCGCCCGCATTGCTGGCTGATGGTTGGCCATTGCGGTGGCCTGCGGCAGAGTCAGCGCATCGGGGACTATGTTCTGGCACACGCCTATTTGCGCAAAGACGAAGTCCTCGACCGCATTTTGCCGGCCGACGTTCCCATTCCACCGATCGCAGAAGTACAAATGTCGATCCAGCAGGCCGCGATGGAAGTGACAGGTGAAAGCGGAGAAGCCCTCAAGCGCCGCCTTCGTACCGGCACCGTCGTGAGCTTTTCGGACCGAAACTGGGAGCTTTACTGGGGCCGAGAGCGTCGCTTGATCAATATCTCACGCTCCATTGGCGTGGATATGGAAAGCTGCATGATCGCCGCACAAGGTTTCCGCCACCGTGTCCCTTATGGCACCTTATTGTGCGTGTCGGACAAACCGTTGCATGGCGAGATCAAATTACCCGGTACCGCCAACATCTTCTATGAACGCGCTATTGGCGAGCATTTGAAGATTGGCATCGCCGCGATAGAAAAGATGCGCCTCGATGGGGTCGTGCTGCACTCACGCAAGCTGCGCAGCTTTGACGAGCCACCCTTCCGTTAAGCACTACATCGAAATAAAAAAGGGGCCCCAATCGGGGCCTTTCAGACTGCTGACAAACCCCTGGCCTTGGCTGGGGGTTTGTGATTCATTGGGATATGTTGAGACATCCTGAACCTGAACAGACCGCCCTTGAGATGGTTAGACTTGAGGAGTTGGTTCCCAAGGATCATTTGCTT
>JAPZTJ010000037.1 GCA_027532555.1 Aquidulcibacter sp.
TACAGCGAGGCCGCTACATGTCTCTTGAAACTCTCGCACCTTTAAGCAATGATCCCATCGTCATGCTCAGCGCAGTCCCCTGAACATGATCAACTCAGCCCTAAACCGGCTACATCATGACGCCGCTGTTACACCACGCCATGGGACACGATCATAAAGGTCGTTGCCTTGGGGAAAGAACTGTAGCGAATGGGCTTTAAGATGATTGAAAAATGGCGGTGGGCGAGAGCCTACAGACAAACTCTCTTTCCTATATATTACTGATAATATTTGTTTTTCTAAAGCCAATGCCTGACTAGATGGGCTCAAGGTGTTCCGGATTGCGTTTTGAAGAACTCCCAAACACGTTCTGCCCCATCAAAAGACTGGATGGGGTTGTTACCCTGTCGCCGGGCCTGCGTCCCGGGCCAGCCATGGCCTCCAACATCATCGACCACTGAGATCGTGACCGCACCATCAGAAGGGGCGCGATAAACAGACGTAGTTACAGACCCAGTTCTGGTAGTCACTGGCGGCGTGAGTGAGCCATTGACCGTGACCCAAAACTGGACCGTTTCAGCCAACGGTTTGTAGGGTGCCACCTGATTGCGCGCAACGAGCGGGTTTCGGCTGAAGCCTCCTTCGGAAGGCACTTCATTATCTTGTCCACCGTTGATGAACATGATCGGCAACGGTCGGCTGGGCTGCGTTTCGAAGCTGAACATCGCCCCCACGACCGGCGCGATAGCTGCCAAGCGCTCGGCACGCTGGGTCGCATAAACCAAGGTCATCATCGCCCCATTAGACCCGCCCGTCATGTAAATCCTTCGTGGATCTGCGCTGTGATCCCGGATGAGAATGTCAATCAGCGCATCAAGATAGGCGATGTCATTTGATTGCCCCACCTGACGCCGCATTAGGTAACCAGTATTCCATGCGTGGCGCCCCGGTGCCCATTCCGTCCCTTCCGGATAAACTACGGTGAAGCCCTCTGCTACGGCAAGCCCATCGAACCCAGTTCGTTCTCGTTGATCTGCGGCGCTACCTTGACCTCCATGCAGCACAATAACGACTGGCACGGCTCCACCTTTGCCGAAGTCATTCACAAGCGTAGCTCTCCGCGGCGTTCCGTCAATTGCTAGCGAAATCTCGCGTGCATCATCCGCGCTTGCCGGCTGAAGGGCAAGGGCGAGCGCCGATATTGCTATCAGGATACGGAGACGAAGCATAAACCAGCCTTTGATTTTGGAGCCGCCGGGATCCTGCTTGAAACTTTTAGCAAGGATCCAGAATTAAACGTCTTTTGGGTCTCAGCACTTGAACCATAGATTAATATTACTGCACTTCCGAAATGGCAACGTTTTCAGCGAAAGGTGCTCAAAACTGCCTCTCTACCGAACTCCGAACACCCTTGTTACTTCGATCCATGTCATAAGGAAGTCGGGCGGGACCCTGTATGCACCCTTGGTCCTGCAAGACCGTCGCGTAGCTGAGGGCCCGCCCGAGCCGTTTCCTGAACGGTTGCCCACCCTGAACAGTTGCTGGGAGCGGTCTACCACCACCGACTCCGCTAACAAGGATAGGAGTGCTACCATGACAGATACTTATGTCGGTGTCGATGTTTCGCGTGCTTGGATCGATACGTTTTGTCCCCTCACTAACCAACATCAACGCCTAACAATGGACCCCGCCATACTCGACACCTTCGCCGCCGGGCTTAGTAGCAAAGGCGTCGTGGTCGTGCTCGAAGCCACAGGCGGATGTGAGCGCGCGTTACTTCACGCGCTCACCATCCACAAAGTTGGCTATGCGAGGGTCAATCCAAGACAAGCGCGAGAATTCGCGCGCGCAACGGGCCGATTGGCAAAGACCGATGCTGTCGATGCCCGCATGCTTGCCGATATGGGCGCGAAGTTTGCCCTCAAAGCCGATGATCCGATTGATCCACAACGGGCAAGATTGGCCGATTTAGTTGCGCGCCGTGAGGCCTTGATCGGCTATATAACAAAGGAGAAACAGAGACTTGGAACCACGGTTGATCTCTTCATCAAAGACGATATCGCCACCACGCTCACCTTCCTCAAGACCCGTCTCGCAGCCCTGACTAAGGAAATAGCTGTCCACATCAAATCTGCGACACAACTCGCCAAACTTGATGCAGCCCTCCAAAGTGCTCCTGGCATCGGCCCTGTTGTCGCCGCCACTTTAGTCGCCGGCCTACCTGAAATCGGGACGACCAACCGCAGAGCTCTCGCAAGCCTTGCAGGTCTCGCACCACACGCTTGCGACAGCGGCATACGACGCGGCTCTCGCCATATCTGGGGCGGTCGCGCCCAGATCCGACGCGCCCTCTATCTCGCCGCCTTCATCGCAAGGAGCCGCGATCCTGTCCTTAAAGAGTTCCGCACCAAGCTCTCAAACCAACAGCGCCCGTTCAAAGCCATTATCATCGCGGTCGCCAGAAAACTCCTGACACACCTCAACGCCATGATCCGCTCAGGACAGCCTTGGAGCAATCAAATCAACGCTGAATTGACACCCGCATGACCTTGGTCAAGACAGTTGCTACTCTTGACAGCCATTAAGCGGCCGTTCAGAAGATTTTCAAGACTTTCGATCGCTGATCCGATACGCGCTACGTGGTGAAAGGGAGTTCGCATATGAAACACCTAATCTTTGGCCTGATTGCCACCGCCGCCTTAGCTGCCCCTGCAGCAGCACAGGATGCAGACCTTTTTGATGGCCCCTTCGTCGGCTCGCAACTGGGCTGGCAACAAGACCGTCGTACAGCCACAACCAGCGCAGTTCCGCCCGCAACCAGTCGCGTTAAAGGCGATGGTTTGGTATATGGTGGTCAGCTCGGCTATGACGCTAATCTCGGGGGCATCGTGATCGGTGTGGAAGGCTCCATTACAGGGCGCACCGGCAGCAACAGCTCTGCTGCACTTGATTTCGAGACCGGCCGGACAGTCAATGTAACTGGCCGCGCTGGATTTCTAGTGTCCTCCAATAGCCTTCTGTATGCTCGAGGAGGCTATTCCAATACGCGCATCTCGGTTACCAACCCGGCTAGTGCCTCTGAGAACCGAGACGGGTTCACGCTTGGCGCTGGCTTCGAACGGTCTCTGACGGATTCGATTTCCGCGCGTATCGAATATGCCTACAGCGACTACGGAAGCGACGCCCTCCCTGGCATAGGGGGACCGGTCGAAATCAAATATCGTCGGCACGGCATAATTACCGGCATTAACTTTAGGTTTTGACCGCACTGCCCAGAAGGCCAATTAGGGATTGGCTGGAGTAGAAAGGGCCCAGTGCTATGGGTGATCGATGCTAAGTAGCAACGTCTGAGGCGATGAACGGGCGAGAGTATCTTGTGGCAGTTGGCACATACGCCACAAGCCTCATACTCGGCGGCACGGCGCACGCCGAGCTGACTGCTCCTCTTGTGCGGACTGGGCCTCAACCGCCACTCCAGTGGGTGACGCCGGAGGTTCAAGGGCGAGGCCTGTCCTTTCATACTTTCCGTAGCCCGGCGGTGGGGGCAGAAGTGAGCTTTCATCTCTATGAACCTCCGGTCTACGGGGCTGACCTGACCCGCCGGTTTCCGGTGGTGTACTGGTTGCATGGCTCAGGCGGCGGGCAGCACGGCATCGCGCTTCTGGCTGATCGCGCGGACCAAGCCATCGCAGCTGGTAAGGTCCCTCCGCACCTGATGGTCTTCGTCAATGGTTTGCGCATGGGTATGTATGTCGACTGGTCAAATGGGCGGCCACCTTCAGCCAAAGCCTCAGCGACAAACCAGCCGATCCCGCGCTCATCTAGCCTTTGCCAATGCGCCCCCACCGCAAAAAGCCTTTCAGCGTCCCAGCCAAGGCGCTCTAGGTCAAAAGAGTATCTGTCCCCAAATGTCAGGATCGCGTCTAAGCGTTCCCGCCATTGCTCCCGCGTTAGGCCTTCCGGTGGGCGGTCCGGGTGGAGCGCTGAGAACACCTTGGCCCACGAGGCAGGCAAGCCACCGCTCCAAACCATTATCCCTTCTCTCTCCCGGTCCGGGATAGAAACAGGCTCACCCCGTTTCACTGTTTCAGCAATTGTTTCTGGCTTTGAAACAACTGTAACAGCGATGGGGTGCTTCTGTTTCACTGTTTCACTCTCTAGGGGCTGAAACAGTGAAACAGGAATTGGCTTGCCCGCTAAAAGGGCTCTTGCGCGTTCAAGGCTTGAGACCATAGCCCGGACCCTCTTCAGCTTTCTTGATAATCCGATTGACCTTGGAAAGCGAAAGCCCAACCTCTTGAGCAATCTCGCGCTGTTTCAAGCCCTCAGCCTTTAGTTTTAAAACTTGGATCTCCTTTTCATCACTTAGGCTTTTGACGATCCAAACACCTTCAACCAAAGCGGCCTCAAACGACTCCGCTCCGTCTCCAGAAAAGCCTCGCGACTTTCCAAAGTGGACCTCGAAACGCGCGCCTTCTGTCGCTTCATAGTCTGAAGGCCGCTTCAGGTTTACGACTGTGTCCAACACGTCCTCCCGCTTCGAAGTGCCGCGCTGTTGCCCGCCTTTCCCAGCGTGATGGATCATTAGGATTGCCCGTCCTTGGCGACGCTTGGCCAATAGCCAGCCTTGGAACACGCCCCAGCTCTCAGACTCATTCTCACGCCCGGAACGCAGCAACGTGGACAGATTGTCGAGGATAATCACATCCGCGTCGCCTAAGGCTTTATCGAGCGCCGCTTGGCCGTCTGGTGTCGCTAGGTCTGGTATGCCGAATTCCTCCAGATCGTTCGCGATAATCCGAACCGCGTCTTGGGTTGGCGGTGTCCTACCATGTGCGTCTATAACGCCCGCCAGCCGCTCCTGCAGGACGTTGGCAGGCATTTCCCCGTCCACGATTAGAACTTTGCGCGGTTTGGCCGCCTGCCATTTCAAGAACGATCCACCCGTCGCGATTGCCCAAGCGATGTTAAGCCCCACCCAGGTTTTGCCTACACCCCGATTAGCGTAGAGCATCGCCAACCCCTTCTCAGGAAGCCATGGGCTTAGAATTAGCTCTCGAGGGGGAAATTCCGTCGCCATGAAATCGTGAAGCGAGACTGGCTTTAGATCAGGAATTGAAGGTTGCTCCTTTGTTGATTGCCGCCCTTTTGCGGTGGTCGCTTTTGGCGGTGGTTTCACCTCCTCCACAAACCCGAATCCATCTTCATCCATCATCATAGTGTTGCCCTCCTCTCATTCAGGACAGGCGGGAAAAATCTTTCCTTATGTGTGCCTTCCACCGGGGAAAATTGAGCGCAGAAGTCGGTTTCGAGTGTGACAGCAAAGCCAGACCCCAGCGCGTTGTTGATGTTTATTGGCGCAAATCGGTGGCATTCGCCGATCTCGAGGCCGTCCACGTTTGCCCGCGTGCGCCACCATCGGCACCAGAGGCACGCGGATTCAATTTGAGGCATCACCATGGGCTTGCCTCCGATCCCAGATGGACTTGAGCCCAAATCAGCGCGACTAGGTCTGCAAACTCAGGACGGATTAAACCCGCCTGCAAAGCGGCTTTTGCTTGAGTGAGGCTTGGATTTTTGGTAGAAAGGAGCGCCGCGTAAACAACTGGCACATCTCTCTCAACCCGGTGAGCGCCTGCCAGCGCCGCCGGGTTAACTATGCGGCCCATAACTATGCCGCCACGGTCTGAGACGTGTTAGCCCGGCGAACTAACCAGCCTTCAATGTCCGCGCGATTGTAGAGGACTTTAGCGCCTGCTTTGGTAAAGACAGGCCCACCGCCCCGACAGCGCCACGTTGCCAAGGTTGCAACTGGGATATGGAATTCTTGAAAGACACCCTCAGGCGTTAGATATTTGCGATAGTCGGAAACCTTACCCGACATCGGCTCAACTTGGTTGCTTTGCATGGTTAAGAAGCCCCGCAGCCAGCCTCAGCACTATGCTTCAGCCCGGCGCAACCCTCCTAATAATCACTCAAAACGCATGGTAAATTCCGCACAGACTATGATGCAGGCAACACAGTCTATGTTGCATAGTTCACCAAAGTTCACTTCAGCCATTCATCCTTAGGGCGGGACTCCTTTGAGTTTGATCTCTCCTGAAAGAGTTCTTTGATGGCCTTTGCAACTGCGCTTTGGTCAACTTCAAGATTGTATTCTCGGATGACCATCCCGGCGCATCTATTACGCGTCAAATTGCGGTCCTTCTTGCGCCTCAAAATGGCCTTTGCCATATCTCTATATGGTTCTGTCTTTTCTTTGTTCTTATCATTCCCCTTTTTCCGCCAGTTCGCGATTCCAATTTCTCTCTCAAGCCCCGCCTCCACCGCTTCAGAAGTGGTTAGCGAGTCGGGATTTGTAGGGTCCGCCTTGGCGATCATATCCCCGAGCGTGGTTAGCTTACTTTGCAAGACCATCGCGCCATTCACGAGGGAGCTAAAACTGCCGTTGGGCAATAAACCTTCCAGCCGCTCAACACCGAGAGCCGCCTCATGAATATCTGCGGCCGCGCCGACATCGCTATCAACTTGGAAGCCAAAGAAAGGAGGCAATTGGTAAGCTTCATAAATGTCTAAGCCATCGGGCGTCAGAGGCTCGACTGCCGTGTAGAAGGCGTTGACCACTTTTCGCTTGAGGTCTGGCAAGCCTAGGGCCAGCCATTCATCAGAACAATCGCCAATCCAAGAGGCCGGGTCATCGGTACTGGCACCTCTTCGGATTGCGTAGCGCTTCGATCCCGTCGGGAGGCCATGTTTCCGATAGATAAAATCGGCATAAAATCGCGAGTATGAAGTTGGGTGCGCGTTCAATTGAGCCGGGTCAGAATCAGTCGCCTTAAGTTCCTTTGCCCGAGCATAAATCTTGCAATAAATCTCAAACTGGGAAGCGCTGAGTTCCTCATGAAATTCAATTGCCCCCTCATAACTCTTTGTCTGCCAACGATGGCCGCGTTTGACCTTGTAATAACCGCCATGCGGCTTTCTTGTATTGTTTAGAAACGAATGAGCGCTTTGCGCATCGTTAATACGCTCGATCCTATTCAAGGCCTCACCGAACGTATCTATTAGTGGCTCAGTACCTTCAAGTGGCTCGCTGATGAGGTAATGAGGATCGTCAAAGAAACCCGCATCACGCCAACGAAGCATTTCACGCTTTAGAAAAGTCAGCTTCCCCTCATCCGAATCAATGATGGTTTCAGCCACGTTCGACCTTTTGGGCTTCTTGCCTTTCTCCGTCATCTTCAATGATCCTCTTTTGAATATACCGCCCTGCAACCGCTTCTAACGCCTCCACACCAGCACCAGCTGCAAAGTGGGCATATCGTGCCGTTGTCTGAGGCCGTGAGTGGCCAAGGACCTTGCCAACCACCGCAAGGCTTTGCCCATCAGCTACCGCCCAACTCGCAACCGTATGCCGGAACGTATGAGGCGACACACCGCTAACCCCAGCCTCCTTAACTACCTTTGCCCAAGCCCGCTTTGGAGGCTCCATTGGTCCATCAAGGCGAGAATTGGGAAACACCCAATCCGAACGCCGGGGGATTGCCGCAAGGATTGAAACCGCAGGCGCAGGCATGGGGATGGCTTTTGGTCTGGCCTGCCCGCCTGTCTTGTGACGCAATGGCGGAAGCAACAGCAGCCCGCGCTTCAAATCGACTTCAGGCCACCGCAGGCCAACAATCTCCCCGCGCCTTGCGCCTGTCAGCGCTAAGAGCCTGAAGCAATCCGCCGCCGCGCTTGATATAGCGCCCTCACCTTGCAGCACTTCGATTGATTCCCAGATCGCCGCGCCCTCATCTTCAGACAGGTAGCGCTCTTTTCCGTTGGACTGATACCGCTTCACGCGCTTGCAGGGATTGGCCTCAACTAGACCCCGAGCGACTGCCCACTCCATCATAGCGCTCATGCATTGCATCGCCCTAGAGGCCGCGCCACGCCCGCCTGTGACCTTGGCCACGCCACGCGCCTTTGTCTTCTCAGTTAAGGCTGTCTTCCCGTCCGCAACCGCCGCCTGCCAATTCGCCAAGACTTGAGGCGTCAACTCAGAGAGGAACTTCTTTCCCAGAATTGGCAAAGCATGGCGCTGGAGGTTTATTCGATCCACATCCCAGCTAGAGGCCCGCTTGTCTGGCTTATCCGTTGGACCTTCACGAAGATATTCAGTGATAATCTCACTTACCTTGCGAGCGGCACTGACTGTCTCACGCTCCCCAAGTTTCTCGCCCTGAGGATCGTCACCTCTCGCGACTTGCCCTGCTAGGTCTTTGGCAAGCTTCAAAGCCTCATCTGCTGTCTTTTCGCCAAGGTCGCCGATGACATAAAGGCGCTGACGACCGGGGACCCTATAGCGGAATTCAAAGGTTTTGCGGCCTGAGGGCCTAATGCGAACCCGAAAGCCTTTAACTTCGGTATCCATGACGATGATATCTTTGTCAGCATCTGGTTGGATGGCGTCCAAAGTTCTCTTATTCAGTCTTGCCCTTCGGCTTGGTTCACGCTTCGCCATGTCCGGCCTCAGAAAAGCTGGTCCCCATATGGTCCCCAGCGGTTCTCAATTCATTACAAGGTCTCGCAAAGCGTGGCAAGAGTGGTTCTCAAATTTATATATTGATTTATATAAGTTTATCAAATGTGCTCAACGCTTCACAACGCGCCACAAGGCTTAGTCACCGCCGTTGACATCGTAGGGGTCACAGGTTCAATCCCTGTCGCGCCCACCATTAAATCAAAGACTTAGCTGATCTTTTGCTCCGTCTACGGAGCAATTTTGATTTTAGGTCCATATATGATCCCTGGAAAACAGACAAATTGCGTCAATCTGCAGCGACCTTTGGGTAGATTTCTGACGGTCATGCGGCCGGACATCTCAGCGCCATTTTTGGAAGGTCCCACCAATTTGGAGCTAGAATATTCCGTCTATCTCGGGATTGGCCACGAACCATTCAGCTTTTTCCAGCGGATCGAGCCCAAGGGATTTAAACACGACGCGATGTCGAACAAGTCAGACCTTCCAAATCAACAATGTTTTCCCGATCAGGAAATCATCGTCGCACTGACCTAAAAGCCACTCAAAAATGTCCCGATCAGCAAGCTGCACCTGCACTTAAAACGACTTAGATGCCACTATCTTCGAGGCACCATTGACCTAGGTCCAAACGCGGACATTTAGGCGACCCCGGAATGAGGGCCGCCAAACAAGTGGAAATCCATCTTCAGATGCTAGCACGTGGGTAGCGCGTACTCCTGCTGCCTCACTTCCCCCCTTTAGCCAGCTCAATGGCAATGAGGTTGTCGTCGCTATTGCGGTCAATCCGCTTCACATATGGGTCCACGCCAGCAAAGGCGGGCTCGGTGCCAGCTGGCAAAGTGAGGACCACCTGTTGGCGGCCGCTACGAAGAGGCCGACGTTCAAAGACCAACACATTGACCTTGGTGAAGCCTTCGTCCTCTGGTTTTTTGCTGAATACACCTACCTCCCAAGCTTCCGTCATCGGGGCCTCGGTCTCTTTGCCCTCGCCATCGGCATAGAGTTTTTTGGCTTCGACCGTCAGCGTTACCTGCCAACGACCGTCAGGTAATTTGACCTTGGTGGCCGATGTTGTTTTTGCATCGTATAGCGTGATCTTCTCAAACAGATCGGTGATCAATTGCTGCTTTACTGGGTCTGGCCCCACTTCCGCGCGCAAATAAGCGATGAATTGGGTGCTCGTGGGATAGGGGGCTGGCTTGAAGGCGAATTGGGCGATCAACTTGCGGATGGCGGCATTCACCGGTTCCTCACCCACTTCATTGCGCAGGAAGTACATCACCAAGGCACCTTTGTTATAGTGGATGTAGCCTTGGTTCTCGACGCGGTTGAGGGGCAATTCTTCCACCACCTCGCTGCCGCGCGCACCCAAATAGGAATCGAGCTCATTCTTCAAGAATTGGCGGACTTGTTCTGGCCCCAATATGTCTTCCATCACCAATAGCGCGCCATATTGAGAGAAACTCTCGGACAACATGGTCGAGCCCTGCTTATCGCCACCGATAAATTGGTGGGCAAACCATTGGTGCGCGATTTCGTGCGCCGTGACGAAGGTGACGAGGTCCATCTTCTTCGGATCGCGATTCGCCTGAAGCCAACCAATATCCTCGCTAAAGGGCACCGTATTGGCAAAGGCCTGTGCAAAGGTGTCGTAGCCTGGGAATTCCAGAACGCGGAACTGCCGGAACTGATAGGGCGAGAAACGCTCTGAGAACAGGGTCAATGACCGATGCGCCGCCTTCTCCATCCGCTCTAGGTTCGCAACATGTTTGGGGTGATGGTATAGTTCCACCGAGACCGGCTTTCCTGCCAACAAGACCTGCGAACGCTTCACACCATAACGCGCTGACTGGATCGAGAAGAAGTGGTGAATTGGTGCCTCAGTCACAAAGCGACGCGTGATGCGACCATCCTTCTTGGTCTCAGAAACCTGATATCCGGGCGCGATGGGGATTTGATCATCGTCTGTGCTGACGGTGATGTCGGCGTTCACCCAATGGCTGTCTGGCCGCAGATAGTGATGCGCATCACCCTTTGGGTCTTCCAACTTATAGGGACGACGGTCCGGGTCGAGGCCATATTTGCGCCGCTTGGATCGATCGGTCAGCCAGTTGCCGCGAGAAATACCAAAGCTTGGCGTCAGCTCAAAATTGTCTAGGAAGGTCCCGTTGGCGATCAGGCGGTTCTGACCACTGCCATTGGTAAAGCCTTTGCGGCCATAGGTGGTCTCAAACGTTACTGTGCGCTTTTCGCCCGGTGCCATCGGCTTCTCAAACCGATAAAGGGTCACGTTATAGTTGGGCCATGCCTTTTCAACCACCACGCCGGGGATGGACAAGCTTGCCCGCTCGACCGTCGCTTTATCGGGTAGCGCGGCAATCATGCGTGTCAGCGGGGCACCGGTTTGGTTTTCGATGACATAGCTGCCAGTCACATCGGCTTGGCGATCCTTAGGGCGCAAATTGACGGTGAGCTTTACGTCTGTGATCGTTGGGCCTGGCATCTCCTCATATTGGGCGAGCGCCTTCTCGGCATTAGCCAAATTTTCTTCGCCCGCAACGTTAGACTGATAGATGTTAAGCACATTGGTGTTGTGGAAGATCCAGCCACCTAGGCTGGCAAAGGCGATAACCGCGGAGGCCAATGCAAGCCCCGTTGCACCCATCATCCGGCGTGGGAAGCGGTTGATCCGGGGCATCAACCGTGTCTCCGCCCCGCGCCGCCATAGCCCATAAGAGAGGATCACCAAAACGACACAGAAGGCGCCCCAATAGAGGTCAAACCAAGTCCTGCCGATCCAGAAGTGCGCCATGCCGTTGAAGGCACTTAAGGGCGTACCGGGACTGCCGCCAAAATTATACAAATTGTGCTGGAAGCCCATGCTGGCCAAAGTGATGGAGGCAACCAAATAAACCAGCAGACAGCCCCAGCCGACATATTTATTGGGCGAGAGCGCTTGGAAAAAGACGGCCAGAATGGCGAGCTGGAGAGCTGAGATCGTGCCGGGCACAATCCACCAGAGCAAATAGCCCATGGGTTCAAGGTCTGCATAACCCTTAAACAGCTGGACCCCCATCGCCGCCAGCATGCCAACAATATTCGTTGCCAATAGAACCAAAAAAATCGCCAAAACTTTTGGGAAGACAAAGGCCCAATCGCTGACTGGCGTAGAATCGATGATCTCCGCCATGCGACGCTCGCGATCGCGCCAGACAAGGTCACCCGCATAAAAGCCGGCGATGATGATGGGTATGATGGCGAAAGAGCCTTGTAAGGCCACGACCATCAGGCGCGTGACCGGCTCAATCGCGGTGCCCCGTACTTCATCTGCATAGAGAAGGGCACCCATGGCATTAAAGAGGCCCAAGACCAACAGCACGAAAAAGGCTGGGCTGAGCATCACAGCTTTCACGTCAAAGGTGGTACGCGCCCAGAGCTGTGCCAAGCGGACTTGGCCGGTAAGGACTGGCGTGATGACGGGGGCTGTTGCCACAATCGGGGCCTCGACGGCCTTGCCCAGCTTCGCGGCTTTATCCGCCTTCACCCCTTTGCCGCCCGGGCGATAGATGAGGTACGACACGGCCAAGCAAGCCAAAGCGACGCCGAGCCAGATGGCTCGGTTTTGCAAAAATGTCCCGACCAGTTCTGGCAGGCGCGTATTACGGTCTGTCGCCGTCCAATACTCGGTTTGGCGGAACAAAGCGTTGACCCCGGTCGGGTCAAAGAGGCCAGCAATGTCCTCGAGTTCTGGCTTGTCAAGCAGGATGCCTGCGGTCACCCAAGCAACCAGAATACCAATCAGACCCAGATAGGCACCCATCATGGAGCGGGTCGCCGTGGCAAAGGTAAACAACATTGCGCCAAATACGAACAGCATCGGCAAAGCAATGATGAAATAGGCAAAAGCATAATGGCTTAGGACTAGGGGACCCAATTTTTCTTGATCGAGCCATGGCATGAAAGAGCCGATCAAGATCGCCAGCGGCACCGACAAATAGCCCGCTGCCGCCGCCAACCAAGAGCCGGCAAAGCGGCCATAAAGATAGGCCCCTTTGCCCAATCGGGTCGCGCGCAGAATAGGGCCATAGCCGGTCTCGTCATCCCGGGTCACCGAATTGGCGACAAAAGCCGTGACGGCAAACAGCGCGAAAATGCCCATTACCATCATGGTTTGATTGATCGCGAAGGGCGAATTGATATTCGTATTGCCAGTCCCACCGATCTGGATTTCATCCACGGTGACGGCCCCGAAAGTCAAAAGGAAGAAGAGGGTAAAGCTGACCCAGAGTACCGGGTTACGGAGTTGGTAGCCGAACTCAAAGCCGGCCACCGACAGGAATTGGCGCAAGGATTTCATGATTGATGTCCCAATCTCAAGCGGCGGCGCGCATAGCGGCTAGGGTTGAGAAATAGACGTCTTCCAGACCACCCTCGACGGCGACAAAGCCGGGCTCTGGCTCTTGGTCGGCCAAGACATGAATGACGGTCTCGCCGCCAAAGAGACGCGAGGAGATGACTTGCATCCGTGCTTGGTAATCGGCCAAAGCCGCGCGCCCGATTGTCTTACGCCATACGCGACCCGACAGCGCGTGGGTTAGGTCTTTGGGCGCGCCCTCGGCCACAATCCGTCCACCCGCAAGAATGGCCATCGCCGGGCAAAGATCGGCGACATCTTCCACGATATGGGTGGAGAGGATCACCACCACCTCATCGCCAATCGCGGCGAGCAGATTCAAGAAGCGGTTGCGCTCTTCGGGGTCGAGGCCTGCGGTTGGCTCGTCCACAATGATCAGTTTTGGGGCCCCGATGAGGGCTTGCGCGATACCAAAACGTTGCCGCATCCCGCCAGAAAAGCCCGCGATGGCCTTATTCCGCACCTGCCAAAGATTGACTTGGTTTAGGAGGCCTTCAACCACTTCCTTGCGCTCCTTGGCAGCCGCAAAGCCCTTAAGGATGGCCATATGGTTCAGCATGTCTTTGGCCGTCACACGCGGATAAACACCAAAGTCTTGTGGCAGATAGCCCAAGGTCTCGCGCAAAAGTTCAGGCTGTTGCAGCACATCAATCTTGCCAAACTCAATCGCGCCAGAGGTCGGCGTTTGCAGGGTAGCGATGGTGCGCATCAGGGTCGACTTACCTGCACCATTGGGTCCGAGCAGACCGTACATGCCCGGCGCAATCGTCAGATTGATGTTATCTAGCGCCTTTACGCCATTGCTATAGACATGTGTCAGGCCGGCAATCTTTAACATGTTAGTCCCCCATTTTGCCTGAGGGTAACGTGCGGGTTTCACAGCGGCAATGGCCCCAGACAATTAAATTATCGTCATAAACCGCTAGGATTACGAGGGTTTTTGCTACTGCATTCGCCGCCATGGGTGGAAGAGTGTGGCTAAAACATAGGGTATTTCTTTGAACCCTAAGGCTGTGGGTGTCCAAAATTGACGTGCCCCAACAAATCTAACCAAACATCAAGCCGTTGACATAAATGTGCCCATCGGCTGCGGCGGCGTTGCCGTTTTTCCGGGCGACATTGCTGTCGGAGATGGCGACGGGGTTGTCATTATACCTGCACATTTGGCGGAAGGACTGGCCGCGGAAGCGCGCGGCATGGAGCATTATGAGGCTTGGGTCGTCGATCAGGTAAAGGCAGGTGCCTCAATCATCGGTCTTTACCCGATGAATGAGGAAACCCGCGCTCGCTACCAAGCAGAGCGATCAGATTAGAACAAACACCAGTTAGCGCGAGCAACCAAAAGCAATTCGCTGCTTGGCCACTTCTGCCACCGGTCCCCTCCAGGGAAGTGATTGCATTCCAGATCACCCCAGCCTCACGTTCGTCCAAATATCGCTCTTTTCCGGCCAACTGGAGACGGCGGACGCGCGTAGAGGGATATCTGCGCATAATCCGCGGCGAACACGCCATGTCAGCTTCTTGTTATCGTGATCCGCAGGCATTTCTACAAAAACACAAGTCAACACATTTCATTATTCATGAATTGTCCACGATTTATTGGTTAAACTGATCCTGTGAGTGGCATCTCAGAAAATGCCGGTTACGCGGAGAAACCGGCTTAAATTAAAACAACGACGAATTATCGCCTGAATAGGGAACACCTATTTGACGCGAAACGGTTCGCCAAACTCAAGAATGCACCTGAATCGAGGGTGCGAAGGCCAAATTTGGTTGACGCCGTGATTGCAGACCTGATTGCAGTGTTCGTCTTAGAGGAGCGAAGAATATGAAGGAAGCTCATCCAACTAGCCCAGTGAAGCTTGACGTGAAGCTTGATCGCTCTCGCTTTGCCCGTGCCGCTTTTGGATTGTCGGCTGCAACCTTGAGCGTTGCGGCGATGCTTGCCGCTATGCCTGCCCATGCGCAAAGCCGTGCTGGCTATGCCAATGAATTC
>JAPZTJ010000049.1 GCA_027532555.1 Aquidulcibacter sp.
GGGTTGATGATTTGACGATAGTTGATCGTCGTACCGGCGAACTCGGCATTTTGTAATTGCCGCGTCGCGCCATTGAACGGATCTTGCACCGAGGTTTCTCGCCAAGCTGCATCCACTGTCAGTTCTGCACCATCTAGCAAAAAGCCAAGTGGGATTGAGGCTAGTAAATCGACCCCGAAACTGCTGGCCGAAGGCAGATTGCCAACGCCTTGGCCATCACCGACTGGCACGATATCCACCACATTGGTTATGCGTTCGCTCACGAAGGTGATGCTGACGCTGCCCCGTGTGCCCCAACGGCGTTCAGCCGTCAGACGCAGCCCATCGGTTTGCGAAGGCTGGAGAGCACTGTTCGTCTGGGTTGAGGAGCCGTCGGCGACTTGTTGTGCCCCTACGAAATCGCCAAAGTTAAGTTGGCCGACTTTGCGTTCGGCCTGCAAGCTCAGGGTCATTTGGCTGGTTGGGTTCCATGCAGCCACGACGCGGGGTTTGAAAAAGCGGTAAGTTTTGGAAGATCGTAGCGGCTCGGCTAGGGTAATTCGCGATACTTCAAAGGCGATGGCACCCTCAACCGATATCTTGTCGATGCCTGTCCAGGTTGCCGACAAAGCTGCTGAGCCGCGTGTTTCCCCAACATTGGTGCGGCCGGCCTCAAGCGGTGTTGCAATTTTGTTGTCGATCTGAACGAACTCAGTGTTTGAGACTAAGGTCGTCCGCACGCCTTCAAATGCCGCGCTGACGGCAAGCTTTGGCCAACGCGGTGCCCAAGTCGCTCTCAAAATGCTCTCGGACAGGTCATCATTGGATGTATAAAGCGAACTCTGAATAGCCCCGGAAGGAAATTCTGCGCCGACTAGCGAGGAGCCCTTTTCGTTTGACCATGTTCTAAGGCCTATCAGTTTAGCTTCACCGCGGCCGATAGGGCGTGTCAATTCGAGCGACAGCTCGGCGCTGCGGCCAGGATAGTTTTCAGCTTCGATCTGGGTTCTGATCGGCAAAGCAGCGCCTGACGCAAAAGCGGTGAAACGATGGCGTCGCTTAAAGTCATCTGTCCGTAGCGATGTCGCCAACGTGGTGTTGATGCCGGCAATCGGGGTGGCGATACTCAACGAGCCAGAATAGTCATTGTAGCGCCGACGGTCCAATAGAGGACCAGCCTCGACGACCCCGCCGCTACCATCAGTTAGCCGCTGTTGGCCTTCGAATCGCGCGAGCGACTTGTTTCCGGCTTCCAGGCTGGCTGACACGGTGGCACCGCCAATTGATCCGCGCCACGACCCGGCTGCGGATGGTCCAAACCTGCCCCCTTGTGTTGTTTGGCCCCGCAGACGCAATGTACCGCTGCTACTCGTGGAGGCCTTTAGGATGACATTGGCCACCAGCCGACTGCCCCCGCCCTGAAGGCCAGTGACGGCTCCATCGAGCATGTCGATGCGTTCAACAGTGCGTGCCGGAATGCGCCGTAACAGTTCGGTCAGGGAAACGTCCTTAGTCGCGGGCCGCGCGCCATTGACCAGAACATTGCCGGCCGTGTCACCAAAGCCGCGCAGGTCTTCGCTCGCAACGAGCGTGAAACCTGGGACCCGGGTCAGCATATCGAAGGCGTTCTGCGCCTGAATATCTGCGAAGTATGCCGCAGGATAACTCGCGCGAGCAGGTGATTCCGACGCCGTTTGCGCACTCGATGAGGTGCACAACCCAATTGTCGCGGCAATACTGATGGTGATTAGATGTCTCATGTGCGCTCCCAATTCTGGGGACGCAATAACTTGTCAGAGCTGCAACAGCGTTGGCGGAAAATTGCGGAAATGTTGCGAACGGCTAACGATGGTTCAGGCTTTACCTTCTCCGCCAATGGGGATGATGATTTCGGCGAGCGCGCCGCCACCTTGCCCTGCGCTCAGTCGCAATGATCCGCCATGTGCGCGGGCGATGGCAGTGACGATTGCGAGGCCCAGCCCCGAGCCACCCGATTGGCGGGATCGTGACTGGTCGCCACGAACAAAGGCGGCAGCAAAAGATTGTGGGTCGTCACTGGGCCATCCGGGGCCAGTGTCGAGCACCGACAATAGGATTTGATCGGCGGCAGAGCGCACAGACACTTGAATTTCGCTTCCCGGCGCATAACGAATGGCGTTGGCAACCAGATTAACTAACGCGCGCTCAATGCGCCCAGGATCAACCTGTGCAACAATCGGCGTGGCAACCAACTTCAAGGTGTTGCCCTGTGCAGCTGCGTCATGTTGCAACGTCTCAATCACCGACGCGGCGAGACAGTCCATTGCAACAGGTTCGAGATCGAGCTGCATGTCGATGCCCAGCGGTGATGCCAGCATATTGAGGTCGGCAACTAGCTGATCGACAAGACCGATCTGGCGCAACAGACCATTTAGTAAGGTGGCGTCAAGCGGGAAAACACCTGATTGCACGCCGATCAAACGGCCACGCAAGACTGACAAAGGTGTGCGAAGTTCATGGGCGATGGCGGCAGAACGCATGCGCACATCATTGTCGGCAGCGGACAAGGCATTGGTCATTGCCGTAAAGTCGCGGTGCAGTGCGGCGATTTCCAGCGGGACGCCCCGACCAATTGGCACCGGGGCGTGCCGGTCACCTGTTGCGATTTTGCGTGCGCTGCTGGCAATTGCCTCGATAGGTGCCGCGATCCGTCCTGCAGAGATGACCGCAAACCCGGCGCAACAGATGGCGGTCAACCCGATAAGTCCGCCTAAAGCCCAGCCGTAATTCAGTCGCCA
>JAPZTJ010000001.1 GCA_027532555.1 Aquidulcibacter sp.
GCCCTCATCATCGCCCCAATACTCCACCCGAGGCCCGCCTAACCCAACCAGCCCCACTTTACTTCAATCAATCTGCCCCAAAACCCAACATACAAAACAAAACCCCGCCAAAATGACGGGGTTTGTCAGCAGTCTGAGGGGCCCCAATCGGGGCCCCTTTTGCATTGACGGTTTGGTCCTGCCTACTCTGCGGCAGCTTGACTGGCGCGACGTTCGACTTCTTCTTTCAAGGCAATCGCCTTGTCTTCGCTGGTCACCGTGGGGACCTTCGAGAAGAAGCGCTTGATCTTCTGATCCAGATCATCGATCAATGTGTAGACGGCAGGCACGAAGATCAGACTCAAGACCGTCGACAGAGTCAGGCCACCAATCACCGCAATCGCCATCCCGTGCCGGAAGGCACCAGCACCCGCTGTTGTCATAGCCGCAGGTATCATGCCAGCGATCATGGCAATCGTGGTCATGATGATGGGTCGCGACCGCTTGCGGGCTGCATCGATCAGCGCCTCATGACGGGGCACACCGCGATGCTGCGCCTCGATCACAAAGTCGACCAATAGAATTGAGTTCTTGATCACGATCCCGATCAGCATCAAAAGCCCAATCATCACCGGTAGCGACAACGGCTCCTTCACCAGACCAAGCGCAATAAATGCACCGGCAGGGGCCAAGAGAATGACCGACAAAATGGTGATTGGGTGCAAGAAGTCTTTGAACAAGAGAACCAGCACGCAATAGATCAACAGGATGCCGAGGCCGATGGCACCGGCAAACTGGCTGAACATGTCGCCCAATTCTTCGGCGTCACCATCAGGTTTCACTTTCACACCAGGACCAGGATTCTTGTAGAAGTCTTCCTTCTGCAATTCTTCCAAGGCGGGACCAAGTTGCTTACCAGGTGCCAAGCCGGACGAGATCGTCACCACGCGCTGCCGGTCTTCGCGGGTAATTCGAGCTTCACCACCGCCGAATTGAATGTCGGCAACGGCACTTAAAGGCACGGTTTCACCCGTGGCTGTATTCACCCGCAGCGCACCAATGGCTTCAATATCTGCCCGGTTTTCACGTGCCAGCCGAACCAGAATGGGGATCTGACGCTCTCCGGCATTAAACTTGGCGAGATTGAGCTCAATATCGCCTGTCGTCGCCAAACGGGACGCATTTGCGATTTCAGCAATGGAGACACCAAGTCGCGCAGCCTCTTCCCGCTTCGGGATGATATGCAACTCAGGGCGTGTCAAATCTGCAGAGGAACGCAGGTCTACGGCCCAAGGTTTCTTCCGCATCTCATTCATGACACGTTGCGTTGCCGCCGCTAGCGCATCTGGGTCGTCTGAGGTCAGATTGATTGAGAGACCACCAGAGCCCCAGCCACCGCCAAAGCGGGCGCGAATGCCGGGAACTTTGCCAACGGACTTGCGAAGCTCTCCTTCGTAATCCTGTTGAGAGATCTCACGTTCTTTGCGATCGACCAACGAGATGAAGTAGGTGGCGCCGGTCAAATCACCATTGACGCTTTGCACGACGGACTTGGTTTCGGGGCGATCCATAACGATGCCTGCAACCTCGCGGGCACGCGCATCGGCTTCGTCAGGCGAGAGGCCAGGCGGCAAGTCGATGCGCATTTGCACAAAGCCTTGGTCGATAGTCGGCGTAAAGGTCTTGGGTGCCAAGCTCAACATCGCAACCGACACGGCCATCACGGCAAGACCGACGGCGACGGTTTTCCACCGATTGCGCAACGCCATTTCAAGGAAGGCGATATAGCGTTTGCCTGCCTCCCCTTCATGCTCTGGTGGGGAACGCGTGAGAATGAAGGCTGCCAAAAGTGGCGTAATCAAGCGGGCAACCAAGAGCGAGAACAGCACCGCAACAGCAACCGTTAGACCAAAGCTTTTGAAGAATTGTCCAACGATACCCGTCATGAAGGATACGGGCGCAAAAACCGCGACAATTGTCGCCGTGGTCGCAACCACCGCCAAACCAATTTCGTCTGCCGCTTCTAAGGCTGCCGAATAGGGCGATTTACCCATCCGTATGTGGCGAATGATGTTCTCGATTTCCACAATCGCATCGTCGACCAAGATACCGGCCACAAGCGCCAGCGCCAGAAGGGTTACATCGTTCAAAGTAAAGCCTAACAGGCTCATGACCCAGAAAGTTGGAATGGTCGACAAGGGGATGGCGATTGCCGCCAAGAAGGTCGCTCGACCATCCTTAATCACAAAGGTGACGATCCCCAGAATAACCGTCCCGATCGACAGCAACACCGTCTTAGAAATGTGGATACCTGTCGTCTTTTCAAGCACCCAAGCAAGGCCAACCAAGCTCACGCCAATGATCGCTGCCGCGGCAATAACGGGTCGCCAGCCGCCGAGGAAGACGGCCACCACTAAGGTTGCCAAGAGTGCACCTTCAAACAAGGTCTCCATCGACATGTCGAAGCTCTCTTGGACATAATCGGTTGGCGTGAACACGGGCTCAATGACCAAGTTCGGATAGGCTTTGCGTAACTCTTCGATTTTGAGTTTGACGGCTTCATAAGCTTTCAAAGAACTGGCGGTCTTAGAGCGCAAGACTTGGAACATCACGACGGGTTGGTCATTGAAACGGCCAATGCCGCGCAATTCACTCGACCCATCGCGTACATCAGCGATGTCAGAGAGGCGCACAACGCGGCCACCATTTAACACGATGGGCGTATTGCGAAGCTCATCTACCGTCTTTGCGGAGCCCAAAGCACGGATGGTTTGCTCCCCTGCACCTGACTCTGATTTGCCGGCCGGCAAATCGATGTTCTGACTGCGCAGCGCACGGCTAACCTGTGAGGCAGTCGCCCCGAAGGCGGTCAAGCGGGCGGGGTCCAAATCGACGGTGATTTGACGGCTAGCACCGCCCCAACGCTCAACCCGGCCAACGCCTTTTACACCCAGCAATTGACGGTTAAATTCGCGATCAATCAGCCAGGAAATGTCTTCCGCTGGCATGTCAGGTCCACGTACGGAATAAATCGCCAGTGGCTCTTGATCATTGAAGTCGATGCGGGCGACTTGCGGCTCATTAATCCCATCAGGAAGGTCGGAACGGATTTGCGACACGGCCGCACGCGCATCGTCAACCGCCTTAGAAATGTCGGTGCCGATTTGTAGTTCAACAAAGGTGTTTGAACTACCGGTGACCAGCGTGGTCGACATTCTCTTGACGCCCTCGATCGAGGCCAAAGCCCCTTCGACCTTGGTCGCAATCTGGTTTTCAAGCTCGCTTGGCGCAGCACCCTGCAGGCCCACGGACACTGTAAAGGCCGGGAACTCAATATCTGGGTTCGAATTGATCGGGAGCTTAAAGAAGGCCCCGATCCCCATGATCGTCAGCAAGAAGAATAGAAGGATCGGGGCGATCGGGTTCTTAATGGCCCAAGAAGATATATTGCGCATAACGACTTACCTTATTTCTTGGGCGGGGTTGCAGGTTGGGCGGGGGTGGCAGCTTTAGCCGCAGGCTTGATTGGATTGATCTTTTCGCCCTCCGCCAAGAAGGCAGAGCCGGCAGTAACTACGAGTGAGCCAGGCGGTGGACCGCTGACCAATTCAACCATCGAACCTTCCCGTGCACCAATCGTAACTTTCACCTTAGTGACGGAGTTATCGTTACGAAGAACAAAAACTGAAGCCCCTTCGCGGCCATAAACCAAGGCTGACGCGGGTGCTGTATTCACGCCACGCGGCTTCGACGAGGCAATCCCCGTCAAAAACACGCCAGATTTCACTGCCGGATTGGGTGCAAGCGTAAAGCGCGCCAAACCCGTGCGCCGTTGAGGGTCGATTTGAGCTGGCAAGCGACGCAGCGAACCTGTCACCATTGAGCCATCAGGTGCGTTAAATTCAGCAGGCATGCCGAGGCTTAAGCGGCTGATCTCAGACTCTGGCACTTCGGCGGCAACTTCCAAAGCATCATTGGCAACAATGACGAACATCGGCTGTCCGGTAGATCCTGCGATCTCACCAACATTCACTGAGCGCGAAATGACTTGGCCGCCAACCGGGGCACTAATCAAGCCGTTGTTCTGACGCGAGTTGGATTGGGCTTGCTGGGCGATTGCCACTTCGAGGTCGGCACGCGCCGCACCGACGCGGGCTGCTGCTTGGGCAACCGCCTGACGGCGGCCGTCGAGAAGCGCGTTGATATCGCCTTTTTGCGTGCGCAGACGGGCTTCGGCGGCACGTGCGGCCGCGCGGCGTCCTTCCAGTTGCTCAACCGACAAAGCACCTTCGCCCTTGATCGACAGGGCGCGCTGATACTCAGCCTCAGCTTGATCAAAGGCAATTTGCGCCGACGCGGTGTCGAGTGCGCTTTCGCGAGGACCGGTCTCGGCGCGGGTCAAATTCTGCCGTGCTGCGGTCAAGCCAACTTCGGCTTCCGCCAAAGAAGTGCGGGCACGCCGGACTTGCGCGGCCAAAAGCTCGCTATCGGCATTGACTTGACGACCATCGAGCCGGGCCAATGCTTGGCCTGCGACGACACGGTCGCCAGCGTCGGCCATGATTTGAATGACACGTGCGCCCGAGGAGGTTGGAAAGACGCGCGCTTCTTGGACGGCTTGAACTTGCCCTGCGACCACCAGACGACCCGTGAAGTTTTTCACTTCTACCGGCGCGACCGAAACGGCTTGAGGCATCCGACCACCCTCTTTCGCCTTGGCGTCCGGGCCTGCCTTTTTAGCGTCTTCGGCCTTTTTTGCGTCACCTGAGTTACCGCACGCGGACAGGCCCAACGTTGTGGCAAGGATAAAGGCCAAGGATACGGCTTGGATTTTACGCGTCATTAGAAGCTCCAATCGGCTTTTTCGCCGAGTTTTTGGTAGGGGAGGGAATTTGGATTGGTGTCGAAGCGGGATTGAGATAGCGCAGAACTAAATTCTTCAGCGCTTGGCCGGCTTCTTCAGCGGTAAAATCATTCATAAAGGTCATGCGCAAGCCCAGACCATCGGCTGCGGCCATCAAAACCGCCGACGCCTCTGCGGGGTCCAAGGTCGGCTCCACATGGCCCAGTTCTTGGCCAGCACGCAGCAAAGCTGTGATTTCTGTGCGAATTTTGCTCTCAGCTTCCCGCGCAACAGCTGCAAACTTGGGGTTACGAACGGCCTCTGCCATCAGCTCAGCGGCAAAGGCGGCCCGATTGGGCTCAGCATAAGCTTCGGTGAACTTTTCACATAGCTCTGACAGGGCAATGAGGAAATTGTCAGACGCGCGCACTTCGTCAAAAGCCAAAGTTGCCGTACGACGTTCATCGTCGGCCATCGCAGCAATGATCGCCTCTTTAGAGGGAAAATAGCGATAAAGGCCGCCCGGGCTGATGTTGGCTTCCGTGCAAATCTGATCCATCGACGTCGCATGGAAACCGCGGCGCTCAAAGCACGCTTGAGCTGCATCCAAGATCTCCCGACGTCTAATCTCAGCTTTCAACGGGTTGACGGTGCGCGACATAAGTCCTATTCCGATAGCGAACGTTCGTTCGCATTATGCGGCCTTGCTCCCGAGGTCAAGCGGTCGAGCGAAAAAACATCATTATGTGGAGACAGCATGTCTACGTCGGCACTTGGATTTCAGATGTCATCCAACAAGAAAAATCTTCGCAGACTTGGCCTAGGTGGCGGTTTGTCAGTTCTGATTCTATTGGGTGGTTGTGCAACTGGCGGGTCAGTCGGTTTTCCTGGCATGGGCGCGCCCAAAGTTAAGAATCCTGTCGCCGCTCTACCGGATGCATTTCGCGATATGCCACCTGCCCCTGCAGGCGAAAGCGCGGCTTGGTGGTCGCAGTTTGCAGACCCGGTCTTGGACAAATTGGTGCGCGAGGCGCTTAGCGAAGGCATTTCGGTCCAATTGGCCAACCAACGCTTGATTGAGGCCCGCAATAATGGACGCGCCACCATCGCTGGTTTTGCCCCACGCTTGACCGTTTCTGGTGTGGCCGACACCGATTATGCGATGGGGGATACCAAACTAACCTCCGCGACCGGTGCTGCCGTGGAGCAGCAAACGACTGGGACTGCTGCCTTGCGCGCAACGTGGGAAGTCCCTCTGTTTGGGCGCTTTGGGTCTGCGGTTTCAGGTGCCAAAGCAAATGAAGCCGGAGCAAGGGCCTCACTTGAAGCCGCCAAGATTGCGATTATTGCAGATCTGGCAGCGGCCTATATTGATTTGCGTAACGCCCAACAAAGCTTGGCCTACTTGCAAGAAGATTTAGCCCGGGCTGACTCATTGGCAGCAATTGCCGAAGCCCGTGAATCTGCTGGCCTGATTTCGTTGGCTGATAAGGGTCTATCCCAAGGCCAAGCAGCCCAGATTCGCCAACGCGTGCCCGACGCTGAATTGCGCGTTCGTGGTGCGCTAGACCGGATCGCGATCTTGCGCGGTGTGGTTCCAGGCTCACTTGATCAGACATTGGCGCCAGTACAAGATTTTGCCTTCCGCTCGGAAGCCCCCCTCGTCGATGCTGTCCCGGCCAATTTCGTGCGCCGGAGGCTGGATGTGGCCCGTGCTGAGCAAGATGCCGTGTTGCAAGCTGCTGGCGTCGGAATCGCAAGGGCCGATCTATACCCTAGCCTCTCGATTGTGGGGACAATTACCAATCTTTCTTCCTTGGCTGGAAATCCGTTGGCGCAAACCTTACAGCGCGGCAATACAAGCCCGGCGATTTCAATCCCTTTGTTTGACTTCGGGCAAAGACGCGCCAGCTTGAAGACCGCCGACGCACGCTTCCAGCAAGCCTTATTGTCCTATCGCTCCACCACGTTGAACGCGATTGCGGAAGGACAAAATGCCTTGTCCGCCTATGGGCAAGCGCAAGCTCGGGCAAAGGCTGGGGTTGATGGCGAACGCGCGGCGCAAGTCCGGTTTGATGCAACACAAGCAAGCTTTAATGTCGGGCTTGCCTCTTTCAAGGACCGCTTAGAGGCCGAAAGTGCACTCGCCAGTGCGCGACAAGCACGCCTCGCCAATCAAGCACAACTGAGTGACGCCGCAATTGGCCTCTATCGGACGTTTGCAGGCTCACCCGGAATTTAAAGCACCTCAAGCGGACAGTCGCTTGACCAGTCGCTCCATAAACTCACACCCAGCAGCAAGTTGGGAAATCTCGATGAACTCATCGGGTTGATGGGCTTGTAGGATGGAGCCTGGACCACAGATGACGGTCGAAAGACCGCCACCTTGGAAAATGCCGCCTTCGGTCGCATAGGCGACGGCCCGGGTTGTGTTGTCGCCGGTCAAGGCCCGCGCCAAAGCTTCTGCGGCACCTTGTGTCTCTGGGGCCATAGCCGGAGAGAGGGATCGGCGTACCATGCGTGCCCCACCTTCAGGGGCGCGTGCCTTAATCGAGGCATCAACTTCTGCCACCCAGGCTGCCACCCGGGATTCATGGACCTCAGGATCATCGCCCACTTCAAAGCGCATATCCCACGTAATGTTACACGACTGGGCGAGAATGTTGGAAGCCGTGCCGCCATCAATCAGACCGATGGTGAGGGTGGTGCCCGGCGGCTCAAACGGGCTATGTGCCGGGGCATTGGCGCGGACTTCCTCAGCCAGCGCGCGAAGATTTGCCAAGAGGGGCACAGCCTCCATAATGGCCGAGACCCCTTGTTGTACTTGACTTGAATGCGCGGCCCGGCCGGTGATCTCAATCTGGAACGTCGACAGGCCCTTTTGCCCGGAGACCACGCCCATATCACTCGGCTCGCCAATAATAACGGCTTCTGGCTTGGCATAATGCTGATTGAGCACCTCTACCAAAGAGGGCGCACCCAGACAGCCTATCTCTTCATCATACGACAGGGCAATATGAATGGGGGCGGTCAGGTTTGCGCGGGCCATAGCCGGAGCAAAGGCGAGCGCGCAGGCGGCAAATCCCTTCATGTCGCAAGTCCCACGGCCATACAATCGACCGTCACGCTCGGTCAAAGTCCACGGATCCGTCGACCAATCCTGCCCGTCGATGGGGACCACATCGGTATGACCTGACAAAACAACCCCGCCCGGTGCATCGAGCGGACCAAAGCTGATGACAAGATTCGTCTTTGTGCCATCGGCATTCGGAACCCGTCGCAGATGCGGCTTCAACGGCGCGACATGGGCTTCAACCCATTCAATTAGAGGCAGATTTGAGTTCCGCGACGTGGTGTCAAATCCCACTAAGTGGGTCAGAATCTCAATCGTATCGGTCAGGTATTGGGTTTGGGTCATGCGAGACATTCTGCCACGGTCGCAGCGTTTAGGCCAATTCTTTCGTTGGTTAAGTTGATTTCAAGATATAAACATGTATTTATATCCCCGAAATCGCATCCTGGAGTAGACCATTGGCCCGAGCGTCATATCTTTTTACATCTGAAAGCGTTTCTGAAGGACATCCAGACAAAGTCTGTGACCGGATTTCAGACGAAGTTGTTGACCTGTATTTCCGTCACACGATTGCCGAAGGGTTGGACCCTTGGGCCCTACGTTGCGCGGCAGAGACCTTGGCAACCACCAATCGGGTGGTGATCGCAGGTGAATTCCGCGGCACCGACACCGTTACCGAGGACTTGATCGCGCACACCGCGCGTATGGCGATCAAAGATATTGGCTACGCTCAAGACGGCTTCCATTGGCAATATGCCGACATTGAAGTGCTGTTGCATGGCCAATCTGAACATATTGCGATGGGCGTTGACGCCAGCGGCAATAAGGAAGAAGGCGCAGGCGATCAGGGCATCATGTTTGGCTATGCCACCAATGAAACACCAGAACTCATGCCCGCGCCCATACAATTCAGCCATAAGATCCTGAAAGATCTGGCCGATGCGCGCAAAAGTGGCGTGCTGGCTATGTTGGGACCTGATGCAAAAAGCCAAGTCACTGCGCGCTATGAGAATGGCAAGCCCGTGGCTGCGACCTCGATCGTTTTGTCGACCCAGCACCTCGACGAAAGCCTGACCAGCGAGGATATTCGCGCAATTGTGGAACCATACATCCGCAATGCTTTGGGCGATATTTTGCCAATCGACGCCGACTGCGCTTGGCACATCAACCCAACTGGCAAATTCGTCGTTGGCGGTCCCGACGGCGATTGCGGCCTAACCGGTCGTAAGATCATTGTCGATACCTATGGCGGCGCAGCCCCCCACGGTGGTGGCGCGTTCTCGGGCAAAGATCCCACGAAGGTTGACCGTTCCGCCGCTTATGCAGCCCGCTATTTGGCGAAGAACATTGTTGCTGCCGGGCTGGCTGATCGCTGCACCTTGCAACTTTCCTATGCCATCGGTGTTGCAGAGCCTTTGTCCATCTACGCCAATTGCGATGGGACAGAGCGTTGCGATCTCGACAAGCTGGAAGCCCGACTACCACAGCTGATGAAACTGACCCCACGCGGCATTCGCGGCCACTTGGACCTAAACAAGCCAATTTACGCACGCACCGCCGCCTATGGACATTTCGGCCGTGCACCTGAAGCCGATGGCGGCTTCTCGTGGGAAAAGACCGATTTGATCGATGGCTTGAAAGACTTGCTCTCGTAAGTCGCCAAGTACTCATAAACGAAAAAAGGCTGTCAGGACGAACCTGACAGCCTTTTTTTTGGAAACGATCCGCAGCTTTAGCCCGCGATATATTGCGCGCCATTGATGGTCAGCGTCGAGCCATTGATGAAGCCTGGGTCCTCCACCAAAAACAAAACTGCGCGTGCAATTTCTTCGCTTTCACCTAAGCGGCCGCAAGGAATACCTGCTTTGACTTTTGCAAGGGCATCTGGATGCATGGCAGAAACCATTTCCGTCGCAATATAGCCTGGTGCCACACAATTGACGGTCACGCCCTTGGCAGCACCTTCCTGTGCCAAAGCTTTGGTGAAGCCGATCACGCCCGCTTTGGCAGCGGAGTAATTAACCTGACCAACTTGGCCCTTCTGTCCGTTGATCGAGGAGATATTGATAACACGGCCATAGCCACGCTCCCGCATGCCATTGATCACAGGACGGGTGCAATTGAACAAGCTGTCGAGGTCGACATTGATCACACTGCGCCATTGCTCCGGCGACATTTTATGGAAGAAGCCATCCTTGGTGATGCCGGCATTGTTGACGAGAACGTCAACCGGCCCAAGATCAGCTTCAATTTTTGCCATAGCCGCAGCACAGGCTTCATAGTCGCCGACATCAAATTTGTAGGTAGCAATTCCTGTTTCCGCTGAAAATGCTGCGGCCGCTTCATCATTGCCGCCATAGTTTGCAGCCACTGCATATCCTGCATCGCGCAAAGCGATTGAAATTGCCGCGCCAATGCCGCGCGATCCGCCTGTAACAACTGCAACTTTAGTCATGTTTTCCTCGCCCACCTTGATGTGTTCATTTTGCTGGCACCCTAACCAAACTCCATCTGCTGGGAAGTTGTTTTTATGTCGCACTGCAGTCTAATGTGACAGGTCACCACCTTTCGGATTTTTGCAAGAAAGCAAGAGCCATGTCCAAGACCTCCCGTCGTGAAACTTTGTTGGGCTTGGGCCTCGGCCTAACGGGTACACTGTGCCTACCCGAAACCGGTATCGCCAAGGGCCGCCGTGTCTTGAAAGCTGGGGCAGCTGCAACGGCAGATACCCCTTCGGCAGAAATTGGCATCCAAATCCTTGAGGCTGGCGGCAATGCGGTCGATGCCGCGGTCGCAATCGGCTTTGCACTTGCCGTCAGCTATCCCGAAGCGGGTAACATCGGCGGCGGCGGCTTCATGACCCTTGTCATCCAAGGCAAGCCCTATTTCCTCGACTATCGTGAGACAGCACCTGCCAAAGCCAAGGCTGATATGTATTTGAACGCAGAAGGCAATGTTCGGCCCGGCAGCACGGTGATTGGCAATTTGGCGGCGGGAACGCCCGGGACTGTGGCCGGCCTTTATGCCGCCCATCGCCGGTTTGGAAGACTGCCCTGGGCCCGTGTTGTTGGGCCCGCCATCGGTTTGGCGCGGGAAGGGTTCACCCCGCCAGCTCAAATGATCCGCATCTATCAAGAAGCCTTCGCGGACCTAGGGCGCGATACGAATTTGGGCAGCTATTTTGGCACGATGACAGAGGGTAAGATTTTTACCCAACCAGACCTTGCCAACACCCTTGAAGCGATTGCGCAACGCGGCCCTTCCGCTTTCTATCAAGGTCGCGTCGCCACTCAAATCGTTGCACAAATGAGCCGGGGCGTCGAGAAAGGGCTTATCAGTCTAGCCGACCTTGAAGCCTATCGTCCGGTTTGGCGTGCAGCCCTGACATCCAAATGGCGTGGTTATGAGGTCGTCAGTGCACCACCGCCCAGCTCGGGCGGCATTGCTCTGCTGCAGTTATTGGGCATGAAGGAGGCGCGGTCGGATTTGTTTGCAGGCGTGGCGCACAATTCCGCTCAATACATCCATTTGCTGGCGGAATTGGAAAAGCGCGTGTTTGCCGATCGCGCTGTTTATCTGGGCGACCCGGATTTTGTCCAAGTGCCCGTCTCGCGATTGTTGGATGCGGACTATATCAAGGCGCGGGCCGAAAGCGTGCAGGCAGAGTTTCCATCGCCAACGGAGCGAATTCGCCCCGGACTTGAGAAGCCACAGACCACGCATTACTCCGTCGTGGATGCCGACGGCAATGCGGTTTCTAACACGTACACGGTCAATGGTTGGTATGGCTCAGGCGTCGTGGTTGAGGGTGCGGGCTTCCTTCTCAACAATGAAATGGACGACTTTTCAGCAAAGCCCGGCGTTGCCAATCAGTTTGGCGTGGTGGGCGGTGATGCCAATGCGATCCAGCCTTTCAAGCGGCCCTTGTCATCGATGACGCCAACCATCCTAACGAAGAATGGCGTGCCTGCGATGGTGTTGGGCTCGCCCGGAGGGTCGCGCATCATTACGACCGTTTTCCAAGTCTTGCTGAATGCGCTGGACTATAAGATGCCCTTAAAAGCTGCGGTGGATGCCCTGCGCTATCACCACCAGCTTCTGCCAGAGAACACCATCTACACCGAACCCTACGCGCCAGCACCTGCAGACCTAAAGCAGGAGTTGGAGCGCCGTACTTATCGGATTGAAGCGCAAAGCTTTAATGGGGACATGGCCGCCATTCAGGTTAGGAATGGTGAACCCCTTGTGGCACCCGACCCGCGTGCACGCGGCGCTGCGCGGATTACGCGGCACTAGAGGCTGGTTTTAGCGAGCCGCCCGCTTTTGAACCTGAAGCAGCTCAGTCAGTTCTTTGGCACGGTCGATTGCGACGACGACACCATCGTCAGCTTCAATTTCAAACAGACGTTTCAGCATCCGCGACAGCACCATCGCATCGCTCGGCGCGAGCGGGCCCAAACGTTGCATGGCGGTGCGTATGACGCGCAGAACCGGCTCACTTGGAAGTTGGGGCGTGGTACCGTCAAGAGCGGCTACGCCAGAGCCGGACTGGTTGCGATGGTTATCATTAACCGTCGCGGCAAGCGAAAGGATGGTCATATCAAGTTCCAGAAACAAATAGACTAAGGCTAGATTGAAGTTGCAAAAGCTTGGCTGTGCTGGTCATGGTTGCAAATTGAGGGATGAGGCGCATAGCCGCGTGGGAAATCGAAAGCGATGACTCATGGGATTCGACGGCGCCGTGTGACACGGCATCTGCAACCAAGGTTACAGCAACACCCAAGTCGGCTGCGGCAACCGCGGTTGAAAGGCAATAAGGCACCATAGAGCGACCAATTAGGATTAACTCTTCGGTCTCACTCATGACCAAGAAGTCACGAAGTGCAGAGGAGGACAGTGCCGAGGGGCCCCGGCATTGGAAAACCGGCTCATCAGGTTCGGGTCGCAGACTCGCAATTGGATTTGGGGCACGATCTTGGCGATACACGTGGACAATCCGCCAGCGCCGCTTTCGAGCCGTTGTCAGGATCAGGGCACTGTTGTGAATGCAGGTTCGCCAAGAGGCAGGTTCTTCCGACACATGTCCGTCAACAACAAGATCGCTACACAGCAGAAGTGGAGGTGCGTGGTTTTTGGGGCCCGGATACGCGAAACTGTGGGAATACATGGTTAGGCTTGCCTTGCTGTTCGCAATGGAATCAATCTGTTGTTGGATCGGTCTAGGACGCCAGGATGATCCCATTCGCCTTCTGGCCGCAGGAGGATCATGGGGTCGGTATCCACATGGATCGCCTCTTCATGTTTTGGAATGAATTTCTCAACTTCGACATATTCATGGTCAGAGAAGGCTAAGTTCGTGCGCCCGGGCCGTGGATTTACCCCACAAGCACGCTGCCAAAGACCGACGATTGAAGGCTCAACATGGCCAAGTGCATGGCCATAACCCTTCTTGGCACCTAGCTCGAAAGAGGCGTCAAGGAGGGCGGCTCCCAACCCAGATTTTCGATAGCGAGGGAGGACAGCAACCCGTTCAACTTTGAAAAACCCAGCAAACCACCGAAGTCGGACACACCCAACAGGCTCCCCATTCAAACGGGCGATAAGATGGGTCGCACCTGCAAAGTCATTGCCGTCAATTTCTTCGTCATAAGGGCAGGACTGTTCGTGCATATAGGCAATCGCGCGCAGAGAAATCACTTGCATGATTTCATCCAATCGATGGGCAACGCAAATTTTCCAATTGGGTCCATTGCTGGGGACGATGCGCTCGGGCACACTGGTTGTCGGAATCATGCAGCACCTCTAGTTTGTAAGAAGAAAGCTTCAGCTTCCTGATGGGAGGGCATCCTTAGGGTGCCAATTTTGCTTCCCTCCACCTCGGTCAGGTTCATGCGTCCCTTAAGAAGTCGTGCGCCATCATCGGTGACAGCGCGCATGTACCAGTCTGTTGTCGGGATGATATGTTCGGAAATGAACATGCCGAGATTTACCAAAAGGCGGGCCGCCTCATGGCGCGAGACGGCAATCCCCCAACCGAAAATCCCGGCCGGCTCCTCTTCGTAGGAACAAATATGTTCTGGGTCGGGGCTTATGGCGTTAAACGCATCAGCTAGAACGGCCTGATTGCCGATAGTCGTGAGTGGCACCACACCCAAAAGGCCGCAAAGTGGGCTTGAATCGTCAGCATCAGGTTCGTCGCTCAGCCCGGCATGGGTCACCCCAAGAAGGCCCAGCTTCGTGCGATTATGGACCCAAGCCATGGTTTCCAAGCTGGCGAGCGGCTCTCCAACCAAGCCGACTGCCAACGAGCGCGCCTCAACTAAGCGCGACCCCGAGAGGGCATGGACGTTAAAATCAGCTGCCGCACGCGCAATGCGCTCAAGTGTTGTGCGGCCCTGCATTGGACTTCGGACTTCGAGATTGGTGCGCGTGAAGCTCTGCGACATGGGATCTTGTTTAACGGCCCTTCTAGCGATCCTATTTGCCAAACCCTTCGCATCGTAAATGGCCATTTTCGGGCCAGATCCATGGCTTTGGCTACCAATTGGTCGCTGAAATATACTTACTCAGCAAAAAAAGCTTGGGGAGCCAGAATAATTGCAATACAGTGACTGCTTACTTGAGGGGACCCTACTTGAAGGAAGTCGTCCGCCACCGATCAGACCTTTCTGATCTCCACGTTTTTTATGCGGTCGCTGTCTGCGGCGGGCTGAACGCGGCTGCGCGTAGCCTTCGGGTTGACCCCTCAACAGTCTCACGAGCTCTCGATCAATTGGAAGCCCGGCTGAATACCCGACTGGTGCGGCGAACCGCTCAAGGTGTCGTGCTGACTAAGGCGGGGGAAACGGCTTTAGCGAGGGTGCGTACCATCGAGAGCCAGATTGAGGAGATGGAGCGGGAGGTCCTTGATTCCGAGGCAACTGCGCCGGTTGGCGCGGTTACATTGTCCTGCTCAGATGGTGTTGGTGCCTATCTTTTGACACCGGCGTTGACTCACTTGTTACGGGAAAATCCAAAGTTGGACATACGGTTGGATTGCGGGCTTTGGCCCAATAATCCAATGGAAGCGGACGCGGAGATTTCTCTTGTTTTCAATGCTGAACCCGTTCCAGGCTATGTATCGAAGCCAATAGCCTATTTTCACTATGCCCTATTTGGGACGCAGGCTTTCTTTGAACTTTATGGTACGCCCGACAGCATTGAAGACGCGCTTCGGCATCCTTTCTTACACCATACGGCACAGAACCTAACCGGAAATATGCCGCGGAAAGTTCCCGCTTTTCAGGATTTAGCGCGTAGACGGGTCGAAACCAATTCCAGCGCCGCTGTTGTTGAGGGTGTTTTGGCCGGGATCGGGCTGGCTGGCATGCCAACAGTTCTAGCTTCCGTGTACCCGGAACTGGTCATGGTGGGTGAAGCCCTAGAGCCGTTAGAGTTGAGCCTTGTCTATCATCGCGACATTGAACGAATCCCTCGGATCAAAGTTGTTCTGAAGTGGTTAGAGGCCGTTTTCGACCCGAAAACCAAGCCTTGGTACCGCAGGGAATTCGTTCCGCCGGCTGACTTCGAACCCTTTTTGGGAGGAGAATCGCCTAACCTGCCGCTCGGAGCAGGCAAAGTTACCGAGATGGCACCTGCACAAACACAGGTGCCAAAACGTCGTATCGCCACAACTGGTGCTTAAGTTTGTAGTAATGGAGTATGTGAAGTGTCCGTAAAAGAGAACGTAAACCCCCGTAAGGCCGATGACCTCGATCATTTTGTTGCTCAACGAGTCCGTCGGCAACGTGATGCTGTCGATATGACACAAGACCAACTTGCCCAAGCCTTGGGCATTTCTTTCCAGCAGCTCCAAAAATACGAGCGCGGCGTCAATCGGATTTCCGCGTCGCGTTTGTTCCAGATTTCCTGTGTGTTGGGTGTCGGGCCTGAGTATTTCTACGAAGGGGTTGATTGCTCTCAATATGGCGCAACCCCAAAGTCCGAGCGTGCTGAGGGTCCACAATCGTCCATCCTGAGCCTGATTGCTCAGAACCCAGATGCTACAGACCTGGTTATCGCGTTTGCGGCGATTAAGTCGTCCAAGCAACGCCAAAAGGCAATTGATCTGGTAAAGCTGCTAGCAGATTGACCATTTTGCGGTGGCGTTTACGACTTCTAGGTCGTAACGCCACCTTTAGGTCTAGACACAACTTTGGCGTGATATCATACTAAGCCTTATTAAAGTAAGGTTTGTATAGATGTCTGATACGTTCGATTTAACTCAAAAAAAGCGTCCAGCCTCGTTTGGACGCTTAGTCCCAATTCTCCTAGCGTTGCTGGCCACTGGCGGTCTCATTTACTGGTTTGCTAAACCAAAGCCAGACATTCGCTATGCGCGCAGTGCGACCATTATCCTAAGTCAGATCGCGCCGGGCGGTGACGTCAAGGCGAAGCTTGAACGAGGCGCCGAAGTCAGCGTTATCCTAGCTAAGGATCTGAACGGCTGGGCCATGGTTTTGGTCCCGCCTTCAGATATGGGCTTCATTCGTTTGGCTGAAATCGATTCCGATCGCAGGCCGGTGCTAACCGGGGCCTACAAAGCCAAGGCGTTACAGAAGGCCATCTCCTTGCGGGAGGAGCCCAATCCCGCCGCGCAGCAGGTTGATGAGATTCCCACCAAAACCATGGTGCAGGTCTGGGGCTATACCGCAACGCCAACCAGAAGCTGGGCCGAAATCACCCGCTATAATGAGAAAAAGGTTGGTTATGTGCTCCGTGACAAGTTGGAGGCCGCCTTCGATTAAGCCTGCCCCCCGGTCGGGCTAGGCTCGAGGTAACAGGATTGTCGCGCCCACGGTTTGGCGCCCTTCCAAAGCACGATGCGCGTCGGCTGCCTGCTCAAGCGGATAGCGTGCACCAATCACCGGCCGGATCACTCCCTTTTCCACAAGGGCGAAAAGGTCCTTGGCCGCTTGATCCAGTTCCGGCGTCGTCGCCACATAATCAAACAGTGTTGGCCTGGTCAGAAACAACGACCCACGTCGGGAGAGATCAAGCGGCGATACTGGCGCTGGTGGGCCAGAGGCATTGCCAAAGCTTACGGTCAAGCCACGTCTTGCGGTACTGTCGAGCGAGGCTACCAAAGTATCAGCACCCACAGAATCATAGACGATTTCACAGCCTTTGCCGTTTGTAAGTGCCTTGACCCGCTCAGCAATCGGCTCCGAACGATAAAGGATGATTTCGGAGCAGCCATGCTCGCGGGCCAATTCAGCCTTTGCCTCGCTACCCACGGTGCCAATGACGCGAACACCCAGATGGGCAAGCCATGAGCAGGCGATCAAGCCTACCCCGCCCGCGGCGGCATGAAACAAGACTGTATCCCCTGCCTTCAACGGCCGTAGGCGCTGGATCAGAAACTCAGCGGTCAGGCCCTTCAAGAGGATACCTGCGGCAACATCCAGCCCTATTGCATCGCGAACTTTGACGGCGCGGCCTTCTGGCACGGCAGCATAATCGGCATAGGCACCCAAGGGCCCAGAGGAAAAGGCAACCCGATCGCCAATCTCAAACCGGGTAACGGCTTCACCAATAGAGGTTACGATACCTGCCCCTTCAAGGCCAAGGCCGGACGGCAAGGGAATCGGGTAAAGGCCTGTGCGCTGATAAGTATCGATGAAATTGAGACCACATGCGGCCATCTCAATCAAAATCTCATCCGGCTTTGGCGTGGGGATCGGAACCTCGCGTAGTTCGAGGACCTCTGGGCCACCCAGCCGAGAAAGGCCGACTTGACGCATCATGACAAGGTCTCTGCGAAGAAGGCCATTGTCCGCTCATTCGCAAGCTTGGCACCCGCCGCATCATAATGCTGACCACCAACGCGAGCGAAGGCATGATCGAGACCCTCATAAACATGCATCCGGATTTGGGCTTGGCCAGAAAGCCCGGCCTTCATGGCGGCTTGAGCATCCTTGTTTACAAAGGAATCTTCCGATGCAACGTGCAGGAGCAAGGGCTTGGTCTCTGCAGTGGCCTCGGCCAAGCGCTCCTGAATGCCAACACCATAATAGCTGACGCTCGCATTGATGGTCGTGCGGGTCGCGGTCAAATAGGCCAAGAGCCCACCCAAGCAATAGCCAACTGCGCCGATGGTTCCATGGCTTTTGCGGACATGGTCAATGGTGGCTTGAATGTCCACTACGCCTTTGTCGACATTAAATTTGCCAAAATAGTCAAAAGCCTGCTGCCATTCTTCCGGTGTTTGATCGGTGATATCGATCCCGGGCTGAATGCGCCAGAACAGATCGGGGACCACTGCAAAATAGCCCTCGGCGGCATAGGCGTCCGCCAGATCACGCATGACTTTGTTGACGCCAAAGATCTCTTGAATCACCACTAAGGCGTGGCCATTGGCCTGCGCAGGTGTGGCAACATAAGCCATGAATGCGCCATCTGGTCCATTGATCGTGAAATGCTCGCCCATATGTATATTCTCCGCAAATCAGAATTGATCGTCGCCTCGCTTGACCTGACGATAGTCGAGCCCCAAGTGAAGGTTGTTACGGCTATGACCTAGTCGCAAGACCATGGGATGACAATCGGTTTTGTTATCTTTCGGGAAAGCCGCGTTGGGTGATAATTGCGGTCAGCATTGTTTGGCCGAGAATTTGGAGAAGGTAGCATGAAAGTCAGTATTGAAGTGGATTTGACGCCGAGCGAAGCACGCGAGCTTTTGGGCATGCCGAACCTGACCTCCATCCAAGAGACTTTTGTTGGGATCGCCAAGGATAAGCTCGAGAGGACCGGCAATATGGTTGATGTTGAGCCCATGCTAAGGACTTGGACGGGTCTTGGTGGTGCGGCGACCGAGGCATTTGGTGCCCTTGTTGGCGCAGCCTTGAAAGCTGCGACAAGTGATGTGCCTTCAAAGTCCACAACCACTACGGACAACAGTGCGAGCGATAAGTCCTCGTGACAGCTTCTACCATCGTGGCCCTTGCTTCAGGGCCCGGGCCAGCCGGCGTCAGCATCATCCGCTTATCCGGGCCAGCCTGTGAAGCGGTCGGCCAGCGTTTGATCGGCGGCCTACCTCTGCCGCGACGGGCGAAACTCGCAAGGGTGGTCGGCCTTGACGATGAGCCCATTGATAATGCACTCGTTATTTATTTTCCAAGGCCAAATAGCTTCACTGGCGAGGACGTGCTCGAGCTGCACGTCCATGGCGGCCGGGCTGTCGTGCGCGATACATTAGAGGCTTGCTTGGGAATTGATGGCGTCCGCTTCGCTGAGGCGGGTGAGTTTAGCCGTCGCGCTTTCATGAATGGCAAGATGGACCTGACCGCGGCTGAAGGCTTGGCCGACCTCGTGGAAGCCGAAACAGCCGCACAGCGTCGGCAAGCTCTCCGGCAGATGGAAGGCGAGCTGGCCGATGAAGTGGATCGTTGGCGCGAAGCGGTAATTGATTGCCTCGCCGATGCCGAAGGCGACATTGATTTCCCAGATGAGGACCTTCCGCCGGGTTTGAGTGGTCGGGCGCGCCGTCGAATTGAAGACCTAAAGACACGGTTAGAAGCCTATTTGGCTGATGCTCGTCGGGCAGAGCGGGTTCGAAGTGGCTTTCAGGTGGCAATTGTTGGAAAGCCAAACGCCGGAAAATCGAGTTTAATCAACCAACTAGCACGTCGCGAGGCCGCGATTGTGTCTCCGGTTCCAGGCACAACTCGCGATATTGTTGAGGTACGTTTGATCCTTGGCGGAATGGTGATCTTAATTTCTGACACGGCGGGCCTACGGGATTCGGATGACTTGATTGAGGCAGAGGGGGTGCGTCGGGCCCGTCAACGCGCCAAGGAGGCTGACTTGCGTTTTGCACTTGTGACTAGCCATGAGGATAAGTCAGAGTTCAGCGATTTGATGACCGATGGGGATATCTGGCTGCTCGGCCAAGCGGATCGGTTAGCTTGGACTAATGTGGGCCCTGGCGAGCTGTGTGTGTCAAGCGTGAGCCGGCTTGGCCTTGACGAGCTGGAAGCCATTCTCGCCAATCGTGCGCAAGCCGACCTTGGTAAAGCTGAGTCCGCGCCCTTAACGCGTCTGCGCCATCAAGAGGCGGTGCGGGATGGGATTGGAGCATTGGATCGGGCGCTGACAGCATCGGTACATGCGCCGGAACTTGTTGCGGAGGACTTGCGTCTGGCTGCGCGTGCTTTGGGTCGGGTAACTGGACGCGTCGATATGGAAGATGTCCTAGATCGGCTCTTTTCCCAATTCTGCATCGGCAAGTAGCGCTACTGATCGGGCCTGGTTTCACGTGAAACAGTTCTGAGGGGATGAGTCGACCTATGCTCCAAGTTTCGCTATGTAGGCCGCCCCAATCAGAGGCAAGACTTTGGCACAGAGCGCTTACGACATCATTATCATTGGCGGCGGGCACGCGGGCTGTGAAGCTGCGGCCGCAAGTGCGCGCGTTGGTGCCCACACACTCCTTGTCACCCACAATGCCGCGACCATTGGCGAAATGTCGTGCAATCCAGCGATTGGTGGACTTGGCAAGGGTCACTTGGTCCGAGAGATCGACGCCCTAGACGGGATCATGGGCAAGGCCGCCGATGCGGCTGGCATTCAGTTCAGAATGCTAAACCGCTCTAAAGGTCCTGCCGTTCGCGGACCACGGGCGCAGGCGGATCGGAAACTCTATCGTGAAGCTGTCCAGTCACTACTCGCAGGCCAAGACAATTTAGACATCCTAAGCGCCGCGGTGGAAGACCTGATCCTGGTTGAAGGGGTCTGCCGTGGCATCATTTTGGGCAATGGCGATCGGATTGAAGCTGGTGCCGTTGTGCTAACCACGGGCACATTCCTCAATGGCATGATCCACTTGGGTCAAAAGACTTGGCCAGCTGGTCGTATTGATGAAGCTCCAGCTATTGGACTGGCCCAAACCCTTTATCGGCTCGGCTTGCCAATGGGTCGCCTAAAAACTGGCACACCGGCACGGCTGGATGGGCGCACAATTGACTATAGTGTCTGTGAAATGCAGCCGGGGGATGAACCACCAACTCCCTTTTCCTTCCTGAACGAACAGATCACCACACCTCAGGTGCCATGCTGGATCACATGGACGAATGAGGCGACACATCAGATCATTCGCGACAATCTACATCTATCGGCTGTTTATGGTGGCGGGATTGAGGGCCGTGGACCACGCTATTGCCCCTCAATTGAAGACAAGATTGTACGGTTTTCAGATAAGGATCGCCATCAGATTTTCTTAGAGCCTGAAGGACTAGATGACCCAACCATCTATCCAAATGGTATTTCGACGTCCTTCCCAGAGGAAGTCCAAGCTGCGTTCATGCGCACCATCCCGGGCCTCGAGCAGGTGGAGATCCTGCGTTACGCTTATGCGATTGAATATGATTATGTGGACCCTCGTGCGTTAGGTTCAGACCTATCGGTTCAGTCCGTCCCGGGGCTTTATCTTGCAGGGCAAATCAACGGGACGACCGGCTATGAGGAAGCAGCAGCACAGGGCCTGATGGCCGGCCTCAATGCAGCGCAACGGGTAAGTGGAAACGCGCCCTTCAGTTTTCGTCGCGACGAGGCCTATATCGGCGTTCTGATTGACGACCTCATCACGCGCGGCGTTTCGGAGCCCTATCGGATGTTTACATCCCGTGCCGAGTACCGCTTAACGCTCCGGGCCGACAATGCCGACCAGCGCCTAACGCCAGTCGGTATCTCGCTTGGATTGGTCGGCGCTCATCGAGCACAAGCCTTTGCAGAGAAGCTGAGCGAAATTTCAAAAGCGTGTGCCTATGCGACTGAGACCAAGATCACACCGACAGAGGCAGCAAAGCTTGGCCTGCCAGTCAATCAGGATGGTCGCAAGCGGAGTGTTTTGGAACTGATCGCTCACCCGCAAATTGGCTTGCCGCGCTTGACGGATTTGTTCCCGGGCCTAGCCGAAATGAGCCAAAGGGCTTTGACACAGCTTGAGACCGAAGCGGTTTACTCGGGCTATCTAGATCGGCAGCAGGCGGATATCGTCGCTTTCCGTCGGGACGAGGACTTGGTGCTGCCTCAGGATCTCGACTATGGCGCGATCGGCGGTCTTTCGAATGAGGCCCGCGAGAAGCTTTTGGCTGTGCGCCCGACGACATTGGGACAGGCCTCGCGCATCGAGGGTATGACGGCTGGTGCACTTACTGCCCTGTTGGCTTTTGTTCGCCGAGGAGTAAGTGCCCGTGCGACCGCGTGAGTTAACTGGGGATCGGACCCCAGAGGCAGTGCAAACACTACTTATGTCGGACTACGGTGTTTCACGTGAAACCATCGAGCGATTTCTGGCCTATCAAGCCATACTCACCAAATGGGCCCCACGGATCAATCTCGTCGGCGCATCGACCCTCACCTCCTTTTGGGATCGTCACATCCTCGACTCTGCACAAATACTACCACTGGCGCATCCTGAAGCCAAGAGCTGGGTCGACTTCGGTTCAGGCGCTGGCTTCCCGGGACTGGTCATTGCCGCGCTTATACAGTCACGCGACGGCGCGCAGGTTACACTCATCGAAGCCAGCACCAAGCGCTGCGGGTTCTTAAGGGAAGCCGCTCGCGCCATGCAGGTGCATGTCAATATTGTGAACGACAAGCTCGAAAATGTCGCGCCCCATCCGGTCGACATCATTACCGCGCGGGCCTTTACAGCCCTTGATCGCCTCCTCGCCTATGCGGATCCCTGGCAAGGACCCCGCACACAAGCACTGTTTCCAAAAGGAGAGGAAGTGTTAGCGGAGCTAGAACAGGCCTCGACAAACTGGCTCTTTAAGTCGACAATCCACCCCTCGGTGAGCGATTCACGGGGCTGCATCGTTGAGGTAACCGAATGTCAAGTCAGAACAGGGTCCGCGCAACTATGAAGAAAACACGCGTCATTGCCGTGGCAAACCAAAAGGGTGGCGTTGGCAAAACCACGACCGCGATCAATCTCGCAACCGCCCTTGCCGCCGTCGGCGAGGCAGTTCTGATCTTAGACATCGACGCGCAGGGCAATGCCTCAACAGGCTTGGGTGTATCAGCGGCGGCCCGTAAGCTTACGTCCTACGACGTCATCATGGGTGAGGCTTCGTTCGCAGAGGCAGCCATCCCGACGCGAATTCCAAATCTTGCGGTCATACCGGCCAGCGTTGACCTAGCAGGGGTCGAAATGGAATTGTCGCAAGCGCCCAACCGGGCATTCCGTCTCCGCGATGCCCTCGCACGCCACCGTGTTGACATCAGCCGCGGCGATGGGGTGCATTATGATTTCATTCTCATCGACTGCCCGCCCTCGCTTAATGTCGTTACCATCAATGCCATGACGGCAGCGGATGCCGTGCTGGTTCCACTCCAATGCGAGTTCTTTGCACTGGAAGGCCTCACACAATTGATGCGAACAGTCGATCTGGTCAAAGGCTCACTCAATCCAGCCCTTGAAATTCAAGGCATCGTGCTGACGATGTATGATCAGCGCAACAATCTTTCCGACCAAGTCGCGCTAGATGTTCGCACCCATTTGGGAGACAAGGTCTATACGACAGTAATCCCCCGCAATGTGCGGGTTTCAGAAGCCCCCTCGTTTGGCAAGCCAGCCCTCCTCTACGATTACAAATGCTCTGGGAGCCAAGCATATATGCGTTTGGCGAGCGAGGTTCTGCAACGTGAACGTACAAGGTTAGCAGCATGAGCGACGAAGCCGAATTGGGCACAAAAGCCCCGAGCAAGACTGACAACCGCCCAGCTCGTGGCCTAGGACGCGGGCTTTCTGCGTTGCTGGGCGACACAGAAACGACACGCCCTACCGAGGAGCGGGGCGCTGATGGCGGGACGCGTGAGATTGGTCTCGACCTCATTGTTCGCAACCCCACGCAGCCGCGTCGTCAATTTGACGAACATGATCTGCAGACTTTGGCCGATTCCATCCGACAACATGGCATTTTACAGCCTTTGCTGTTGCGCTTGCTCGATGATGGCTCAGGCCGATATGAGATTGTTGCTGGTGAACGCCGGTGGCGCGCTGCACAATTGGCGGGCTTGCATGTTGTGCCAGCCTTGGTGCGTAGCTTTGATGACCTCGCGACGTTGGAAGTCTCCATTGTTGAGAACGTGCAACGCGCAGACTTGAACCCAATCGAAGAAGCCCTTGCCTTTCAACAATTAGCCGAGCGCTTTGGTCGCACCCAGCAAGCCATTGCTGACACTGTCGGCAAAAGCCGAGCGCATATCGCAAATACCCTGCGGCTCTTATCCTTACCTGAGTCGGTAAAGGACCTTGTCCGGTCCGGAGATCTCAGTGCCGGTCATGCCCGAGCGATCATCAGTGCACCCGACCCACTGGCAGCAGCCCGCGCGATAATCGATCGGGGCTTGAGTGTTCGAGACGCCGAAAAGCTACTAACCAAGTCTGAGTTCACAAAGGGTGGCTCGGGGATTGGCTCTAGCGGCAAACGCGATGATGCAGGTGACGCAGATTCAAAAGCGCTCGCCCACGATTTATCTGCGACACTCGGTTTAGATGTCAGCTTAGCCCACAAGGGCGACAAAGGCGGCGCCCTTACAATTCACTATCGCAGTCTAGAGCAATTAGACGGCTTGTGCCGCAAACTCACCGTGATTGCGCGATAAGAATCAATCACACGAATCAACCAATTTCAGCGCCACTGCTTGGTCTGCAGCTGGTGATCCTGGCACCAAACATAAACGCATCACCCCTTTAGCACCGACCTCTGCCAAGAAGGCCGGCAAATCGTCTTTCCGACCATCGCGCGAGACCGCATCAAAGGTGCCGTCATCCCTCCCGACATGCACCCAGGGCAGCCCTGTGCGCAGACGCTTCTCAAATCCCGAAATTTGTTGTTGTCCTTGTTCTGCAAGCAGGCCCAATCGTACCGGAATGCTGGCTTTTTCCAACCGCGCGACCCCGAGACCCCGCGTGCGCGGGTCTGGGTCCAATACGCTGATGGTGACACCAACTATGCCCGCTTCCACCAAAGTGGCGCTACAAGCAGGACCACGCGTGCTATCATGCGCACAAGGCTCCAAGGTTACATAGGCATGAGAGCCCACCGCCTTCGGTCCAGCCATTGCTAGCGCCATCGCCTCCCCATGTGGCCTTCCGCCTGCTTGGGTCCGACCTTCGCCGACAATGATCCCATCCTGTACCAAGACACAGCCAACACTGGGATTGGGCATAGTATGACCAAGACCTGATCGTGCAAGCTCCAGCGCACGCGACATGAAAGCAATGTCAGCCAGCGACCACTGCAGGACCGGCTCTGGCATCGAACTATCCAATAACGGGCAAAGGCTGTGCCCGGCTGGCATCGAGATATTTAGCCGAAATAGGCTTCAAGGCAGCGTCCAACTCAATCAAAAGCGGATTGGCAGTTGGAACCTCGACCTCCATAATCTGTTCCTCATCAAGCGCGAATAAATGCTTGATGATGGCGCGTAGAGAGTTTCCATGCGCCGAAATCACAAGGCTCTCCTGCTTCAGATGTGGCGCAATGCTTGCCGACCAATAAGGTAACACGCGGGCCAAAGTCATGGCCAAACTCTCGCCGTCCGGCAAAGCACCCGCTGGAACATGCTGATACCGCAAATCATGGATAGGATGGAACGGATCAGACTTGGGTTGGGGCGGTGGCGGCACATCGTAGGAACGCCGCCAAATGCGCACTTGATCTTCGCCGTGCTTCGCCATCGTTTCGGCTTTATCTAGGCCGGTCAGCGCACCATAATGACGCTCGTTAAGGCACCAGCTCTTTTCCTCCGGTAGCCAACAGCAATCCATTTCCTCGAGCGCCAGCCAAAGGGTCCGGATCGCCCGGGTCTGCAGCGACGTAAACGCGCGCGAAAAACCTACACCCGATGACTTTAAAAGCTGACCAGCCTTTCGGGCTTGCGCCTCACCTTCCGCAGTTAAATTCACGTCCATCCACCCAGTGAACCGATTTTCAAGATTCCATTGTGACTGTCCATGGCGAACTAACGCTAAATACGGCATTGCTAATCCTTCAAAACGCAAAAATCGGCACCTTGGCCTCATATCGACCCTCATAAGAGATATCTTGAGACTTAATCAAGCCAAGACAGCGACATCAGGGCCAAGCTTCCTAGCTACTCAATTTTGCAATGCTGCAGTGCAATACATATAAAACCCTATTCTTTCAGTGAGTTCTTACAAGAATTCGTAGAAAATCCTTCTAAAGTCCAATCGCCCAATGCAAAACACATTGAAAATTTTGCAAATGCGAGATAAACAGGCTCATGGACGCCGTGGCGTCCCTGCCCTTTTTGGGCGTTTCCTCCCAAACACCTCTAAGGCCGGGCTTCGTGCCCGGCCCTTTTTTCTGCTCCGGTTTAACAGGAGCGGCGCGGCACTCTTGGCTCAGCAATTTCGACAATGCGCGCAACAAGCCCTGACAATATTTCCGCGACATGGGCAAAAGAGCTTCGCTTACTCATAGCGCCCTCAACCATGTACAAAGATCGATTAATCTCAATCTGCAAACTATGTTGATGTTGAGCAGGTTTTCCGTAACGCTCAGTCGCATATCCACCGGCGTAAGGGTTATTGCGTGCCACACGGAGGCCCTTGGACCTGAGAAACGAAAAAGCCTCTGTCATATAAATGGGCGCGCAGGAGGCACCAAAACGATCACCTAAAACAATGTCATTTTCGGGCGAGCCAGAAGCCGAGGCCGGCATGGAGTGGCAATCTAGCACAACAGACTGGCCCACGGCCCCCCTCTCGGCCTCAATCAAACCCTCGATTGCAGCATGCCAAGGCACATAAACCTCATTCAATCGCGCCTGAGCGGCTTCAAAGGACAAACGACCCGCATAAATCTCGACCCCATCGCCAACGGTGCGGGGAATGACGCCCAGCCCCGCCAAAACCCGCGGCGACGGCACGCGCCGGTCACCGGCTGGAAGATCGTAAATAAGATCCGGATCCAGTTCATCCGGACTACGATTTAAATCCACATAAGCGCGAGCATAATCCGCCAGCAGCAGAGTTGCGCCCAATTTCGGGCTAGCCGCCATGAGTTCGTCTACAAACGCGTCTTCCGAGCGCCTCAACGCAAGCCTGTCTAGCTTAGAGTTGCGCAACAGATCGTCAGGATAGAAGCGACCAGAATGTGGGCAACAAACAATCACCCCAGAACGCCCAAGCGCCGGGCGCAGCAAACGAAAAGCAGGCGGTCGCATATCCGCTGCGCCGCCATGATCCGCCCCCTGAAACTCTGTCGGCGTACTCGATTCCTGCATATCAAACCTTTAGCCCCGCTGGGCTGAAAACAAAAGAAAGGCGCGAACTGACCTGACAGACCAAAATTACATACAGCAACCTGTGCAAAAATTGCTTTAGGACAAGACTTGTCAACCTCGCCTTCACCATATTGAACGATAAACACGCCCAACAACGAACGGAGCACGGCCCAAATGGCGAGAATTCTCTTAGCGGAAGATGACGATTCCTTGCGGACGTTCCTTGCTGCTGCGCTTAACAAAGCTGGCCATATTGTTGCAGACTTTCCAGATGGCGATCAGGCGCTTGAGGCCCTGAACGCTATGGGCTTCGACTTACTTCTGACAGACATCGTGATGCCAGGTGTGGATGGCGTCGAACTTGCACGACGGGCGGCCGAAGTAGACCCGGCCATGAAGATCGTCTTCATCACTGGCTTCGCAGCCGTGGCTCTCAATCCAGCCAACGAAGCCCCCTCGAAAGCAAAAGTCCTCTCTAAACCCTTCCACTTGCGAGAACTGGTCGCTGAAGTGGAAAAGGTCATGGCGGCTTAAGCTAACCCCTCAACCCGACGCCAAATCGGTCCAAATGTGCTGCGCCGCATAGGCACGCCACGGTCGCCACACCTGTGACCGCTGCTCAAGTGCGTCCCGCGTCGGCCGCTCACCTCCTGGCCGCGCCAAACCACGCGCCAAAGCCACATCCTCAGACGGAAAGGCATCTGGGTCCCGCAACACACGCAGCGCGATATAGCTGGCGGTCCATGGGCCGATGCCCTTAACGCGTTGCAGTCGCGCCAGTACGAGCTGTGTGTCCCCACCAAAGAAATCATCTTCTGCCAGATAGGCCTCACAATAGGCCTTTAGACAACGTACCCGAGCCTGTGGCATGCCCAAAAAATCCAATGGTGATCCCAGAATGGATTGTGCCGTTGGGAATAGGCGCGAAACACCCGATTCTTGCGCCCATTCAGCGGGCAAAGCCGCTCCCAGGTGAGAAACCAAGCTCCCACCAAGCTTAATCGCAGCGCTAACCGTGATCTGTTGACCAAGGATGGCGCGAATACCTATTTCAAAAGGGTCAAATGCACCAGGAACCCGCAAACCCGGCCTGCGCCTGACCAAATCTTGCAACGCCGGATCTTGGCCTAAATGGGCACCAATCACCTCTGGATCGGCAGCCAAATCAAAGACTTCGCGCACCCGCGCAATCACCTTGGGCAGCATAGATAAATCCTGCAGCTTCACCTGCACATCCAGCCAGTTGCCCATACCCTGCCCCACAGCAACCAAGCCAATCTGGCCATCCACATGTAGGCTCCGGCAATAAATGCCCTCCACATAAGTCTCTACCATCGGATAAAGCCGCGCCTTCATAAACTCTGCCACAGCACCCCAATCAAAAGGCGGCCGGTAGCGAAGCTTCAGGCGAACATCAGCTGCGGGTGCACCAGGACCTTCAATGCCAATCTCCCGACGCAGAAAAGATGGCGCGGTTTTAAAAACCTGCTGAAACGACTCATTGAAGCGACGGATCGACCCAAATCCGGAAGCCATAGCGATTTGGGTGATGGTCAGATCCGTTTCATGCAGCAATTGTTTCGCCAATAAAAGCCGGCGGGTTAGCGCAACGCTGACCGGGCTTGCCCCAACATGCTTCAAGAACAGCCGACGCAATTGCCGCTCACCCAAGCCAAGTCGGCTCGCCAGCTGTTCTACGCTGCCGCTATCCAACGCGCCTTCCTCAATCAAGCGCAAGGCCCGCCCGACAGAACTCGACGTACCCCGCCACGCAGGAGTATCCGGCGCGGTCTCAGGACGGCAGCGTAAACAGGGTCGAAAACCTTCGTCTTGCGCGACAGCAGCCGAGGGATAAAAAACGACATTCTCGCGCTTCGGCAGCCGCGCAGAGCAAATTGGGCGACAATAGATGCCCGTCGTTTTTACGGCAGTGAAGAAGCGGCCATCGTAGCGGCTATCCCGCGCTGAAATAATTGCATAGCAGGCGTCTTGATCGAGGGTCATGAGCCTTCTTGCCAGCACACCTGCCTGTGGTCTAGCGGAATTCGGACATGACAAGCCGTAATCGCGGCGGCCAATCAGTACGTCCGAAAACCGCTAGCCAAGCTTAAAGCAATGTTTCAAACCATAGCCACTTCTATTACCTTGTCTTAGGACCCCTCACATGAAGCTCACGCTTAGTCACATTGAAACTCCCACCGGACCAATGATGATGTTATTGGACGACGAAAAGCGGGTACGCCTCCTTGAATGGGTCGACCATCGGGCTCGTATGGATCGTCTGCTTGCGCGCCACTATCCCAAGACAAGCTTCGCACTGACTGAAGAGATGCCACCAGAGCGCTATCATCAGGCCATTCATGCCTATTTTGCTGGTAACCTAGAGGCTCTGGTGGCTTTGCCGGTTGCCTTTGGCGGTACAGCTTTCCAGCAAACAGTTTGGCAGGCGCTGCAGACGATCCCGGCAGGCAAGACCCTCAGTTATGGCCAGCTGGCCGCCCAAATCGGCAATCCAAAAGGGATGCGCGCCGTGGGCCTAGCAAATGGCGCCAATCCAATTGCACTCATTGTTCCCTGTCACCGTGTTATCGGTGCAAACGGCACGCTAACCGGCTATGGCGGCGGGATGGAACGCAAGCATTGGCTCTTGCGCCATGAAGGGTCACTGCCGCAAAATCTTTTATAGGGCCCCCCTGCCCGCTGGGCAAAGCAGTTGAGATCGCTTAAACAAATTCTATGACCACTTTCGGCGACCGCCTAACCGAACAAACCCGCTTACGTGCCACCCCGCTCTGCGTTGGATTTGACCCCTTCCCCGAGTTGATCCCGTCAATTTTTGGCCCGAAAGGCGAGCTCCAAACGCTCGAGCGCTTCTTTAGCGCTGTCATCGAAGAACTTGCCGGCCAAGTGCCCATCGTAAAGCCCCAAATTGGCTTGTTTGAGCCGTGGGGTGCCGATGGCGTCGCCTTAACTGGAAAGCTTGCTCGCTTCGCCCTTGACCAGAATCTCATGGTCTTGATCGATGCCAAGCGAGGCGACATCGGATCGACTGCGGAGGGCTATGCGCGCGCCTTTCTTGGCGCAAACGCCCCAACCCCCTGCGACTGTTTGACGGTCAACCCCTATCTGGGCCTCGACTCTCTCCTGCCCTTTGCCGATGCCGCGAAAGCAAATAACAAAGGCATCGCGGTCCTTGTCCGCACCTCCAATCCCGGAGCCAAAGACTTTCAGGATATCGACTGCTCTGGTGCCCCTCTGTGGGTCCGGGTCGGCGAGAAACTTGTCGGCATCCAAGAAGACTTGATGGGCCAATCTGGCTTCTCATCGCTCATGGTGGTGTGCGGGGCCACTTGGCCAGCAGAAGCTGTGAGATTGCGCGCTATTCTTCCAAGAACCCTCTTCTTGGTGCCAGGCTATGGCGCACAAGGCGGCGCGGCCAAGGATGCGCTCGCGGGACTTGTACCCGGCCCAAGCGGCCATGAAGGTGGCGTCGTCTCATCTTCCCGCGCAATCTTATACAGTAAGGCTGCGGCAGAAACCCAATCACTGTTAGCTTGGCGAAACGCTTTTCAGCAAACCTTGCAAGCCACAATTAGTGAACTCAGGGCTGCGTCCGCAGATGTCGCAGGGCGAAGCTAGGCGAGACCGATCAAAGCACCGATTTCAGGATGGAATGACCACAATGTGCGACTTATTCGAGACGCCAACACCCCGGGTCTTCACCATTCCCCCAGCCGTATCGTTTCTTGACGTACTCGCGCGTACGTTAGTCGAAGCCCTGTCGCACGATGAGACCCCGTTTGCGCTGTCTGATGCCATCATTGTCCTGCCCACCCGGCGGGCGGCACGTGGACTTGCTCAAGCCTTTCTAAACTGCAGTCCACAGGCGGCTACGCTTTTGCCGCGCATCCGAACTTTGGGCGACCTTGACCCGGACGATGCAGGCCTTGGTGAGTTTGGCGACGATCTAGACCAAATCCCCGCCATCAACCCACTCGCACGGCGCCTAATTCTTGCCCGCCTCATCCAAGCCCGTGGCCTCGAGTCAGACTGGTCACACGACCCAGTCTCGGCGTTGCTCGCTGCCGACGCCCTCGCGGATTTGCTCGACTCCGCCGCGATGATGGCCAGTGGTGCGGACATGTTTGACTGGTCCAAATTGTCGACCATGGTCAGGGAGCATGAATTAGCCAAGCATTGGGAACAATCCACCACTTTCCTATCCATTGTCACCGAAGCTTGGCCCGCCTATTTGGCTAGCGTTAACAAAGTTGATCCCGGCGTGCAGCAGCGGCGCAATATCGAGGCGATGGTGGCAAAATGGCGCACCGCCCCACCAGAGCAAACAATCGTGCTGGCAGGGTCTACCGGCTCTATGCCCGTAACACGCAAGCTGATGCATCTGATCGCACGCCTCCCAAAGGGCATAGTCGTCCTACCGGGTCTGGATTCGCACATATCAAGCGACGCATGGAACGCAGCACGACACGATGATCAACATCCCCAGCGTGCCTTGTCCGAAGCCATTGAAGCCATCGGAATCGAGCGCCAAAACGTCCAGGTTTTGCCCAATGTTGTAGAGCCGTTTGGACTGGCGCAGCGACGCCTTGTGATTAATGAAGCTTTGACGCCGCAGGCCTCGACCGCTGACTGGCCGTCGCGAATCAAGGAACTTGGAGCGGAAAACATTATCGCTGGGCTTGAAGGCTTAACCTTAATTGAAGCGGCCAGCGAAGAAGAAGAAGCAAGTCTGATCGCCCATGAATTGCGTGAGACACTTGAAACGCCAGACCAAACTGTTGCCCTCGTTACACCAAGCGCAGAAATCGCCCGGCGAGTTGCCGCAAAAATGCAGCGCTGGGAGATTCAGGTCGACGTTTCATCTGGTCGACCGATCAGCGACACCAGCGTGGGCAGCTTCCTACGTCATGTGATGCACTGGATCCAAGACCCTAGCGACCCAGTGGTCTTATGCGCATTACTTGGACATCCTTTGACCTCAGTAGGTCTTGCGCGCGATCATATTGCTGCCTGCGCCGCGGCGATCGAAATTGGCATCTTGCGGGGCCCAAGAAAAGCGCGAACCCTGCCCCAATTGATTGCGCAACTAGAAGCCCTCAAACCAGACTACTGGCGCACCATGAAGGTCGATGGCCACTCCGTGCAGAAACACGATGGCATCAACTTACTTATAAAGCTTGACCAGCACCTCACCCAAGCAGGACCACTCAGCGGCGCCTTGCCCGACTGTGCCCAAAGTATAGCTGGGTTAGCCGAAGTGCTCGCCGCCACTGAAACCCAAAAGGGGGCCGACATTGTTTGGCGCGGAGAGGCTGGGGAGTCCGCCGCACGTTTCTTTGCCGCTTTGATGGAACATGGCCATCTTTTTCCGCCAATCCAGCCCCAAGCAATAGGCCGGACCCTCGATCACTTAATGGCAGACTTGGTCGTTCGCCCGCGAGGAACGCATCCCCGTATCGCCATTCTGGGGCCACTCGAAGCACGGCTCCTACAGTTCAACAAAGTGGTCTTGGCAGGCCTTGATGAGGGCGTTTGGCCACAAGCCGCAGCGCCGGACCCCTTCCTGTCCCGCCCGATGCGCCGGCATTTAGGCCTGCCTTCCCCTGACACACGGATCGGCCTGTCTGCGCATGACTTCGCCCAATTTGCCGCCGCGCCGCATGTCGTTTTGACGCGCTCTGCCCGCCGAAAGGATGCGCCGGCTGTTCCCTCGCGGTGGCTCTGGCGATTGAAGACCCTTGCAGCAGGGGCCTTAGATCAAACAACCGCACTTAGGGTTCTGACAGAGGGCTCGCATTGGCAATCGCTGTTACGGGCGCATGCGCCCAACCGCGTCTTCGAGCCGACCAAAGCCATTCCAAGTCCAAGACCGCCGATTGAGGCCCGCCCCCGGAGTTTTCACGCCACGCAAGTAGAAGTTTGGATCCGAGACCCCTATCGCACCTATGTCGAAAAAATCCTCAATCTACGTGCCCTTGACCCTCTAGGTGGGCCAATCAGCGCTGGCGTGCGCGGCAGTGCGATCCACAAAGGCTTTGAAGTCATCGCTGATTGGTACAATCACCCACCTTTAGACGCGCGCAAAGCCCTGCATCAGGCGTTTGAAGCAGCCCTGCACAAGGCTGGCTATGATGACACAAGTCTTGCCGTGGAATTGGCACGTTTAGAACCAACGATTGCTTTTGCTGCCACCCTCGAGATCGAACGCCTGCGCGCAGGTTGGTGCCCGATGGTCGAAAAGTCCGGGAAACTAACGCTCGACACCCTCGAAGGAGACTTTACCGTGAATGCGCGAGCGGACCGGGTCGATGTCGGACCTGAAGGCACCGAAATCCTTGACTTCAAAAGCGGCAAGCCTCCAACCACGAGTGAAGTCTACGCCATGTTTGGTGCACAATTGCCAATCATCGCGCTCATTGCAGCAAAGGGAGGCTTTGACGAGCCTGCCATCGGCTTGCCGCATGATTTACGCCACATCCATGTTGGCGGTCGGAACCCAAAAGTCGAACCAGCGGTGCATGCCAAGACCAGTGTCGAAGAGCTTGTCGAGCGGGCCGAGAATACGCTGAGAAAACTCTCGACCCTCTATCATGACCCCATGCGCGCCTACTTGCCCAAGCCGCGCGTCAGCTTGATCAAGAAGGCGACCTATGACGACCCCATCGACCGGCTGGCACGACGGGCAGAGTGGGCTAATGCCGAGGACAGCGAATGACCCGCGACATCGTTGCAACCACCAGCCAAAACCAAGCGATTGCCGCAACCCCTGAACTCTCTGTCTGGGCTAGTGCAAATGCAGGGGCTGGGAAAACAAAGGTCTTAATTGACCGCATCGCCCGTCTGTTGCTGCGGGGTTCTGATCCCGCCAAGATTTTGGCCGTCACCTATACCAAGGCCGCCGCAGCTGAAATGCAAACCAGACTCTATGAACTCTTAGGGTCTTGGACGATTTCGCCGGATCAGGACCTAACAAGCGCACTACAAAAGCTCGACCCCGATTTGGGCGAGATTGAAGCAAGCTTCCTGGCTAATGCCCGCGCTTTGTTTGCAAAGGCACTAGAGACGCCAGGTGGCCTGAAAATTCAGACCATTCACGGCTTCTGCCAAACCATTCTCCAGCGCTTCCCGCTCGAAGCCGGGGTACCGCCGGGCTTTAATGTTTTGGAGGACGCGGCAGCAAAGGCCTTGCAAGCCAAGGTTTTTCAAGAAGCCTATGCCAAAGCCCCCGACGCCTTCCTACAGGTGGCACGCCTCACAAGCCAAGATGATCATCAGAAACTGATCTTAGATGCTATGGCTGCAGCAGGCCCCGACCTTGCCGCCGACCCCGATTTTGAGGCAGTGGCCCTAGCACTGGCTCGCACCCTCGCCATCGATCCACAACGTAGCGAAGACTCTTATCGATTGGCAGCATTGGAAGCGCTTGACGCACAAGAACTCAAGGCCGCCGCCGCAACCCTTTCGAAGGGAAAGAAGTCTGACGTCGAGATGGCGGCAAGGCTCATGCGGTTAGCCAATTTGGCAGATCTTGAGGACGCTTGGAGTGCTTGGTTAGACCTCGTACTGACAACTAACGGTCAGCCACGTAAGCGCCTTTACACCAAGCAATTTGAGACAGATTATGCAATCACTTGCTTATTTGAAGCAGACGGCTCGCTAATCGGCGGCCTCAAAGAAGCGCTAGAGAAAACACGCGCCGCGCAAACCTACCACCGCTCTCTAGCTCTTACAAAAGCCGTTTATACCTTCAAAAGCACATGGACTAAGGCCAAGCGAGACATCGGTGCGCTGGACTTTGATGACCTCTTAGTACGGACCTCCGCCTTGTTGCGAGCCGGGGAGGGGGCAGCGGCTTGGGTGCTTTATAAGCTCGACACAGGCCTTGCTCATATTCTCATCGACGAAGCCCAAGACACCAACCCGCAGCAATGGGACCTCTTGGAGCCGCTCTTCACGGTGCTAGAGCAAGAGGCCAAAACCCAACCTCGCACCCGCTTTATCGTCGGGGACGAAAAACAATCCATCTATTCGTTCCAAGGCGCAAAGCCGGAGCGCTTCTTGGAGGAGAAGGAACGTTTTGAAGCAGGCGCAGCCGAAGGGACGGACCAAAGACGCAGTCTTGCATTCGACCTTTCTTTTCGCTCGAGCCAGACCATCCTAAACGCCGTGGATGCGGTTTGGGCCTGTGCGACCCTCGGCTACGCACCCGCCATAGCGCAGACGGACGAAATAGAAGCGCCGTTTGAGCGCAAATATGCTTTTCCGACTCAACATATCGCCTATCGCACGGACCATACGGGCGCGGTGGAGCTTTGGCCGAAGACTGTTACCGGCGAAAAAAACGCTGAAACCGACGCATGGGACCACCCGCTGAACATCGAACGCGAGGACAGTAGCCGCAATCGTCTCGCTGAACGGATCACATTGGAGCTTAAGGCACGCTTGGATCGTGGCTTTGCCATCCCATCCAAAGAAGGTCTTCGCCCCATGACCCCGGGCGATGTCATGATCCTTGTCAAAAAGCGCGGGCCCTTTTTCCACCAACTCATCAAGCGCCTGAAGTATCATAAGGTCCCTGTGGCTGGGGCAGACCGGATTAAGCTCGTTGAGGACCCAGCCATACAAGATCTGATTGCATTGGGTCGTTTTGCCTTATTGCCACAGGATGATTTCAACACTGCCTGCGTGCTCAAGGGTGCATTTTGTGGCCTTGTCGATGATGACACACATCTATTCCCTCTGGCTTGGGACCGGGGGAGTCAGTCCTTGTGGCAACGGCTCCAAAAATCCGCCGATCCTGCCCACGCTCCGGTGGCAGCGATGCTAAAATCTGTGCTTGGTCGCGCAGGTCATATGCCGCCTTACGAGTTTTACGCCTCGATCCTTGAACGGCCGTGCTTGGACGGTAAAACCGGCTGGACCTTATTGATTGAACGTTTAGGCCATGAAGCTCGCGAACCTGTGGAAGCGTTTTTGGGCCGCGCCCTCAGTCAAGGTCGGACCGAAACACCTAGTTTGCATGGGTTTTTGGCCGCTATCGAAAATGACGCCGCCGACGTTAAGCGCGAAATGGAGCAGGGCAGTGATGGTGTGCGCGTCATGACCATTCATGGGGCGAAAGGCTTAGAAGCCCCAGTCGTCATTCTGCCAGAAACAACATCACCAAGGGGTGCCACAAAGACACCTTTTCACTACGTCACAGACGCACAAGCTTTCCTCTGGTCACCTACCGCCAAAGAAGATCCCGAAGTGTTTGCCAATCTCCGCTTAGCCCAATCCGAGGCAGAAAAGCGTGAGGACGCCCGGCTTCTTTATGTCGCAATGACGCGCGCGCGCGACCTTTTGATCCTCTGTGGCTTCCATTTTGGACAAGCGAAGAAAGACAAAGACGAGTCCAGCGAAGATGAGCCGGAAACAAGCGCGAAGGACACATGGTACGACTTGTTTGATCAAGCGCTCACCCTGATGGGTCCCGGCAAAGAGCTTGAGGCCCAAGCCGGGGTCGATGACGCTTTCAGCTACCAACTTTGGGGCCACTATGCCGGGGCCCTACAAACTCAAGCGCCGAACCGTCCAAAGCCCCCACCACTGCCTGCTTGGATCGACCAAGCACCGCCCACAGAAAAGCAACGCGGACGCCGAATTGCGCCGTCGGCCTTGGCACCAGATGGATCGGAACCGGCGACGCTTTCTCCGCTGCAACCCGATGCACGGCTGCGCTTTCTGCGCGGACGTCTGATCCACGAATTGCTGCAACGCCTTCCTGATGTTCCCGAAGAAACATGGGTGGATCGTGGACGAAATCGCCTGGCACGAGAAGCAGACTTGAGCGAGGACACCCGTGATCAAATGCTAGAGGAGACGCTCGCCGCCCTGCGTCATCCCACTTTCGCGCCCCTGTTTGGCCCACAAAGCCGGGCTGAAGCTACCATTGTTGGACGAGGGCCCGGTCTACCCGACGATATGGTTGTTAATGGAAGCGTTGACCGTCTGGTCGTCACGGAGACAGAAGTTCTTGTGCTGGACTTCAAGACCAATCGGCCACCACCGCTGACAGTTGAAGGCGTTGCACAGGTTTATCTGAACCAAATGGCCGCCTATCGCGCACTTCTTCAGGGCAATTGGCCGGACAAACACGTGCGATGCGCCCTTCTGTGGACTGACGGACCGCGTCTCATGGAATTACCTGATCAAATTCTGGATGACGCCTTGCGCGTGATTGCTAGGCTGCCTAGTTAGGGTAACAAGCCAATTGGAGTTCACAACATGCCAACCCTAGCAATCACCGACGACAGCTTTGAATCAGACGTTCTGAAAGCTTCGGGTCCAGTTCTTGTGGACTTTTGGGCAGAATGGTGCGGTCCATGTAAGCAAATCGGTCCGGCTCTGGAAGAAATTTCTGAGGAAATGGCTGGCCAGCTTGTGGTTGCCAAGCTGAACATTGACGACAATCCGAGCACAGGATCACGCTATGGTGTGCGCGGAATCCCAACCATGATGTTGTTTAAAGATGGTCAAGTGGTCTCCACCAAAGTGGGTGCGATGGCAAAAAGCCGTATTTCGGCTTGGATTGGCGAAAGCCTATAATTCCTTACTTGGGCGGCAAACAAACCACCTGAATAACTTTCAGGTCGCGCCGAACCCGATTGGCAACACGCGTGATATCGTCCGTCTGTAGGGGTGCGATTGCCGCACCCTTTGGACTGAGACGCGCTTCCTTTAAGGCTTGAATAACACTGTCAGAGCTTGTGGTGATAACGCGCCCGCGCCGCAAGCTCTCCGCAATCGTAATGCCAATCACATTGCCGCGCGCGTCAAAAGCAGGGCCACCCGAGAGCCCACCCAATGTGCCGCGCAGCCCTTTCGACCTTGAAACCTCTGCCCATGCCAAGGTGTTTTCCCGCCCGCGCCAAGCGCCTTCGGTGATCATTAATTCGCGCCCAATCAAGCGGCTAACCACTTCGCCCGGCCGGCCTTGTGGAAACCCGATATGAAATCCTGTGGCGTCAAGCTGTAAATCCGCTTCATTCAGGTCCAGTGCCAAGGGCTCTGGCCCGCCTTGGGTTTTCAATATCGCCACATCAGCCCGCCCGGACACATAAACCAAAGAGGCCGCTACAAGCTCTTGGTCCTGTCCATTGACCACGCCCAATCGGTCGCATCCCAATGCCACGTGGCGGGCGGTTAACCAAACACCGTTATCCCCAATGGCAAAGCCTGTACCACTCGACCAAGGACCAGCGCGTTGCGCTTCCACCATAGACTGATCGTCAAAAGGACTGGGCGCCGGCAATATTGGCCCCTTCTCTTTTTCTTCTATCGAGTCAGGCGCAGGTACAACAAAGGTTTCAGATGGTTTTGACGGCAATCGGGGATCAGAACGATCATTGACGCGGCCCAACAGCCAAGCTGCGCCCATGATCAGGACCAAAAGGATCAAAATCCCATCGCCGAACCGTCTCAACATCGCAAATCAGCCGTTCAAGGCCGACGCCGTCAAGAGTGCGGCACCAATCTTGACGCCAACAAGAACTGCGGCTGAGGCCATCTCTCCATTCTCAATGCGCGTCGACAGCCCTCGAACTACAAAATCTACCAGACGGAACATGACCAATTGCAGAACCAAGGCGGTCAAGCCCCAGACAATCACATCCATCAAAGCATGAGACGTCGCCAAGGTCGCAGCAATTGGAATGGCAATACCGATTGCGGCGCCGCCTAAAGACAGTCCAGCAGCCGCATTGCCAGCGCGAACAAGCTCAATCTCCCGATGGGGCGTAATGGCCATATAGAGCCATACCCCAAAGGCCCAGATTGCGATCGCAACGCCGCCTTGCAGCAAAAAGGCGGGCAGACCGGTGACAAAGGCTTGCAACGAAGGGTCCATGCTACACTTTCCTTGTTTCCTCGGTGGAACATAACTTCCAGTGCTGACGTTTTGGCTTTAATGCGTCAAGCATCAAATGGAGGTAGGCCTGCAGGTCAGCCCCACCTGCCTGGTCTGAATTGGAGCCAAGATGACCGCCACCACACCAAGAGTCGCCCTTGTTACCGGTTCTACCAGCGGGATTGGACTTGCCATTGCAGAAGCCTTTGCGGAAGCCGGCTATGGCGTGGTGATCAATGGTTTGGGTGAGGCGGATCAGATCGAAAGCATTCGGGCGAAGCTCGCCAACGACCATAAAGTCGATGTGCTTTACCATCCAGCCAATATGATGGCCCCAGCCGAAATCGAAGACATGATCACAAAAACACGCACCCACTTTGGGCGGTTGGATGTCGTCGTCAATAATGCGGGCATTCAATTTGTTGCTCCGATTGAAGATTTTCCAACCGAAAAATGGGATCAGATTATTGGAATCAATCTCAGCTCAGCTTTTCACACCATTCGCCACGCGATTCCGGGCATGGCCGCCCAAAAATGGGGCCGGATCATCAATATCGCCTCAGCGCACGGCCTGGTGGCCAGCCCGTTTAAGTCGGCCTATGTTGCTGCCAAGCATGGTGTCGTGGGCTTAACCAAGGCGGTCGCGCTTGAGCATGCCAAAGACGGCGTCACGTGCAATGCAATCTGCCCCGGTTATGTCTTGACCGGCCTTGTAAAGGCACAAATCCCAGATCAAGCAAAATCACGTGGGATCAGTGAAGAAGAAGTCATCCAAAACGTGTTGTTAGCTGCCCAGCCGACCAAGCAATTTGTAACGGTCGAACAAGTCGCTTCGTTCGCGCTTTATCTGGCCAGCGACTCAGCGGCGCAAATCAATGGCGCGATTCTGACGATGGATGGAGGATGGACCGCGCAATAAATTACAGAACTACTCGGCCTTAGGCTTCCTACAGCGCGCGATCAGCCGTTCAAGCTGCACTGACTGGGGGGCCGAGACCGTAATTGTTGCACCATTACTGGCGAAGTCTAAGGGCTGACCGGCACCAAAGCGGGCCAAAAAGGGATCAGACGATACAGCCTCTGCCGTGCCATCGACTTCATAACCATTGGCGCTTGGTTTCCAGTTCATCGTAAGACTTGCACTTTTCCCGCCACTGCTGACCCGCACGGACCCCGTATCGCCATTGATGGGCCCGGGCAGGCCTGAGACAGCGATCGTATAGCCGCCGCCAGCCCTACAGGCGACTGAAGCCAGTGCGCCCTTCTGGCCCAAGGGTGACGCAATCCGGCCCGCACTCGGCTCTCGCCATGCCACAGTTTCGGCCTTTGTTTGTAGCGCGGGAGCTGTCTCCCACGCCAATTTGCCTGCTTTCACGTCGTAAAAAGCAACGGATTGAACTGGGCCCGCCTCAGAACCCACCACCCGAGGCGAGGCCGACGGGCAAAACCCAGCGAACGCCAATCCACGCGCCCGAACCTCTGGCCGAAGATTCTCGCCCTCAAGCCGCTCTGCCAAAAGGACGCGCGTTCCCCGGCGCAGGTCCAACACGATCGCCCTGGCAGAACAGGACTTTGGTGCAGCCTGAGCCGCCACCAAAACCGCCACCTCGGGCAATAATCCACCGGCAGGCCAAACCCCTTTAATCGACAGCTTTTGTGGGGCGCCAGCAATCATTGCATCGGCTTTTCCATCCAAACCCGCCTTAACAGGCAACAAGTCCTCCCCGTTTGACTGGGCAGCGCGGGGGTAAATCAAGACGCCGTCGAGATAGGCTGCAGCACCGAAGTCAGCTACTTTAAGCTCAAGCAAGCCGCGCGTAGTCAAAAGCTGGGTGTCTGCCAGGCTCGGCAAAGCGGCACCTGCGCGCACCAAATCGGCAAAGCGCTTCCCTGCCGACAGCGCCACCCCATCGCGGCGCATGTGCGTCAGAACCAACGTGCCTGCCTGCGGACCAGTTTGGAACCCAAGGACCAAAGTCTCAGGCATGCCACTGACCGAAGCCTTAACAGTGGGCCCGGGCTTGAAAACATAGCCAATTTCAGCACCCGTTTGCCGGCCTTGAAACGACCTTGTCGCACGATAACCTGCTTGCGATGCACGGATTTCGAGATCATTGAGATATTGCTCAATCGATAAATTGGTCGACACCGGACCTTGCACCGAATCTAGTTCAGCCAAGATCGTTTGAGGTAAGACCGATAGAAGCGCTTGATTGGTTTGCCCCTGCGTCGGCGACGTCACGGCCGAGCCGATGCCGTCCGGGGCAGCCGATCTCAAAAACGGAAAAATAATCCCACCCGTGGCAACGCCAACCCCAAAAGAGAACAAAGCAACCAACGCCAACATGCCAACGCCGAACCGCGGGCCGTAAATCGGCTTAGAAACAATTGTTACGGGTTCGCGATCCATTGGCTGCACCATAGGTGGATGTAGGGCGTATTTGCCTCTTTCGCCAAGTCTAATGGGGCAACCATTTTGGTTTCACTGCAGGGGAGGGGCCCGTTTCCCCTTCAAACCACAGCCAACGCAGGCTAAACACTTCCCATGACCACAGCTTTGACCGCCGAACCGCCCATGACCCCCGCCCTGGTTGCCGAACACGGCCTATCAGAGGCTGAATATGCCGTCATTCTAGACCGCTTGGGCCGCGAACCCAATTTAACCGAACTCGGTATTTTTTCGGTCATGTGGTCAGAACATTGCAGCTATAAGAGTTCACGGCGGCATTTGGCTAAATTCCCGACCAAAGGCCCGCGCGTCATCCAAGGTCCGGGCGAAAATGCTGGTGTTATCGACATTGATGATGGGCAGGCTGCCGTCTTTAAAATGGAAAGCCATAACCACCCGAGCTTTATCGAACCCTATCAAGGGGCGGCGACGGGTGTGGGCGGCATTATGCGCGATGTATTCACCATGGGTGCCCGCCCAATCGCATTAGCCAATGCGCTACGTTTTGGCAGTCCAGACCATCCCTTAACCCGACGCTTGGTATCTGGAGTGGTCGCTGGGATTGGCGGCTATGGCAATTGTGTTGGCGTACCAACAGTCTGCGGCGAGACGAACTTCCACCCAGGCTATAATGGCAATATTCTTGTCAATGCCATGTGTGTCGGCCTCGCCGACGCTGACAAGATTTTCTATGCACGCGGCGCCAAGATCGGCAGCCCGATTGTCTATTTCGGGTCCAAAACCGGCCGCGACGGAATTCATGGAGCAACCATGGCCAGCGCCGAGTTTGACGAGGCGAGCGAAGAAAAGCGCCCAACGGTGCAAGTTGGCGACCCATTTGTCGAGAAGCTATTGATCGAGGCTTGTCTTGAATTAATGGCCACAGATAGCATCGAGGCTATCCAAGATATGGGCGCAGCAGGCCTTACGTCGTCCTCGGTCGAGATGGCGGGGAAGGAATATCTGGGCATTGAGCTGGATATGAACAATGTTCCCGTTCGCGAGACCGGCATGACGCCTTATGAAATGATGTTGTCAGAGAGCCAGGAGCGTATGCTGGCCATTCTAAAGCCGGGCCGTGAGGCCGAGGCTGAGGCCATCATGAAGAAGTGGGACATTGATTTTGCCGTGATTGGCAAAACCACGGATACAGGCCGGATGGTCTTGCACTGGAATGGTGCCATTGTGTGCGACATCCCGGTTGCACCCTTGAGTGAAGATGCGCCTAATTATGATCGGCCTTGGGTACAGCCTGCGCTGCACCCGGCTGTCACCAGTTCGATGCTGACCCCGATTGCGGACTGGCGCGACGCAACTCTGAAACTCGTGTCCTGCCCGGACGGCGCATCGAAGCGTTGGCTCTGGGAACAATATGACCGCCATGTGATGGCTGACAGCCTGGAAGAAAGCGCCACGCCGTCAGATGCAGCAATTGTGCGTATCCACAACACCCAAAAGGCGCTGGCGATCAGCTGTGACTGTACCCCACGTTATGTGTCGGCAGACCCGTTTGAAGGCGGAAAGCAAGTCGTAGCTGAAGCGTGGCGAAACCTGACGGCCACCGGCGCAAGCCCCATTGCCATCACCGACAATCTAAATTTCGGTAACCCGCAACGTCCTGAAATCATGGGGCAGTTTGTGCGTGCTACGGATGGTATGGCGGAAGCCTGTGCTGTCCTCGACTTCCCAGTCGTATCGGGCAACGTCAGCCTGTACAATGAAACCTCCGGCCAAGCGATCCCACCAACCCCGGCCATCGGCGGGGTCGGGCTTCTGACTGATTACACCAAGCGCGTTGGCTTTGGTGCAGTAGACATGGGCGACATGATTATCTTGGTCGGCAAAACGACGGACAATTTGGGGGCGACCTTGGCCCTACGCGAAGTTTGGGGTCGAGAAGATGGCGCCCCGCCGCAGGTCGACCTCGCGCAAGAGCGCCTCACTGGTGACGTTGTCCGCGGCCTCATCCAAACCGGCCACATCCGCTCCTGCCATGATTTATCCGACGGCGGTCTTCTGATTGCGGCGGCTGACATTGCTATGGCATCGGGCAGAGGCCTCGCCATCACTCTACCTCATGGCCTAAGCGCCGAAGCAGCCCTATTGAGCGAAGACCAGGCTCGTTACCTCCTCATCGTCAATCCAACCCATGCCGACAGCGTGTTTGAAGCTTTGGAAGCACAAGCCATTCCCTGCGCCGCAATCGGCTCCGCCGGAGGGTGCGAATTGGCCATTCAAGACGTCCTGGCCATTGATATCACAGATCTAAAACAGGCCCATGAAGCCTGGATGCCCGCCTTTATGGCCTAACGGTCAAACCCCTTTACCCCGGAGACAGACATGCCCATGGCCGCTTCTGACATCAAGTCCATGATTTTAGATGCTTTTCCGGACGCCGATATTGAGATCATCGATCTCGCTGGCGACGGCGACCACTATAAGGCTATCGTGAAGAGCGCCGGCTTTGCCGGCATGAACCGGGTCAAGCAACACCAGGCTGTCTACGCCTCGCTGAAGGGCAAGATGGGGGGCGAGCTACATGCGCTCGCGCTTGAAACCAGTTTAAAGCCCTAAAAAAAGCGCCTGCTACTTCTTGATAATCACCAAGCTGTAGTCACCCTCCGCTGATTCCTCGACCGTTGTGACACGAATGACCTGCGGCCCAGCGGTCGTGACCGTATAGATTAGTTTAGCATTCGTACCGCCACCACTATCATCGTCGGAAGCATAGTCGTCATCAACGCGGTCAATCTGGCGTGCGCCCACTATGATATCGAAGTTATCGGCGCTGGCCGCAATTTCAAAGGTTTCGCCGATTTGACCGTCAAAGACATAGCGATCGAAATAGTGGCTGTCATTGCGTAAGGGATCGTTTGCGTCGAGATTCCCACGAATGGTTTCGCCTAGCTTTGCGCGGGCAGGAATGGGCGGCACAACGGATACCGGCACATCACTGACGCCGACCGTGTATTGGCCCTCTTGGGTCGGCTCCCCCGCCATGGCTCGAATAATGTAGGTACCATCGCTGGGTGCGGTAAACTTAATGCGCGCATTCAAGCCTTGTCCGCCGTCATCATCTTTGGCGAGGGCTTCGAAGGCGGCAGACGTCAATAGGCCAATCTCCAATAGCGGATCGAGATTGGCATCGCCCTCCTTTTCCATCTTCACATTGACTTTTTGGCCAGCCCGCAAAGCGATGGAATACGTGTTGAATAGGGCGTCGGTAGCGGTCAAGCGTGCGCCCCCATCACGCAGTTCGCCCGAGATATTCTGGCCAAGACGCATGGCTTGTGTCGCTGCTGGAGCGCGGCCTGCGGCGGCTTGCTCGACCACCAAACGATAGAGACCATTAGCACGACCGACTTTTTGAACCTCAACTACATAGGTTCCAGACGTTTCAGGTCGAAAGCGCAACAAGGCGTTTCTGTCGCCACCGCCATCATCATCTTGAGCTAAACTCTCCAGACTACCATCGGCAAGAATTCTTCCTATGGAAATCTTAGGATCTAGCTCACTGCCATTGGCAGCATTCAGCGCGATCCGATAAGCCTTGCCGCCTTCTAGGCGAAGACCATAACGCACAGCATGGGTTTCTTCGCCATCCGTCTCGTAACGTGGCGTGGTGTTTGACAACGCCCCGCTGACAGCTTGGCCCAAGTCAATCAAGATCGGCGCTGGCATTGGCGGCAGCTCCTGACGCAAGCCTGTCGTCAAAATATAGGTGCCGACTTGGCCCGACCCGACAGAAGTGACGCGAACTTGATAAAGACCTGCACGTGGGACGACGTAGCGGATACGTGCACTGGTGCCTGGCCCGCCATCATCATCTTCAGCAACCTTCAAGCCTGCAGGGGTCAATAGCTCAAGTTTTGGGTCAAAGTCATCGGACGAAAGATCAAGCTGAATCTCCTGATCTGCAGTCAGCCGCACCGCATAGGCATCAACAGTCGCGCCATCATTCGTGACCGCATCATTTTGGTCCAGAGCGTTGGAAACACTTTGGCCAAACGAGAGCGGCCGCGCCGAAATCGGGGGTGGCTGTGACGCTGTTGCTAAGATCGTAAACGCCCCACGGTCGCCCTTATTCATGGTGTTGGCCCGTATCTGGAGCAGACCAGAGGCGGGAACCATCCGGCGAACAACCGCAGGCTTGTCCGTTTCGCCAACTGACGCCGTACAGCCTTCACATTCCTCGTCAATTTCGTCCCCCACAGCCACAATGGGTTGGAAGGCCGTACTAGATAGCGTCACCGTGACCATCTGCCCCTTGGGGGCCTGAACTTGAAAAAGCTCATAACTGCTATCATCGCTGTCAAGGACGGGGTCTTCTGGACCCATGGAACCTTGAAGGGGCTGCCCAAGTGTCAGGGGACGGAGGCCAGATTGCGCGACAACAGGGCTGGCGACCAAAATCACAAAGAATGAAACACAACCTAGCCAATATTGACGCATCGTGATGCAGCCACCGAAATGGCCCCTCAGACGGGCGCGACTTCTGGTCAAAATGCACCGCGTCGTAAGCAGAATAACAAACCAGAAGGGCTAGCTATACTGACCATTCCGGGCTCCTAGCAATGGCTATCGCTCATCAAGTGCAATTTCCCGGTGGCCTTGACCAGACCGCTCGCCATCCCTAGCTGAAGGACAGAAAGAGAGTTTTCTCAGACCCATCTGGTCAAACAATGATTGACGCAGCGGTTCATGTGTTCCATCGAAGGCTGAAACATTCGTCAATACGTTCTGGACCCCAGCAAGGAGCACAACACATGAGCGACGCACAAGCTTTTATCGATAATCTGGTCAAAACCAATGATGTGGTGCTGTTCATGAAAGGTACGTCCCGCATGCCAATGTGCGGATTTTCAGGCACCGTAGTGAAAATCCTTGATCATGTCGGTGCAGACTATCAGGATGTTAACGTGCTGGCCGATGAAGACGTCCGCCAAGGCATCAAAGACTATTCCAACTGGCCCACCATTCCACAGCTCTATGTCAAGGGTGAGTTCATCGGGGGCTGCGACATCATTCGGGAAATGTTTGAAACCGGCGAATTAAAGCAGGTACTGAGCGAAGCTGGTGTTCCACTCCAACCTTGATCAAACGATCTTCTAGATGCAAAAAAGCCCGCTCGGCCAATGCTGAGCGGGCTTTTCTGTGTCTGATTTTTGGTCGGAATTACGAAGCGTAATATTCCACAACCATGTTTGGTTCCATTTTCACTGGGTAAGGTACGTCAGCCAATTCTGGCACGCGCAAGAAGGTTGCCTTCATCGCGCCGACATCCATTTCAACATAGTCAGGGAAATCACGCTCGGCCGAGTCCAACGCTTCCAAGACAAGTGCCATGGTGCGGGATTTTTCACGAACTCGCACAACATCACCAACGCGCAAACGGTACGAAGGAATATTGACCTTCTTACCGTTGACCGTGACGTGACCGTGGTTCACAAATTGGCGTGCCGCAAATACGGTTGGCACGAATTTGGCGCGATAGACCATGGCATCCAGACGGCACTCCAACAGGCCGATTAGGTTCTCAGCCGTGTTGCCCTTGCGGCGTGCGGCTTCTTCATAAAGGCCAGCAAACTGCTTTTCGGTAATGTTGCCATAATAGCCCTTCAGCTTTTGCTTGGCGCGCAACTGAGCACCGAATGCCGAGACTTTGGCAGGACGGGCGGTTGGGCCGTGCTGACCTGGCTTATAGGTCCGCTTGTTGACTGGGCTTTTTGGACGGCCCCACAGGTTTTCACTGAGGCGACGGTCGATTTTATATTTCGCAGCAATGCGCTTTGACATGTTTAGTCCATTTACGTTTTGACGGTCCGGGCGGCACACCATGTGTCGCGATTGCAATGGCCGGAAACCCATCACCCATGTTTTCCCCCAGTGAAGGCGGTGCCAACCCAGCAGGAAGGCGCGCTTAAACGGGATTGGTGCCTCAGAGTCAAGGATTGTGGGCAGTTTAAGCCCAGTTGCCCCTGCATTCCGCGCAGGCTTGACATATAGTTTATCGCTAAACTATAATGGTTGAACGTTAAACCAAAAGAGGTCGCCATGCCAAACCGTCGCACCATCCTTCAGCTTCTTGCCCTAAGTTCATTAGCCACCATACCTGCCGTCAGTGCAGCAGGTCGCTCCGAGACAGATCCTGCCGCCGCTTGGCGCAATCCCGGTGCTGGCCAAAAAGACCCCCGCCTTTACAGTCTCGCGCACGCCATTCTCGCCCCCAATCCGCACAACCGCCAACCTTGGCTGGTGAGCCTAGAAGGCGAAGACAGCATCATCCTTTACTTCGATACCACCCGCCGCCTGCCGGCTACGGACCCGTATGACCGCCAACTGGCGATTGGCTGTGGCGCATTCCTTGAGATTCTGTCGATTGCCGCCGGCGAAATCGGCTACGACGCGCAAATCAGCCTTTTCCCGGAGGGCGAGCCTCAACCGCTCTTGAATGACAAGCCGTTGGCCCGGATCCGCTTGGTAACGGGCGGGACAAAGGACCCGCTCTATAGCTTCATCACACAAAGACGCTCCAACAAGGAGGTCTATGATACCAAGAAGCAGATCAGCGCTGAACGCTTAGAAGCGCTTTTGACGATGGAGCCCACAGAAACTCTGACCTTATCGGGCTCGCTATCGGGCAGTGCGCAATGTGAATCCTTGCGACTATTCAGCATTCAAGCCTATCGGCGCGAATTCCAAACGCCCGTCGCGCTCAAGGAAAGCATTGACCTGATGCGGATCGGGAAAGCTGAAATTGCAAAATACCGCGATGGGATTGATCTCGATTTTCCGGGCATTGGTGCCATGCAGGCGATAGGTTTGCTAACGCGGGAAAAAATGATGACGCCAGGCACCAAAGCCTATCAACAAGGCCTAGAGCAATATGATCCCTTGGCGAAATCCGCTTCCGGCTATGTCTGGATGATCAGCAATTCAAAGGATAGGTTCGCAGAAATTGCCGTCGGTCGCGCCTATGCCCGCCTGAATCTGCGAGCAACTGCGCTTGGGATCGCCATACACCCTATGAGCCAAGCACTGCAGGAATATGCAGAAATGAGCACAATAAAGGCCGACGCCGAACAGGCAGTGGGCTTATCATCTGATAGGCGTCTACAGATGCTTGCCCGAATAGGATATGCTAGACAGGTCCTCCCGTCACCAAGACGAGGCCTTGAAGAGCATATTCGTACATGACCGCAGACCGTCCCAATCCAGACTTTTCAAAGATCGCCTTTAGCTTCTTCAATGAAATTGCGATCATTGATCAATTGGGACGCAACCGGTTTGAGCGTGTCTTGCCAGATGGCCTTTCGATCGCAGGCTTTAGCTTGCTCAATCACTTCGTTCGTTTGAATAAAGATCAAGACACGCCGAGCCATCTAGCAAAAGCATTCCAAGTCACCAAAGGGGCGATGACCAATACGATCCATCGCCTCGACGCCTTAGGCTTGGTCACCATCGTCGCTGACCCCAGCGATGGGCGAGGCAAACTTGTTTCGATCACCCAAGCGGGCAGGGCAGCGCGCGAAGATGCCATTGCCCGCTTAGCGCCGTCTTTGCAGCAATTGGCAGGATTGATTGATCCTAACGAGCTCGCCAACCTCGTCCCGACCCTTATGAAACTGCGCGCCATTCTCGATGCCAACCGCGAGCCTGACCCGCAGTCGTGACTCCTGCCGCCAATGGCGCTATCAGACGACGCCTGCCCAAGCACCTCACCTGCTAGCCTCCTCCTAAGACCTGTCGTCAGAAAACTAACCCATGTTACAAATCACAGACCTAACCTATCGCCTCGCGCGGCGCGTGTTGTTTGATGGGGCCAATGCCGTGATATCCGATGGCTGGAAGGTAGGCTTGGTTGGCAAGAATGGTTCTGGCAAGTCGACCCTATTGCGGCTCATTCAAGATGAGGCGCTGAAAGGGGATGGCAGTGTTCGTCTCAAACGCGGCGCGCGCATGGGTTTTGTTGCCCAGGAAATCGCCGCCACGCCCGACCCGATGTTGGAAGTCGTACTGGCTGCAGACATTGAACGCGCCAGCTTGATGGCGGAGGCTGAGACCGCAACGGACCCCAATCGCATCAGCGAAATCCATACCCGTTTGGCCGACATAGACGCTTATTCGGCAGAAGCCCGCGCCAGTGAAATCCTCGTCGGTCTTGGCTTTAAGCAAGAAGAGCTGATGAACCCGGCGGGTTCCTTCTCTGGCGGTTGGCGCATGCGGGCGGCATTGGCGGGCGTGTTATTCTCGATGCCAGACCTATTGGTACTCGACGAACCGACCAATTACCTCGACCTTGAGGGCGCGGCATGGCTCGAGGCTTTTTTGCGCAAATATCCCAATACCGTCTTAGTGGTCAGCCACGACCGGGAAATGCTCAATCGATCCGTCACGCACATCATGGCGCTGGAAGACGCGAAACTCGAAGTCCATGCAGGCGGCTACGACACCTATCTGCGTCGCCGGGCAGAGCGTGCCGCTCTGTTAGCCGGGCAAAAGGCCAAGCAAGATGCGGCACGCGCCCACCTGCAGGCCTTTGTCGACCGCTTCCGCGCCAAGGCCTCCAAGGCCCGTCAGGCGCAAAGTCGCATTAAGATGCTGGAAAAGATGCAAGAGATCTCCGTCCCGATTGCGGACCGGGCAATGCCTTTTCACTTTGATGAGCCAAGCGAGCTCGCTTCACCCTTGATCCAATTGGATGAAGCTGACCTCGGCTATATTGATGGCAAGCCTGTCCTCAAGAAAGTCGACTTCCGCCTCGATCACGACGACCGCATCGTCATCATCGGCCCGAACGGGCAAGGCAAAACAACTTTGGTCAAGTCCATCGGTGCACGGCTTGAGTTGCTGAACGGCAAGCGGCGCGCGTCCAAAGCGGTCAAAATTGGCTATTTCAGTCAGGATCAATTGGACGAATTACGCGCAGGCGAAACCGTATTGCAACACGTCCGTGACCTAGAACCCGAATGGCCACCCTCGCGCCACCGGTCCCTGGCGGCGCGGATGGGATTTGGTCAGGAAAAGATCGATACCCATGTCGAAAAGCTCTCGGGCGGAGAGAAGGTACGCCTGCTTCTAGGCCTGATGGCTTATGCCAAGCCCCACGTCCTGATCCTAGACGAGCCGACAAGCCACTTGGATATCGATAGTCGCGAGGCGCTGATCCATGCCTTGAACGATTATTCCGGTGCCGTTCTGTTGATCACCCACGATGTCTATTTGGCAGAAGCCTGTGCCGACCGGTTGTGGTTGGTCCATAATGGCCATGCACGCGCCTATGACGGTGACTTGACCGACTATCGTGGCTTGGTCCTCAGCGCGGATCGTCCAGATAGCGGTGGGGCAGGCAAGAATGCGCCGAAGGCCGTAGCAAAGAGCGAAGTCGGCGGCGGCGGCAAAAAAGGGCCATCGCTCTCCACGTTGCGCTTCCGCTTGGCTGACGCAGAAAAGGCCGTCACTAAAGAGCAGCACGCACTCGACACCATCGATGCCCGTCTTGCCTCACCCAGTCTCTATACCGAAGGGGCCAAGGCGCTTGCAGACCTCACAAAGAAGCGTGAATGGCATGCGCAAGCCCTCGCCAAAGCCGAAGCAGTTTGGATAGAGCTAAGTGAGGCCATTGAAGCCGCTTCCTAACGATACAAACAAAAAAGGCGGCCCAAAGGACCGCCTTTTGATTTGTTTCAGGGCAGCTTAGCTTAGTCGCTAAAGCCACGGCCGTCAGTGCGCTCAGCGATCCGAGCCGACTTACCGCGACGATCCCGCAGGTAGTACAGCTTAGCGCGACGCACTTTACCTTTACGCACAACCGTGACCGATTCCACATTCGGCGAGTACAGTGGGAAAACCCGCTCTACGCCTTCACCGAAGGAGATTTTGCGAACGGTGAAGTTAGCGTTGATGCCACCGCCAGAGCGGGCAATACAAACGCCTTCATAGGCCTGAACGCGCTCGCGCTCGCCTTCTTTGATCTTCACGTTCACGCGCAGGGTGTCACCTGGCGAAAATTCTGGGATGGATTTGCCTTCGGAGACGCGTGCGACTTCCTCGGCATCGAGTGTTTCGATGATATTCATGTCAGCTCACCTTGCACGATTCCTAACTTAAGACTTTGAAACCAGATCAAAAGCTCAAGAAGGCCGCGGCATTGTTGTTGTCAAAGAGAACTTTGAGATTGAAAGAAGACGCGCGTTTATACGAATGATCAGGCTTTGTCACCCTTATAAACTGCCCAAAGGTCAGGTCGGCGGGCTTGCGTGACCGCTTCGGATTGTTGTTTCTTCCAAGCGGCAATCTTCGCATGATCACCGGACATTAGGACAGGTGGAACCTCAAGGTCTTCAAAGCTGCGCGGCCGCGTGTACAGTGGATGCTCAAGAAGCCCTGATTCAAAGCTTTCCTCGCCAAGGCTCTCGGAATTGCCTAAAAGGCCGGGCAGCAAGCGCACGCTGGCCTCTACCAACATTTGTGCTGGCAAGTCCCCACCGGTTAGTACGATATCCCCGACCGCAATTTCTTCCATCTCGCGCGTTAGGATGGCGCGCTCGTCCAAGCCTTCAAAGCGGCCACAAAACAGGATGACACCAGGCCCTGCAGCCAATTCACGCACCCGGGCTTGGGTCAACGGCTTGCCGCGCGGGGTCAAATAAATCAGCGGCCGGCCATCACGCGGCACGCTGTCGATCGCGCGTGCTGCAACATCTGCCTTCATCACCATGCCCGCGCCACCCCCGGCCGGCGTATCGTCCACTTGCCGATGCTTTCCGTCGCCAAAGCCACGCAAATCAATCAATTCCAGCGACCAAACAGATTTTTCAAGCCCGGTCCCAATCAAGGATGCGCCAAGCGCACCGGGCCAAGCCTCTGGGGTTAGGGTAATGACGGAGACAGAAAAGGGCATGGTTACTTCTAACCCAGCTCCACGCTTATGCGAAGTCAGCCCGCGCATTGTTGGCGGAGGCAGCCCAGCTGAACCTGCGAACCCATACGTGACGGCCCCGAAAAGCCGCGCTAAAGGGTCGAAATGAACATTTATTTCCTAGGAATCGGTGGAGCTGGGGTCAGCGCTTTAGCCAGCGTCCTGCAATCACAGGGTCATCAAGTCACAGGGTCTGACGAAGGGGTATTCCCACCGGTTTCGACCTATCTCGACCAAGCTGGCATTAGCTATGCAAAGCGTTTTGACGTGGCCAATCTGCCGGAAAAAATCGACGTGGCTGTCGTAGGCACAACGGCCAAGATGGACCCAGCAACAAATCCTGAGCTGGCTGAACTGCAAGCGCGCGGCGTGCCCTGCTATAATTTCGCAACTTATCTGGGTCAGTACACACAAGACCGCGAAAACCTTATTGTGGCCGGCAGCTTTGGAAAAAGCTCATTGACGGCACTGGTCGCCTTCTTACTGCGTCACGCTGGCCAAGGTCCGGGCTGGTTCATTGGTGCGATCCCGCTCGACTTGCCAAGAACCGGCCACGCTGGAACAGACCCGCTCTTTGTCGTGGAAGGCGACGAATATATCGTCAGCCTACGGGATCGGCGCAGCAAGTTCGAGCTCTATAGCCCCGCCCACATTTTGATCTCTTCGATCGTGCACGACCACATCAACATGTTCCCCACGATGGAAAACTATGAAGCTCCGTTTGCAAAGTTGTTTGCCGCACTGCCCCCCGAAGGCCTTCTCATCGCCTGTCACACGTATGAACCGGTTCGCCGCCTTATCGGTGACAGACCCGCCGTCTGGTACGGATTGAAGCCAAACCCCGGCTATTTTGCAGAAAACATCGCGATTGGCGAAGTCACGTGCTTTGACCTTGTTTGCCCCGGTGGCAGCCGGATATCGCTGGAAACGGAACTATTAGGCTTGCATAATATTGAAAACCTGATTGGGGGCAGCGCCTTTGTGCTGGAGCGCGGATTGATGTCCCCAACCCAAGTCCAAGCCGCTGTGCGCGCCTTTCGAGGGGTTGCGCGGCGGCTCGATAAGAAGACCCGCACCTCCACCGTCCCAGCCTATGAAGGCTTTGGGTCTTCTTATGAAAAGGCCCGGTCGGCAATCGACGCGATCCGCCTGCATTTTCCAAACCGGCCCTTGGTCGTGGTGTTCGAACCCCATACCTTTTCTTGGCGTAATCAAGATGCGCTGAGCTGGTATGATCACGTCTTTGAAGGCTGCGATCAGGTCCACATTCTGCCCCCGCCGAAAATTGGTGCGGCAAGCCAGAGCCAATTGACCCTGTTAGACATTCTCGACCGGGTGGATGCTGCTGGGGTTATGGCCCAAGGTATTGAAGACACGCAGGCATTTCTCAACCAGATGCCAGTCAATCTTGAGGGCGATGAAGTTGTCCTCCTACTCTCTTCCGGCCCGCTTGATGGCTTGGCAGACACGCTACCCAATCGCCTCGACACGCTATTCGGGGACCGGACTGACAATTGATGGACCTAGACCACCTACCCGTTGACCCTCACGCTTATGCCTCTTTTCTGCTGATCATGGCAGGGATGGCCGCAACGCCCGGTCCTGCAAACTTGTTTGCTTTGGCAACGGGGCTGGCCCAAGGCCCGCGCGCTGGCTTGTGGGGGGTGTTCGGAATGAATGTTGCTTCATTGGTTTGGTTTGTCTTTGCCGCTTTGGGCTTAGGCGTTCTGATGCGGCTGTATCCGTCGGCATTTTCGATGCTGGCGATTCTGGGCGGGCTTTATCTGGCATGGTTGGGCTTTAAGGCTCTCCGGACCGCGCTATCAAAAGAAACACAAGGCTTCCAACTTGCCGGCCAAGCGGCGGGTAGCAAGCCGTTCAGAGATGGGTTTCTGGTGCAAATCAGCAATCCGAAAGCCTTACTCTTTTTTACCGCAGTCTTGCCGCCCTTCATTGATCCGCAGCGTGACACCGTGCCGCAACTAGCCATGTTTGCTGCGGGAACCGTTTTATTTGACACATTGACTATGTCCATGTTTGCGCTGGCGGGAGGGCTGATGTCTCGCCAATTCGCGCAAGCCCGCTTTGCACGCTTATTCTCTGCAGTCGTCGGGGTCCTGCTCCTCAGCACGGCCACCCTCATGCTACTCAGAACGATGGCTTGATCACCAAGACAAACCAGGCCATTGAATATTTTTTCATTTAGGGGTGGCCATGTCCAAAAGACGTTCCCCGGAACCGATATCTGCCATCGAAGATCGGCTTTTACGTGCATCGGTAGCACTGGGTGATAACCTCGACAGCGTCTCATTGCCCGAACTGGCCGCCGCCGCCAACATCGCGGTTGGCACGCTCTACCGCATCGCGCCATCCAAATCTGCCCTAGCAGAAATCTTGGATGCGCGGGCTCGCACCCTTTTTGAACGACACGTGTTTGCGCCATTTCCAGCGCGCCTCAGTCTTCAACAACGGTTTCATTTGATGTGGACACGCCTCGCAGAGTTTGCCCTCCAAGAAACCGACATTGCCGCCTATGTGGCCCGCAAGCCTATGGGCTCTGACAGCGCCTTTATCAGAGCCAGCGCGATCTTTGCGCGTGACGGGGCTGCGACAGGGGAACTTAAGGCTTTCAGCGGCGAAGAATTAGCGGCAATCGTCTGGGGACCGCTGTCTGCCCTCTTGCGTAACCATGCCTGTTCGGTGGAAAGTCTAAAACAACTCGAACAAGCGGCTTGGGATGGTCTACGTCGCATATAATCAGGGAGACGAACATGACAGGACGTATGGCCGGCAAAATGGCCTTGATCACCGGGGCCGCCCAAGGATTAGGCGCAGCCATTGCCACCATGTATGCCAAAGAGGGTGCCAAAGTCGTGGTAACCGATATTAATGGTGCAGGGGCAGATGCAACGGCTGCGGCCATCAACGCGCTTTATCCCGGCCACGCTACCGCATTCCAACAAGACGTCTGTTCTGAGCCGCGCTGGATCGAGATCGTGAACGCGGCGCATAACGCGATGGGTGGCCTGAATGTTTTGGTCAATAACGCCGGCATTGGCAGCTTAGGCTCAGTTGAAAGCGAAAGTTTTGAAAACTGGAAAAAAGTTATGGCGGTCGATGTCGATTCCGTCTTCCTCGGTTGTAAGTATGCGCTCGGCGTCATGAAGCCTTATGGCCCCGGTGCCATTGTCAATATTTCATCGATTGCAGGCCTAATCGCGTCCGCCAATTATGCCGCCTATAATGCAGCTAAGGCCGCCGTTTGGTTGCTAACAAAATCGGTCGCCTTGCATTGTGCCCGCAAAGTGCCCGGCTTCCGCTGTAATTCTATTCACCCAACCTTTATCAAGACGCCAATCCTTGACGGAATGGCAGGCCTCGTTGGTTCACAAGAAGAGGCTTATGCAAAATTGGCGCGACAAGTCCCACTGGGGCGCTTGGGTGAGCCTGACGATATTGCTTATGCAGCCGTTTATCTGGCTAGCGATGAAAGCAAGTTTGTGACCGGCGCAGAGCTAAAGGTCGACGGTGGTATTTCCGCCATGTAAGGCGTTGGTTTAGCGGACAATCACCGACAACAAGACAACACGCGCAATGCCGGGGCCGACCACGCGGTCGGTCACGGCCTGCATGCGCTCACCCAAGATCTGGGTGTCGGGGACGCGACCGGGTATGAAGAAGCTATTGACAAACTCTTGCGCGGTACCGCGCCACGCAGCCCGTAAGGCAGGGGTGGCGGCTTGTGCCCGCTCGCGCTTGGGCATTGCGCTCACCACAATACCCATATCAATTTGCATAACTCCAACCGAGCGAAACTGCCGCATGATACTGGCAGTGATTTGATTTGAGCCAAGGAAACCGGCGTCATTGCCGCCGCCTTTTGGAACAGGTTTCGCCGCACGCGCGCTAGTGGCCCCCATAACAGCCGTGGAAGCCAGCCCAATGCTTGCGGCGACGGTTGCCTTTACAAGCGCGCGTCTGGTTTTTTCACACTCCGATTGCACGTCCAGATTGGTGCAGGAGGGTCCGCTTAGGTCTTGATACGAATCAGTCATGGATACGATTTTCAACGAAACGCGTTAAAGAAACGTGGCAATTCAAGCTGGGCTGCATTAGCATTCGTGCAGGAGGATTTGATTTGGCAGGTATGGTAGACATGGCGGCGTTTAAAGAGCCGATCATTATTCTCACGGCCGCAGCCATTGTGGTGCCCCTCTTTCACCGCTTTAAAATCAGCCCAGTTCTTGGATTCATTCTGTGCGGCATCTTACTCGGCCCATCCGGCTTAGGCGGCCTCGCTATTCAAGATCCTTGGCTCAACGCCTTTACAATCCAAGACCGCGCTTCCATCGCCATGATGGCCGAAATGGGCATCGTCTTTTTGCTGTTTGCGATCGGCCTTGAACTTTCGTTTGAACGTCTGAACATGATGCGCAAAGTGGTGTTTGGCTTAGGATCTCTGCAGCTCGGCCTCTCTGCACTTGCAATATTTTCTGTCTGTTACTTCTTTCTGGGCACCACAGCGACAGGCGCTGCTGTAATCGGCCTTGCCCTTTCTTTATCCTCAACGGCTGTTGTCCTACAAACCTTGGCCGAACAAAAACGCCTGACCAGTCCCACCGGCCGCGGAGCCTTCGGCATTTTGCTGTTCCAAGACTTAGCCGTCGTGCCTGTGTTATTTGCAGTTTCAATGTTGGCACCCAATAGGATGGGTCTCGGCCTCGGAGGGCTGCTGCAAAGTTTGGCTGTCGCCGTCTTGGCAGTTGCACTGACCATAATCATTGGACGCATCGTGTTACGGCCTTTGTTTCGCCAAGCTGCCCGAACCCGCAGCCCAGAAATATTCATGGCCGCCTGTCTGCTGGTTGTTATCGCGACAGCTCTCGGCAGTGCCGCGGCGGGACTGTCCATGGCACTTGGCGCATTCTTGGCGGGGCTACTTTTGGCCGAAACAGAGTACCGCCGCGAAGTCGAAGCTACGATTGAGCCATTCAAGGGTCTACTACTCGGTGTGTTTCTCGTCTCTGTTGGGATGAGTGTCGATATCGGAAAAATATTGGAGCGTCCGCTTGAAATTGCGGGTGCTATAATCGGCCTCATCGCTGTTAAGGCCATTGTGGTGGCCGCACTTGGCCCCAGTTTTGGGATCAAGCGGCCGGCTGCGCTAAAGGCCGGGCTTATCTTAGGCCCGGGCGGAGAATTTGCATTTGTGGTCTTAGGCCTCGCAACCAGCCTATCGGTTCTGCCCGCCGACCAAGCGGACTTCGCCCTCCTGGTCGCCGCCATTACCATGTGCTTGATCCCACTTCTGGCTCGCTATGGCATGGCGGGCGCCAATAGCAAGTTGCCGATCGAAACGGAAGAACTCGACCTGGCACAGCAGGCAAGCCAGGCAGGCAGCCCGCACGTAATTGTTGCCGGCTATGGCCGTGTAGGCGTGGTCGCGGTCGAGTTATTGGCTGAACAAAACATCCCTTATGTCGCCGTGGATTCCGATATTGAGCGGGTGCGTCGGGCACGTAAAGCCGGTAAAAAGGTCTATCTCGGCGACGCCTCGCGTGGCGAATTCCTGAGGGCATGCGGAATTGATCGCGCCCGCGCGCTGGTCGTCACAATGGACGGAGGTTCTGCGGTCGACCAAGTTGTTACAGCCGCACACTTAGAGCAACCCAATCTACCGATTGTTGCACGCAGCAGGGATGCCGCCCACGCCGTCCATTTGTATAGCTTGGGCGTGCGCGAAGCCGTCCCTGAAACCCTAGAGGCCAGTCTGCAGGTTGGGGAAGCCATCTTGGTCGAAGCCGGTGTGCCGATGGGCAATATTCTGGTCGCCATTCATGAAAAGCGCGCCAACATGCGTGCTTCACTTCTCGAGGCATCCACCTCTGCCACGCCGTCAGAACGAATGCGGGTCTTGCGAGACCAACATCTCAAGGAAAACTCCTAAGAACCGCATGCATCGCTATATGGACCTTGCTGCCTTCCTGATTTGACCTTGCGCGCTCACAAGCTTAACAGCAACAAAATCCCAGGAGCACCACCTTGACCTTTGCGCAAGATCACGCGCTCGCTTTCGCGCGCCAACCAACCGCCGCCTTAGTTCTGGCTGATGGTACTGTTTTTTGGGGCCACGGCTGTGGCGCAATTGGAGAAGCCGTCGCCGAAGTCTGTTTCAATACGGCGATGTCTGGGTATCAGGAAATTCTGACTGACCCGTCCTATGCGGGTCAGATCATTGCCTTCACCGCGCCGCATATTGGCAACACCGGCACAAATAGCGAGGATGAAGAAGATGCTTCGCCCCCTGCCGCTTTTGGTGCACGCGGTGCAATTATGCGCGCCGAGATCACGCGCCCCTCAAACTGGCGGTCGGTAATTTCGCTAGATGCTTGGCTGAAGTCAAAAAACATCGTTGGGTTAACCGGGATTGATACCCGCGCGCTGACCCGGCGCATCCGCGAGCACGGCATGCCACACGGCGTGATTGTCCATGCACCAGACGGCCAATTTGACGTGGCAGCCTTGGCTGCAAAGGCTAGCGCTTGGTCGGGCCTTGAGGGATTAGATCTTGCAAAAGACGTAACTTGCGAAGCCCCTTACACGTTTGATGGCACACAATGGGTGTGGCCGGCCGGAACCGGCACCTCCGATACCCAAGAAGACTTGAACGTCGTCGTGCTGGACTTTGGCGTCAAAGAAAACATCTTGCGCTGCCTTGGCTCCACTGGTGCAAAAATCCAAGTGATGCCCGCCCACACACGCGCAGAAGACGTGCTTGCGCACAATCCAAACGGTGTCCTTTTGTCGAACGGCCCGGGTGATCCAGCCGCAACCGGTACGTATGCGGTTGAGACCATTCAAAAAATCATCGCTGCCAAGGTGCCCGTCTTTGGTATCTGCTTAGGCCACCAAATGCTGGGCCTCGCCTTAGGCGCAAAAACAGTAAAAATGGCGCAAGGCCATCACGGCGCAAACCACCCGGTGCAGGACCTTTCAACCGGCAAGGTTGAGATTGTCTCCATGAACCACGGGTTCGCGGTAGATCGCGAAAGTCTGCCCGACGGCGTTGTCGAAACCCATGTATCGCTGTTCGATGGGTCCAATTGCGGAATCGCGCTGGCCGACCAACCGGTTTTCTCGGTGCAATATCACCCGGAGGCTAGCCCCGGTCCTAAAGACAGTTTCTATTTGTTTGAACGCTTTAGAGACGCGATGCGTGCACATAAACAGGCGCAATGACGCGCTTGTGCACTTGACGTGGGCTGATTGGGCGGCATTGTCACGCTATGAGCCAGATCAATCGCCGCACCCTACTTTCAAGCTTCGCCATCGTTCCCGCTTTATCTGGCCTATCGGCCTGCGGTAAAGCGGCTGCCCCTGCCGATATCCTGCGGGTTGGATTAGGTGGCGGACCCGATTCCTTAGACCCCCTCAAGGCCGAATTTGCAGCCGCGGCCCTCTTGTTTAGGCAATTCTATTTGCCCGTCGTCGGTTATGGGCCAAAGGGCGGGCCGGCACCCGGCTTTGCCACTTCTTGGACACCCAGCAACAACAATAAAACGTGGACCTTCGAAATCGCGCAAGGCCTAACTTGGTCTGATGGCAAAGCAATTGATTCAAAAGACGTCCTCGACAGTTTGCGCCTAGGTGCCGACAGAAAGACCGCCTATGCTGACGCCTCAGAGCTTTATATGATCAAGGGCTATCGTGATTGCGTTGTGGACGGCAAAGACCCAACAACGATTGGGGTATCAGCGCCAAGTCCTACCACCCTTGTCGTCGAATTGGACGTTTCTGACGCGGCCTTCTGGAGCCGGATGCAGGAGTTTTATCCTGTCCCAATGCACACAATCGCCGCCCACGGCGAAAAGTGGACCGAGCTCGACAAGATTGTTGTCTCCGGCCCGTATAAGCCAGTCGAACGTTCGCAAACACGATTGGTTTTCAACAAAAACCCTATGGGCGGTTGGGTTGAAGGCATGCCTGGCCAAATAAGCGTTGAGGCCATCGAGGATTCCTCCACCCGCCTCCGCATGTTCCAATCGGGAGACTTGGATTTGGCGCAAGACCCACCCTTGCTTCGCGCCGCCGACTTCGCCAAGGAATTTGGAAATCAGTATCAGCGTTTCGAGGCACCGCGCCTTGTTTATATGAGCTTCAATACCAAGAAGCCTCAATTTCAAGACCCAGATATTCGACGGGCTTTAGCCATGGGCTTTGACCGCAGTGTCATTGCCAACGCCGTCATGCGCGGGTCGGTGGAGCCCGCGGGACGATATGTGCGCGGTCAAGCCCAGCCAAAATATGATCCAGAAGGTGCTCGCGCCATCCTCAGCGCTAAGGGCTTCAGCGCCACAAATCCTCTGCGGTTTGAACTCTTAGTCACGAAAGACGACCGCGAGCGTGCGGCCATCCAAATGGTTGATATGTGGAAGCAAATCGGCGTCGAAGCCACAATGTTTGCAGCTGACTCCAGCGCCATTGTCTCCCGCCTCAATGGGTTTGACTTTGAGGCAGCCATTGTCCGCATCGATAAGGGCATGAAGTCCGACGCAATTGACCTGATGGCTTCCTGGGGGGAAGGAGGGACAGCCTATTCCCACCAATGGAAGGACCCCGCCTTCAATCAGGCGCTATCGGATGCGCGCGCGGAAAGTGAGGCAGCGGCTCGATTGGCGAAAACCTTGGCTGCTGAAGACATCCTGATGAAGGCCTGCCCGGTCACCGGGGTTTGGTTCTTCCCATCATCGTGGTTGGTCAGCGAACGTGTCACAGGTGGGATCGAAGGCATTGCGCCGATTATTTGGCCGAGCTTGAAGCTAACCAAGGACTAAAGATTGCTGACCAGCGCGACTAGGCTGAGCGCGCCTCAGGCAAGCGATTGGCTCTATAGGCCTCGTCATCCAACTCGCCTTCCCACTTGGCGACAGCTACGGCAGCCGCACTATCGCCCAGCACGTTCACAACGGTGCGCATCATATCCATGATCCGGTCTGCACCCAGAATGATTGCGATCACCTCGATCGGTACACCCGCAATTCCCAAAACAAGCGGGATAAAGACAATCGAACCACCAGGGATGCCTGCCGCCCCAATCGCGCCAAGCGAAGCGGCGATCACAATGCCAATCAGCTGACCATTGTCCAACGGAATTCCGAACAATTGTGCACCAAAGATCGTGACGATGCAGATATACATAGCCGTGCCATCCATATTGACCGTAGCACCCATGGACGACACAAACGCACTCATCCGGCGGGAAATACCCAGCTTCTCGATCATACAGCGCATGGTGACAGGCAAGGTCGCATTTGAGGATGACGTGGAATAAGCCACAGCCATGGCCTCTGACATGCCCTTAAAGAACGGCAGAATCGGCAAACCCAATACAAATTTGATGAAGCCGCCATAGACGACGAACCCATAAATGAAAAAGCCAAGATAGACGGTTCCAATCAGCGCGGCGAGCTTCACGAGCGCGTCTGCACCCATCAAGGCTACCGCCCACGCCATCAAAGCAAACGCCCCAATAGGCGCTAGCTCCATGATATAAGTGACTAATTTTGTAAGGGCGTGTGCGGCACCATCCAATACGTCGGCCACCGGCTTTGCAGCTTCTCGGGCACCCAAGACACCAATGCCCAGTAAAATGGCAAACACGATCACGCTCAGCATATCGCCTTCAGCCAAGGCCTTTACTGGATTGGCCGGAATAAACATGGCCAGAATATCCGAACCCGTCGGCGGTGGCTTTACTGGAGGGGCAGACAATCCCGCCGGGGCCTCAATTCCAGCGCCCGGCTGAAAGAGCATGGCCAAACCAACACCCAAACAAGCAGCCAACAAGCCGGACGGGATATAAAGAGCGGCGATGCGCGCACCGGATTTTCCCAGTCGGCTCAAATCGCCAATCGACACCACCGCTGCGGCCACCGAAACAAATATCAGCGGGACCGAGAGCATCCGGATTAGACGGATAAAGGCATCACCAATCAACTTTAAACCAGCCGACCAAGCCTCACCATCAATCAGTCCATCCAAAAAGCCATCGGCTCGGATCCCAAAACCTAAAATGACTCCCAAAACCATGCCGACGAGAATGCGCACCCATAAGGGCTGTTGAAACAGAGCGGTCATAGAGGTCCAAATTGCTGAAGGCCAATGAAAGGCCGGGCTATTGACGATGTTGCACAGCCAGACCCTTAATGGGGTCAATTCATCGTGAGGGCTTTAAGCCAATGCGCATGCGAATTCCCCTTAACCTGTTCATATTAGGCACAATTTATGAGCTCGCTCCGGCAAGACGGCTATTAAAGCTTCACAACAAGTTGAATGAAGCATAAGTTTAGTTCGAAAGTCACACGGGGGTGGACCACAGTCTGTTGGAAACAAGAGGAGGCTTTGAAGCCTCTTGTCCAGTTGTGTGTCCGGATTGGAAGCAGGGCTACCGCATGAACAAGCATTTCACACTTTTTATTCTCGCCGCCATGATTCTGGGGATCGCGGTCGGTGCCGCTATTTTCGAGTTTGTTCCCAAAGAAGGACAATTGGTCTGGGCGGACAATTTTAAGATTGTGACCGATATTTTCTTGCGTTTGATCAAGATGATCATCGCACCCTTGGTGTTTGCGACTTTGGTTGCCGGTATCGCCCATATTGGGGACACTACAACTTTGGGCCGCGTCGGCATCAAAACGATGGCGTGGTTCCTTGCGGCCTCGCTGGTTTCTTTGACCTTGGGTGCCGTGATTGCCAGCGTCTTGCATCCCGGCGTCGGCCTCAATCTGCCAATGCCGCCGGCCGATGCCGTTAGTGATATCAAGCCTTCGGCACTGACCTTGAAAGATTTCATCATCCATTTGGTGCCGAAATCCATTGTCGAAGCAATGGCTAACAACGAGATCTTGCAGATCGTGGTGTTCTCGATCTTCTTCGGTGTCGCCGTGACCGCGATGGGCGAAGAGGGCAAGCCATTGGCTGACCTTGCTGACAAAGTCTCCCACGCCATGTTGAAGCTAACGGGCTATGTGATGTCGCTTGCGCCGCTAGCGGTTTTTGCCGCGGTTGCTGCCGTGATCGCGACCAAGGGTTTGGCCGTTCTGGGCACTTATGCCTCCTTTATCGGTGGCTTCTACTTGGCACTGGCGATCTTGTGGGGACTTCTCTTGCTGGCAGGCTTTGTCGTCATTGGTCCTGCGATCGGCAATTTGATCGCCCGCATCCGCGAACCCACCTTGCTGGCATTCTCTACCGCCTCGTCTGAGGCCGCTTATCCTAAAACGATGGAGCAGTTAGAGAAGTTTGGCGTGTCGCGCCGCATCGCCAGTTTCGTGCTGCCCTTGGGCTATTCGTTCAATCTCGACGGCTCGATGATGTATTGCACCTTCGCGACGCTGTTTATCGCCCAAGCCTATGGCATTGTGCTGACCGTACCGCAAATCGCGACCATGTTGCTTTTGTTGATGGTGACCTCCAAGGGCATGGCCGGCGTGCCACGCGCCTCACTCGTGGTGATCGCGGCAACACTGTCCTTCTTCAAAATTCCTGAAGCCGGAATTTTGCTGATCCTAGCCGTAGATCACTTCTTGGACATGGGCCGTTCCGCCACCAACGTGATCGGCAACTCCATTGCCACAGCTGTTGTGGCTAAGTGGGAAGGCGATCTGACCGATGATGAGCTGTTGGCCGACCAAAAGGCCGGGATTAAAAACCAAAGCTAAGCCTTAGTGAGCCGCTTTAGAGGCCCAGTGCTTGTCGCTGGGCCTCAAACAAATCCTCGCAGCCGGACTTTGCGAGCGAAAGAAGCGCGTTTAGCTCAGCTTCCGTAAATGGCCGTTCTTCACCGGTCGCTTGAACTTCGACAAGGCCAAGACCTTCGGCCAGAACAAAGTTCGCATCAGCCTCAGCATTTGAATCCTCTGGATAATCCAGATCAAGAACGGGCACGCCCTGATAAATGCCGCAGGATACGGCAGCCACTTGCGCGCGGATCGGCTCTTCCGTGATCAGTCCCTCTGTCTTCAGATAAAGGCACGCTTGCTTCAATGCGACCCAAGCGCCCGTCAGCGCCGCCGTGCGTGTGCCACCATCAGCCTGAATCACATCGCAGTCAATGGTGATTTGACGCTCACCCAAGGCGACGAGATCGACCACAGAACGAAGACCACGGCCGATCAGACGCTGGATCTCCTGCGTGCGGCCAGACTGTTTACCTGAAGCAGCTTCGCGACGGCCACGTGTGTGTGTCGCACGTGGCAGCATGCCATATTCAGCCGTCACCCAGCCGCGCTTTTGCCCGCGCAGCCATCCAGGTAAACTTTCTTCCAAAGAAGCCGTGACCAACACATGCGTGTTGCCAAATTTTGCAAGGCACGAGCCCTCGGCATAACGGGACACACCGGCTTCAAGGCTCAACGGGCGCAATTGGTCGGCCATGCGGCCAGAAGGTCGGATCATGTAGTAGGGCCTTTCGGTGGTTTTTTCGACGATTTTCGTTGAGCAGGGGGCGGGGGAGCCTCTTCAGGAATTTCCCCGACCAAGGGGATCAGGCCAAGCGGGACCTCGCCAATCAGCTTCCTTCCCGGCAAATCGACAATCGGGACCAAGGCCTTTGTGAAGGGCAAGAACCAACTGCCCTTGGCACCTGGCGTCGCCTCGATCTCAAGAAGATCTTGTGGGCCGGGGATCACTGCGCGAACGCGGCCCAAATCTGCCCCATCCAAAGCCTCCAGCCGCAACCCAATCAGATCGACATGGTAGAACTCGTCTTCGTCGACTTCAGGAAGTCGATCCCGGGGCACGAATAACTTGGTATTGCGCATAGCCATCGCCGCTTCCCGCGTTGGCACTTCCTTCGCCGTCACCACAATGCCATCCTTAATCGGCCGCCACGACTGGATAGACAAAATGATTTGCCCCTCTTCATTACAAAAAGGGGCATAATCCACAATCGCTTCTGGGTCTGCGGTAAAGCTGCGCAGGCGTATCTCACCGCGCACCCCAAAGGCACCGGCGATAGCACCCACCAATAGGTAAGACTTAGCCAATATCGGTGCGCTTGGTGACAATCTTGCCGACGAGGCCATAGGCAACAGCTTCTTCGGCGCTCATCCAATAATCGCGATCAGTATCGGCTTTGATCTTTTCGATTGGCTGACCGGTTGCATCCGCAAAGATGGCGTTCAAACGTTCGCGCATACGGATGATTTCACGGGCCTGGATCTCAATGTCCGAAACCATGCCACCAACGCCACCGCGTGGTTCGTGCAGCAAAAAGCGGGTATTGGGCAAGCAGAAGCGACGCTCACGCTCTGCGGCGGCATAAATCAATGCACCAGCCGACGCGACCCAACCTGAGCCCAATACGTTCACAGGCGCCGACACAAACTTGATCATATCATGGATCATGTCGCCGCTTTCCACATGACCGCCTGGTGAAGAGATGATCAGAAGGATTGGCTGATCGGAATCGCCCGAGAGCGCCAGCAGGCGTTCGCAAACCCGCTGAGCCAGTTTATCATCAACGCCACCGGTAAGTAGAATGGTGCGGCTGTCGAAGAGCGCCTTTTCTACAATGGCTGGGGCTGGATTTCCCGCTTTGCTTTCGTCTTCTTCGTCCATGCGAAACATGCTTATAGGCTCCTCGTTCACTCGCTCTTTCCGACACGCTTTTGTTGATTTGGTCAACCTAGCGGCAGCCACAGCGCTGTTATCGTCTGCTCTAAGTGGTAAAGCCTGATGGAATATGAAAGAGCGTGCAATGTACTTGACGCACCTAGGCAAAGGTGAAACCCAAAGACGTAGGAGTATCTAGCCATGAACCTGACCCGCCCTGAAGGCCCCGACGCCACCGTAACTTTGTCTCGACGTGGCCTGACCGGCGCGATGGGCTTTGCAGGTTTTGCCGCGGCCATTCGTCCGGTCCATGCAGCCGCCATAACGACGCCTTCAGACGGCCTCATATCAGAGATGATCACCTTTCCTTCAAAGGGATTCGATTTGCCGGCCTTTGTCGCCCGTCCGCTGGCGAGGGGGCGGAAGCCTGTCGTGATTGTGGTTAGCGAAATTTTTGGCCTGCATGAATATATTCGCGATGTGTGCCGCCGCTTTGCCCGTCTAGGCTATGTTGCTATCGCGCCATCCTTCTTTGCCCGTGCAGGTGATCCAGCTCCCCTGACTGACTTTACCAAGATCATGCCGATCGTGAATGCCGCCAATAATGCCCAGGTCATGGGCGATATCGAGGCCACCATCGCGTGGTTGGACCAGCAGAAATTCGTCAAAAGTGATGCCATTGGCATCACGGGCTTTTGCTGGGGTGGGGCCGTCGTCTGGATGGCCAGCGCCCTGACCCCCCGGATCAAAGCGGGTGTCGCTTGGTACGGTCGCTTAACGCCACGCGACGGCTCGACCGATCCGCGCAAATGGCCACTGGATGTTGCGGGCGAGTTGAAGAGCCCGGTTCTTGGCCTTTATGCCGAAAATGATGGTGGTATTCCGCTCAGCAGCGTGGAAGCGATGAAGGCGGCCTTAGACAAGGCCGGCAATCGTCAAAGCCGCTTCATTGTCTATCCCGGCACCCAACATGGCTTCCATGCGGATTACCGGCCGCAGTATCAGGAAACCGCGGCCAAGCAGGGCTGGGATGAGTTGCTCGCCTGGTTTGCCGCCAATGGCGTAAAGCCCTAAGCCCAAATTTGAGTAGACCAAGCGCCCATCAGAGTTGTGGTGGCCGCGCCAGAACGATGCAGGCAAGTCAGCCCAGACAGAAGTTGTGTGACGGCCACTGGCAACGCACACGCCTTACTACCCAAATTGACACAAACCAAACCGCGAGCGCCGCGTCGATAAACGAACAAGCTCTCGTGCGCTGGTAACAAATCCTCATAGGCCCCAAATACCCAAGTCTCAGGATCTTTAGACCGTAGCTCCAATAAAGCCCGATAAAAGGCCCAAACTGAATGGCTGTCGACGTGCTGGCTGGCCAAGTCCACGCCTCCGAGATTGGGTGTTGGCTTCAGCCAAGGTGTTCCCAAGCTAAACCCACCTTCAGGCGTCCAAGGATAGGGTGTGCGGGCATGATCACGCGTCATGGCGACAGCCTTGGCTAAAGCTTCTGCTTCTGTATGCCCCTTTAACCGGGCGAGGCGATAAGTCGTTTTCGCCCAAACATCATCCAATTCTTCAACCGCTGTGATGGTGGTGTCACCCAGCCCTAATTCGTCACCCTGGTAGATAAAAGGCGTGGCGCGTTGCAGCAGATAGGTTGCGGCTAACGCCTTAGCGACCAGACTAGGGTCCGCATTCGCATCGCCAAAACGAGCGATCAAGCGCCGGAGGTCATGATTGCCAACCACGCAGGAATTCCAGCCATTTGACCCAATGCCCTTATCCCACCGATCAAAGACCGACTTGAACCAAACCCGGTCCCAGTCCCTGTCCTGTCGCGAGCCAGTATGATCCACAAAATCAAAATGATAGATCATATGCAACATAGGGTCAGCTGGATTAACGATGGCCGCAGCGCGCTCTGGATTGAGGCCCGGACCCTCGCCAATCGCCACGCAATCATAAAGGTCAAACACCTCTCGCCGCATGTCACGCAGCCATTCGTGCAAGCGTGGCCCGCCTGCCAACATATCGTAAAGCGGCATGGGCCTGGGATCTGGCGCATCGGGTAGGCCTGGTGGCTTTGATATGACCGTCACCACGTCAAGGCGGAAACCACTGACGCCCTTGTCCAACCAGAACCGCATCGCGCCATAGATTTCCTCGCGAACAGCAGGGTTTTCCCAGTTCAGGTCCGCCTGGGTCTTATCAAACAGATGGAGATAACACCCGTCATCGCCATCAGGCTTTGACCAAGCGGGGCCACCGAATATGGATTGCCAATTATTGGGTTCATCCCGCCAAATGTAATAGTCGCGGTATGGTCCGGATGGATCGGACAGGGCCGCTTGAAACCAGGGGTGATCAATCGAGGTGTGATTAAGCGCAATGTCGAGCACGATCTTGAGGTCTAAGCGCTTGGCTTCAGCCAGCAACGCTTCAAAATCCGCTAGGGTGCCAAACAAGGGGTCAATCTCGCGATAGCCTGACATATCGTAGCCATTATCAACCATAGGCGAGCGGAAAACAGGTGACATCCAGACAATGCCGGCACCTAAGGCTTTGATCGCGCTTAGACCCTGCGTAATCCCGGCCAAATCGCCCATTCCGTCGCCATTGGCATCGCAATAGGAGCGCGGATAAATTTGGTAGACAGAGCGGGTCTTCCACCAAGTCTCGTCGGGCTTATGGCCGCTCATTTAAGTATCCTTCAGCGCCTTCAACAGAACATAATAGGCCCCGCTTCCTCCGTGGCGAGGGTGGGCAGAGGCATATCCCGATACATGTTCACGGATTCCCGGCCCACTCAACCATTCGGGCAGGCGACGACGGATAACGCCGGGTTGAGGGGTCAAATAATCTTCACCGACTTCGATGGCACGACCCTTGCCAGTAACAACCAATACACACCGCGCGCCGCTTCCGCGCATCCGCACCAAAAAGCCAGCGAGGGCTGTTTGTGCCTCTACTTGTCGATAGCCATGTAGATCAATCGAGCCATCGATATCCAGCTTCCCACGTCGCACTTTTTTGTGCCCTGAGGCGTCCGAAACCAACGACGCCGGTCTCACTTCAGCCTTTGGAGCGGGTGGCGCAGGAACGTATCGTGCAGCCTTGGCCCGCTTGAGTGCTAGGTGGGGCAGTTCTGGGGCGGGCTTTTTCGCTATTTCCGGGACAGGAGCAGGGGTCGGCGCAGCATCCTCGAGCGCTAATTTGGGCTTTTGGTGACCATAGATACGAACTGTCCGGGCAACCCGGTGCCACAGCTTAGCTTCATCCGGCATCAAATCCCGACGCCGGCTCATCCTTAACGGACCGAAGCGGCGGCGGTGGGGGTTAGGCCTTTTGGCAAAAGAACCCAAAACCGCACGTCATGGTTGATCCGCCCCGCCCGCAAACCTGCCTCTGGCCCTGTGCCCCAGTAAAGATCACCCCGAATTGGGCCGCGGATCGCACCGCCAGTGTCTTGAGCCACTGCCAAGCGCCGCAGACTAACATCGGCTGAAAGCGCGACACGCGGCGCATCCGCTGCCAAAAAGATGGGCACGCCATAGGCATGATAACTTGTATCCACCGCAAGTGAGCCATTGGCTTCAAGTGCAGCTTGTTGACCTCCCTTAGGGCCCGCAATTGGATCCTTAATCGGTTCAAGCCGGAAAAAGACTGTGCGTGGGTTAGCATTCAAGACCTCGCGGGCCTCGCTGGGTGAGGCGGTCTTGAACCAAGTCTTGATCGCATCCATGGAGGCACCATTGACAGGCAACGCCCCACGGCGGATCAATTCTTGCGCGTTTGAGCCAAAACGATGCCCGTTGTGCGCCGCAAATGCAGCGCGAACCTGGCTGCCATCATCAAATTGCAAGCGGCCAGAGCCTTGAACCTGCAGCGATAAAACTTCAGCCGGCTCACCCCACGCCAAGACTGGCGCTGTGGATTGCGATATCTGGGCACGCGACCAATATGGCACGACTTTCCCCCGATCCATCCGAGCAACGATGGAGCGATTGCGCAAAGTGGGGTCGAACTGGCCAAGATCAATCTCAAATAAATCGGCAGGTCTGCTTTGGATTGGCTCCGAGTAAACAGGTGTCTTAACCCGAGACGCGACCATGACCGGCTCATAATACCCTGTCAGTCGACCGACCTCGGTCGCCTCGGTTGCGACGCGCCAAGCCTGAAACTGGCTCTCCCAAAAGGTGCGGTCTTCAAGGCTTGGGTCGTTCGCCAAAGCGCAAACGCGCGCCCAATCGCCAACGCGGCCCGAATAGGTTGCTACTGCCGACAACAGCTGATCTTTGGGTCTGGCTTGAGAAATGGCACACGAACGAACAAGCGCGCGACGGGCAGCCCCCACATCCGTCTCTGCCCAATTAGGCAAACTCTCAAACGCCGCGGAACTAAACTGCAGCGGCACAATATCTATCGGTGCCGGAGGCGCAGCCGAGACCGTGGGCGGCGCAACAGCTGGACGCAGCGGGGTAATTGGCGCTGCAACAGCGGGTGCCGGGGTCGGCACAGGCGTTACGACAGGTGTCGGTGCCGGTTGCGGCACTGGCGCGGGTGCCGGTGTGGGTGTCGGTGTGGGTGTCGGTGCCACCGTGGCACAAGCCGAGAGTAAGACCGACATCACGCATGATGTGGTCAACAAAGAATACATGCGGCGCATGATTAGGCGGTCCGGACCGCGCTCAGAAGCCAGTTTGGATCGCGGGCATCAACGGCACGTTCAAACGTCCAAACTTCATCAGCGGCGCGTAGGCCATCCCCACCATCGGCCAAGTCAGATGAGAAGGCCACGTCAATACGTGCGATTTTACCATCTAATTCGGCATCTACGATCTTTGCATCGCTCAGCCTAATAACCTCGATCTTGGCGGCACCGGCTGTCCGCCGCTCATCCATCGAGGTCTTGTAAGCTTCAAACACGTCGGCATCGACCAGATCTTTCAAGGTCTGTTCATCGCCAGCGCCATAAGCCGTTACGATCATTTCATAAGCAGACTTTGCGCCTTCCAGAAACGCTTCCGCGCTAAACCCTCGCTGGGCTGCCCCAATTGCTTTTAGGCCAGCCGCGCCAGGGCCATCATATTCCCGCGCAGGGAAGGTCAAAACCTTACCGCCATCGTCGGCAGTCTCGTCGCCATCCGCCTTTTCAGCAGGCGTCTCGGGCATACCAAATCTGGGCTGTTGCATCGGGGGTGGCTCTGCACCACGATTTTGGCCAAGCACTTGGTATAAACGGCCAAGTACGAGAGCTGCCACAACGGCGAAGAAGACTATTTCCATGGTTTTCGATCCGGTCCCGCTTGGTTTTGAATGGCGGTCATAAACTCATATAGGATGCAATGATGCGTAAGTCAGCCACTTGGTTGCCGTAAAGGGCTGTTGCGTGCTAGCCACCACAGCTTCTGGAGATCAAGACATGACAGATGATACGGCCTCTGCGCCACTGGAAAACGGTTCTTTAGCGAATGGTGGGGCGGAAACTGCCCCTTCGGTCCGTGTTTTAGCCCAATATGTAAAGGATTTTTCGTTTGAAAATCCAAATGCGCCTAACTCCTTAAGGGAAGGCGCACAGCCAAAAATCGATCTTCAATTAGACGTGAGCGCACGGGCGATGGACGAATCCGGCGTCTTTGAAGTGGATTTGAAGATCAATGCACGCAGCGACCGCGAGGGCCAAACCCAATTTATCATCGAATTGGTCTATTCGGGCCTGTTCCAATTCGCCAATATCCCCGGCGACGCTTTGGAGCCTCTGTTGCTGGCAGAATGTCCGAAGATCCTCTTCCCATTTGCCCGTCAGTTGATTGCTAATAACAGCCAAGCTGGTGGCTATCCACCCTTGATGCTGGACCCCATGGACTTTGGTGCGCTTTATGCCACCCAGCGTGTTGAGCGTTCAGGCGGTCAACCCTCCTAAAGAGCCACGCAATTTTGATCCAATAGGATTTAAACGCGCTCTAGGCTGATTGCTGTCCACGATCGGTAAGGAACTTGTTCCAAACAGGTTCCTTACCCAGTGTGGCGATAAAGGTGCCGTGCGCCTCCAACTCTTCCAGCGTGGACAACAATTCTAAAGCATGGGGGCGTTCTCGCTTGGGCAAGCTGGCTTTGGCTTCCAAAACACCTTCCGACGCTTGGATCTGGGTCTCAGCCGCCTCGGCAGGATCGAGAAAATCGAGCCGCCTTTCCCTGCCTCCCTTGAGTTCGAGGTACACAGCCGCCAGCAATTGGGAGTCCAAAAGAGCCCCGTGCTTATCGCGCGCCGTCAAATCAATATTCAGCCGCCGACATAAAGCGTCCAATGAAGCCGGTGCGCCGGGATATTTTTTGCGTGCTATCAGCAAAGTATCGACGCAGCGTTCCTTTGGAATAAGCGACAAGCCCAGTCGCCCAAGCTCTGCATTTAAAAACCGGCGGTCAAACTCAGCATTATGAGCGACAAGCGGAGCATCACCGATAAAAGCCAACAATTCTTCAACGACTTCCGAGGCACCGAACACAGGCTTATCGGAGAGAAAATCGCCTGTTAGGCCATGAACCCTTACGACTTCGGCCGGCACATCACGTTCAGGATTAATATAGCGGTGAAAGGTCGCCCCAGTGGGCACAAGGTCGATCAATTCAACACAACCGATTTCGACGATCCGGTCACCCCTTTCGGGATCAGTTCCGGTCGTCTCGGTATCAAAAACGATTTCACGCATCTTTTTTTCTCGCCGTTTCGGCTGTTGGTTTGATCAATGCCTCATAAACCATCCCAACTTGTTCGCGCGCGGCGTCAAGACCCAAGCCGGTGTCGATCACAAAATCCGACTTCGACCGCTTAACTTCATCGGGTGTTTGACGTGCCAAGATGGAAGCGAACTTCTCTTCCGTCATACCAGGACGGGCCAGAACTCGGGCCCGCTGCATCTCAGGTGGGCAGGACACTACAATCACGGCATCCACGTAGGCTTCACCGCCTGTTTCAAACAGCAAAGGTACATCGACGATGGTCAAGGGCACACCCTGTTCACGCGCATCAGCCAAAAAGTCAGCGCGATCTTTGCCGACTAAGGGGTGCACAACAGCTTCAATTTGCTTGAGAAGCCCTGGATCTTGAAGAATTTTGCTCGTCAAAATGCCGCGGTCGACCCCGTTAGCTCCTATCGCATCAGGAATTAAAGCTTGTAGGGGCGTGATGGCTGCTCCGTCTGGTGCATAAAGACGGTGAACAGCCGCATCGGCATCCCAAATAGGAACGCCTAACTCCTTAAACATGGCCGACGTGGTCGATTTACCCATGCCGATCGAACCTGTCAGCGCAACAATCTTCATGCGGAGACCGCCTTCTCTAAGGTTCTCAGGCCATCCTTAACATCTGGTAGAACGCCAAACCAATGCTGAAATGCCAAAGCACCTTGACCAGCTAACATGCCCAACCCATCGAAATGCCGCCGCTTTGCGGCCTTGGCGCTCTCCAGATAGGCGGTCATACGAGGCGAATAAATGGTGTCATAAATGATCGCCTCCGATCGCGTTGGCGAAAAATCCGGGGAAAAAGGCGACTGATTGTTGAGGCCTTGGCTGGTGGCATTAATCACAAGACCTGCACCCGCCAAATGCTGTGGCAAGTCCTGCCACGTTCGGACGAGAATTTGTTGGGGATTTAGGTCGTTTGCAATCTTCTGAGCTCGGTCTTGATCACGATTGATGACGCAAATGGCAGTTTGGCTATGTACGCATAGAGCCGCAAGAATGGAGCGGGCTGCCCCGCCGGCACCCAGAACCACTATATGTCCGGCAGAGTCGCGCCAGTCAGATGCCCGCGCGTCCAGATCAACAACCAGACCGTCGCCGTCCGTGTTGTTGGCATCGTACCCGCGACCAGCTCGGTCCAAACTTAGGCAATTAGCAGCGCCAACCAACTTCACCCGGTCAGATTGACGCAATGCCGCCTGTGCTGCGCGTTCCTTGAACGGTGTTGTGATGTTTAGCCCACACACATCGCTAGCGGCCAAGCCTTGAAGGGCCGCCTCAAAGTCTTCCAGCTCAACAGGAAGTGCGACATAAAGCGCGTTAAATCCGTGTGCTTGTATCCAAGCGTTTTGCAAAACCGGTGACATGGAATGCCGTACCGGATTGCCCAAGACCGCATAAAGCTCGGTCGATCCGCTAATCTTCAAGTTGGGACCTCCCCATGCAGACGCAAGAAGGCTAGGACCTCTAATAACGGCAGGCCAAGGATTGAAAAAAAGTCCCCCTCAACCTTCTCAAACAATTGCGCACCAGGGCCCTCAAACTGATAACAGCCGACACTTGCAAGCGCCTCTTGACCATAGGAAGTCAGGTATGAGCGCAAGAAATCATCCGAAAAGGCCCGCATGGTTAGTTTTGGGCTCGTTACTAAGCGCCAGACAGGCTGACCCTCTTTTGCGATAACCGCTGCGCATTCAAGGGTGTGTGTCTTGCCGCGCAATTGGCTGAGGCGTTCAAAAGCCTCGTCCAGTGTTTCGGCCTTGTCAAACGAATGGCCTTCAAACGACAGGATTTGGTCACAGCCGAGGACAAAGCCAGGCCGTCTTTGTGAAACCTTCAACGCCTTTAGTTCAGCGAGTTTATCCGCTTGATTGCGCGGACTAGCCCCTTCAGCCCGCATCGCTTCTTTTACGGCATCTTCGTCTACACCAGATCCAATAGCCTCAAAACGAATGCCGGCTTGCGTGAGGAGATGGCGACGAATGGTACTGGTAGAAGCGAGCGTTAGCATGACTATTTTGCATTCCGGTCTGTAAGCAGGTTCAAAATGGCGGCCGAGGTTTCTTCAATTGATCGTCGGGTTACATCGATTACGGGCCAATTCTGACGTTCAAACAAACGGTTCGCATCCGTAATCTCTTCGCGCACCGCATCTTCATCAACATATTCACTGGTCGCATCGGCATTAAGCGACAAAAGCCGGTTACGGCGAATGGCAATCAACCGATCAGGCGAAACCCGCAACCCAACAACCAATGGCTTATTGAGTTCTAACAACGCTTGAGGGATTGGGGCTTTTGGCACCAACGGGAAATTCCCTGTTCGAATACCGCGGTTGGCAAGATAAATTGACGTTGGCGTTTTTGAGGTCCGACTGACGCCCACAAGCACCACATCCGCTTGATTGAATTCATGTACCATTTGGCCGTCATCATGGGCCATGGTGTAGTTAAGAGCGTCAATCCGACGAAAGTAATTTTCATCCAATGCTTGCTTAGAGCCTGTCTTTTCACCGGCGCGCATTTTCAGATGATGTTCCCACATGGTGAGAACCTGATCTAGGAGCGGTAGTGCTGGAATGCCCAAGTGCTTACAATGATCAACCAAAACATCGCGGAGATCATGCGCGGCAATCGTGAACAGGACGACGCCGGGGAAGGACTCAATCTCAGCCAAAACCCGGTCGAGTTGGCGGCGAGACCGCACCAAATAATAAGAATGCTCTAATGGCGTCACACCTTCAAATAAGGGCGCAACGGCCCGCAAAACGGCGTTGAGCGTTTCGCCTGTGGAGTCAGACACCAAATGAACGTTTAGAAAAGTGGAAATGCGCATAGAAAAGCTGTGACCGACGAACCATTTCGGATCAAGGTCTTCATACATTTTCAGACCTAACTTCTTTAGGTCTGACCAAAAGGTACCAATAGGTGGACCAGTTTACCCCGGTAGGGCTGTTAACAACTTGTTAAAAAAGCTTAATGAGTCTCTAAGAAACACGGTTAATTTTGTATGAATGTGCGAAACAAATTGCTGCGTGGGAAGTACTAAGGGATAAAGCCTCTGGAACTTTTCTCGAACATCCACAAGGCTGGTAAGCTGTTGAGACAAGCATCCCCAATGTGGGTAAATCTTTGATGCTATCTAGAGCAATCGCATGATTTTCGGTACTTTTCGTATCGGATGCGCTGTGGAAAAAACAGGGGTAAAAGCTGATAAACAGCTTGAGAAATCCCGTTAGGTCATGCAGGTGACTTCCAAGGATCAGTCTATCCACCGTACTACTATCTACTGATTCAAGAATCTAAAATATAAAAGGGAAGGGGAGCCCGCCATGGGTGAGGGAGCAAAGGGTCACAACAGCGCATTGGTTCGCACCCTCCTAGGTGAACAACAAGCACATCCACCGATCTGGTTGATGCGCCAAGCGGGCCGCCATTTGCCGGAATATCGTGAACTTCGCGCGAAGAACAAGAGCTTCCTTGACTTTTGCTATGCGCCAGCAGCTGCGGCTGAAGCAACGTTGCAACCAGTCCGCAGATATCCGGTCGATGCGGCGATTATCTTCTCCGATATTCTGGTGGTACCCCATGCATTGGGCCGAGATGTGCGCTTTGCCGAAGGCGAAGGCCCGCTATTGACCCCGTTGGAGGGCGCGGCGGATATCGCAAAACTAGATATGTCCCGTCTCGAAACACGTTTAGCGCCGGTCTATGAGGCTCTAGAGCGGGTTCGGGCCGCAATGGACGAGGACCGTGCTCTAATAGGCTTCGCTGGTGCTCCTTGGACCTTGGCGACCTATATGATTCAGGGCCGCGGCGGTGAGCGTGATCTTGCTCGTGCTTTTGCGTATCAGAACCCAGAATTAGTCGACGATCTCTTAAAAATTCTGGCTGAGGCGATTGGCCAACATCTAATTGCTCAGGTTAAAGCGGGTGCAAATGCGCTACAGATTTTTGAATCCTGGGCTGAAGATATTCCCGGGCACCTGTTCGCGCGTCTCGTAACCAAGCCAATCAAGCAGGCCGTAGATGTGGTACGCGCGGTCTATCCCAATGTTCCTATTATTGGTTTTCCGCGAGGGGCAGGTCATCGGGTTGGTCAATTCTTTGCTGAAACGACTGTCCAAGGGGTCGGCCTCGATATTGCTGCAGATTTAGGCGCAGCGCGGACTGCGTTGGGCCCAAAGGTTTGTTTACAAGGCAATCTTGATCCCATGGCTTTGATGGCAGGTGGCCCCGCGCTTGAGCAAGCTGTCGATGCTATTCTTGCCGTGGCGGCCACGGGACCACATATCTTCAACCTTGGACATGGTGTGGTGCCAGCAACGCCGATCGCCAATGTCGAATATGTGATGCGGCGTGTGAAGGGTTTGACCTAGATAAACGTCTGCAAATCAAGAAAAAGGTAATTGAAATCTCGATGGGACAGAAAATAGCGATTGTGCTGTTCAATCTTGGGGGTCCGGACGGGCCAGATTCCGTGCGCCCTTTTTTGAAGAATTTGTTTTCTGATCCAGCAATCATCCGCGTCCCGACACCGGTGCGTTGGATATTGGCCAGATTGATTTCAACGCTGCGCGCAAAATCAGCTCGGGCTAACTATGCGAAGATGGGCGGTGGCTCGCCACTGGTTCCAGAAACATTAGCTCAAGCGGAAGCCTTAGAGCGGGCGGTTAAAGCTCGTCCTGGCTATGAAAATGCGGAAGTTAAAACCTTCCTTGCCATGCGCTATTGGAAGCCATTTGTAAAAGATGCAATTGCCCAAGTTCGTGCATTTAAGCCTGATGAAACGGTGCTTCTGCCGCTCTATCCGCAGTTTTCGACCACCACGACTGATTCCTCGTTACAGGCTTGGAAGAAGGCAGGCGGTGGCCCTGCAAAGCTGATTTGCTGCTATCCTGATGCGCCAGGCTTTATTGAGGCCCATGCCGAAGCAGTAATGGAAACATGGCAAGCCGGTGGTTCGCCTGAGCGCGTTCGGGTTTTGTGGTCTGCACATGGACTGCCTGAAAAAATTATCCTCGACGGCGATCCATACCAAAAGCAAGTAGAAGAGACGGTTGCAGCATTACGGCCTCTGCTTCCTGATCATTTTGAGCATGCGATCTGTTATCAATCTCGCGTTGGTCCCGTAAAATGGATTGGCCCAGCCACGGAAACCGAGATTGAACGCGCTGGCGCGGACAATATACCTGTAATCGTAGTTCCGATCGCTTTTGTCTCCGAACATATTGAGACCTTGGTTGAATTGGATGAAGAATATTATGAAGTTGCGCACGAAGTCGGTGTGCCGCTTTATTTGCGTGCGCCCGCTCTTGGTACGCGCGCAAAATTCATCGACGAGCTTGCCCGCCTAACGACCGATTTGTTGGAAGGTACTGACCCAATACTCGCGGCACGCACGACAGGCTGCGTCGTCGCTTGTCCTTCTTGCCCGCGGGCAGAATTTGGCGGATGCGCTGTATGAGTGGGTGGATCGCCAGCCACTATGAAGTCTTTAGAGCGCTTCATATAATTGCGGTGATCGCGTGGATGGCTGGCCTGATGTATCTGCCACGCTTATTTGTCTATCATTCCCTAGCCCCTCTTGGAGGTGAACTGGATCAGCAATTGATCATCATGGAGCGGCGCCTACATCGCGGCATTATGATCCCCGCGATGATTGTGGTGTGGATTTTAGGCTTAAGCTTGCTGCTCGGCCGAGGTGGTTTGGATTTACTGGCCCAACCTTGGATGCAGATTAAGTTGGCCATGGTTATTCTCATTACGGCAGTAGATCATCTTTATCTGCGCTGGCGCAAAGCGTTTGAGCGGGGTGAGCGTCCGTTGAACCACGTGGCCTTCCGGTTCCTAAACGAATTGCCGTTTGTTTTGATGATTGTCGCTGTGTTTATGGTTGTCTTAGAGCCTTTTTCTTGACAACACACCTTGACCGCGCCAGCGTTAATCGTCATGTGATCGCTCGTTGCCAAAGCCTTCACTCGGTTTGGCACCTCCTTATAGCCGCTGCAGTCCTTGCAAAGACGGCTTTCACCAAAGATATTTTGAGGCCCTGACATGTCAGAGGAATTGTCGATCGACGCGCCACCACGCCGGTCCACGCTACAAGAATTAAAGACCCGTACCCCTACAGAATTGGTGGTCCTGGCAGAATCCCTAGAAATTGACGGCGCTTCTAATCTGCGCACCCAAGATCTTTTGTTTGCTATTTTGAAGGCACAAGCAGAGCGTGGCTCCGAAATTGGCGGCGGCGGCGTGTTAGAAGTATTGCCAGATGGTTTTGGCTTCCTGCGCTCACCTGAATCGAACTATCTGTCTGGACCAGACGATATTTATGTCTCACCGCAGCAAATTCGTCGTCACGGCCTACGTACAGGCGACACCGTCGAAGGGCCAGTAAAGGCGCCAAAAGATGGCGAGCGCTATTTCGCTTTATCGAAAGTTGACACAATCAACTTTACCGATCCTGAGCAAGCCCGCCATAAGGTCAATTTCGATAACTTGACCCCGCTCTACCCCGATGAGCGCTTGCATCTTGAAATCCAAGATCCAACGCGAAAAGATCGCACCGGGCGCGTAATTGATATCGTGGCGCCAATCGGTAAAGGCCAACGGGCCTTGATCGTGGCACCGCCACGCACCGGTAAAACGGTTATTCTACAAAACGTTGCCAAATCGATCGAAATCAATCACCCAGAAGTCTATCTGATCGTATTGTTGATCGACGAACGCCCTGAAGAAGTCACCGACATGAAGCGATCGGTAAAGGGCGAAGTGGTATCGTCAACCTTCGACGAGCCAGCCACGCGCCACGTGCAAGTGGCTGAAATGGTTATCGAAAAGGCAAAGCGCTTGGCCGAACATGGTCGTGATGTCGTCATCTTGCTCGATTCGATCACACGTCTGGGCCGCGCATACAATACCGTTGTGCCTTCTTCTGGTAAGGTTCTAACCGGTGGTGTGGATGCTAATGCGTTGCAACGTCCCAAGCGCTTCTTTGGTGCCGCCCGTAATCTGGAAGAGGGCGGCTCTTTGACGATTATCGCGACCGCTCTGATTGAAACCGGCTCGCGCATGGATGAAGTCATCTTCGAAGAGTTCAAAGGCACGGGTAACTCTGAAATCATTCTGGACCGTAAGGTCTCAGATAAGCGTGTCTTCCCAGCCATCGACATCATTAAATCGGGTACCCGCAAAGAAGAGCTATTGGTGCCCAAAGAGCACCTGCCCAAAATGTACATGCTGCGGCGGATCCTAAACCCCATGGGCACCATGGATGCCATGGAATTCTTGCTCGATAAGCTCAAACAAACTAAAAATAATGATGACTTTTTCCAGAGTATGAACACATAAGATTAACCGCTGTGTGATCGACTTGGGACGCGGCTGGATCGTGCCAGCCGCGTTCTCAAAGGGGGTCTGGCGATGCGCTATACTCTGATTCTAAGTGTTCTGGCGGCGGGCGTGTTCGCAATAGCCTGCGCACCAGCTGATCCGCTTGGCAAAATTTCGGCGGATGACCGTGAATTTTTATTTGCCGGTAAGGATACCAATGCTGCCTTCTTGGGCCAGCCAGGTGATCCCGGACCACTTGCTTGTAATCCACAGCGGATGAACCAAGGCTATGTCCTTATGGACGAAGAGACGGGCTATTGGCTGGACAGCATTCGGCCGTCGGGGATCGAGCGACATAAGGTTTTGACTGTAGAGCCAATTGAAAAAGGCTACGAGGTCAAAGGCAAAAATGGCGTTGGCGTTACATTCAGCTTGATAATTGAACAAACCGGTGACGATACCGCCAGTATCTCCTGGGATGGTGCAATGCCCGAAAAATATCTGCGCTGCGCAGGCATGCCTTCGTAAGGCTCAGCCTTTATTGAGCTGATTTCCGGCAAAAACCGGCGACTCCAAAGCCGCCAGGTACAAACGCCTGCTTCTCGCCGCGAGATAAAGCCCAAAGTGTCGCCGCGGCAATCTCATCATCCGCGGTCTTGCGTGAGGCCCGGGGGGGAACGTCATAGGCAATCAGCGCGCTTTGCCCTGAACGCGATCCAAGCTGATGGGCCTTATGCCACTGCCGTTTGGCAGCCTCTGCAGCCGACCAGAGCGGTCGGGCCGGATCTGGCTGCCAAGCCGCCCCTGATACGAAGATAACATGCACTCCGCCTGTTGATCCTAGATCGGACCGGCAATTCCGATAAGCGATTTCTAAAGACGAGACTTGGGTCGCCCATAATCGTGCCATACTTTCGGCATCGGTGCCCTCAGCGCGGTGCTGGGCGCAGTGGAACACATAGTCGAGTGGGCCAAAAAGATCCCTTGCAGAGGATGCCGCGTTGGTCCACATGGCTGCATCCGTAACATCTAAGCCCAAAGCTAAGCCTTCCGTCTTGGCTGCTGTATCGCGCGCGGCGGTAAGATCACAATCTCCCACGATCAACTTGCATCCACGATTGGCGAGGGCTTGGCACATCACGCGGCCAAACTGCCCCCCACCGCCGGTAACTAAGGCAATTTTGTTTGCAAAGCTTCTCTTCGTCATCCCGCGCGCGTTTTAAGCCAAAAGCCAATCATCAAAAGGATAACCGCAATAAACTGGACCAGAACCCGCAAACGCATCAACTGGTTAGATCGCGACCGTGCCTTGTCGCCCGTGATGGCCAAATTTGCGATACCTGCAACTAGGACAGTAAAGACCGCGGCCATGGCGACGAAAATTGCAATGTTAAGGGGTTCTAAGGTCATGGACCTGATATATGCCGGACGCACTGTTCCGGCAATCGCGACACGCTGTCGCGCAAGTAAAGCGCGTTTTGATCCGAGTGGATCAAAGTTGTGCGCCAAGACCTCGTTAGAGCATGAGGGAAGCTGCTCTAACTGCTCTTCGTAAGCGCCAATAGGACAGCGGCACTGGACGGTCTTCCGGCATAGCCAGCACCAGGCACAACACCAATGGTCAAAACGCCCGATTGCCAACGCACACTGGGCCGATCAAAGCTGCGCTGGACACGAATAAGTTTAACACGGCGCTCGGGACGACCAAAATAGCCACGAGGCGCGCGCGACATGCCTTGTGCGGCGCGCTCAAGGGCCTCGTAGACCAAGGCAGGAGGCAAAGCACCGGATGCTTCCACCCGAATGCTACGGTTAGAAAATTTATCAAACCATCGCAGTGCCTTTTCAAGGGTCGCCTGTAAGGTAGCTTCGCTTCGCGCAGGTGCTGATAGGGTTTTGGCTTTGCCTTCGCTTGCAGCAAGGCCTCCATTGGTCCCGAGCGGGCCATAAATGGTCACGCCGCCTAATGTCGTGATCCGAACAATGACTTCGCCGATATCATTGCGTAGAAACTCATCGCCGCGGGGGCCCCATTGCGAGGTCAGTGCCCAGACCTCTGGATCGCCGTCAAATCGCAATAAAACGACGCGTGGCTGTGAACGGTCTAGCACAAAGCGGATGTTGTTCGGCCCGGCACTGAAGGAGACCGCCTGCGAGGCCGCGGCATTGGGGCTGGTGAACATATCATTCAGGGTAAGGTCGCTGGCGCGCTTCTGCGTTTGCGCGGTTGCCATTCCGCCAAGCAAAACTCCAAAGGCTATGAAGACGCAGGAAAGTCGACTCAACCACGGTTGAGCCCAGACATCTGTTCCCAGATGCTTTTCACTTACGTGGCCGCGCTTAATCACCATGCAATCCACATGCACCCAGAATCTGGCAACATAGAGACAAAAGTGTAATGAAGCGCAGTGAAGAAAGCCTTACAGATCTGGGTTTTATTCCGCCGCTTCTTGCCCGCGCATTTCATAATGCGCGCCCTGATCCATTAAGTCCGGCAATCCTAGTAATTCGTTGATTTGTTTGAAGTCCAACATCCGATCACGGAATAAAGCGGTTGTGCCATTGGCTTTCAAGGATTGGAGAAACTGCTGTGCGATAAAGGCGTGGACTCGCACCATAGAGCCCGGCGCAATCACCAAGCGATACCCCATGTCGGATAATTGATCCGCGGTAAGAAGCGGTGTTCTTCCCCCTTCAACCATATTGGCCAAAAGTGGAGTATCTGGGAACGCTTGGCAAATGGCCTGCATTTGATCAATCGCCTGCGGCGCTTCAACAAAAAGGATGTCCGCTCCGGCCTGTCGATAGTGTTCTGCCCGCTCTAGCGCAGGCTCGAACCCTTCCACAGCGATGGCATCCGTGCGGGCGATGATCAGGGTTTGTTCCGTACAGCGGGCATCCACCGCGGCCTTGATTTTCCCGACCATTTCGCTGGTTGAAACCAATTCCTTTCCAGCCAAATGACCACAGCGCTTGGGTGCCGTTTGATCTTCCAATTGCAAAGCATTGGCACCCATCCGTTCGAACAAACGTAAGGTGTGCTGAACGTTCAAGGCGTTGCCAAACCCAGTATCCGCATCCACGATAAGGGGAATTTTCACACGGTCCCGCACGCGTCCAATAATGTCTGCGACTTGCGTGGACGACACCAATCCAATGTCGGGCCGACCCAATTGCGTGTAAGAGATCGATGCGCCGGACATATAAATGGCTTCAAAGCCTGCTTGTTCGACCAAAAGTGCACTCAACGCATCATAGGCCCCAGGTGCCAACAGGGCTTTTTTTTGGCCGAGCCGCTCGTGCAGAGAAAACTGTGTCATGCTCGATCCCTATGTGCCGCGTTTGTCTTTAGGTGTGCGATTAGGCCCCCGGCCCGAACCATGGCCATTAAGTGGTCTGGTATAGGCTTACACACTAAAGTCTCACCACGCGTCTTATTCGTGATCTTGCCCAAGACCGGGTCGACCATCAACAGGTCACCCTGGACAATCTTATCGGCACGCTCACAGAACAAAGCCGGAAGGCCCAAGTTTAGGGCATTTCGGTAGAAAATTCGCGCAAAGCTGGGTGCAATTACGCCGCCAACTCCCAATAGTCGCAGACTTACAGCGGCTTGCTCGCGTGAGGAGCCTAAGCCGAAATTCTTGCCGGCCACAACAAAATCACCGGGTTGAACAGACTTCGCGAAATCCGGCGCGATGGCTTCAAGGCAGTGCTGTGCCAAATCTTCCGCCGACAGCTTCATAAGATGACCTGGTGCCAGAAGGTCAGTATCGATATTGTCGCCAAAAACGAAGGCGCGCCCAATCTGAGCTGTTCCCGTCATGCCGCCCCCGCTAGATCGGCCGCATGCAAGCGGGGATCACTAAGGCAGCCAGCGATTGCACTGGCCGCAACCGTGTAGGGTGACCCTAAATAGACCAAGGCCTCCGAATGTCCCATCCGGCCTTTGAAATTGCGATTGGTCGTGGAGATGCACGTTTCACCTGCTGCCAATAAGCCTGCCCCCATACCTGCGCACGCGCCACAACCCGATGGCAAGAGAGTCGCCCCAGCTGCCAGTAAGATCGACAATGTCCCGTCGGCAGCCGCATCGGCTGTGACTTGCGAACTTGCTGGCGCAACCAAAAGGCGCACACCTTGGGCAATGCGCTGACCCTTTAGGATTTGGGCTGCCATGTGCAAATCTTCTAACTTTGCGCCAACACAAGCACCGATATAGGCCTGATCGATTGGCACGCCGGCCGCGTGGCTAATCGGAAAGCTGTTGGCGGGTGAATGGGGTGCGGCAATTTGCGGCTCAAGATCGCTAAGGTTGATCGTAACAATCCGCTCGTAATTTGCATCTGGATCGGGTTGCCAGGCCAAATCAACTTCCGACGTTTCTCCGCCATGGGCGCGAATATGATCTAGCGTCACTCTGTCCGCCGCGATCAGACCAACTTCGCCACCGAGTTCTGCGGCCATATTGGACAAAACCATGCGTTCTTCCATCGACATCCCAGCCACACCTGGACCACCATATTCGATGGCCTTGAACGCATTATCCATTCCAAGCTCGCGACAGAGAAGCAACATGACGTCTTTAGCCGAAACATGGTGCTTAAAACTGCCCGTCAATTCAACTCGAATTGTTTCAGGAACGATTGTCCAGGTTTTTCCGGTAACCACAATGCCCAGCATGTCGGTAGCACCGAAACCTGCGGCATAGCATCCAAAGGCACCCGCATGAGGAGTATGACTGTCGCCACCAGCGACAAAAATGCCCGGTCTCAAAAGGCCTTTTTGTGGAAGAATGGCGTGGCAAATCCCTTCCATATCAAAGAAATGACCAACATTCTGCTCCTTGGCAAACGCGCGCGTCAGCTTCAGAATCGCCGCACTCTCCCCATCGACCGCAGGCACATAATGGTCTGACACAATCACCACGCGGGAAGGATCCCACAAGGTTGCGCCAAGGGCGTCTAGGTGTGGCTTCCACCGCCGGGGTCCGCTTGAATCATGGGCCATAGCAAGGTCGACGTTGACGATGACGATATCACCTGGGGCCACATCGTCGCGACCTGATGCCCGCGCCAGTAGCTTTTGGGCTAAGGTTTGGCCCGAAAACACCTTTTGAGGTTTGGTGGCTTCTGCCATGCTGGGCCGTGCATCCAACTTCGAGAAATGATCTATCTTTATATCAAATAACGTTTCAACATTGGCAAGGCAATGACTCACCCCTAGAGTGGATAAACCAAGGATCAGGGAGTCCCATGTGTCCAATCCACCAACGATACCCCGTCAAAGTCAACCGACGTTCCTATTTGTGTGCAAAGACGGTCCAAGCGCTCCTGAAAAGAGGCTGGAACATTTGGAAGGTCATCTCGCCCATGTCGAAGCCCATTGGACATCTTACGTAACAGCTGGGCCTCTAAAAGAACCGGGTAGTTCGAAAATTCACGGGTCTTGCTTGATTGTGTGTGCCGACGATGTAGAGGCGGCTTGGGCCATCATGCGCGGCGACCCCTACTTTACGTGCGATATGTTTGCTTCGGTGGAAGTACACGACATGACCATGTCTATTGGGCTTTATCCAGGGGGCAAGATTTGGGAAAGTCTTGACTCTGTTCGAGAGCGTGCCAACGGTGGTTGAGATTAAGTTTACTTCGATAGACTGTCGGAGTGAGGCTCTTTAATCTTCGATTGGCACACAAATTTTTCTGTATGGACGCAACCTTGCCCACATCGCATAAACCAAGCTCAGAATTAAAGGCCACCATGGTGGATCCAAGGCTGCCAACGCCTTTGTATCACCAGTTGTTCTTGGTTTTACGTGAACGCATACGCTCAGGAGCGTTTCCATTGGGAGCCGTCCTGCCGGGCGAACAAGATCTGACGCATGTCTTTAATGTTTCCCGCATCACGGTAAAGCGTGCGCTCAACGAATTGGCTTCTGCTGGCATGGTGTCGCGTCATCGTGGCCGCGGGACGGTGGTCACTTATAATGCGACCGTGCCGGTGGTGAAGGGCAGTTTTGATAATCTGATGGAGGCGCTCAAAGTGATGGGCCTTTCAACAGAGGTTGAGCTGATCAATGTTGCGCAAGTAGCGGCGACCGCTGAGATCGCCGAATTGCTGGGCCTGCCCAGTGGTGTTCCTGTACAGCGGGCAGAGCGCGTCCGTAAACTGGAAGGAGAGCCCTTCTCTTACATTGTTACCCACTTGCCGATCGATATTGCTGCGACCTTTGACCCTAATTCACTTGGTCACACACCGATGTTGGACTTGCTGGAGCGGGCGGGCTTTGTGGCCGTTTCAGCGGAACAATGGATCACGGCTTGCAGTGCAGAGCCGGCAACCGCGCAAGCTCTAAAGATCGTAACCGGATCGCCGCTGCTCAAAATCGTGCGCGTGATGAAGGATTCTGAGTCCGCGCCAATCGAAGTCGTTCAGGGCTTTTATCGCCCCGAACGCTTTCAATATCACATGAATCTGACGCGGCAGCGAAAGGGCGGCCGCGACGAATGGCGCTAGGGCTCTAAGCGATAGCCGCCGCCTTCGGTGATCAAGAGGCCATTGCGGCTGGAAACCGGCTCGATTTTTTGGCGTAGTCGGTAGATGTGGGTTTCTAGCGTGTGGGTCGTAACTGCTGCATTATAGCCCCAGACTTCACGCAACAATTCATCGCGCGGCACAGCCTTAGCGCCAGATCGGTAGAGATAGCGCAAAATGGCCGCTTCCTTGTCCGTCAATCGAATTCGCTTACCACTTGCATCGGTCAAGGTCCGGTTCGCTGGCTTAAAGTCGTAGGGGCCAATTTTCAGCGTTGCGACATCGGTTTGATCATGGCTGCGCAAGTGGGCACGGACACGGGCCAAAAGTACAGCAAAACGGAACGGTTTGGTGACATAGTCATTAGCGCCAGCATCTAAGCCCAAAACCGTATCGGAATCAGTGGACTGGCCGGTTAGCATGATGATTGGGCCAGCAAACCCGCCGGTGCGGATCGCTTTGCAGGCTTCGCGACCGTCCAGATCAGGCAAATCGATATCCAGCAGGATCAGGTCAGGACCCTTGGTGCGGGCTGCGGCGACGCCGCTGGCCGCATCTTGGGCCATAACGGTATCAAATTCCCCCGTTAGCTCGAATTGCTCGGCCAAGGTGGTGCGGAGATCATGGTCGTCATCAACCAGAAGAAGAGTGCGCTTGCGTGACATGGGCTCTACATGGTTGTACCCTATTGCCTGATACAAGAGGGCGCTGCATCACAGAGTCTTGATCTGGGGGATTTTATGCAGGTTTTTGCAGCATCAACATCGGGTTGGCTGACCTATGGTCAGACGAAAGTGCGTTGTTCCATTGGTAAAGGCGGTGCTAAATCCGCCCAAGAGAAGCGTGAAGGCGATGGGGCCAGTCCTTTGGGGGTGTGGCCGATCCGCGCAATTCTCTGGCGTGAAGATCGCGGGCCCAAGCCTGCGTCTGGGTTTGAGGCAACGGCCATTCAACCCCACGATGGATGGTGTGATGCGGCCGAAGATCCCAATTATAATCGTCCGATCACGCATCCCTATCCGGCCAGCGCCGAACATTTGTGGCGCGAGGATGGGCTCTACAATATTGTCGTGGTCCTTGGTCATAATGATGATCCGGTCGTTCCCGCCATGGGATCCGCTATCTTCATGCACTGTGCGTCAGAAGACTACCGGCCGACGGAGGGCTGTGTGGCCTTGGCTGAAGCAGACTTGCGCGAACTTTTGAAGCAGGCCAAGCCGGGCGATGCTGTGGCCTTCATCGCCTGATATCATCTGGATTCTCAGGCAAAGTGTTGCTTGAATGCTCTTGCGTATTCGCCGCGTTTGGCGTTTTAGGCTGGCTTCATGCATGAAGACGCCGCAACATCCCACAAAGACGATCTGATGGATCGACTGACACCTGTGCAAACGGGCGACGCCGTAGCAGGTAAAACTCTGTTTATTCAGACTTATGGCTGTCAGATGAATGTCTATGACAGTGAACGCATGGCCGATGTCTTGCGGCCTCTGGGTTATAGCTCGGTTGATAAGCCCGATCATGCGAACCTTGTTGTGCTCAATACCTGCCACATTCGCGAGAAGGCGACTGAAAAAGTCTATTCCGAAATCGGACGCTTGAAAGCGCACAAGGATGAGATGGCGCTCAATGGCAACAAAATGACAATCGCCATTGCAGGCTGCGTTGCACAAGCCGAAGGCGAAGAAATTATGCGTCGTGCGCCGGCTGTCGATTTGGTGGTTGGCCCGCAAGCCTACCACAAACTACCTGAGCTCATTGCGCGGGCAGCCCGTGCCACTGGCGAGCGCCTTGAAACGAGCTTTGAGGCGGTAGAAAAATTTGATGCGCTGCCTACCCTGCGTACACCCGACGGGCCATCGGCCTTTTTGTCTGTGCAAGAAGGGTGCGATAAGTTCTGCACGTTCTGTGTGGTGCCCTATACGCGCGGGGCTGAATATTCGCGGCCAGTGGACCCCATTATTCAAGAAGCACGCGGCCTTGCCCAACAGGGTGTGCGCGAAATCACGCTTTTGGGCCAGAACGTAAACGCCTATCACGGCCAAGGCCCGGCGCTGGCAGGCTCTGAAACATGGTCCTTGGCCCAATTGGTTCGCCATTTAGCCAAAATCGGCGGGATCGAACGGATCCGTTATACGACATCTCACCCCTGTGACATGGATGATGACTTGATCGAGGCCCATGGCGAGGTGAAAGAATTGATGCCCTATCTGCATTTGCCCGTGCAGTCTGGCTCCAACAAAATCCTGAAAGCTATGAACCGGAAGCACAGCGTGGAGAGCTATCTCGATAGTATCGCGAAGGTGCGTAAAGCCCGTCCGGATGTTGCTTTGGCCTCTGATTTCATTGTGGGTTTCCCAGGTGAGACCGAGCAAGACTTTGAAGATACGATGGAATTGGTTCGCGCTGTTGGTTATGCGGGTGCCTATAGCTTCAAATATTCTAAACGCCCCGGCACACCTGCCTCGGAAATGTATGGCCAGGTCGCCTCCGACGTGGCCGATGATCGTTTGCAACGCTTGCAGGCTTTGATCCTTGAGCAGCAGCGCGCCTTCAATGCCGCCAAAGTCGGGCAGACGTTTGACGTGCTCTTTACGGGAAAAGGCCGCAATGAAGGCCAGATCCTCGGCCGGTCGCCATGGTTGCAGTCCGTCCATGTTGCGGGGCCAGAGCAATTGATTGGCCAGCTTCACAGCGTACGCATCATTGGCACTATGCCGAATTCCCTCACTGGGGAATTGGTGTCAGCTTCGTGACGCGTCGTCGCAAGTCTGAAGAGGGCCGCGTCGCGCTCACCAACCCAAGCTTAGTGCCTGTGGTGGCCGGGCCCGCTCATCGCAATCTGACCTTGGTCGAAGATGCATTTGGCGTTGATGTCACGGCTCAAGGTGGTGATATTCTTGTCCATGGCGATGATCCCGTGTCTGTTAATCAGGCACGCGAGGCCTTGCAGTCCTTGATCGAAAAGGCGGCAGCGGGGATGGCGTTAGGGCTGCCTGAGGTTCGCTCTGCCATTACATTTGTGCGTGCCGGGTCGCGTGCGCGTAGCGGGGCGTTGGCTTTACCGGGTCGTCGCGCCGACATCAAACCTAGAACCCCAACCCAGTCTGTCTATCTAGATGCGCTGATGGGTGGTGAGTTTGATTTGGTTTTTGGCGTTGGACCTGCCGGGACCGGCAAGACTTTTCTAGCAGTGGCCGTCGCCGTCTCGATGTTGCTGGAGGGCCGCGTTTCGCGCGTCGTCGTCACCCGCCCTGCGGTGGAAGCCGGGGAACGATTGGGCTTTCTGCCTGGCGACCTTGAAGAAAAGGTCGATCCCTATCTGCAACCAATTTGGGATGCTTTTAAAACTTTACTGGGTGCCGCCCAATTAGAGCGCCGAAAAGCAGCCGGTGAAATTGAAGTCGCACCCTTAGCGTTCATGCGCGGTCGTACCTTGTCTGACGCTTTTGTCATCGTGGACGAAGCGCAAAATACCACGCGCATGCAGATGAAAATGCTGCTGACTCGCCTAGGTGAGGGCTCGCGCATGGCCGTCAATGGCGACCCAAGTCAGATCGATTTGCCGCGCTCCAGCGATTCTGGTCTGCCCCACGCCTTGCGCATTTTGCGACGTGTAGAAGGGATGAAGATCGTCCACTTCACGGCCGAAGACGTGGTTCGCCACCCACTCGTCGGACGGATTGTTTCGGCCTATGAGCGCGAAGTGGCAGATGTGACACCCATACCGCCTTCGCCACCGGTAACGCCAGAGCCTATGATGACTGAGGAGTCTGCTTCTTTTGACGTTGATGTCCAAATTGAAACCGAAGGTTGGCATGGGGTGTTTGGCCCTGATTCCGAAGCGGAAGTCGGCAAGATTGTGAAAGTCGTCTCACGTTATTTTGATCCAGCGGGAGACAGCTTTGCGTTGCTCATGACCAGCGACGCGGTGGTTCAAGGTTTGAATGCCCAGTGGCGGCATAAGGATCAGCCGACAAATGTCCTGTCTTTTCCGGCACCTGAGACAGTGCATGCGTTGGAGAAGACGTTGGGTGATGTTGCCCTCGCCTATGAAACCTGTGCGCGTGAGGCCCAAGAGCAGGGCAAGAATCTTAAAGATCACGCTACCCATCTACTTGTGCATGGGCTATTACATCTTTTAGGATATGATCATGAAGCCGAAGATGATGCGGCGGAGATGGAAGGCTTAGAGAGAGAGATATTGGCAAGCTTCGGCATTGCTGATCCTTATCACACCCATGACTGACGACCCATCCAGTAGTAACTCAGCCAAGAAACCTAGCTTTTGGAAGCGATGGACGCAGAAATTGCGTCGCCAGAATGATTATGCCGGCCTAGACCCCGCAGAGCTTCTGCGTGAGCGCGAGCAATCGGGCGAAACCATTGAGCGCAATCAAAAGGACATGATCGTCAAAGCAGCCAGCTTTGACCGCTTGTCTGTACGCGATGTGATGGTGCCTCGCGCGGACATTACGGCCGTCGACATCGAAATGCCGCTGGGTGAAGTCGCCCGCATGTTTGAAGAGCATCAGCATTCACGCATGCCAGTTTACGCCGAGAACCTCGATACACCTTTGGGGTTTGTCCATGTGAAAGACATTCTGTCGCTGTTGATCCCGGATGAGCAAGGCGAGACCAAAGCTAAATTGGATGATCTTGTGTTGGGTCGGCTTAAGCGCGATTTGCTCTATGTGCCCATCTCTATGAAGCTTCCGAACTTGTTGCTTCAAATGCGCGCGAAGCGGTGCCACATGGCATTGGTGATAGACGAATATGGCGGCACAGATGGACTTGTGACCATTGAAGATCTCGTTGAAGAAATCATCGGCGATATTGATGACGAGCATGACGATCTCGACCAAGATTTAATCGTCGATACCGGCAATGGCGTTTGGGAAGCCGATGCACGGGTGGAATTGGATGATTTTTCAGAGCGCGCTGGGGTCGATCTGACGCTGGAAGATATGGAAGATGATATCGACACGCTCGGCGGTTTGGTCTTCGCGCTTGCAGGTCGGGTGCCTCCGCGGGGCGAAATTCTTCATCACCCAACCGGCTATGATTTTGAAGTGATTGACGCAGACCCGCGGCGGATCAAGCGGGTGCGTATCCGTTCTGCGAAGGCAGTCGAAAAGGCTAATACCGATAGTTTGCAGGTACCCTCTGCGTGACAGAGGCCGCAGGAACTCTGCCCCAAGCGGCTGAACCCGAGATCCGTCATCCTATAGCCATCTTGGGGCCAAATAAGCCTGCATGGTTGTCGGGCTTGTCCGCGATGTTGTTGGGCGCGCTCGCCGTACTGGGTCATGCGCCGTTCCATTTTTGGCCAGCTTTTGTGGTTTCGATCTGTGGTCTCGTCATCTTATTGGATGGGGCGTATCAGAACAAAAACCGCTTACGCTCCGCCTTCTGGCGTAGCTGGTCTTGGGGGTTTGGCTATTTTCTGGCTGGGATGTTTTGGGTCGGCAATGCCTTTTTGGTGGATGCAGAGAAGTTCGCCATTCTAATGCCGTTTGCGGTTACAGCCCTGCCCGCTGCGATGGGGGTTTATTGGGGCTTAGCAGGCTTAGCCGCGATGTTCATTTGGGGCGCAGGCGCTGCGCGTCTCATGACGTATGCGGTTTGCTTTGGCGTCAGTGAGTTTGTCCGCAGCCATTTGTTTACGGGGCTGCCCTGGAACTTGCCCGCCTATATTTGGAAGCCAGGTGAGGCGATTAGTCAGGTTGCAGGTTTGATCGGGCCATATGGCTTATCGTTTTTGACCCTATGGGTCTTGGCCACCCCAGTGGTTCTTTTGGCAAAGGGCGAGCCGCGTAAACCACCAATGACCCTGATTGCAGCGGGTATTCTCGCATGTGCTAGCTTTGCTTTTGGCTTTATCCAGTTACGTGCAGCCGGGCCAATTAGCCCGATGGCCGGGAACGGCCCTATCATCGCGGCCGGGCAAGCAGGCTTTAGCCAAAAGGATGTATGGGACCCGGCCAACACCATCGAGATCGTGGAAACCTATCTGGGCCTATTGGATACGCCAGAGGCGCAAAAGGCCGATATTGTCGTTTGGCCCGAGGGGGCATTTCCATTCCTTCTTCTGGAAGAGTCCTTTGTCTTGGATCAGATCCAAGCCCGTCTGGGCGCACGCACATTGGCGGTCGGTTCAATCCGACGGGACCTTCTGGCCGGGCAGCCAGTCTATACCAATAGCCTTTTGGTTTTTGACGTCGAGCAGGGTGGTCTGACTACCCGTTCGGTCTATGACAAGCATCATCTGGTGCCATTTGGCGAGTATCTGCCGCTGCGTCCGCTCTTCAAGGCCCTCGGCATTGCTAGTTTGGTTTCCTATGATGGCGAGATGTCGCCGGGCCCTGAGCCCACGACCTTAAGCCTTCCCAAAGCGCCTTTGGCTGATGCCCGTATCTGCTATGAGATTGTGTTCCCAAGCTTTAACAAGCAGGCGACTGGCAAAGCCGCATGGATATTAAATGTGTCGATTGACGCTTGGTATGGCGACCTATTGGGTCCAGACCAGCATTATGCACAAGCGCGCTATCGGGCTATCGAGACTGGCCTGCCTCTCGTGCGCTCGGCCAGCGGGGGGTGGTCGGCTATCGTAGACCGGCTTGGTCGCCCCGTCTCAGAGCATCGCGCAGGTGCCGGCTATGCAACTGCTCGTTTGCCGTCTACGGCTGGCCCGACACTTTATGCTCAGTTTGGAGAGCTTTCGTTTGGGTTTTTGATACTTGGCTTTAGCTTAATGGCGGTTTGGCGACATAAGCGGCATTGACACAATCAACTCTTCATTGAAATAGTGACAATACCAATGCTAGGTTTTATGATCAATCACCGTCGATCTACTTCTGTTGATGCTTATGTTGGCTGCCGCTTGAAACAGCGGCGCGAAGATTTGGGCATCAGCCAAGAACGCTTAGCCGAATTGCTGGGCTTATCATTTCAACAAGTTCAAAAGTACGAGCGCGGGCTAAACCGTGTCGGAGCCAGTCGCTTGTTCCAACTATGTGGCCTCTTAAGCGTTGATCCATCGTTTTTTTTGATGGTCTGAACGTGGCCCTAGGGCCAGGTGTTTCCGAAACGCAAAACGAAACCGAAACTCTTTCAACCGCAAGCCTATTGTCGGCACCCGGCGCGTTAGAGCTTTTGGCCGATTACGCCCGCTTAAAGTCCAGTGCCCAACGCAAAAAAGTGATCGAACTCATCAAAATCTTGGCCGATAATGATTAGCGTCTTCAGCGTCCAACTCTGTGGCGTTTAAGTCGCAGACTGGCAGACGGTAAGGTGATTGTTCAAAAGCTGTTCCGACGTCTTTCGGTCATTCCCGCATGTGCTCACTCAATGACCGGCTCGATGTGGAAGAAACCAAAGCCTCAAAGCGATCTCCTGCGGTTTGCTTAGGGTGTTAGCGTTGGCCGATCTTCGTTAAGGCTAGGATTTGATGCTTGCGCCGCGATCGGGTAGCGTCGACACACTTGGTTCGGGAGGGCATGATGGCAACAAATTGGGTTTTTGCGGTGGCGCTGTTTGCGGCACTTATTGGGCTTCCTGTCGCTGCTGCACCAGCGCCCGTAATGATAAGCCAGGCTGGCGAACACTCACCCGCGCTGCCCCCGATCCAAAGCGCGCGCGAGCGAGCGATGACTGAGAACCGCATTTTAGCGGAGCGGCTTGATACCATCATCCCCGCGATCATGCGCGAACAGCGCATCGATTTATGGCTGCTGGTGGCCCGTGAATATTTTGAAGAGCCGGTGGTTGCATCGATGCTGGATGCCGAAAACATGCATGCACGCCGGCGTACAATTCTGATCTTCTACGACCCAGGTAATGGGAAACCGATCGAGCGTCTAACCGTCAGCCGCTATGGGCTTGGCGGCTTGTTCGCGCCAGCTTGGGATCCGAGTAAGCAGCCGGATCAGTGGAAGGCGGTCGCAGACATTATCGCGCAGCGTAATCCTGGAAAAATTGCGATCAACACCTCCGATCTTTACCAGTTCGCCGATGGTATGACGCTCAGTCAGTATCAGAAGTTTGTTGCCGCTTTGCCTGCTCCTTTGCATGCGCGGATCGTCAGTGGCGAAGCGCTCGCCATCCGTTGGCTTGAAACGCGCACGCCCGCCGAAATGGAGATCTACCCGACACTCATGCGAATGGCTCATAAGGTGATTGGCGAAGCGTTTTCGCGGTCGGTCATCACCCCGGGCGTGACGACGGCAGAGCAGGTGCAGTGGTGGTATCGCGACCGGCTGATCCAGCTCGGCCTCGATCCGTGGTTTCATCCGTCCGTCGGGATCCAGCGCAAGGGTGCCAAAGGCATGCTCGAAGGCGAGGAAGTGATCCAGCCCGGCGATTTGTTATGGACAGATTTTGGCATCACATACCTGCGGCTGAATACCGACATGCAGCATCTCGCTTATGTCTTGAAGCCAGGTGAGAGCAAAGCGCCTGCTGGCCTCAGGCAGGGGCTAGCAAACAGCAACCGTGTCCAAGATATGCTCACCCGCAATTTCGCAACTGGGCGCACTGGGAACGAGGTGCTGGCGCTTACCCGGGCAGAAGCGGCGGCGACCGGTCTTGATGCATCAATTTACTCGCATCCAATTGGCTTGCATGGCCACGGCGCAGGCCCCTCAATCGGATTTTGGGATAATCAGAATGCTGATCCACGCGGCAGCGGCTTGATTGCCGCTAATACGGCTTGGTCAATTGAGCTGACAACTTTCGCCGCAGTGCCCGAATGGGACGGTCAGCGCGTCGATTTTCGGGCTGAAGAGAATGCATTCTTTGATGGGACTCACGTGCGCTACATCGACGGTCGCCAAACAGACATCACGCTAATCCCCTCTGGGCAGTAAGTCCGCGTCATGGTTCCGGCATCAGAGAATGCTGGCCGACGCAAGACTTATCAATCATCTTCCCACCATGCCCTGCCAAAAAGCCACTGGTCCAGATAGCGTCACACCGCGACGCAGGTCTCAATCTAGAAATCTCTCCTAGGCTTTCTCGCCGGCAAGTACCCTCTTCGCCTTAGCGGCTGCCCGGCGCGCGAGGTGGTAAAGTCTTGCCGCCCCCTCATCATAGCGAACCGTGACCTTGCAATGCTCGCCATAAGTGTCTGTCAGAAACTTCCGTATCATGGCTTCCGCATTTTCGCGGGGGCCTAAGAGCTCAGCCGTTAGTGGGCATTCGGTGCGGCTGTGGTAGGTTGCATAAACCTCCCCATCCCCTTCAAACACATTGCCCATCGTGTAGGGGTAAAGGTCACAGTCCATTGGCCGATTGCCATAGACTTGGCATTGCTGGTCCCAATTAGGGCACGGACCGTTCCCAAGGGAGGAAAGCTCGTACAACTTTCCTTTCCGCGTGACGGTAAGGTGTTCACTTTTTCCAGCAAAAAGCTGCGTGTATTCTGCTTCGTTTATCTTCAGGCCATGAAGTTCGCGACAACAGCTTTGGTCCGTTGGGCATTTCAAGCAAGGGTTAGACACGCAATTACTCCCCAGTTTCATTGCACCATAGGCTAATCAGCAACTGTGAAATGACGCTTAAGAAGCGGACATAGAGTTCGCGTTTGTTCGGCGTCATTGACTTCGCTGCCTCGGCTGTGGGCGGAGGTCTGGTCCCGGGGCAGGCAAACAGGCATACTCAATCGATGTCCAATCCTGATTTTTCTGCCCCAAAGCCTTTTGGGCCGCTTCGATCCTTTGGCCGAGTGCGCGGGCGCGCGCTGTCTGATCGCCAAGAGCACTTGTTTGAAACCTTGTTTCCGAGCTTATCGATCCCCGCAGAACCTTCTGAAACGCTAGATCCGTTTCACTGGATGCCTGCCGCAGAGGCGGTGATCTTTGAAATTGGTTTTGGCGGGGGCGAGCATTTGATTGGGCAAGCTCAGCGTCATCCAAACCATTTATTCCTGGGCGCGGAACCTTTCCAAGAAGGCGTTGCGAAGGCCTTAGTAGGGATAGAGGATCGCGGCCTAACCAACGTACGTCTCTTGGCCTCCGATGCAAGGCCGGTGTTGAAAGCGCTAAAGCCTGGCAGTCTCGATAAGCTTGTAATCTTGTTCCCGGACCCGTGGCACAAAGCCAAGCACAATAAGCGCCGCTTGATTCAGCACTCTTTTTTGGATGATGCTCAACGGGCATTGAAGCCCGGCGGAGAGCTTCGGTTTGCTACTGACTGGGCAAATTATGCTGCTTGGACGCTTGAGAGAGTTACCCAGCATGGCGGATTTGACTGGATGGCCGAGGCAGCAAGCGACTGGCGGACCCCGCCTGAAGACCACATCACGACGCGTTATGAGACCAAGAAACTTGGCGATTGTCCGCCGATCTTCCTGAGCTTTACCGCCCGCCAGCAGGCGTCGTAAGCGCGACAAAGACGTCTTCAAGATTGGGCTCTTCGATCCGTAAATCCTTGATCCGAACGCCAGAACCCATCGCTTGGGACAAGAGTGCTTCCACGCTATGTTCGTTGGGACGATAGTGAATGGCCAAAGCGCCGTCTGGCCGCAATACGCATTCCAGATCGGCCATGCCTGCTGGAATCTGGGTCAAAGGCTCAAGTGGCGAAATCACTACGGCCTTTTTGTCCAGCCGCCTGAGAATAGTGGGCGTAGGATCACAAGCAATCAGGCGACCTTGGTCGATGATCGCGATGTTGTCGCACAGTTCTTGCGCCTCTTCGAGATAGTGCGTTGTCAAAACGATCGTCACGCCACGCTCTTTATTGAGCATGGTGATATATTCCCACAATGATCGACGAAGTTCCACATCGACGCCAGCGGTCGGCTCGTCCAGAATTACCACAGGCGGGGTGTGAACCAAGGCCTTAGCAATCAAAAGGCGCCGCTTCATGCCGCCAGACAATTGTCGCGAATAGGTGTCGCGCTTGTCGGCGAGCCCAACAGCGTCAAGCAATTCCATGGAACGTCTTTCCTTCGGGGGTACGCCGTAGAATCCTGCTTGCAGCTCTAATGTCTCAAAGGGGGTAAAAAAGGCGTCAAAACTGATTTCTTGCGGGACTATCCCGATTGCAGCCTTTGCAGCACGGTGATCTTTGTCGATATCAATGTCCCAAATACGAACTTCCCCAGCAGTTTTGATGACAAGGCCTGCAAGGATATTGATAAATGTTGATTTTCCGGCGCCGTTTGGGCCTAGGAGTCCAAAGATCGATCCCTTTGGGATAGCCAGATCCAACCCTTTGAGTGCCTGCTTTTCTGGCGATTTCCCGCTAGCCGCATAGGTTTTCTGAAGCCTGCGGGCTTCAATGGCAAAAGATGACTGGGTCATGGATTCTCGCTTGGCACACACGTTGACGAATAGGGCCGTAAGGTTCTAATTAAGCCCCTACGCAGTCCGTAGCAATCACGCTGCTGTGAGAGAAACAGATTTATGTCCGTCAACGGTTCGCCAAATTCAGCCCAGCCAGTTGAAACCATTTATGTGGACAATCATCGCGTTGCTTGTGATGGCGGCGGCGGTTCATTGGGTCACCCTAAAGTCTGGTACGAGATGGGTGACGAAGGCAAAGTTGAGTGCCTGTATTGTGGCCGCGTTTACATCAGCAAGGATGGAGCAGATGCACACTAGCATCGCTTAACAACACAGAGGCTTTCGCGTCTGCCTTAGCGCGACGCGCTGCCTGAGACATTCTTCGGACCAGCATCGCTATTCATATTCTGATATTGGATGTAGGCCGGGGTCAGGATAACAATAAACAAAACCGGCAGGAAAAATACGATCATTGGCACAGTTAGCTGTGCCGGCAATGCGGCCGCTTTTTTCTCTGCCTCCGTCATGCGAAGTTCGCGGTTTTCTTTCGCCATAACACGTAAAGCTGAGCCCAGGGGTGTACCGTATCGCTCGGCTTGGATCAGGGCTGTGGCGACTCCCTTTACGCCCGGGTGGTTGGTGCGTTTTGCCAAGTTCTCGTATGCGACCCGGCGATCTTGTAAGTAGGCGAGCTCGGCATTGGTTAGGCTTAACTCTTCAGCGAGCTCAATCGATGATGACCCAATTTCTTGCCCGACACGCAAGAATGCAAGTTCGATGGACATGCCTGATTCAACGCAGATAAGCAGCAAATCCAAAGCATCAGGGAATGCGCGTATAATTGGTTTGCGTCGCTTTGTTGATATGTTTTTGACAATAATGTTGGGCAAGTAAAAGCCTGCCGCACAGGCACTAACGGCCGTAATGAGCCGATTGTTGCTCGTCATGTCTTTACCGAATACCGTTACGTAAGCTAGGGCACCGATGAAGAACAAAATGGGTGTTGCAAAGCGCGCAAAGTAAAACATGGCTACCGGACCTGGCCCACGTAGACCCGCTTCCAAAAGATTCTGCGTCACATTTGGATCTTCAAGAAGCTTCTGTAGATTCAGCTTGTCGACAATGGACTTCCAAGGACCCTTGGCGCGTTGTCTAAGTGAGTTTTTTTCGGCCTGCTCACTGGCGATCGTTGCCCGGTTCTTGCGGCGCATAGATTCACGATCCGTCGCTACGCCCCTCATGCGCGCCGCAAGCTGATCGGTCTTCCACAGGGGTTGAGCAACCGTTATCGCGGTTACTAAGAGCGCAACAGCCATGATTACCGATGCCAGAAACTCTGGATCTGTGACCATTCGAGCAAATTCTCTAACTTCTACGAACATCGTTCGTTCCCTAAATGTCGAAGTTAATCATGTTGCGCATGACGAAAATTCCAGTTGCCATCATCAAGATACCCACGCCCAGACCCATATTTCCTGTTGGGTCAGTGAAGAGCAGGCCCATGTAGGCAGGGCTGGTGATATAGACCATCACACAGACACAGATCGGCAAAGCACCGATGATCATCGCAGACGCCTTGGCCTCTGAGGACAACGCGTTGATCTTCTCCCGCATCAGTTTTCGTGATCGCAAGATCATTGACAAATTGCCAAGCGCTTCTGACAAGTTACCGCCGGCCTTCAATTGGATCGATAGCACGATAGAGAAAAAGCTCACTTCGGGCAGTGGCATACGTTCGAACAACTTTGCCAAGCATTGATCCATTGGTACGCCCATGGATTGGCTGTCGCAAATCCGGCGAAACTCGGTGCATAGCGGTTCTGGTGCCTCGCGAGCGATGATCTTCAGACACTCCGCCAAAGGCAGGCCGGATTTAACGCCTCGCACAATAACATCGATTGCGTTTGCAAATTCGGCAATGAATTTCTTTTGTCTGCGGCCAACCAAAAAGCCCACAATCCAGCGCGGCAAGCCAAGACCCGCAACCCCAGCCCCGGCCAAAGCAAAGTACCAAGCATTGCCGCTGATGAGGATCCCAAGGCCCACCAAGATGCCGAGGCCGCCCGATGCGATCCAGAAGGTCTTTTCCTCGATAGTCAGGCCAGCCTGCTCAATTCGTGCACCAACTGACAGACGCGCGCGCCGCAATTGGCGTTCACGCATCTCGATGTCTTTGATACTGCCCAACAAGCGCTTGCGGCGGGTTTCGTCAGGGTCTGCAACCCGGCGCTTAACTGCGGACTCCCGCGACTGTGCAACCGACTTAAGTCGTTTTTGCGATTCCTTATTGTCATCGCCAGCAAGCGCAATGCCGAAGAGCAGCACCCCGGCTGCAACCAAAACAGGAATGATAGTTCCAAGATCCATGTTCGTTAGACGTCTGCTGCATCAAGGGCTTCGGCGAGCTCTTTCTCGAGTCCGTAATAGCGGGCGCGATCCCAGAATTTCGGGCGCGCGATGCCTGTGGACCGATGCTTGCCAATAACCTTACCGTTCGCGTCCTCACCTTCCATCTCGAATACAATGAGGTCTTGCGTAACAATCACATCACCTTCTAGGCCCAGGACTTCTGTGATGTGTGTGATCTTGCGGGAACCGTCGCGAAGACGGGCCGCCTGAATAACGATGTCGATCGAACCAACGATCATCTCACGGATTGTCTTGGTGGGCAGCGAGAAGCCGCCCATGGTGATCATGCTTTCCATTCGCGAAAGACCTTCGCGTGGGCTGTTGGCGTGCAAAGTGCCCATCGAACCGTCGTGGCCCGTATTCATCGCTTGTAACAAGTCAAACGCTTCAGGACCGCGGACTTCGCCGACGATGATGCGCTCGGGACGCATCCGCAGACAGTTTTTGACCAAGTCGCGCATGTGCACAGCACCTTGGCCTTCTAGGTTTGGAGGGCGGGTTTCAAGGCGGACAACATGGGGCTGCTGTAGTTGCAGTTCTGCCGCGTCTTCGCAGGTGATGACGCGTTCGTCTGGCGCGATGTAACCGGTCAAACAGTTGAGCAGGGTGGTCTTCCCCGACCCGGTACCCCCAGAAATCAGCACATTACATCGTGCCGCCCCAATAATACCTAGAACCTTGCCTGCCGGCTCGGAAATCGCGCCGAATCCGACCAGGTCCGTCATTCGCAATTTGTCTTTTTTGAACTTACGAATGGTGAGGGTAGGTCCATCGAGTGCCAAGGGCGGCACAATCACGTTGACACGAGAGCCGTCGGGTAGCCGCGCGTCGCATATGGGTGAGCTTTCATCTACGCGGCGACCGACTTGGCTTACAATGCGCTGACAGATGTTCATCAATTGTTGATTGTCACGGAACCGGATTGGTGTCTTGGTTACCTTACCGCTGACTTCGATAAACACGCTGTTGGCACCATTGACCATGATGTCGGCAATGTCGTCGCGTGCCAACAGGGGTTCCAACGGCCCGTAGCCCAGCACGTCGTTGACAATATCGCCGAGCAATTGCTCTTGCTCAGCAACCGATATAATCACCTGCTTGATTGCAATGATCTCGTTGACGATATCGCGGATTTCATCGCGGGCGGTGCGTTGGTCTAATGCCGCCAATTGGCCCAGATCGATCGTCTCGATTAAAGCGTTATAAATCGACGCTTTCGTGCGATAATATTCATCAGTTCGCCCATCATTTTCAGGGCTTGGAGGCGGGGCCGATTGCGTCGGCGCGCGCACACCCTTTGCGACCCGCGCTAGGTCCACTGTTCCAGCGGCCGTTGCCGCGGCGGGGGTTGACGGCGGCGATACGGGTGCTGCTACTGGCTTTTGGGCCTCAAGGGGGGCAAACTTGGGGGGTGTTGTTGCCTGTGCCGCCCCGTCTGCGCGTTTACCAAACATCCTATCCTCACTTAGCCGCTTTTGCGGGGATTAGTTTTGAGAGGAAGCTGGTCTTAGCCTTTGGTTGCGGCACCCGACCGGTGAAGAGCTGAGCCAAAAAGTCCATGCCCTCCGCACATTTGCTGTTTGGGTTCACGTTGGCCAGCATTTGCCCATTATTACTCGCCGTACCAAACAGTTGGGGATCATAAGGTAGGACAAGCGTTGGCTGTACGCCCAAGGCGTCGGCAAAGTCTTTGACTGGGGTTTCAGGCCGCTTTGCCACGCCGACCATATTTAGAATTACTTTTGGCGGAGTATCGTTCGGGCGACCTACCCGGACCATGTCAAAAATGTTCTTTGCGTTGCGCAGGCCAGCCAAATCTGGCTGTGCGACTACAACAACTTCATCGGCAGACAACAATGTTTGACGCATCCATTTTGACCAAGTGTGCGGCAGATCGAGCACAACATAAGGCACACCCCGGCGCACACCTTCAATCACAGTTTCATAAGCTTCTGGCGAAATCTCAAACTCGCGCTCGAGGGAGGCGGGTGCGGTGAACAAGGTCAAATGATCCGTGTGACGGGTCAGCAAGCGGTCCAGCAACACATCGTCGACCCGTTCGGGCTGTTCCAACGCATCAGCAATACCGGTCGCCGGATCCGTGTTGAAATCAAGCCCGGTTGTTCCCCACGAAAGGTCGAGGTCAACCAAGGTTGTGTTTACTCGCGCATGCTCAGCCATACACCACGCCACATTGTGGGCGATGGTAGAAGATCCAGCTCCACCTTTGGCACCGACGAAGGCAATGGTGCGACCCAAGAAGGGCTTGCTTGGATCCACATAAAGGCCAGAAATGGTGCGGATCAGCTGCAGCGGTTGCAGCGGTGGCACTAGGTATTCTGAAACGCCACGGCGGATCAGCTCCCGATACAGACCGATATCGTTCGATTCTCCAATCAGGATCACCTTAACGCCTGGCTCGCAATAGGAGGCCAATTCATCCAATTGCTGGATCAAGGTTGCTGGGGGCGCTAAACTTTCAACGATGATTAAGTTGGGCGAGGGTTGGGACTGGAAGAATTCTATGGCACCTGCCAAACCGCCCATTGAAACAGTCACATGCGCTTTCGCGATGCGACGATCCGTTGAGGCCGATTGCAAGCGCTGGGCCGTATCTGGCCGCTCACAAAATACTTGGACCGAGATCCGCGGTACCGGTTGGTCGCCACCACGGGCTAGCTCACCCACATAGGTTTCTTCAAAGGCAGCCGCATCAAAGTCACCCGGAGAAGCAGGTGCTGGAACGTTTTGAGCGTGGGTTGGCTCCAAGAAATCCAGATCGGCGTCAAGCTCGAAAGGCTCGTCAGCCGTTGCCAACTCTTCCCACATGGGCTTGCGTTTTGCATTCCCAATCATTTGCCACCCCCGCCTGCAACGGCTCCACTAACTGTCGGGACGCCGCCTTTACGATGCAAATCGATACCGTTTTGGAGTCGAGCTGCGTCGCGCGGGCCTTCTTTGCGATCACCTAATAAGTCGCCGGGGTCCGCAACCATCGCTGCCAAATTGGCATTTTGCGCGCAGCCGAAACGGTCAGGCGGAATGTTCTCAGCAGTCTTTCTTGGATCAAAGGATGTCCACGGCTCACAGACGATCGGCTTGGTCTCATACCGCCCAAAGGAAATCAAAATTGGCGCATCTGTTTGACCTTGGGCTTGGTAGGGGCCGACAGAGATTTTTGAAAAATCCACGCCACCGAGAAACAGGGCCCGTTGCACGTCTTGGGCGACTTGGGCGGCACTTTGGCTATTGCTCGCGTTTGTCGGCACCGAGACAACAACGTTGCCACGGCCGAGGCGCACATATTCGTGTGCGAACGACTTTAGCTCAGCCGCGTCTTGAACAGTTGTGCCAATCGCGCCGCTGGGCGCGGAAATGGCGATGCGTGCTTCCACGGGGATGGCTTCAGGCTTAAAGGCATCCAGAACGGTGCGCTCAAGATGCGCTTTCTCAACCCGATCTACCGCTGGCTCCTCTTTGGCGGCGCTTGCGCCTCCACAGGCGCCTAACACCATCAACGCAGTGAGAGCGACCGCTTTAAGGGCGGGTTTGCTCGGCTGAGCGAATGAAGCATATTTCGCGACTTCTCTTGTCATCGGCTTCTTCCTGACTCTAATTCACAATATGTCCGATAGGGGCTCGGTAACGCCCTTTTGGCAGCCCTTTGGAACCGGGCTTCACCATTCTATTCATGCGACCCAGCAGCAAAGCTGCCGTGTCACTGGCGGGTGCATAGCCATCGCCTGGGGTCTGAAGCTCATCCATCGAGGCCGATTTCACGATATAAGGCGTGACGATGATGACGAGTTCTGTTTCATTGCTTTGGAAATCGCGCGAACGGAACAAATTTCCCAAGACTGGCAAGTCTTTTAAGCCGGGCAAACCCTCAATAGACTGGCGCGTCGATTGCTGGATCAGACCAGCCATCACCATCGAACGACCGGAGGGCAGTTCCATCGTGTTCTCGGCGCGGCGAACTGAAACGCCGGGGATCGACAAGCCGCGAATGGTGTCAGTCACGTTGCCGGCGGCATCGCGGATCAGCGTATCTGCTTGGCGGAAAGAAGCCGCCGTCGAAATCTCAGAAACTTCGGTCGAAACTTTAAGTGAAATTCGGTCGGCGCTTAGGATGATCGGTGTAAAGCCCAAACCAACACCAAATGGCTTGAATTCGACCGAAACGCGGTTGCCTTCTTGGGCTGTCGGTACTGGAAATTCGCCACCGGCCAGGAATTTCGCAGGCTCTCCCGAGGTAGCAGTGAGGTTTGGCTCGGCCAAGGTTCGGGCCAAGCCAACGCGTTCCAAGGCTTGTATATTACTGTCAGCGCGTTGCCCGGTTACCAATTCACCTGGACCATAGGTGACTTCAGTGCGGCCCGTCTCTGGGTTAAACTTCGAGCTAAAGCCACCAGCGCCTGCGCCCACTCTGGGGTCAAGAAGTTCCGAAGTGCCACTTAGGAACGAATTTGAGACCGGCCGAATGAAGTTCTGGGCCCAGGTCGAGTCGAGCGTGGTTCCGCCCAAAAAGGCACCATTAACCGAGAAACCATTGGCGGTTGCAAACTTGATGCCCCAATCTTCGGGCAGCAATTGATTCAGGATATTGGACGAAGACAGATTCATCCCTAATTGCTTGATGACAGACCGCTGCATTTCAACAATCCGCACCCGCAGCATGACTTGATCGCCTGAAAGGACGCTCATCATGTTTAGAACTTTATCGGCATTACCGGCATATTGGCTCGAAATCCGCAAAACCTGATCGGCGACCAAGCCATTTGGGACGTCCCCGGTCAGAATGATCGAATCAGCAACACTATCGACCACCACACGGGCTTCGGGTACCAGACGTTGAATCAACGCGCTTAGTTCCGAGGTGTCGCGGGCAACCCGGATTTCAAGTGCCAGAATCTGACGACCTTGTGCATCCAGAAAGAAGACATTTGTTTCACCGACCCTCGTGCCGAGCACAATGCCACGTTGGCTGGTGCGCATCACTGCGTCTGCTATCGAGGGATCGGAAACCACAACGTCACGGGCTTCAACCGGCAGATCGACAATTGCCGATTTTCCAAGCGCCAAGGTAAGCCGTTGGGGCATAGGCTGCTCGGGTGTGGCCTTGATCGCGGCACCTTGCCCAGATTGAGCGAATAAGACACTCGGGGACACTAACGCGCTTAGCGCTAGGCATGAAACCGCGACTAGAACAAATTTCACACTTTGGGTTGGCTGCATCACTGCCCTCCCCGATATACTTTAACGGCCGTCGGAATCGCCTGAGCCGCTTGCTGAACGTTTTGCGATGATGGCGGCGGCTTTGGATCGGCCGAGCCTCCCGATGACGAAGTTTGATTCATCACATCTGTGCCGGCTGGTGAATAGGTTGGGGCCCCAGCATCAGAATAACCCCGAAGGGTGAGCGAAAGATCACCTAATTTCTGCGCTAGTCGCAGCTTTTCTGAATCGGATGCAGACAATTCGACCGTCGCAACCCCACCCGGCATTGTCGTTTTGTCCTTGTCCTGCGAGATAGCTTGGTCGATTGCGAGGACGCGGACACTTTCTAAAATCGCCGTTGAAACAATCTTAGATACAGATTGGCCGTTCGATTTAAGTTGTAATTCGCGGGTGAGGAGGATGTCCACGCGATCATTCGGCAATACAAAGCCTGCGACCGCCGTTTCAGGGCTAATCGGAAATGAAACAGCGCGCATCCCCGGCGTCAACAAAGCCGCCATAGCACCTGTCCTTGCATCAACATCGACAATCTTGCTCGCCAAAACCGGCTCGCCCTTCACCATCGCTTGGCGGACGATACCATTGCTGAATTCTTCAATCGCCTTGGGGTTCTTAGATTGCAGGAAGAACCCAGGTGTCGCGGCGCTCGTTGGTGTATAGGCTTCCCATCCCAAAGAGGCTGGCGAAATACGTTCGCCCACGACCATATCGCGCTTGGCCACCAATACATTGACGGTTTCGGCCTTGGCGTCGCTTGCAGAAACAGGCTGCACAACCTGCGGATTGGCGGATTGCGAGCGCATCCAAATAAAGGCTCCGCCCGCAACAAGCAAAGCACCGCCAATGATCGAGATTTGCCGAATATTCACGCTATGCCTCTCCCATTCGGGGTTCCAACTCAGAGCTTTTCCAGTTGTACCCTTCGAGAATCACCCATATCCAAAATGAACTACGAAATGACCATGCGTAAATATGTTCTAAGAAGAGGTTAACGGTGCGACTTCTATGGTTGAAGAAGTGTGAAAATTCAGCAAGATTCTATTTTAGAAATTTGGAAACCACAGGGTATAGGGGGTTGCAAGTATAGCCCCCACTCCCAAGGCTACGCCATAAGGAACGGCGCTAGATTTGCGGAGCAACCTGCGCGCCCATCGTGGTTTTTTCGGTAATCCGAAATGACGTGCTAATTGCCTGCCTATAATCAAGGTCACGACTAAAGCACCGCCAGCAATTGCGGTATAAAGTATGAAGGGCATCATGGCAGTTGGGCCAAGCCAAAGCGCTGCGGCACCCGTGAGCTTTGCGTCTCCGCCACCATAAATGCCGACCAAAAACATGGCGAGGGCAATTATTGTGGTAAGTAAGCCGATCCCAATATGTGCTGCGAGATCATTCCAGCCCAAGCCCATTGGTAGCGCGAAAACCAAAAAGCCTGCCGCAATTAGCATATTCAGCTTGTTCGTAATCAGAAAGGTACGGACATCGCCAATACCGGCCCAGATCATGGCACTCGAAAAGGCAAACAAGCCGGCAACAGCCGCGAAAGTGTCAGGTCCAAGCGTCATACATGACCTGTAACATGGGACCGCTAAGCCAAAGTAAATGCCACTGCGGGTCGCAAACCAAAACGATAGGCAAAAAAAAGGCGCTTGGTCCGAAAACCAAGCGCCAATTTTCCAGACTAAGTCTGTATTAGCGGCTACCGACCGAGCTACCGATCGAGTTGAAGCGCTCGCTCATGTTGCTGCCCAAGGTGGTCAACGAGCTGATCAGAACTACAGCGATCAAAGCTGCAATCAGACCATATTCGATAGCGGTTGCACCAGACTCATTATTGCGGATCTTCGAGAAAAGCTTTTTCATTTTTAGGTTCCCATTCTACATACGACCGGGTGGTTGAAGTCTTAACTGCTTCTCATTCCCTTTGTCCTCCTCGTTCTAGCCAAGACTCATAAACATGGCGTAAACTAAAACATAAAAATTGATCGGAATTGCCCTTTTCTTGGCGTAATTGGGATATGTCCACAATAATAGATTGATTTTTATGTTGTTTTTTCCGCAGCTCTCTGACAAATTTTCTTCAAGATGTTGGATCTGATAGAATTAAATGCGAATTCAAGTTTAATGAGTTACCGCTTTTGGAAGAATATAAACCGGAAACACCAAGAACAGCTCGTAGCGTTTTCTGTAATCACCCAGCCTGTCCTCGAGCAATCAAAGGATCAAACACGTTATAAATTGCCCACACGATAAATTGTCGACACACGCGCGAAATCTCATTTTGCTGAAGATTGGGCGAAACTTACGACAAAGCGTCAGCGGGATTCACTCGTTAATGGCTAGTTTACGGGTCGGCGGTATTTAATGAAGCAACAGGGAGTTTTGTCATGTCTAATCTCGTCAAACCATTGGCCTCGATCGCCTGCGCCTTTGCTGTTTTGGCAGCGGGCTCAGCTGGTGCACAATCGTTCCAGTTGGAAGTCGACCAAACTCAACCTCTCCGTTTTCAGCGCCCTGTGACGGGCGTTGTGGTCGGTAATGCCAGCATAGCGGACGTAATTGTTCATAACGCAAATGTTCTCTTCGTGGTTGGAAAATCGGTAGGCTCCACAGAGATTTTGGCGGTGGATGCCGCTGGAAACACAGTATTCTCCGGCACCATTCAAGTGCGCCCGACCAATGTTCGTAACATGATTACCATCCAGCGCGGCAAAGAAATTTCCACCGCTATTTGCCAGGACCGCTGCATTCCTAATGTTCACTCCGAAGGCACCAACGCCGGCAATACATCGGCTATTTCTGCCATCGCGGCGCGATCAGCCTTTGCTGCAGGGTCTGGCGGACGCCAATAAGGCGCCAATCATCGTTAATGGATAAAATTTTCAATGCTCGTTTAAGGCGGCTTAAAGGCATTCCGTGCTTAACTTGGTCGCGTTGAGGGAGTCGACGATGTCTGCATTGCACTCGATTGTGGTTAAGCGTTTGGGCAAACGTCGCACGAAGCGGGGGAAGCGTGGTGCCGCTGCTGTTGAATTTGCGATGATCGCCACTCCGTTCATTTTTATGTTGTTCGGCATCTTCGAAACCATGATGATCTTCTTCGTGCAAACGACGCTTGAAGCGGCCGTTTCCGAAGAGGCACGCAAAATTCGGACCGGTCAGGCTCAATCCCTGACAGCGCCCATTACGAAAGAACAATTTAAGGCCAATGTCTGTGCTCGCATGATGGGCTTGGGTGATTGCAGCACACGTTTGTTCGTGCAAGTTCAGAACCAGCCTCTTTCTGGAACACTTCCGACCCCTTGGGAAGACGGGACACTTACGCCGGGATCAGCCGACGATGAGCCGTATGAAGCAACGGCGGCAAACGCGATTGTTGTGGTCCGTGGCTATTATGTTTGGCCCTTGATCACCCCTGGAATTTCCAATGCTATGCGGAATTTCTCCGACAGTGGTGGGACGCTTGGGAATTATAACCGCATCATTGCCGCAACATCGGCCTTCCGTAACGAACCATTTAATTGAGGTTGCTTGTGATGCCCGTAAGAACTTCGCTTAATGCTCGGCTTAAAGGCCTCCATGAAACTGCTCATAAGCGTGCCGCACAGCGCGGTGTCTCGGCGGTTGAATTTGCGCTCATTGCGCCATTAATGTTGTTGATGCTGTTTGGTGCGTCTGAAGTTAGCCAAGTGGTCAGCGTGGATCGCAAGGTAACACTGGCTGCCTCGACTTTGGGTGACTTGGCAGCCCAGACTGATCGCGTATCCTGCGCAGACCTTGCCCAAATTGCAACCGTGACCCGAAGTGTGTTCGCCCCCTACACAGCAACTACGCCTTCCTTGGTTGTTGCCTCCATCGCACTTGAATCCGGCGTACCCAAGGTGGAGTGGAGCCAAGAGATTGACGGCACCGGTGGTTGTGCAAATGTGAACAACAGCCACACCTTAAAAGTGGGCAATACGGTTACGGTCGATACGGGCTTGTTTGCTACAAATGGCGGCGTCGTCGTTGGGGAAGTAACCCTTCAATACACGTCCCTTGGCACATCTTTTTCGCCCAATACAACGACATTGCGTGAGCGCTTCTATTTTCGGCCTCGCAAGTCGGCCAAGCTATGCTTGACTGGGTTTACAACGCCTGGCTGTTAAGGCTGGTGGCAGGTAAGATCTATCTAATCCTACTAGATCCAGAAGATGAGCTACATGATTGATACATTTCGATCTGGGTTAGAAATTAGGTTAGCGCCTCAATAAGCTCTTCATAAAGTCTACGCTCTGTCTGAAGGACTCGTCCATTTAACGTGTGGATCGGACGAACCCCAACGAGTGCATTGGTTAGGCATGCGGCTTGGCACGTCTCAAGATCAGCGACATGGATTCGGCTCTCGGTAACTAGGCCTGCACGAATCAAGCGGCCCCGAACGATCCCGGGCAGAGCACCATCTTCGAGTGGTGGTGTCTGCCACCGACGATCTTTTTGGATCAAAATATTCGCGCTTGTGGCACTCGCCACTGATCCGTCGCGCCCACGCATCAGGCCATCATCAGCACCCATGCTTTGAGCTAAGCTCAAAGCGACAATATTGTCGACGTAGGATAAGGTTTTAAAGCGTGCCGAGGGGGCACTCGACGCCCGATAAATGTCGACAAGTCGTACATCAACCGCAGGAAATTCGGTCGGGATTGTCGCAATCGTCGCCAATACATTTGGCAAAGACGTTTTTGGAACCGTCAATCCTCGTGGCCCCACGCCGCGTGTCACCATTAGTCGCAAGGCGGCGCGCGTCACGCCGCTTGCGTGCGCTAGCTCCAAAAGGCCATTTTCCAATTCGGTTGTGGAAAAGGGAATAGTTAGGCCTAATTGGTTCGCGCCATGGTCCAATCGGGCCATGTGGTCGTCAAAAAAGCGAAGTTCGCGCCCGGTCCAGAGTAACGTTTCAAACAAGCCATCGCCCAAAGTAAAGCCACGGTCGGTCGGATCAATCCGCACTTGGGATGCCTTAACCAAGTGGCCATTGTGCCAACACATGTCGCCAACGGGGCCAGTTGTCACAGTACGTCTCCGCCGTGTGCCGCGATACGTAGCGCGCGTGCTTTTACCAGAATTTCTTCATACTCTTGAGAAGGCTCGCTGTCGGCTACAATGCCAGCCCCGGCCCGCGCGTCAATGTGCCAGCGATCATCCCACTTCTGGCACGCAGCAGTCCGGATCAAGACATTTGAATCGGCAGCCCCATCAAAACCAACCCGGATCATCGAGCCGCACCAGGGGCCGCGTGGCTCGTCTTCTAGTTCACTGATAATTTCCATAGCGCGCACCTTGGGAGCGCCTGTGATGGAACCGGGCGGAAAACAACTGCGCAATGCGTCAAAAAAGCCAAGCTCAGGCTTTTGTTGGCCTCGGACTTCGGACACCAAATGATGCACCGTTGAAAAGCTCTCCAGATCACATAGGCGCGGCACTTTAACGCTTCCCGCCTCGCAGACACGTGCAATATCATTGCGCATCAAGTCGACAATCATCAAATTCTCCGCCCGATCTTTTTCGCTGCCTAGCAGGGTTTGCGCGTTGCGCGCATCTTGGATCGGATCTTTGTGGCGCGTAGCAGTTCCTTTAATCGGCCGAGTTTCCAACAGGCCGGAACTCGATCGGGATATGAAGCGCTCAGGCGAATGCGAGGCAACAATTTTGTTCCCCAAACTTAAATAGGCAGCAAATGGCGAAGGGTGACGACCCATCAGGCGGCTAAACAAGTCAAAGGGCGTATCGCCGTGCTCCAACTGACCTGAAAATCGTGCAGAGATATTGGCCTGAAAGATGTCTCCTGCTCGAATATAGTCGATGGCTCGCGCGATTTGACTTTCCACGTCCGCCCGCGGTTGCATGGGGCGCAGTGCTAAAGTGGTTGGGGCCTCCACCGCACGCGGCTTCAAGGGCTGTGCGGCTTCAATCAGATTTGCGAGGCTTTGAGCTCGCTGCTCGGCTAGCGCGTGGTCTAATTGGGCTGCTTGGGTGAGCCCCCAAGATAACGCCCAGGCCTGTTGGCTTTCCGCGTCAAAGACTGCCAGCGTATCGTACAATCCCAACCAAACATCTGGCCAGGTATCGGGCCAAGCGGCTGAACCGGTTTCGGGCAGTGCTTCAAAGGCATGGCCGAGCTCATAGCCCAAAAGCCCCGCCCAGCCCCCTTGAAAAGGGCCCAAGTCGGGGTGCGGCGTCATGTCAGGTGCAATCAAGGCCTCCTGCAGTCCAGCAAAGGGGTCGCCGCCCATGCTGCGATGCCACACATGGGTACGCACGGGTCTTGCCATAACATAGGACCAGCGTGACAAGGCATGGGCACCGCCTCCGATAAATCCAAGGCAACCTTCGTCATGCCCGAGACAGGCAAGGGCTTGCAGTGGAGGCTTCCAAGAAAGGGGACGAACAGATGGATGTGTCACGCAGGTGTCTATAAAGCAATTCCGATTGGTTGTCCGAAATCTAGTAGGTGCCGCTTTCGAGGCGAGGTGGCTGTTTGACAAGAAACATTAGAGCCAGTCCACCAACCAATAAGAGCCCAGTTGATGCTAGGCCAATTTGTTGGCTTTGGAAGGCTTTTGTGAACACGCCTACCAGCATCGGCCCCATCCAAACGGTTGCGGACCCCGCCAAGGAATAAAGGCCAAAGAACTCGCCCTCCATCCCTTTCGGGGCGAGGCGGGCCATTAGGGTCCGCGACGAGGCATAGGCCGCTGTGATCGAGATGGCTATGATGATAGCTCCACACACAAAGACCAGTTCGGGCAAAGTGGTGAACATAGGGGCGTTCCAGATCGGCGTGTCGGGCACAACATCCAACCAAAACACATGGGTCTTCGACTGTGAGGTCAGGACCAAAAGGCAGATCAAGGTCACACCGATTTCTAGAATGATCGACCATTTGGCTCCAATTCGCGCATCGACCCTTCCGGCAATCAAGCCACCAAACACCGCGAAGATCGACAAGATCACGCCATAGGCCGACATCTCTAACAAGTCCCAGCCAAAAACCCCGGCTGCAGTTACCCCTGCGACTATCAGGATCGCGGTTTTGCCATCGACATAGAGCATACGTGCAATCAAATAGAGGCCTGCATTCCGGTCGACGCGGAACAATCTGCCAATTGCCTTAAACATGCCGACCACCCCGTCGATCGCTGCTTTTGAGGGCTTTATGCCGGAGGGTTCTTTGTCGCGCGAAAAGAAAAACAAGGGCAGGGCGGCGATGGCAAACCAAACGGCGGCCATGGGTGCCACAATGCGGCTGGTCTCGTGTGTTTCCGGGTTCAAGCCGAATAAGGGTTGGCTTGGGACAAAGCTCCAATCAACCCGCCCCGGAAGCGCCAAGCCCCAGAGCACAAAAATCAGAAAAACAACCGACGCCAGATTACCCAGTGCCAGCCCAAGACCTGAGGCGTGCGGCAAAGTGGCAGGCGTGGAGGCGGTTGGCAGCATGGCATTGTGAAGGACTTCGCTATAGGCAAACAGGACGCCCAGCCCAGTGGTGAGTGCCCCGATCATCACAATCGACAGCCCGCCTTGGCCTGCTGGCAGTGCCCACCACAAGCTAAAAATGGCAAGCACCATGGCAAACGTCACGGCACCTAAAATCGGCTTGCGATTACCAAAACGGTCAGCAATGGCTCCGAGGAACGGCCCTGTTAGCGCGACGATGATACCGGCCAATGTATGCCAACTGGCAATCGTCGCTTGTCCGATTACTGGGTCTGAAAACACGGTCGTGGCAATATAGGGTGCCAGAATATAAATCGTGCACAAAATCACATAGGGGTTCCGTCCAGCCTCAAACCAAGCCCAAGATAGGCTGGATCGGTCGAGTTTCTCGGCGGGCAGCGCTGCAGAAGTGGTTAAGGGGCTGGTTGTCTCAGTCACAGGAGCATCCTTTAGCGCCATTCTGGCGACCCGCCTTATCCACTGGCGTCGCGCATCATGTCCTGCTTAAGCCGCATGGTAAAGGGGAACCCGTTACAAGGATATTGGCACCCATCTGTTTCTTTAGCCGCCCTTTACTTTGGCCAGCCCCCCCGCCATTTTGCCGGCACTATTCAAAATCGGTTCGGGGGATCCAGCGATGAGCTATGTATTAATTCATAATCCGGGCTGCGGCTCGTCCAAAAAGGGCTTAGAAGTTCTGGAGGCTGCTGGCGTGCAACCGGAAATTCGGCGTTATATGCTGGTTGTGGAACGCTTGAGCGTGGATGAACTCAAAGAGATTGCCCGCAAGATGGGCGGCGTGTCCCCGCGTGCTTTTATGCGGGATAAGGATGCTGCGGATGCCGGTCTTGCAGCTGACGCCAGTGACGCAGATGTTTTTGCTGCCATGGCGAAAAACCCCAAACTGATCCAACGTCCGATTGGCATCAATGGCGAAAAGGCTGTTCTGGGTCGTCCGAACGCAGCACTTCTAACCATTGTTTAAGTCCTTCGCCTCCCGCCGGGCAGAGTTGGGATGTCGATGCTCATTTTGGCAGTAGATACAGCGCTTAACGCCTGTTCGGTGGCAATCCTGCGGTCGGGCGAGGTCTTGCTATCGCGCGTCGAACCCATGGCGAAAGGTCAGGCAGAGCGACTGGCCCCCATGGCGCGTGAGGTGTTAGCGGAAGCCGGGATAACGCCAGCGGCGCTTGATCGGATCGCCGTAACGCGCGGGCCTGGCGCATTCACCGGCCTTCGGATCGGCCTCGCCTTTGCCCGTGGCCTTGCGGTAGCCTTGGATCGTCCCTGTGTTGGGATTTCAACATTGGAGGTGCTGGCACATGCCGCCAATGCCCAGCGGACTTTGGCGGCGATTGAAGTGGCTGGAAGCTTGTTCGTCGGGGCATGGGAAGGGCGCGCCTGCGTGCTTGAGCCCAGCCGGCTCAGTGCGGAGGATGCGCTTGGGAAATTGAATGGAGATTGGACGTTGACCGGCCCGGGCGCTCAATCTCTAGCACGGCTTCGCCCAGATTGGCATGTGGTCTCCCAAGATCTGCCGGACCCAGTCGTCTTGGCGCACTTGGCACAGCACCTTGATCCTGCCCTCAATCCCCCGACCCCGCTCTATCTGAGGGGCCACGAAGCCAAGTTGCCGGGCGGCCTATCGTTGGAGGCTGAACGTCTATGACTTTGCGGCGGGGGCAAACGGGGGATGTGTCTGCCCTTACAAGGATCCATCGCACCGCTTTTGAACATCCTTGGTCAGAATCTGATTTTGCCGCCTATTTGGCGTCCGACCTTGTGTGGGTAAGCGGAGAGCCAATTGCAGGTTTTCTGCTAATCCGCGCGGTGGGTGATGAGGCAGAGATTTTGACGCTCGCCGTAGATTCAGCGCATCGGCGAGCCGGCCACGCTGCAGCGCTCTTGGATGCTGCAAAGCAAGACCTAGCAAAGACCGACGTCTCGCGTCTCTTCTTGGAAGTCGCTGCTGATAATTTCCCTGCTTTGGCGCTATACGAGAGGCAAGGTTTTCTGCCGATCGGCGTGCGGAAGGGCTATTATCGCCGCGATGTGGGTCCAAATATGGACGCTCAGCTTCTTTCTTATGCGTTGCGTGCTGAACATTGATGTCAAAGCGCTAGACGAAACAGCGCAAACCTCGCATATCTTCACCATGACGGACGGAACCAACATGCCTGATCGCATTGAAGCCCTTTGCGTGCAAAAAGGTCTGCGAATGACAGAGCAGCGCCGGATTATTGCGCGCACCCTGTCAGAAGCAAAAGATCACCCCGACGTAGAGGAATTGCACCGCCGCGCCGCCGCGGTCGATAAAGGTATTTCCATCGCCACCGTCTACCGTACCGTTCGCCTGTTTGAAGAAAGCGGAATCTTGGAACGGCACGATTTCCGGGATGGAAGGTCGCGTTATGAAGAGGCAGGTGCGGAGCACCATGACCATCTGATCGACATGAAGACTGGCAACGTGCTGGAGTTTGTCGACCCCGAGATCGAACGTCTGCAACAAGAAATTGCCCGCCGCTTGGGCTATCGTCTGGTAGATCACCGGCTTGAGCTTTATGGCGTCCCGCTTGAGGATTCCTAATAGATTGGCTCCAAAGAAATAATATTGGTGCTTTCTGTGTTCTTCATCCCCCAAAAATAAAGGCTGACCCCATGTTCAAAAAGCGACTGATGTCACTGATGCTGATTTCCTGCGCCGCCCTGATGGCCTGCCAGCCTGCAGGTGCCAACCAAGACAAGTCTCTAATGGAGGGTGTCGATGGGAAGGCCGCAGAAGCGCCCCTAGATGCCAATGGGCAAGCAGCTAAGGAATTCCTTGAAAAAAATAAAAGCGCCCCTGGCGTTGTGACGACGGTTTCGGGTCTTCAATATGCCATCATTTCGAAAGGCCCTGAGACCGGTCCAAAGCCTGCTGTCGATTCCATGGTTCAGGTGAATTATGAGGGCAAGCTTCTCAATGGCGAGGTCTTTGATAGCTCGTTCGCACGCGGCGAAGCGGCAGAGTTCGAGGTTGGTCGCTTGATCCCGGCATGGGTTGAAGCGCTACAAATGATGCGCCCTGGCGATGAATGGACGATTTGGGTTCCACCCGCCATTGGCTATGGGGCAGAGGGCGGTGGTCCTATTCCGCCAAATTCCCTGCTGATCTTCCGGATGAAGCTGGAAAAAATCGTCGGTGGCCCTGAGTCCGACGCCGGAATTCAGGCCGAGAAGGGTGCGACGCGCTGATTTTTGACGGCATATTGTTCCTTTGCTGAGGAAGCCTGTGCCAAAGCTGGTGACAAGGTAGCTTCCTCAGCCTATAAGGGGTCAACAGATCGACTTTGATCGCTTGAGGCGGTCAAAGCGGCTCCGGGTCACCGGGGCCGCTTTTTGCTTGTTCTGAAACCTGCCGACCTCGCCTGAGGGATGGCGCAACAGATTGAGACCCACGTGCGCACAACGTCGCCTTGTGAAGACAAACTCTTGGCCTTGATTGAGCCTGCTGCCCGGGATTTGGGTTATGAGATTGTGCGTGTGCGATTGATGGGATCCCGCCGTAAGACCTTTCAAATCATGGCAGAGCGCCCCGATGGTCGCATGTCATCCGGCGATTGCGAAAAATTGTCTCGGGGCCTCAGCCCTCTGTTAGAAGCCGAGGACCCGATTGACTCCGAATATGCTTTGGAAGTCTCGTCGCCCGGTATTGATCGTCCTTTGACCCGCTTTGTCGATTTTGACCGCTGGATCGGCTGGGAAGCCAAGCTGGAGCTGGATCGGGGCATCGAAGGCCGTAAGCGCTTTTCGGGCGAGCTGGCCGGCACCGAAGACAACAACATTTGCATCAATCTCGAAGGTGAGGAGGACACGGCCCTCATTCCTTTCGAATGGATTGCCAGCGCCCGCTTGGTGCTGACAGACGATCTGATCCGTGAATCCCTGCGCCGTCGCGGGGCAGACGAAGACGAACTTGAGCAACTGGAGAAAGCTCTGGACGATGATCAGGTGGAATTTGTCACCGATGATGTCCTGCCAGACGCCGACCCAGACCTAACCTAATCAGCCCATTCCGTTTCAGAAGGAAGACTACTATGGCCATTTCCGCCAATCGGCTTGAACTTTTGTCCATCGCCCGTTCGGTCGCTTATGAGAAGAATATCGACGAGTCGATCGTGGTTGAAGCGATTGAAGAGGCGATCAGCAAAGCTGCCCGGGCCCGCTATGGTGCTGACCATCAGATTGATGCGCGTATCAATCCGAAGTCTGGCGAACTCACCTTGAAGCGCAAGCAGACCGTCGTTGCTACCCAAGACGAAGTGGAAAACCCGAGCCAGCAAATTCCGCTATCAGTTGCTAAGCGTATCGACCCCAGCGTGGAAGTCGGCCATGTCTTTGAAGAAGACCTGCCCTTGTTCGACTTTGGCCGCGTGATGTCTTTGACAGGTAAGCAAGTCATCACCCAGCGCGTTCGCGAAGCTGAGCGCGACAAGCAGTTTGAAGAATACAAAGACCGCGTGGCGGATATCATCAATGGTATCGTCAAGCGCGTTGAATATGGCAATGTTATTGTTGATCTGGGCCGCGGCGAAGGCGTGATCCGCCGTGACCAGACTTTGCCGCGCGAAAATCTGAACATGGGCGACCGCGTCCGTTGCTATATCTACGACGTACGCCGCGAACCAAAGGGTCCGCAAATCTTCCTGTCTCGCGCCCATCCGGGCTTTATGGCGAAATTGTTTGAAGCCGAAGTGCCTGAAGTTTACGACGGCGTGATTGAAATCAAGGCCGTTGCTCGCGATCCTTCTTCGCGTGCGAAGATTGCTGTATTCAGCCACGACAACTCGATTGACCCTGTGGGTGCCTGCGTCGGTATGCGCGGTTCGCGGGTTCAGGCTGTGGTTGGTGAACTAGGTGGCGAGAAAATCGACATCATCCCTTGGTCGCCCGATCCTGCAACCTTCATCGTGAATGCGCTTCAGCCTGCTGAAGTGACCAAAGTGGTACTCGATGAAGACGAAAACCGCGTTGAAGTGGTCGTTCCTGATGAGCAATTAAGCTTGGCTATCGGCCGTCGCGGTCAAAACGTGCGTCTGGCCAGCCAATTGACGGGTTGGTCAATCGATATCCTGACCGAAGAAGAAGAGCGTTCGCGCCGCGAAAAAGAAGCCAACAGCCGCACCGAATTGTTCATGGGTGCGATTGACGTCGACGAAATGATGGCCCGTCTCTTGGTTTCTGAAGGCTTCGAAACCATTGAAGAATTGGCCTATGTTGAATTGGGCGACCTTTTGCAGATTGAAGGCTTTGACGAAGACGTCTCGGCAGAACTGCAAGCCCGCGCCCGCGACTTTATCGAACGCGCTCAAAACGAACTCAACGCCAAGCGCGCAAGCTTGGGCGTGGAGGACGAAGTTCTGGGTCTGCCCGGCGTCACTCTCGAAGTCGCCATTAAATTGGGCGAGGGCGGCGTGAAGAATGTTGAAGACGTGGCAGGCCTTGTCTCTGACGATCTTCGCGGCTGGTTTGAAGTTAAAAATGGCGAAAAGACCCGCTTCCCAGGCTTGCTTGAAGGCATGAGCATGAGCGCGGAAGATGCCGATGCGTTGATCATGGCTGCACGCGTCGCCATGGGCTGGGTAGAGGCTCCCGTGGTTGAGGAAGCCGAAGCCGAGGCGGAAGTTGCCGCCGATGGACAAGAGTGAGCGACGTGAAGGCGCTGGACGTGTCCGGCGCTGTGTAGCAACCGGAGAGGTTCAGCCTGAAGCGGGCCTCATCCGATTTGTAGCCGATCCCGACGGCTGGGTCTTTCCAGACCCAGCCGCGCGCGCACCCGGGCGAGGCGTTTGGGTCACCGCAACGCGGGAAGCCGTTAGTCTGGCGATTAAGAAGGGCGCGTTCTCGCGCGGGCTAAAGCGGGAAGCTAAGCCACGCGACGATTTGATGGACAAGATCGTCGAGGGTTTGAGACAACGTTGCTTAAGCCAGCTCTCCATCGCTCGAAAAGCGGGTGAAATTGTGCTTGGCAATGATCAAGTGGCGTCTGCGTTGCGAACCGCCAAGCCTGCTTGGCGCATTGAAGCCGTTGACGGATCGCCCGACGGGCGCGGCAAACTGGACGGACTTTCGCTGGCATGGGGCGGGGTCCCAACTGCAGGCTGTTTCACGGGGGTGGAAATGGGCATGGCGTTAGGACGCGATGTTGTGATACATGCTATCTTAATGCCAGGGCGTTTAGCAGATAGCTGGACGACGGACATCAGGCGCTTAGCGGGTTTTATCCCATTAGTGCCCGATGATTGGCCAAGGGACGGCACCTATATCTAGGGTGCAGGACCGTTTGGAACTGGACGAAGCCGATCTTGAACGGCACAGAACGCCCGGGCGGTAATCCTGCTCGAACGGCGGTTTTTGTGCTTGCTGGACCTAATTTTGGGGCCAAAGGCCGGTTGAATTTTTACGACGCGCCAATGAGTGCGCAAGGATGAGCATGAGCGACGGTAACGACAACGAAAATCAATCGGGGCGCAAGCCTCTGACCCTTTCCCGCAATGTGGGCGCTGGCACCGTTCGCCAGAGCTTTTCGCATGGGCGCACCAACCAAGTTGTGGTTGAGGTCAAAAAGAAGCGTACGATCGGTCCAGGGGATGCGCCTACGGGCGGCGCTGCCGGAGCCGTTCCCAAGCCTGCTTTCGCGCCGCCTACCCGTCCTGCAGCAGCGCCTGTGGCCGCAGCACCTGCCCTGAAGCCTGCAGCACCCGCACCTGCTGAAGAATCACGGCAAGCCCCCGCGCGCACGACAAAAACACTAGGCCTGTCCGATAGTGAAATGAAGGCGCGCATGGCCGCGCTCGAGCGGGCCCGCGAACAAGAACAAGCCCGCCGCCAACAGCAATTGGCTGAAGCAGAGTTGCGTCAACGTCGCGAAGATGCTGACCGTCGCCGCGCCGATGAAGAGCGTCAGATCGCGGAAGCTGAAGCGCAACGCAAACGCCAACAAGAAGAAGAACAAAAGGCCATTGAGGCCCGTCGTAATGCCGCACAAGCCGCCGCTGACGCGCCAACGGGTGCCCCTACGCGTGGCCGCGAAGAAGCCGCACCTGCGGCCTACGAGCCTGAGCCCCCTGTTTCTGGTTCCGCTGGCGATGAGGATGCCGGCGAAGCCCCTGTAGGTGAAGAAGGTGAAGACGGTGACTTGCTGTCTGAATTGGGTGGTCGGGTAAAACGACAAAAGGTTGCCGTCGTGCGTGCGCCCCCAGTTTCCCGTGCCAAGGGCGCGCAACAGCGCCGGTCAGGCAAACTGACCATCACCTCAGCTTTGGGTGACGATTCCGACCGTCAGCGTTCGCTCGCGTCTGTCCGCCGTGCCCGGGAGAAGGAACGCGACCGCCGTTTGCGCATGCTAAAGGGCCAAGAGCAGACCAAGCAAGTGCGCGAAGTTATCGTGCCTGAAGTCATCACCGTGGCTGAATTGGCCAACCGGATGGCTGAGCGTCTGACGGACGTCATCAAATATTTGATGAAGCAAGGCCAGATGATGAAGGGTGCCGATAATCTCGACGCCGATACCGCCGAATTGATCGTCACCGACTTTGGCCACAGCGTGAAGCGCGTTGCTGAATCTGATGTTGAAATTGGTCTGGAAGGCGAGGCTGATACGGACGCCAACCAAGTGCCTCGTCCGCCTGTTGTTACCATCATGGGTCACGTTGACCATGGAAAAACGTCGCTTCTTGATGCGATCCGCTCTGCCGACACGGTTAAAGGTGAAGCCGGTGGCATTACCCAGCACATTGGGGCCTACCAGGTTCGTTTGGGCAGCGGTGAGCGCGTAACGTTCTTGGACACGCCAGGTCACGCAGCCTTTTCCAGCATGCGCGCCCGTGGTGCCGGTATCACAGACGTGGTGGTTCTGGTGGTTGCGGCCGATGATGGTGTCATGCCTCAAACTGTGGAAGCCATCAGTCATGCCAAAGCGGCTGGTGTGCCAATCATTGTGGCCGTCAACAAAATCGACAAGCCAGAAGCCAATCCGCAAAAGGTTTTGAACGAGCTTCTGCAATATGAAGTTCTGACCGAAGCCGTTGGCGGCGACACCTTGTGGGTACCTGTTTCGGCCAAAGAGCGCACCAATCTGGACACGCTGCTTGAAACTATCCTGCTGCAGTCGGAAGTTTTGGACCTTAAAGCCAATCCAGATCGCGCCGCAGAAGGTACGGTTATCGAAGCCAAGCTCGACAAGGGCCGTGGCTCTGTTGCTACCGTTCTGGTGCAACGCGGTACGCTTAAGCGTGGCGATCTGGTCGTTGCCGGGACGCAATGGGGTCGCGTGCGCGCCCTCAGCGATGAGCGCGGCCAAACCGTGCAATCAGCAGGGCCTTCGCAGCCAGTTGAGATCCTCGGTCTCGACGGTACGCCAGAGCCCGGTGACGTGGTAGTGGTTGTCGAGAATGAAGCCCGCGCCCGTGAAGTTACCGATTACCGGATCCGCATGAAGCGGGAAAAGGTCGTCGTACGCCAAACCGCGCGTTCGGGTCTGGAAGCCATGTTGGCGCGCATCAAGGATGCCGAAGTCAAGGAATTCCCGCTCATCGTCAAAGCCGATGTGGGTGGGTCCGCCGAAGCCATTACCGCAGCGCTCGAAAAACTATCGACCGAAGAAGTGCGCGCCAAGGTCATCCATCAGGCTGTTGGCGGGATTACCGAAAGCGACGTGCTTTTGGCGAAGTCGTCTGGCGCACCAATTCTTGCCTTCAACACACGTGCACCCAAGCAAGTGCGCGATCTGGCCGAGCATGAAGGCGTTGAGATCCGTTATTATTCCATCATCTACAATTTGTTGGATGATGTGAAAGACATTCTCTCTGGCATGTTGGAGCCAGAGCGCAAAGAAACCTTCTTGGGTTACGCCCAAATCTTGCAGGTGTTCAACATCACCAAGGTTGGCAAAATTGCTGGCTGTAAGATCAATGAAGGTAATATCAAACGCGGTTGCGGTGTTCGCTTGCTGCGCGATGATGTCGTCATCCACGAAGGTAAGCTCTCCACTCTGAAGCGCTTTAAGGACGAAGTCAGCGAAGTTTTGGCTGGCCAAGAATGCGGTATGGCATTTGAAGGCTATCAGGACCTGCGCGAAGGCGATCTGATTGAGTGCTTTGACGTGCAGATCATCAAGCGCTCGCTCTAAGCGACCTTCTTTTTCGAACAAAGCGCGTGGCAAAGCATATGATGTTTTGCCACGCGCTCTCCATCCCTCCGCCTTGACTGGACGAAGCCAGCATGTGCGCATCAGGTGAAAACTATGGCAAAGCGTTTCGATAATTCATCTGGCCCGACCCAGCGGCAATTGCGGGCGGGGGAAAATATCCGTCACGTGCTGGTCGAAATCCTGCGCCGGGGCGATATCCGCGATCCGGCTCTGGTCGATAAAAGCATCACGGTCGGCGAAGTCCGCATGAGCCCAGACCTTAAGCATGCTAATGTGTTTGTCGCCGCACTGGGCCTTGAAGATGCCGAAGAGATTGCCAAGGCACTTAATCGCGCCTCGAAGTTCTTGCGCGGCGAATGCGGACGGGCGCTGGAAAGCAAATTTACCCCAGACCTGCGCTTCTTGGCTGACACGTCCTATGACGCGGCCTTGAAGATGAATGATCTTTTCAACGATCCAAAGGTTCGCGCTGATTTGGTCAAGCCGGCGGATGAGGCCTGATGTCGCGGCGCAAGAAGGGCCAAGACATCCACGGCTGGATCGTTCTGGATAAAGATCTGCACCTAACCTCCACCGATGCGGTCACCCGCGTGCGTCGGGCGTTTGACGCCAAGAAGGCCGGCCACGCAGGCACGTTGGACCCCTTGGCGACAGGCATTTTGCCAATTGCACTTGGCGAAGCCACCAAGACGGTGGCTTGGCTGATGGAGGCTGAAAAGTCCTATCGCTTCACGGTCGAATGGGGGGCCTCAACCGATACTCAGGACCGCGAGGGCAAAATCATTGCCACATCCGATGTGCGACCAAGCAAAGAGGCAATCGAGGCGGCTCTGATTGGCTTTATCGGCGAAATCCAACAAGTTCCGCCAATCTATAGCGCGATTAAAGTGGCGGGCGAGCGGTCCTATGATCTGGCCCGCGATGGCGAAGTGCCTGAACTGAAAGCGCGAACGGTTTTGCTGATCGAAGCCCGATTGGTGGATGTACCCGATACCGATCACGCCACCATCGAATGCCGTTGTGGTAAGGGATTTTACGTCCGCGCCTTGGCCCGCGATCTCGCAACTGCCTTGGGGGCCGAGGGTCATGTGAGCGCGTTGCGGCGAACTTCGGTCGGCCCATTCCACGAGAGCGCAGCAATAACACTGGAAAAGCTGCAGCAAGTATGCAATAGCGACGCCGCGTCCGACAGCCTTTTGCCAGTTGAGACCGCGCTGGACGACATCCCGGCGCTGGCCGTAACAGCGGAAGAGGCTTTCAGGTTGCGGCAAGGCCGCGGGATTGTTCTTCTCCCCCACCAGGTTGAAGAGCTGCGCTCTAAGCGCAGGCCCCGTGTTGTATCCGGCGAAGACATGAGCCGAGCAGCACTGGCAACCCTTCAGGGCCAAGCCGTCGCTATAGGAGACGCACGCGCGGGACGGTTTGAACCGGTCCGTGTGTTTCAACTCAGTGCGAGCGATTGAACCCGCCGCCAACCCAAAGGGAACCACGATGTCGGTAGCACCAGAGCGTAAGCTCGAAATCATGAAAGAACATGGCCTCGCCCCAAACGATACGGGCAGCCCAGAAGTACAGATCGCGATCCTGACAGAGCGTATCGTGAACCTGACTGAGCATTTCAAAATGCACAAGAAGGACAATCACTCCCGTCGCGGCCTGTTGGCCATGGTGTCGTTGCGTCGCCGTTTGCTGGACTATGTAAAGTCCCGCGATGTGGCACGTTATCAAGCCATTTTGACCAAGCACGGTCTGCGTCGCTAAGGCGTCGTGACAAAACCAATCAGGGCGGTGCGAGATGCGCCGCCCTTTTGCTATTTGCTCCACACCGAGATTCGGTAAGCGGGGTAAGATGAAAGATGGTTCTCGCATAGGGTGAGGGCTTTCTCCGGCAAGGACGCCGGACCCCTTGGTTCAGGAAGGCCTGTTCCAAGTTTTGTAGGCGGCAGCATGGGGAAGGCCCCATGATCTGCCAGAAGGAATGATGATGTTTGACATAAAGACTGTTTCGCTCGAATGGGGCGGACGTACGCTGACACTGGAAACTGGCCGCATGGCGCGCCAAGCCGATGGGGCCGTTCTGGCTACCTATGGCGACACCCAAGTTCTCGCGACCGCTGTTGGTGCGCGTTCGGCCAAGCCGGGGATCGATTTCTTCCCGCTGACCGTAAATTATCAAGAAAAATTCTATGCTGCTGGTCGCATCCCAGGTGGCTATTTTAAGCGCGAAGGTCGTCCAACCGAAAAGGAAACTCTGGTTTCCCGCTTGATCGACCGGCCAATCCGTCCCTTGTTCGCCAAAGGCTTCAAGAACGAAACCCAAGTCGTAATCACCACTTTGTCGCACGATCAGGAAAATGATCCCGATATCGTTGCTCTGGTTGCTTCGTCGGCTGCTTTGGTTCTGTCTGGTTTGCCATTCATGGGCCCAATCTCGGCCGCACGCGTTGGCTATATCAATGGCGAATATGTGCTGAACCCAACCGTCGATCAGCTGAAAGAAAGCGACATGGATTTGGTGGTCGCAGGGACCGCTGACGCCGTGATGATGGTTGAATCCGAAATCTACGAATTGTCCGAAGATGTGGTGTTGGGCGGGGTTTCCTTCGCACACAAGCAAATGCAGCCTGTGATCGACTTGATCATCTCGCTGGCCGAGCAAGCCGCTAAAGATCCGTGGGACTTCCAAGCTGAAGATCACAGCGCCGAAAACAAGGCCGTCAAGGACATGATCGGTGCCGAGATCGACGCTGCTTACCGCATCGCCGACAAGGGTGCACGTCAAGACGCCGTTGGTGCCGCGAAAAAGCGTGCCGAAGCAGCTTTGGTGGCATCGGAAACCAACCCAGACGGTATGGACGGCTCGCTGTTCAAGACGGTCTGTAAAGAAGTCGAAAGCGACATCGTGCGCAGCGCCATCGTGAAGGAAGGCCGTCGTATTGATGGTCGTCCAGTCGACAAGGTTCGTGCGATTGTTTCTGAAGCAGGCGTTCTGCCACGTGCGCACGGCTCAGCCTTGTTCACCCGCGGTGAAACCCAAGCTCTCGTAGTTGCCACGTTGGGCACGGCCGATGACGAGCAATTCATCGACAGCTTAGAAGGCACCTATAAAGAGCGCTTCATGCTGCATTATAACTTCCCTCCATACTCAGTCGGCGAAGTTGGCCGCATGGGTGGCGCTGGTCGTCGCGAAATCGGTCACGGCAAGCTGGCTTGGCGTGCGATGCAAGCGGTTCTGCCAACCCCAGAACAATTCCCATACACCATCCGTTTGGTGTCGGAGATCACCGAATCCAACGGCTCGTCCTCGATGGCGTCGGTTTGCGGTGCCTCTTTGGCTCTGATGGACGCAGGCGCGCCAATCAGCTCGCCAGTTGCTGGTGTGGCGATGGGCCTCGTGCTGCAAGATGACGGCAGCTTCGAAGTTCTGACCGACATTCTCGGTGATGAAGATCATCTGGGCGACATGGACTTTAAGGTCGCTGGTACCGAAAACGGCATCACGTCGCTTCAAATGGACATCAAGGTTGCAGGCATCACCGAGGAGATCATGAAGGTCGCCCTCACACGTGCCCATGCTGGCCGCATGCACATCTTGGGCGAAATGGCGAAGTCTTTGACCGGCGCCCGTGGCGAGCTTAATGCCTTCGCACCAAAGATCGTGTCCTTCATGATCCCAACCGACAAGATCCGTGAAGTGATCGGCACCGGTGGTAAGGTCATCCGCGAAATCGTGGAAAAGACTGGCGCGAAAATCTCGATCGAAGATGATGGCAGCGTGAAAGTTGCCGCAGCTGATCAGGACAAAATCGATGCCGCTGTGAAGTGGGTGAAGAGCATCACAGACGAAGCTGAAGTCGGCAAAGTCTATGAAGGCAAAGTCGTCAAAGTCATGGAATTTGGTGCCTTTGTGAACTTCTTCGGTGCCAAGGACGGCTTGGTCCACATCTCGCAACTCGCAAACCGTAAAGTCGCGACCGTCGGCGAAATCGTCAAAGAAGGCGACACCGTGAAGGTGAAGTTGATGGGCTTTGACGATCGCGGCAAGACCCGTTTGTCAATGAAAGTCGTCGACCAAGCCACTGGCGAAGACATCGAAGAAAAGTTGAAAGCAGAGCGCGCTGAGCGTGGTGAGCCTGAAGAGGTCGAACAACCCCGTGAGCGCAGCGAACGCCCCCGTCGCCGTCGCGACTAAGGCTTTCTCTCTTTCCTAAGTTACCAACGGCGATTCCTTAGGGGGTCGCCGTTTTGGTTTGTGGGCGCTCAGAGTTGTTTGTCTGGAAGGCTTTGGTGCAGGCCCTGCCTACGCCAAAGGCCTCAGCTAATTTTTGGTGGGCGATTTGACGGGTCAAGTCCGCGTCGCGCCGCTACGCGGCAGATTTCTGAAAGAAATCTGGACTTGACGCGACAAATAGCCCGGGCACGCTATCAAAAGCGGTTGGGTGACCAGAATGGGCACCAAAGCGCTTTTAGGTGTGCTTACCCTATCCAAGCCTGCGCAACCCCGCGCCTTGCCCCACAAGGCCCCGCGCGCTAAAGCCAGCCGATGACAGACGCACTTGAAAAAACCATTCCTAAAGTTGGCATTGTATCGCTCGGCTGCCCGAAGGCGCTGGTGGATAGCGAGCGGATTATCACGCGGTTGCGGGCGGAGGGCTATCAGATTGCCCCAGACTATAGCGGGGCAGACCTCGTCCTCGTCAACACGTGCGGCTTCCTCGATAGTGCGCGCGAAGAAAGCTTGGACGCGATTGGGGAGGCCATTGCTGAAAACGGCAAGGTCATCGTCACGGGCTGCTTGGGAGCAGAGCCGGATATGATCCGCGAGCGCCATCCCAAAGTCTTGGCGATTACCGGGCCCCAGCAATATGAGAGCGTGATGTCTGCGGTTCATGAAGCTCTACCGCCCAGCCATGACCCATTCCTGGATCTGGTGCCCGAAGGCGGCGTGAAACTGACCCCACGCCATTATGCCTATTTGAAAATTTCAGAGGGTTGCAACAACCGCTGTTCCTTCTGCATCATCCCGAAGCTGCGCGGCGATCTCGTCTCGCGTCCTGCCGCCCATGTCATGGCAGAGGCGGAAAAGCTGGTCGGTGCTGGGGTGAAAGAGCTTTTGGTGATCAGCCAAGACACGTCCGCCTATGGCCTCGATATTGGCTATGCCACCAGCACGTGGAAGGACCGCGAGTATCGCGCGAAATTCTATGATTTGTGCAAGGATCTGGGCAGTTTAGGGGCTTGGGTGCGCCTGCACTATGTCTACCCTTACCCCCATGTCGATGAGGCCATCCATCTGATGGCGGAGGGCAAAATCCTGCCCTATCTCGACATTCCGTTTCAGCATGCGAGCCCGCGTGTCTTGAAAGCCATGCGCCGCCCGGCCAATCAGGACAAGCAAGCTGCGCGCATTGCTAAGTGGCGGTCAGAATGCCCTGATCTTGCCATCCGCTCGACCTTTATCGTTGGCTTTCCGGGCGAGACAGAGGAAGACTTCACCCAATTGCTGGACTTCATGCGTGAAGGCCAAATCGACCGCGTCGGCTGCTTTAAGTATGAGAATGTTGTCCATGCGCCTTCCCGTGACCTCGAAGACCATGTGCCCGAGGAAGTGAAGGAAGAGCGTTGGCACCGCTTTATGGAAGTCGCGCGCGAGGTGTCTGAACAGCGTCTGGCCACGAAAATTGGGAAAGAAGTCGATGTCATCATTGATGAGGTCGACGATGAAGGCCCGATTGGCCGCACAGTATGGGATGCGCCTGAAGTGGATGGCGCCATCGAGCTGCACGGCTTTAAGAAGGCCAAGCCAGGCGATATCGTACGGGCACGGATTGTCGATGCTGGCGATTATGATCTAGTCGGTGAAGCGATCTAGTTTTTGGTTGCCAGCCACCAGCCGCCAAAGCTGAGGCTGAGAAGCACAGTCAACGTCACAGCCTGTTCGTTTAGGCCATAGATGGCTGCGCTGGCCAAGACCGCTGCCTCAATCTCGCGCAGACCAGTGGGGGCCAAAAGCGCGAACAGGCTCAAAACGATCACACCGAGCATGATCCCGGCCACGTCGCGCCACACTTGCTTGCGCGCGATGTCGGCTTCAACCTTCTTCATGACGCCCGCTACAAAGGCATCATTAGAGGTGGAGTCTTCAAAAGCTTGGGCTTCGAAGAACAAGGATTTGAGAGCAAGATCGTCTTGGTTCATGGCTGTTTGCTTTCTGGTAGATCGATTTTGGCCCCAAGGGGCGCGGGGCGCAAGTCCCGCATGACTTCGAGCGCGCGGTCTCGCCCGCGCTGGGCATGGCTTTTCACGGTTCCAAGCGGCATCGACAAAGCTTGCGCGGCTTCGGCGTGGGATAGCCCGGCCCCAAAACAGAGGGCCACGACAAGCCGCTGATCGGGGGAAAGGGCGAGGAGCACTTTATCGAGATCAAGTTTGGCGGCTAGACCCGTTTCTTGGGAGGCGACTTGGTCTTGATCGGCCAGCCAGTCCGTATCGCGCTTTTGCCCGCGAACATGGCTGCGACGTTGGTCATGGGCGGCGTTCACCGCGATGGAAAATAGCCAACCGCGAAAACTACCCCCGGCTTGGTCGGCCCCGCGCCAGCGCGACAGATTCTTCCAAGCCTTTAAAAAAATTTCCTGTGCCAGATCATCTGCCAAGCTGGGCTCAGAGACCATCCGGCACAGGAAGCCACGAACGGCGGCTTGATGACGGCGCACCAGCTGATCAAACGCGTTGGAGGAGCCCGTGCGGGCGCGCTTGACCAAGGCTTCATCAACATCGCTGATTAGCGTTTGACTGGTGTGCACTTTCATGACCTCGGTTCGCGTCTCACCCAGTCCTATTGGGGCTCAGACGGGGGAGCGGGGCGACGCAAGCGCCAGCTTAAAAGCTGACCCGTACCCGTAAAGGCTAGAACAACGCCAATCATGATCATGAAGCTACCAAAGCCTGCATCAAAATTGAGTTTGCTAATTCCGCCAGCGGCACAAAAGCCCAAGCCCATCATCAGGCTGATAAGGCCCCCGCGCAAGTCCATTTCAGGCGAATTGGGCGTTTTCACCATCAGCTTCAATGTCGTTTCATCGAGTTTTTGACCAGAGGCGATCACTTGGCGCAGGGTCTCTTGCTGGCTTTCGCGGGCCTTGGCGTTCCAATAGAAGCCCGCAAAAACCCCAGCTGTAATACAAAAAGAGATCATGAACGGGACGAGTTCACCAGCATTTTGCATTTTCTTTTCCTTTTCTCATGTGCGGCGACGGCAAAAACGAATGACGCCGCCGCTTCTGAATTTGGATGCAGCCAAGCTGCATTCTTTGGGATTAGTGAGCAAGAGTAAGTTGGGTAGGTGCTTTTGTGGTGGCGATTACCAGCACATCATAGGTTTCCAGCTTGTCGCGCACACTCAGGGGCAGGGACAGCCACAAAGTGCGATTAGCTGTAAGTGCTTTGATCTGGAAAGCTTGACCTTCTGTGGTTGGCTGGGCTGCAAGCCGGCTCAAGATAGAGCATGTCTTGGCGCTAAAGGCTTGCTGGCCCTCCGGCTGGCACAGCGTCTGACGGCTGACGGGATGGGTCAAATCTTTAGCCTAGGCCATTTGCGCTGGCTTGAGTGGGGCTATCGTCTTTTGGGGATTGGCTTTTTGCTGTGGAACGGCTGCAAACACAGGGCTTGCAAGCCCCAAGCTTAAGCAAATTTGGCCGGCGGCGAGCATTAGGGGGAGGGTTTTCATCTTGGTATCCTTATTGTTGGTTGGATACAGATAAGACGCCACGGCCTTGGGTTTTGGATGCGGCAGATTTCCGCATCGCGTGATATTTTTCGTGTTGGCAAAACTAGGCTATAGGATTTGCCATGGCTGATGACGTTTCCCCCCTCGCGACTGCGCAATCTATTACTTCAGACGGGCTGTTGCTGGATTGCTGGTATTTTGCCGCAACCTCGGCAGAGCTGAAGGCAGGTAAACAATTCCGTCGCATGATTGTGGGGGAGCCGATCTTGCTTGGCCGCACCGCCAAGGGTGAGGTGTTGGCCATACGCGACGTGTGCCCGCATCGGGCGGTTCCTTTGTCGGCGGGGCGTCAAGTTGAAACCAACGGGCAAGCCACAATTGAATGCCCCTATCACGGCTGGCGCTTTGGCGGCGATGGGGTGTGCAAGTTGATGCCGTCCTTGGTCGAGGGCCAGCCCTACGACCCAGCGAAGGTGAAGGTTCGACGTTTCCCCCATGCTGAGCGCAATGGTCTCGTCTTTATCTATATCTCATCCGACCCCCGATTTGACGGCACACCCGATCTTCCGCCGCCAGACTTTGGCATCAAGGCTGCTAAGCCCAAATTTGTCGTAAGTCGGGTGTTTGAAGCCCATATGGACAATGCGGTCGTGGGTCTGATGGATCCGGCCCATGTGCCCTTTGTGCATAATCAATGGTGGTGGCGTCCGCCGTCGGTGGGGCTAAAGCTCAAAGAAAAGCAATTTGAGCCTCGACTTTACGGCTGGGCCATTGCCCGCCATGCGCCGTCCTCTAACTCGCTGGCCTATCGCCTCCTGTTCGGCGAAGGGGTGACGACCGAGATTGTGTTTATGGTCCCGGGCTTCCGCTGGGAGGTGGTGGAAAATGATAGGAGCCAGTTCTTTACGCTGACATGCCTGACACCGATCGACGGCAATTCGACGCTCATAACCCAGGTCAGTTATTGGACGGCCGCGCCTTTGCTGGACCTGATAAAGCCGATCCTAATCCCCGCAGCCCGAGAATTCTTGGACCAAGATGGCCGCATGGTGGACCTTCAGAATAAAGGACTGCCTTTTACAAAAGGCATGCTTTGGATTGACGATATCGACGTGCAAGCTAAGTGGTATAACAAACTCAAGCGGGAATGGGCGCAAAGTCGGGCCGAGGGGCGGCCTTTCTCTAATCCCATACGCCCTCAAAGCTTGAAGTGGCGTAGTTGATTCCAAGCCCGGGCAAGGAATGGGCTTGCGTCAGCGCTATAGGTCAGCCATCGTGCTAACTAACCATAAGCAGGGGCTCAGGGGAGATTAAGCTTCATGCGAATAGCAATTTTGAAGGAAACGCGCGACGGGGAAACCCGGGTGGCGGCCTCGCCAGAAACGATCAAAAAACTCACTGCGGCGGGTCATCAAATCGTTATCGAAAGCGGTGCCGGTGATCACGCATCCTCGCCAGACCGTCTGTTTGTTGAAGCGGGCGCTGAAATCGCGGCAGATGCCAAGGCGACGCTGAAGGGCGCTGACCTTGTATTGAAGGTGCGTCGCCCGAGTGCAGCTGAGTTGAAGTTGGTCCCAAAGGGCGCTGGGGTTTTGGCATTCTGGAGCCCGCATAGCGATAAGGCGCTGATTGAAGCAGCCGCCAAGGCTGGTGTGGTCGCTTTGTCGATGGAATTTACCCCCCGCATCACCCGCGCCCAAGCGATGGATGCTTTGTCGTCTCAGGCGAACTTGGCAGGTTATCGCGCCGTGATCGAGGGTGCGGCGCTTTATGGCCGTGGCTTTCCGATGATGATGACGGCGGCTGGAACCGTCGCTGCAGCTAAATGCTTCGTGATGGGTGCCGGTGTGGCAGGCCTTCAGGCGATTGCCACTGCGCGTCGCCTAGGCGCTATCGTGACCTCAACCGATGTGCGACCTGCGGCCAAAGAACAAGTCGCTTCGCTTGGCGCCAAGTTTATCGCGGTCGAGGATGAGGAATTCAAAGCGGCAGAAACCGCGGCTGGCTATGCAAAGCCCATGAGTGCGGAATATCAGGCCAAACAAGCAATCCTTGTCGGTGAACATGTTGCCAAACAAGATGTGGTCATCACCACGGCTTTGATCCCCGGCCGTCCAGCACCCGTTTTGGTGACGCCAGAAATGGTTGCCGCCATGAAGCCCGGCAGCGTGATCATCGATTTGGCGGTGGAGCAAGGCGGTAATTGCCCGTTGTCGAAAGCAGACGAATTGGTGGTTACGGAAAATGGCGTCACCATTGCCGGCTTTGCCAATCTGCCCGGTCGCTTGGCCGCGGATTCAAGCGCGCTTTACGCGAAGAATTTGCTGAACCTTCTGCCTTTGTTGACCGACGCGGAAACCAAGGCCTTCGCCCCCCATTTTGACGACGATATCATTCAGGGCATGCTGCTCACCCGCGATGGCGCGGTCGTGCACCCCTCCCTGACAGCAGCATGAGGATTGAACATGGAAGCCGTTGATCCCACCGTTTTCCGCCTCGCCATTTTCGTGTTGGCGATTTTTGTAGGCTATTATGTGGTGTGGAGCGTGACTCCCGCGCTGCACACGCCTTTGATGGCGGTTACCAACGCCATTTCCTCGGTTGTCGTTGTCGGTGCTTTGATCGCAGCCGCAGCCACCTTGCCAGATGGCGGGGCTGATGGCGCAACTTGGGTGTCACGTGGCATGGGCGCGCTCGCCGTGGCACTGGCCGCCGTCAACATTTTCGGTGGGTTCCTTGTGACCCAGCGGATGTTGGCGATGTATAAGAAGAAGGAGCGTACAGCTCCTGGAAAGGGCGGCCACTAAGATGACCCCATCGATTGCAGCCCTTCTTTATCTTGTCTCAGGCGTTTTGTTCATTCTGGCCCTGCGCGGTCTGTCCAGCCCTGAAACCAGCCGCCAAGGCAATACTTATGGCATGGTCGGCATGGCGATTTCGGTCGTCACAACGCTTTTGGCGGTCAAGCTTGACGTTACAACCATTGGCCTGATCCTCGCAGCAACCGCCATTGGCGGTGGTGTCGGCGCGGTGCTTGCCCGCAAGATTGCTATGACCAGCATGCCCCAATTGGTAGCGGCATTTCACTCGCTCGTCGGTCTGGCCGCAGTTTTGATCGCAGGCGCGGCTATGTATAGCCCGGAGGCTTTCCATATTGCGGCTGACGGTGGCGGTATCAAAACCGCCTCTCTGATCGAAATGGGCCTGGGCATTGCGATTGGTTCGATCACCTTTACGGGCTCGTTGATCGCGTTTGCGAAACTCAACGGCAATATGAGTGGCGCACCTATCATTCTGCCAGCCCGCCACCTTTTGAATATCCTCATTCTGGTCGGCATTATCGCGCTGATCGGGGTATTGATCGCAACCCAAGGCGCAGCACTGTGGGCCTTCTGGGCACTGGTTGCTCTGTCCTTCCTATTGGGCGTGACCTTGATCATCCCAATCGGCGGCGCGGATATGCCGGTCGTGGTCTCCATGCTCAACTCCTACTCTGGTTGGGCTGCAGCAGCTTTGGGCTTCACGCTGGAGAATAGTGCACTGATCATCACCGGTGCTTTGGTTGGCTCGTCTGGCGCGATTCTGTCCTACATCATGTGTAAGGGCATGAACCGTAGCTTCATCTCGGTGATCTTAGGCGGATTTGGTGCGGCCGATGGGGCTGCTGTCGCGGGTGGCAAGGTCGAGACGCGTCCCATTAAGCAGGGTAGCGCTGAAGATGCGGCCTTCATCATGAAAAATGCAGAGCGTGTCATCATCGTGCCAGGCTATGGCATGGCGGTCGCGCAGGCCCAGCACGCCTTGAAAGAAATGGCTGATAAACTCAAGGCTGAAGGGGTGGAGGTTAAATATGCCATCCATCCAGTCGCAGGCCGTATGCCGGGCCATATGAACGTTCTGTTGGCAGAAGCCCAAGTGCCGTATGATGAAGTGTTTGAGTTGGAAGATATCAACTCAGAATTTGGTCAAGCAGACGTAGCCTATGTGATTGGCGCAAACGATGTGACCAATCCTTCGGCCAAAACCGACCCGCAAAGTCCGATCTTTGGGATGCCGATCTTGGACGTGGAGAAGGCGAAGACGGTTTTGTTCATTAAGCGCGGTATGGGTTCTGGCTATGCGGGCGTTGAGAACGAACTCTTCTTCCGCGACAACACGATGATGTTGTTTGCAGATGCCAAGAAAATGACCGAGGCGATCGTGAAGTCATTGTGATCAGCGAAATCTTAAGCTGATTACTTTACTAATAGGGTTTTCCTGATCCGTTTGAGCGTATCTGAGAACCCTATGACGCGACACAATATCCCAGATTACCTCGCCAAGCCAAAGGTGTTGGGCGTATGTCTGACTTTGGCTTGGCTAAGTAGCTGGGTTGTTAGCTTACTACTGGGGCCAACAACCGACATTACTTGGCGCTATTTCATCGCGGGCGAGGTTCTTGAAGGGAAGACGCTTTACCGCGACATCATCGACCTCAACCCACCGCTCTGGTTTTGGGCGGCTGTTCCCAGCGTTTGGATTGGCAAAGTCCTTGGTGTCGGAGCCCATGTAGCCGCCATGACACTGGCGCATCTAAGTGCCTTGCTTGCCTTGTGGATGTTTGCAAAGGGCGCTGATGGCCTGCTCTCCAAGTCTGAACGGGGTACTGCCTTACTCGGGTTTTTAGTCGCCATTCTGTGGGTGGCTGCAGCCGACGTTGGTCAGCGCGAACAATCGGCCTTAGTGGCCAGTCTATTATGGTTGATATTGGCGCTTCGTCGGGATGCGCAGCTACCAGTCTCGCTTCCCCTAGCTGTCGGCATAGGCGTCTTTAGCGCCTATGGCTTTGCGCTAAAGCATTATTTTGTCCTTATTCCGATTGTAGTCGAAGCCGCGCTAGCGCTTCGCCTTGGCAAGAAATGGCGGCCGCTGCGACCTGAGAACTTGGTCCTGGCGGGTTCAGCGCTGGGCTATGCATTGGTCGTTATCCGTTTTGCACCGGAGTTCTTGTCACGGATCGTCCCCATAGCGGCGGTTTCTTATGATGCGTTTAGCGCTTGGATGGGGAAGCCGACTTGGTATGCGGTCCTGATGATCATCGGGCCAGCCCAAGTTCTTTTGGTTCCTTTACTACTTGCGCTTCGATTTAGGGATAAGAGGCCGATCATTTTGGGTCTATTGGGACTTACCCTCCTTTTCCTTGCGATCATTGTCGGTCAGATGAAGGGCTTCTTTTATCATTACATCGCGCTCAAGGGTGTTTGCGTGATGATCCTGATGCTTTGGCTTGGGCGGGATGAACCGATGTCTAAGCTGGACGGCTTTTTGGTCCGACTTGGGCTCTTAGGCTTCTTTGTCTCGATGATATTCAGTCCCTTGCAGACGGTCATCAAAACCGGCGCGACACCGGTTTCAGCGAATTTGCGCCATCTGATCCAATCAGAGCCGACCTCAAGCCGCATGATGATTTTATCAACAGTTCCGCAGAACAGCTTTTATGTTTTGGTGCGGGAAGGGCGCAGCTTTGGTGCCCGCCATTATTCGATGTGGATGGTGCCAGGTCTCATGGTTCGGGCACAGGATCCCAAGACCGCAGATGCAGCCGAGGAACAACTGGCCCGCGTCCGTCGTGAGTATTTAGAAGACATTCAATGCTTCGCGCCCAATGTTCTGATTTCTCAAAGTGAACAATTTGAAGGCCGAAAGCCAATCAAGACCGAAGGTATGGCATTTCTACGCGAGGACCCAGCGACTAATCGTTGGATGGCGGATCATTATCGCTTGGAATCTCGCTTAGAGGACTTTCAGGTCTGGCGCTTGGCGAAGCCGCTGGATCCGCAAGGGACCAACTGCCAATCAAACAGGTGGTAAGCCCAGCGCCTTGCGAATAGCTGCGGCGATCTGGGCCGCGGCCCCAAAAGCCGTTTCAGATTGCGCGCCTTGTACCCCGGTGCCGCCTGAGACGATCAAGTCTGCATTCATTCGGCTCGGCCCTGTCCAGCGTTCATAAGCGGGGCGAACGGACGACAGATATTGGGCAGCAACCGTTTCAGGGGTCCGCCCTCGTTCGTGAATGTCGCGCAACAGACGACGCAGCAGCCGGATGTCTGAGGGCGTATCCACAAAGACTTTCAGATCGCACAAATTATAAATGGCGCTGTCGCATAGGGTATGCGTGCCTTCGAGGATCACCACATCACAGGGTGGTAGGCGGTGCGTCGCTTCCCGCCGCCCATGGATGGTGAAGTCATAGATTGGCACGTCGACAGCTTCACCCGCTTTGATCGCCTTTAGGTGCTGTTCCAGCAGCACATGGTCGCGCGCTTCGGGTGTATCAAAATCATAAGTCGCAGGGTCAAACCCCGGCAGAGAGCGGCTGTCCTTATAATAGTCGTCTTGTGAGACAATGCGCGCCGTGAGAGGCCGCAATAGCCCGACCAATTGCGCAGCCGTTGTCGTTTTGCCTGAGCCCGAACCGCCGCTAATGGCCACCAGATAGGGGGAAGATGTCACACCCCTTATCCGAGGCGAACGGCAGTGCCGCTGGCCGCTACCATCATCATCGTCCCTTGATGGACGCCACCTTCGAAATCGATGGATACGCCAATGACGGCATCTGCACCCAAGGATTTTGCTTCAATCATCAGCTCATCAATCGCGACTTGGCGCGCTTCGCGTAGGGTCTTCTCGTAAGCACCACTGCGACCCCCGATCACGTCGCGAATACCAGCAAACAAATCGCGGAATACGTTGGCCCCAATCACGGCTTCACCGGCAACGACGCCCAGATAATGGGTGACTTTTCGGCCTTCTACAAAATCAGTCGTGGTTACGATCATCTGACTCTCCTTCGATTGTCTCTTTCGTCTAAACCGCTTCGGCGAATCTAGTTGCTTTCAGGGTCTTTCAGAACCGCAGCAGGCATAGTGCCGACAAATGTCTGCACATTACAGCCATAACCGGGCTTCAGGCGCGCTTCGGCTTGGTTGAGGCCGGAAAAGTTCACGATCACCCGCTCATCCATATAAACAATTTGTGCGCCATCTATCTGAGGACCAATTTCGCTGCGGCAGGCCTTCTCATCACGGTTTTGGACATAAAGGCAGCTACACATTTGTCGGGCGATAAAGCCGGCACCAATCTCGCCATACTTGCGGGCTTGATAGCCAACCGCCAGCACGACGACGAATATGGCAACAAGGACGATGCCAACGATCGTGGAAAAAGAAGGCAGTTTGCGCACAGGCCATAGAACCTTATAAAGAGAGTTGTTAGAGACCAGCCTAATCCGGTCTGTCCAATTCATCTAGAGGCTTATGATGCGCCGCGCCATGCGTCCCAGCAGAAACTTTCCAACCCTTTCCCGTCCAGTCTGGCTTGGCCTTGCCTTTTGCGCGACTGTCGCTGCTGGCCTAGGCACTTATGTCGTTGCCCAAGACGGCCAAAAGGCGCAAATGGCCGCCTATGCCAAGGGTCCTTTGGTGCCTTTGCCGCCCCAGCCAAAGGGCGTGCCGTTTCCAACTGAGGCTTGGCCGAGGGGGCAAGCGCCTGAAGCGGCAGCGCGGGTGATCAAGACCCAGTTTGATCAAGCGTTCAACAACTCGGACTCCCCCATGGGTCAGACGCGTGCTGTTATCATCGTTCAAGGCGGACGGGTGGTTGCCGAACGTTATTCAACCGGTTTTGATGAGAAGTCGAAGCTGGTTTCTTGGTCCATGGCCAAAAGCGTGACCGCTAGCCTTGTCGGCATCGCCATGTTGGACGGCAAGCTCAAACTGGATCAACCCTTGAACGATCCCTTGTGGGATGATGGCGATCCCCGCCGCGACATCACCATCCGTCAGGCCCTGCATATGAGTGACGGGCTGCGCTGGCGGGAAGATGGCTATGCGGATCCCGTTTCTAACGATGCGGCGAAAATGTTGTTTGGCCCAGGTCGAGAGAACATTGTGGCTTATGTCACCGATCGTCCGACAGAGTTTAAGCCCGGCGAGAAGTGGCGCTATTCCTCTGGCACTACCAATTTGATTTCTGCGGCGGTCGCCCGTGCGGTGTCACCGCGTAACTTGAAAGATCCAACCGGGGCTGAGGGCTATCGTAATTTCATGTATGATCGGCTGTTCCGACCTATTGGTATGAATAATGTGGCCGCTGAGTTTGATCTGGCGGGAAATTTCTATGCGTCCTCCTTGATGCATGCGACTGCGCAAGACTGGGCTCGCTATGGCTTGCTCCATCTGCGGGACGGGGTTTGGGACGGCAAACGCATTTTGCCAGAGGGCTATGTCGATTTCTTGCGGACGCCAACCACCGCAGAGGGCGCCACATCCTATGGGGCGCATTGGTGGCTGAGCCTGCCCAATAAGCAGGGCACCTTGAAGAATGGCCCCTATGATTCGTTTGAGGCACATGGTTTCCAAGGTCAGTGGATTGGGGTGATTCCTTCCAAAGATTTGGTGATTGTCCGCTTGGGCCTGATGACCGACGAATCAGGCTGGGATACGTTGGATGCGTGGCTGCAACCAATTGTGGATGCCTTTCCCGCTGTCACCCAGCCCTAAGGGCCGCTGACACCCCAATAAAGCGACTAGAATCGCGGAAATCCTCTTCATCTTCATGAAGAATCCCTAGCGGCTGTCTGGCTGCGTTAATCTCTCCTTAACTGAAAAATACATTTTGCGTGAAAAACCCCATTGACCGCTGCAGCAAGCCACATCCACTATATATGGTGTCTTGCTCAGGGGGCGGGCGCAAATTCTAGGCAGAACGCCGAATCATCCCACTCTGCGCAAACATGTGAGTCGCGCGAACGAACTTGTGTGCACCGCCACATTAGGGGCTGTTCAAAGGCTGGGGAATCGGGTGTTCTGATCGGCTGACGGGCCGCGTAACGATTTGGGAGCAGGAAGTATGAACGGGAATGATGCAGCCACCGCTAATGCCATTGAAGCTGTCGCCAGCGCAGCACCGGCAATTGCGCGCCGTGCAGTCCATCGTGGCAAGCCTAAAGCCGTTCAGCTTCGGATCGTAGAGAGCGTTAAAGTCGACCGGTCGCGCGATGCGCTATTGACCGATTTCGGCAAAACCACCTTGGAAGACCGCTATTTGCTGCAAGGCGAAAGCTACCAAGACATGTTCGCCCGCGTTGCCACCGCCTATGCTGACGATATCGCGCACGCCCAGCGCCTCTATGATTATATCTCCAAATTGTGGTTCATGCCCGCAACGCCAGTCCTGTCCAACGGCGGGGCAGAACGCGGCTTGCCCATCTCGTGCTTCTTGAATTCGGTGGACGACAGCCTGGATGGCATTGTGCAGTCTTGGAACGAAAATGTCTGGCTGGCCTCCAACGGCGGTGGCATTGGCACCTATTGGGGCGGCGTGCGCTCCATCGGTGAAAAGATCGGGGCCAATGGCCACACCAGCGGCATCATCCCCTTCATTCGCGTGATGGATTCCTTGACGCTGGCGATCTCTCAAGGTTCGCTGCGTCGTGGCTCGGCGGCTGTTTATCTCGACGTGCACCATCCTGAGATCGAAGAGTTCCTTGAAATCCGCAAGCCTTCGGGTGATTTCAACCGCAAGAGCTTGAACCTGCACCATGGCATCAATATCACCGATGCCTTTATGGAAGCTGTTCGCACCGATGGTGACTTCGACCTGATCAGCCCCAAGACCAATGATGTGGTGCGCACGGTTAAGGCGCGCAAAATCTGGCAGAAAATCTTGGATCTACGCTTGCAAACGGGCGAGCCCTATTTGCTGTTTGTCGACACCGTCAACAAAGCCATGCCAGCCCACCAACGCAAGCTGGGCTTTAAGGTTCGTCAATCAAACCTCTGCAGCGAAATCATGCTGCATACCGGTAAGGATCATTTGGGCAAGGACCGCACCGCTGTGTGCTGTCTCTCCTCGCTCAATGCTGAGACCTATATGGAGTGGAAGGACGATCCAAACTTCATCGAGGATATCTTCCGCTTCCTCGACAATGTGTTGGAAGACTTCATCCAGCGCGCGCCTGATGAGATGGAACGTGCAACCTATTCGGCCTTCCGCGAGCGGTCGGTTGGTTTGGGCATCATGGGCCTACATTCCTTCTTGCAAGCTCAAGGTGTTCCGTTTGAAAGCGCCATGGCAAAAAGCTGGAATATGCGGATCTTCAAGCAGGTCCGCCAAGCAGCAGACGCGGCTTCGGTGAAACTGGCGCAAGAGCGTGGACCTTGCCCAGACGCAGCCGAACAAGGCGTCATGGCCCGCTTTACCCATAAGCTGGCGATTGCCCCGACCGCTTCGATCTCGATTATTTGTGGCGGCACCAGCGCTGGCATTGAGCCAATCCCAGCTAACATCTATACCCACAAGACCCTTTCGGGCTCTTTCTCGGTCAAGAATCCGTATCTAGAAAAACTCTTAGACACCAAGGGTCTTAATAGCGATGCGACTTGGACCTCAATCCTTGAGAATGAAGGGTCGGTCCAGCATCTTGAGTGTCTGACAGAGCTGGAGAAGTCGGTCTACAAGACCGCCTTTGAATTGGATCAGCGCTGGGTGATCGAACTGGCAGCAGATCGCACGCCCTATATCTGCCAAGGCCAAAGCCTCAACGTCTTTATTCCAGGCGATGTTGATAAATGGGACTTGCACATGCTGCATTGGTCGGCTTGGGAAAAGGGCATCAAGAGCCTGTATTACTGCCGCTCTAAGTCCATCCAACGCGCCCAGATTGCAGGCTCGGCCAATAAGGGTGAGGACGTTGTCGATATGGAAAGCAGCGCGCCTACCAATTATGACGAGTGCTTGGCCTGCCAATAAGCGGGCCATCGCTACTGATACTTACAGCGGGTCTGCTTTTATTGAGTGGGCCCGTTTGCTTGTCCGGCAATCGCGATCCTATTGATCCGCGCAAAGCGCAAGAATGAGCCCATGGGGAATTCTGTCCAGCTGCGATTGGCAGCTTCAAGCCCCAAAGCGTCGGCCACATCAAACACATAGTCCTGACAGGCATAGGTTCTACCCCTATCCGGTCCAATCAAGCTGGGCCGCAAGCGATAGCGATTCTCGGTACGCCAGCGGCGATCTACCGCAAGGGCGGCCTGATAGCGTGCTTCATCGACACGAACATGCACCTGTAAATGTCGCCACCAGCCATCATCGACCTTCATCAGGCCCGGCACATAGCCTTGGCCAGTGACGGTGCCCCACGGCAGGATAAGCGCTGCGGCCATCGCCTTGATCGCTTGGATCTGGTCATTGGCATAATAGCCACTCTCTCGACTGCCGAGCTTTGCTAAGGGTGGCGTCTCGGGCCACTCCAGCCACAGGTGACCGATGAAGTCGCCCTTGGAAGGCGTGGGCTTGGTGGCAATAATGGTGATGACGCGACCGGGCGTGGATTTATCCGTGCGGAGATCAAGCGTGGCTGCTCGGGGCACAGGCTCGATCGGTGCGTAATAGGAACGCATCCAAGCCGCCACGACGAGGCCGAGGTTTAGGAAAACCCATGCCAATAAGGCCAGCAAAGTCATCAAAATGAGCTTGCCTCGCCGCCATTTGGTTGCGCCCGCGGTCTTGGTTGTGGCAGTCTCTTGCAATGCGCTATTCAATTCGACCTGCCACGTTAGAGGATGCAGCCTCTATTCAAGCAATCTATGCTCACCATGTCAAAACTGGCACTGGAACCTTTGAACTGGAGCCGCCAGACTTAGCGGAAATCCAAAGTCGGATGACGAAGATTGCAAAGCGGGGTAGCCCTTGGTTGGTGGCCTGTAACGACGAGGGATACATTATTGGCTATGCCTATGCTGGGTCGTTCCGGGAGCGGCCAGCTTATAACTGCACGGTGGAAGACTCCATTTACCTCGGCCCTGAAGCCATTGGCCGCGGTATTGGTCGAGCGCTTTTGGCCGAATTGATCGCTCGCTGCACCGAAACCGGCTATACTCAAATGCTCGCCGTCATTGGCGACAGCGGCAATCTAGCCTCCATCGGTCTGCATCGGGCAATGGGGTTTGAGGATGGCGGCGTTCTACGCAATGTCGGCCACAAATTTGGCCGTTACCTCGATGTGGTGATTTTGCAGAAAAGTCTGTGAACAAGTCGCCAGAAACGGGGAATCATTGTTTCGTGTTGGCGCGATGTTGTTAAGCTGGTTTTAACCATGCCTCGATCTATATGTAGGGGCGAACAGCACGAAACACACACGATATAGGGGCGATCAATGGCATTTGGTGATAATGGTACGGGCGTCGGGTTGGTCACACCATCTCATAGTTACAAGCCATTCCGTTATCCTTGGGCCTATGAGTTCTGGAAGCGCCAGCAACAAGTTCATTGGTTGCCTGAAGAAGTGCCGCTGGGCGAAGATTGCAAAGACTGGGCGACCCGTCTGAACGACAATGAGCGCAATTTGCTGACCCAGATTTTCCGCTTCTTCACCCAATCCGATGTGGAAGTGAACGACAATTATATGGAGCGTTACGCCCGCGTCTTTAAGCCGACCGAAGTCAAAATGATGCTGTCGGCCTTCTCCAACATTGAGACCGTGCATATAGCCGCTTACGCGCTCCTGCTTGAGACCATCGGCATGCCCGATTCTGAGTTCTCGGCCTTCATGGAATATGAAGCGATGCGCGACAAGCACACCTATATGCAGGACTTTGGGGTCGACACCGAAGAAGACGTGTTGCGCACCTTAGCAATGTTTGGCGGCTTTACCGAAGGCCTCCAGTTGTTTGCGTCGTTTGCCATGTTGATGAACTTCCCGCGCTTCAACAAGATGAAGGGCATGGGGCAGATTGTGTCTTGGTCAGTTCGCGATGAAAGCCTGCATTGCGAAGGCATGGTCAAATTGTTCCACACCTATGCCCGCGAAACCGGTAAGCTTTCTGCTTCGGTGAAAGACGATATCGTCGATTGCTGCAAAACCGTGGTGAAGCTGGAAGACAAGTTCATCGATTTGGCCTTTGAAATGGGCCCTGTGCAAGGCATGGTTCCAGAAGATATCAAAGCCTATATCCGCTACATCGCTGATTGGCGCTTGTCGCAACTCGAACTGCCAACCGTTTATGGCGTGACCGAGCATCCATTGCCGTGGCTCAGCCCCATGCTGAACGGCGTGGAGCATGCCAACTTCTTTGAAGCCCGTGCGACCGAATACTCAAAAGGCGCCACCAAGGGCGATTGGCACGGGGAAGAGGGTGTGTGGTCGATGTTTGATCGCATGCTGCAAAAGCGTTCTTCCGAAGATGCGCTCTAGGCCCTTCTAATTGAACATTCGTGCCGCTTGCGCGGCATGAATTGCCTACTAGTTCCAAAACTTATCACCAAAATAGCTGAATTTATCAAAGATTTGGCTGGCACGCTTCTTGAAGTGAGATCATCGAACAGGATGGTCTCACATGCGCCTCAATCTCATTCCCGTCGACAGTCTGACCCGCATTGCATGGGCATTGGTTGATGCCCATGGCGATGAAGCCCTCGGTGTTGCTGATCGCACAATACGCGAGCTGGAAAGCGAAGGCTCACCTGTTGTGGCAGATGCCTGGCGGGGCTTGCGCTCTGTTTTAGAGGACGTGCTGGGGGGCAGGCTGGGCCGCGACACCCCCACCATCCACTAGCGCCAGATCCAGACCAATAGTGCGGTAACCCCAATCAATAGGGCCGCTTGGATGCGATAATTCTGCCAGAGCGGGCGGCTCCGCAGGTGCTCGGTCTCAGCATCATAGTCAGCCTTGCGCCACATCAGGGTTTCAATCTGGGCGAGTTCTGGCGCAGGGGCGAGGAGCGAGCCTAGAACCGTTGCGACCAATGCCACCGCGAAAATCACCACTGCGGCAATCAAGAAGTGCATGTTAACGGACTTCTCCATCGCAATGGTGATGAACAAATAGATGCCACACATCGTGCCAAGCGTCAGTCCAATCTTGGCACCGGTTGCGTTCGCCCGCTTCCAGAACAGGCCCAAGACAAACAGGGCCACGATCGGCGGCACCGCATAGGCCAGCACGGCTTGGATATATTGCCACAGTGAGTCTGCGTGTTTTTCGATAACGGGGATCCAAGCAATCGCCAACACCATCAAGACAAGGGTGGTGATCCTACCGATCCGCACCAGGGCTGTCTGGCTTAAGTCTGGCGCGATCTTGCGCGCAAAGTCCATCGTTACAAGGGTTGAGGCCGAATTGAAGGTCGAAGCGATGGACGACATGATCGCAGCCAAGAAGCCTGCAATCACAATCCCGACAATCCCAACAGGCAAAAGATCAAAGATCAGGGTCGGATAGACCATGTCGCCTTTGGCCAAGTCTGGATAAATCAGGATGGCCGCCGTGCCGGGCAGCACCATCAAGAACAAGATTGGCAGCTTCAAGACACCGGCAAACAAGCTACCCCAACGCCCATGATCAAGGGTTTTGGCGCTCATGACTCGTTGGGCCATGAATTGGTTGGTGCACCAGAAGTAAAAGCCTAGAAGCGGCACCCCTGTAATCAGGCCAAACCACGGTACGCCTTGATCGTCATTGGGCCGGATCAGGCTGAGTTTCTCTGGGTCAACTTGGCTCATCACAACGTGCCAACCACCAGCCTTCGCAAACGAGAAGTAGGCGATGAAGACAGATGCGCCAAGCAACAAAATCGTCTGGACCACTTCGGTCACCATCACGGCGCGCAGTCCCCCCAAAGCTGTATAAAGCCCTGCCGTCACCGCCAATATGGCTGCAATTTCCCACAACTCGAGACTTGGGAAGAGGAGTTTGAACAGGATCGCACCACCAAATAAAGTCGCGGCGGTGTCGACGACAATATTGAGGAAAATCGTCAAGCCTGAGAAATAAAGCCGGATGGAGTTGGAATAACGCCGCTCGAGAAACTCGGGCATGGTGTAAACTTGGCTGCGCAGCACGGCAGGCAACACAAACACGCAATAAATTGCCAGAATGACGGTGGCCATCCACTCGTAATTGAACACCGAAATGCCAATCGTATAGGCAGCCCCCGCAAGGCCGATCAACGTCGTGGCAGAGATATTGGAACCGATGAGGGCGAGGCCAATGGTTGGCCAAGTCGCAGAGCGGGAGGCGAGGAAATAGTCCTTGGCATCTGTCTGCCCGCGTGAGGCGACCAAGCCTAATAGGATGATACCCACCATGTAGCCGATGACGATGATCCAGTCCAAGCTCGCCATCGATGCTTGTAGCGTGTCCATGTCTCTTCCCCCAGATGTGACGGGTTATCTGCGCAACCGTCCGATCACGCTAAAGTGACCACTCTCGTTCGACAACCATTGAAGCGTGAGTTTTCACAGCGCCTATACGCCACGGCATTTCCGCCCTCGCAAGGCTTGACCCGGTTCCAAACTTCAACGGATACTGGCCTAAGTTAGCCGCCAACGCGCTTTAGAGGCTGGTCAAGATGTTAGATATACTCGAATCCTTGGTTACAGATCAGCCGCTATGGCACTTGTGCCTGATCTTGCTGGTCAGTCTGGTCGTTTTCGAATTCTTGGGCCGGAAGCTGCGCCAAGTTTTGCGTCGTCGGGTTGGTGCTCTCTCTGATGACAAGCCAGATGGGGTGGACTATCTGCTTTCCAGCGTCTTTTCTCTGTTAGGCCTTTTGATTGCTTTCACCTTTGGCATGGCCTTGGACCGTTATGAGTCGCGTCGCGATCTGGTGGTGCAGGAGGCCAATGCAATCGGTACCGCTCATATCCGGACCGCTTTCGCCGCTGAGCCTTTGGGTACGCAGCTGCGAGAACAATTGGAGGCCTATGCCAAGACGCGCTTGGCTTATGGTCAGGCTGCCTTCCACGATAAGCCACCCTTGGCTGCTGAGGCCGAGCGTCAACGCGCCATGCTGGCGACCCTTGGCATCGCGGCCACCCAGAGTGTTGCGTCTGCCCCGATGGGCCCTGCCGTCATGGCAAGCGTCAATGAGGTTATCGATGTCGGCAGCGCGCGCGAGGCGATCAATCTCGCCAAAGTGCCAACCAGCGTTGTTGCGATGTTGATCGGTTATGCCTTCATTGCAGCCTTTGTTCTGGGCTACTCCCAACCCATCCTAAGCCTTGTGCAACGGATAGGTAACGGCTTGCTATTTCTGCTCCTAACCCTCTCGCTTGTTACCATCTTTGATCTCGACCGCCCGGCAACTGGCACCATCAAAGTCAGCCAACAGCCATTGGTCGACCTCATTCGCGGGTTTAAGAATTAGCGTGGGCCCTTCGCGCCAGACGCAAGGGCTTCAATGATTCGACATTCAGATATGATCCCACCCGCGCATTGGCTGACGAGGCTTCGCAGTTGAACCTCTAGGGCTTTGAGATCAAGGATTTTTTGTTGGATCTCAGAGAGTTGTTTGCGCGCCATTTTATCGATCGTGCTGCAATCCTGTCCCTTGTCATCCGACGCCGCCAAAAGCTGACGTACCGTGGTCAGATCAAATCCCAATTCGCGCGCGCGGCGGATGAAGCTTAGACGGTCTGCGTCTTCTGGCTGATAACATCGGTAATTTGACTCCGTGCGCGGCGGTGAACGTAAAAGCCCAGCCTTTTCATAGAACAGAACCGTTTCAACCCTAACGCCTGCTCGCTTGGCTAGATCACTGGTTCGCATCTCTTGACCCTGTAGTTACTGCAGAGCTTAGGGATACATCTGGCGACACATGAGTCAACGGAGAAATCGCGATGGAAGTGCTCTTACTGGTCTATGTTCTGGTCTATTTGACGGTCACCTTTGTGTGGCCAACTTGGCGACTTTGGCGTGTTCATGGAATCAATGGATTGGTTCTGCCGCGGGACGACAGTGCCCATGGTTTGATCGGCAAGTGGTTTAAAGGCCTAATGGCTTCAATCTTGGTCTTCGCAATTCTTCTTGCTGCTGGCGTCAGCCCCGCGCAGTTCGGTCCTATTCCATGGGCCAAAAATGATGCTGTGCAGCAAGTTGGCCATTTGCTTCTGCTCGTATCCTTGGGCTGGATAACAAGCGCACAATATCAAATGGGCCGGTCATGGCGTATCGGCTTTAACGAAGATGAGATGCCCGACTTGGTCACATCCGGCTTGTTCGCAAGATCGCGCAATCCGATTTTTCTCGGCATGCGCGTGACCCTTTTAGGGCTATTCCTTGTCTTCCCATGTGCCGTTACTTTGACAATTCTTGCCCTTTCCGAAGCTTTGATCGCCATTCAAGTCCGGCTAGAGGAAGCACATTTGAGCAAAAGCTTAGGTGACAAATATCTAGCCTATGTGGCGGTCACGCCCAGGTGGATTTAGGATGTAACCCACACCCGCCTCAGCGCATCGCCCTTGGAGGTGCTGCGACTTCAAAGGCTCCCAGCCTAACCGCTGAGAACTCGCGTGGCACGGGAATCGCTTCTCCAGATAGGCTTGTCCCAAACAGACACAAACGCCGTTGGCATTGTCTGGGACCCAATTTGGAGTGAAGAGAATGCGCAAACCAGTCATCGTTGCTACAGCTATCGTCGCTGCTGCTTTGGCAGCAGGTTTTGCCTTCGCAGGCGTCCAAACCACCCAGGGCCAAGCCAGTACTCCAGAGCGGGACGCAACCTATCGCAGCTGCTTACAAGCAGCGGACGCTAAGTTCGACGGCCTCAACCTCGACCTTCTGGTTGGCGAAGCAGCTGACAAGGTCGCCTTACGCAATCGCGCTATGCGTGCGCATTGCGACGCCTACCGCGCAGACCTCACCGCCCGCTGGAACGGCTTTGCAGACTCCTGCCAAGATACTGCCGCTTACTCTGGCCTTGAAGGCAAGAGTTTGAGTGTCACCAGCGTTTCCAAAATGCGCCAAATCTGCACCGCCATGACGGTCACCAAGTCGGCGGCGAAGTAGGGCTTTGGGGGATTGGACACGAAGGTCTTTTGCGACTGCTCGTATTGCCAAATGATCATGCAAAGCAAACTTGTCCCGGGCTGGTTGTAAATCGCGCTTCGGGTTGCGGTTGTCCCTACTTCTGCTATGCCTTGGATCTAGCCTCAAATTGCCATTGTCTGCGTTTAGGGACCATGCTTGGGTGTTGGCTTGGTGAAGACATTCTGGGGGAAAGCATGCGAGACACGAAGCCCCTCCTTCTGGTTTTGTTGGCATTGCTTGCGCTTCTAGGCGTAGGTCTCATTGTGCTTGCGAATTTCGGCGACGCGTCTGTTGTTGCCGCTACTGGAGGCATCTATGGCGCACTGGAGTCAGCCGGCGAGCAAAACAATGTCGCTCTACGCAATGATCTCTACGCGACGGTGTTGCGCCTCAAGGAGCCGTGGGCGGCAGTCAACTTAAGCGGCGTCATCGCGCTGTTACTCGCGCTTGTCGCGTTGGTGATTCTATGGCGGAAACGCGACTAGCATATCCGTCCGGCTGACCTACCCCAGTCCTGCCTCAGTATTTTCGGGCCGGCAATAACTTGCGACCGGGCACGGCGTTGGCTGTCGCAAATTGGCCCCGGCCCTGCCCTGAGACGGCTCGACATTCGTGTCCTCCCTGCGTTGCGCAAGCCAGCTCGATGAAGGCCAGGAAATAGGTGGCTCAGTGATCGTAGCGGTTTGGGAAGCGTCTGCTGTGGCTTGTGGTCGCCCCTCGATTTGCTGTAACAAGTCTTACCGGCTGGATTGCGATCCTTTGGGACACTTGGCCGCCGCTGGAAGACCATTCGTGAGAGGGGGCAAGCCATGAGTGCATTCCGGGAAGCCATGCGCCGGGTCATCACGGGCGACGACGCCGACGGCAAATCGGTAATCATCATCGACGGCGGGCCGTCCTCGGAGATCGGCGATCCTTGTCTCGGGGGCCTGTTCGAGATCTGGGAAGACTGCGCGTCGGGGCCGCTCGATCCCCAGGTGCACGACGACCTGGGCACAAAGCGTCCGGTGCTGGGCCCGCGTGCTGGCAATGTGCAGGTGCGCTGGTTCGTCATCACGCCGACGCCCGATGGCGTGCCGAAAGAAGCACTCGACGCGGCGGTGCGTGACCGCTTCGCAGACTTCGACGGTGCCCATCACATCATCGACCAGTCGCGCCATTCCGCGATGCACGAGACACATTCGATTGACGTGATCTGCCTGCTCCAGGGTGAGGTGTCGTTGACTCTGGAAAATGGGGAGACACGGATCAGGCCGGGGCAGGTGGTGATCCAACGCGGCACCAACCACGCATGGACCGCGCACGGCGGCCCAGCACTTCTGCTGGCAGTGCTGATCGATCGGCCGCTCAAAGGGCATTGAGCCATGCAAGCGCCTCATCGGAGCCATCATCATGCTCGCGAAAGTCCCCTGATCATGACCGGCCAAGCCCTAAACCGGCCACATTGTGAGGCCGCTATTACAACACGCTTTGGGACACGATCCTGCCAAGTTCTGTCGCCTAAGAGGACAAAGCCATGAAGGCCGTGAACAAACGCCTAGTTTGCGTCGTGATCGAGGTCTTGAGTTAGGTTGATTGGGGTTTGGATTAGAAGCCAATAACGTGTGGACTTAAGTGTGCCAGTTTCAACAAGCGCGCCTTTCTCAACAAGGTCACTTAGATCACGGGTTGCTGTTGCTCGGGAAGCACCCGTGATTGTGATGTAGTTAGCGGCGCTCAATCCGCCTTTGAAACTGTCGGGACCTTCACGGAATAAGCGCTGAAGGGCACGTTGTTGACGCTCATTAAGCTGACCCCGCAATCGATCATACATTTTTGTTTTCTCGATAAGAAAATCGATCATGTGTTGGCTTTGAGCTTGCGCATCGAGGACTGTCTGGCAAAAATACGCAAGCCATGGGGTGATTTCCAAGTCCTTATTGTTGTTCTCAAGTGCATCATAATAGGCATTGCGGTTGCGATGAATTGTTTGGGACAATGCTATAAGTGTTGGTCGCCCGATACCTTGGGCAAGGGCCTTTTCCGCAAGTGCGCGGGCAATGCGGCCATTGCCATCTTCAAAAGGATGGATCGACACAAAATAAAGATGTGCGATGCCTGCGCGGATAAGTGGCGATAATGGTGATGCGCCGTCCTTAGATGTCTCAGAAAACCACTTGATGAACGCTGTCATCTCAGAACGCATGTCATTTGCAGGAGGTGCTTCGAAATGTACTTTTGGTTTATAGATTGCGCCCGAGACAACCTGCATGGGATCGCCTTGGCTTCGGTATACTCCAATCTCACGCAGATTATGGCGGCCGTTTGTGACCATGCGGTGCCAATTGAACAAAGTGTCGTCATCAAGCGACTCTGCAAAGTTACGATACAAATCTATCATCAATTCTGAAATGCCGCGTTCGGCAGGCGGCACACGCTTTTGTTCAGGAGACAAACCAAACTGCCCCAAGATCGACGATTGCACACTGTCACGGTTGAGAATTTCGCCTTCAATTTCGGACGTTTTCAATGCCTCTCCTGTAAGCATATCTACCAGCACTAACTGGCGCGTTTCATCGTCAAGATGTTTCGCTGCACCGATTTGAATGCCCGTGTTTTGCATGAATTGCGCTTCAAAACCTGCTACAATCTCCGCATCCCAACGAAAGCTGGGCCAATCCTTATGCTGCCAGTTCCAACCCATGAGTTTTAAACCTTCCAATTATAACTCACAAATTCTCGCAAAATGAGGCATAAAGCAAGTGTTTATCACTCATGTTTAGCGGTCCAGTTTGCAAGGCCTACTCCGCGGATGCAATGCTATCTGCTTAGAGTGCCATTGGAGTGATGGTGCCGCCTAGGTGACTCGAACATCTGAGCCCCGCATTTCCCTAGGCGCGGCCTGTGGCAACGGTGTTCAAAGTTTAAGTCAGATTGAAAAGGTCGGGGACCGGCTTTCGCCGTCGAGGCGGCTGGCACCTTTGTTGTCACCCCACTAGTACCGACAGCGCACAAATGATTTTGATACGCCCCAAAATGGGTTTGGCTTTGCCTTGAGGTGTCTTCCCATCAGACATCTCCGCATTCGGATTAGGAGCGGAACAAGGTTTGGGCCAGCATCTGAGAGCAGTAAGAGGTGCGCCAAAGTGGATCTGTTGAGCTCGCCTAAATGACTGATGTTGGCCGAAAGGGGATGGTCTGGCTTGGGGGAGGTTGGGTCCGTAAGTTGCCATTTCCAGGCATTGAACGCTAACCGCCGCTTCCGATCCTTCATGTCGATCACCATCGGAGGGTCAAGACTCGAAACGCCATCAAATGATTGGCGATCAGAAACCACCACAGCGGAAAATCCGTACGGGTCAGTCGGATGTCGCCAATTGAATCATCACGGTCAAACAAGCGGTGGCCGATCAAGCCCGGCGTGACATGAGCAATCGGAAAGCCGATGATCGTCCATAATGGCCACACCGTGAGGCTCGCTCCGATTACACCCAGGCCCGCAAAAACGCCAATGATATGAAGTGCAAGGTTGATGGGGTGCTGATGATCTGCACGATACGCTGTCGCATAAAACTCGCTAAATGACATTCGCTCCTTACTCGTGTCTGGCATTGCCATACTCCTTCCAAATGAACTTGCTGTACGATATGAGTGATCGCTCATATTTCCTACTCGCATTCACCAGTTGTTCGCATGGAACCCACCAATGTCTCTTGGTCCCCGAAAAACGCCTAAACAAGGGCGCGCCCGCGCGACGTACGACGCGATACTGGAGGCTGCTGCTCACATTATTGCTGGTCAAGGTCTTGCAGCTTTTAATACCAATGCGGTCGCCGAGCGTGCCGGCGTCAGCATCGGCAGCCTGTATCAGTATTTTCCGAATAAGGACTCTCTCATGGCAGCGCTCATCCAGCGGCAGCAGGAAGCGCAATTAGCCACGCTTCAAGCTGCGGCAGAAATGATTGGGTCTGAAAAGACGCTGGAGAAAGTCGTGCGCAGCTTGGTGCGCGCTGCGATGCAGCATCATCGTGAAAACGATCTGCTTGCGTCAGCGATTGATCATGAAGAAGCGCGGCTGCCTGTGGACGCCTTGCTCTCTTCATATCTCGAAAAAGCGGGGGCGGTCGTGGAGGTGATGCTGGAGCGATTTCAGCACGAAATACCTTCCATCATGCCCAAGGTCGCTGCGCGCACGCTTCCGGCGCTGGTTCGCTCCGTAACCGATGCATGGGCGAACCTTAGGCCACCGCAGTTGGAAAAGGCCGAAGAGGAGGCGGTGCGAGCCGTACTGGGATATCTGAGAATTGGTGGCGAATAGGCTTGAGCCGACGGATATACGAGCTGGCTCCAATAGACTTAAGCAAGGGGCGGTTTGGCAATATTGAATTGCAAACTCGACATTGCGGAATCCTAGCCCATGCCGCCATTTGTATGACGTCAAGCTTTGCGACCTATGGCTGCTTGTTGGACAACCAAGTTTCCGTCAGAAGGCCAACCCTGGCGCAAAGCAGACCCGGGGCTTACCTGTACAGTTGGTCTCAGAACCCCAGCGAAGTTTCAGCTGATCACGTTCTTTCTGGGCATTTGGATTTAATGCATGGAGCACCGACACTAGAAGAGGTCGGCACCGCGTGATGCAGAAACGAACAATGTTTCGGCCCGCTGCGTGTAACGGCGCTTGCAACGGGGCGGAATTCGCCCATAACTTTACCGATAGTACTTTAGCAAGCATGACGATGATCGGCTCGGCGCGCGGCAAAAAATCGTCTGGCGACAGACAAAGCGGGAAGTAAGAATGGTCGATATCATCAAACGTACGACCCTTATGGTGCGCGACGCAGAACGGGCCGCTCATTGGTATGAAACTGTTTTTGGGATGAGCCGATGGATGGATGTGCCTTTCACTTTGTCAGGCACTCAGCTGGCGGCTGGCAAAAAAGGTGATCAGACCCGATTGGTGATCCTTAAATGCGACCATGATATGATCGGGATGATTGGCCTTCTTGAATGGCTCGACCCAAAGCAGGATGCGCCCCTCGAATTGCCAACAAAAATTGGCTTCGGCGCACCAATTTTTGTTGTCGCTGCCAAGGATTGCAGGGCATCTGTCGAGCGCGCGCGCGCCTTAGGATCGTTCATTTATTGCGAGCCCTGTGATTCAACGGTCACGGGTGCGGATGGAAACGAAAAGCAACTAATCGCGGCCAGTTTCTTTGACCTAGACGGTTACTTTTTCGAAGTGAATGAGCACATTAAATGAGAGAACTCGCCGCCTTTGACGCTTTAGCGGATGGCAAGTCCATCCATGACGACGCTAATTTCAGCTGGCGCGTGGCGCGCCATCCGGTTGGCAATGTCACACCAGATGACTTCAGCTGGGCACAAAGTGCGATTCCCGAGCCAGAGCCGGGGCAGGTCTTGCTCAAGACACACTACCTTGGCCTTGCGCCCGTCATGCGCATGTACATGATGGGCGGCAGCCCGTCGGGCGAAGTGCCGCTCGGGATCGGCGATGTCATCCATGGCCGTGGGGTCGCCCAGATTATCAAGTCGCGCAATCCCAATTGGCGCGAAGGTGACCTCGTACAGGGCCAAATGGGTTGGCAGACTTACAAAGTCTCGTCCATGACCCCGCAAGAAAAATTCTTTCCAATGCCAAAAAATGGCCTGCCTGCAGCGCTAGGGTCAGGCGTACTGGGGATGACGGGGCTCTCTGCCTATGCGGGCCTGTTTCCAACTGGCGACCCGCGCAAAGGCGACCTCATGGTCTTATCGGGTGCTGCCGGTGGTGTTGGTTCAATGGTCAGCCAGATTGCAGCCAATGTGGTTGGTTGTGATGTAGTTGGCATTGCCGGTGGGGCGGGCAAATGCGCTTTTGTGCGCAATCATGGCTGCTCTGCAGCAATCGATTATAAGAATGAAAATCTGGTCGAACGGCTCGATGCGCTTAGGCCGGGTGGCATTGATCTGTATTTTGACAATGTCGGTGGAGAAGCCTTGGAAGCTTGTATGGAGCGCCTACGCATGCATGCGCGCGTGATTCTGTGCGGGTCAATCAGCGAGTATGCACGCACCGACCCTTTCGCTTTGGCCAATTATACAAGACTTCGCAGAACCGATAGCCGCATGCAGGGCTTCTTTGTTTACAATCACATTAACCGCTGGGACGCTGTTATGGCGGATCTGGCGGGCTGGATCCGTGAAGGCAAGCTGAAGCCAGTTCAAGACATCATCACGGGGTTCGAAAACATGCCCAAGGCCTTGGCCCAACTTTACTATGGTCAAAATGTAGGTGTGCAATGCTGCTCGGTTCGCGGCGAACCAAAGGATTGGCGATGACGGGTCTTCGTTTCCAGCGCGGGAATTATGTTGTCGCCGATTTGGATCGGGCGTTGACCTTCTATCAGGATGTTCTGGGTTTTCAGGTGACCTACATCCTGCCTCCCAATCCAACGAGCTATTCCTATTCGGTGTTCGCTATTCCGGCCGAAGCCGTGATGCGCTTCTGCGTGTTGTCAACACAAACTCAAGTGCGCGTTATGGCGCTAACAGAGGTCGCCAACCTATCCTTGTCTGCAGTCCCCCATCCTCGTCGGTCTGCAATTGTCCTGGAGATTGACGAGCTTGATGCAGCAATTGCTGGCGCGCTCGCCTTAGGTCTCACCGTCTTTGATGAGGAAGTTTTGCACACCAAAGATGGGCGCATCGGCCGCGAAATCGGGATTGTCGACTTTGATGATAATCTGGTGGTGCTCTACAAAATTCTAGGAGAAGCATAATGGGGGATCGTTATCCGACAGCGCGGGCAGGCTGGACGCTCACCGTCATGCTGACCATTGCATACATTTTCTCTTATCTAGATCGAAACATTCTTGGCTTGTTGATTGGTCCGATCAAGCAAGATTTGGGTTTGCGAGATGATCAATTAGGCTATGTCATTGGTCCGGCGTTCGCGATTTTCTACGCGACAATGGGCCTTCCTTTTGGCTGGCTGGCAGATCGCGTCAAACGAACCCGTTTGGTCGCAGCCGGTATTGCCTTTTGGTCGTTGGCAACCGCTGTGACGGGCTTCGTAACCGGCTTCTGGCAATTGTTCGCTGCCCGAATGGCCGTCGGGATTGGTGAAGCGGTATTGAGCCCATCAGCCATGTCGCTCATCGGTGACAGCTTTCCTGAAGAAAAGCGCGCACGACCCGTTGCTTTTTATTCCGCTGCGCTCTCGCTAGCGGTTGGGTTAAGTGCCATCGCGACCTGGGGCATCATCAGCTGGGCCAAAGGCTCTGCCACCATTGCCGTGCCACTTCTCGGCGACTTAAAGCCGTGGCAGTTTTCCTTTGTTGCCGTCGGTCTGCCGGGATTGTTGGTCGCACTGATATTCCTGCTTCTGCCCGAACCGCCGCGTCAGCCCGCCGTCAAAGGCGAGGAAGGTAATGGCGTGCGCGACGCTGCGCGCCTGATCGGAGGGAACTGGCAAGCCTATTTGGGTGTGATTTTGTTGGTCTGCGTCATGACGACAGTGACATATGGCCAAGGCAGTTTTGGTCCCGCTGCGTTTAACCGTGCCTATGGTTGGCCGACAGAAATATACGCGCTTTACAATGGTATCGGCACGATGATCGTTGGGCCCGGGTCACTTGTTTTGACCAGTTGGCTCATTATGCGGATGCAGGCCAAAGGCATGTCTGATGCCCCCTATCAGGTTAGCATGTGGGCCTTTATCATGATGGTTGTGCTGTGCACCCTGCCGTTTCTCGTAAACATGCCTGTGGCCACATTGGCGCTGAACATTCTAAGTACTGTTCCCCTGTCGATGCTAACTGCTGGGGCGATGCTGGCGCTGTTGGCGATCACACCATCATCCGTGCGCGGCCAAGTGGTTGCGCTTTATTATGTTGCGATCAATATCACGGGCTTGTTCCTTGGACCTACAACGGTGGGCTGGCTGTCGACCAACCTGTTCGGCGAAGCCAACTTACGTTGGGCGATTGCCATATTGCCCGTCATCTTTGGCGTTATTCCTCTGATTTTGCTGCCAGCGATTGGTCGAGCCTATCGCTTACGCCTTGCTGCGCTGGAGCCTGCCAGCACATAGGCCTCAAACTTGTGTGCCAGACTGGCCAGATGTCGGCGATCAGGTGCAGACGGTGGGCTAGGGGCCAAAGCTGAATTCTCTGCATTTGCAGATGACGTTGATGCAACCATTAGCGCTGCAGCGCGCGCGATGGAAAAAATCTAGAACCCTTTTCTATCAAAACCTGCGCCTACGATGAGGATGCAGTCGCGGGCTAACAATTTCGAACTTGGGTCCTCACCGTGTTTGGC
>JAPZTJ010000005.1 GCA_027532555.1 Aquidulcibacter sp.
ACTTGCGCCGTATCGGCGAACGGACAGTATCAGGTCTGTGGGATATCATCGGCTCCCTCGTCACCATGTTCAAACCAGAAGAGTGCCGAAACTACTTCGCTAGCTGCGGATATGATGCATATTAAGTGGAAAATGCTCTAAGTTTCCCGGTCTGAAATTTATATTCAGATCAAGTTTCTAATTGAGATATCGGCCAAATTCACTTGATGCGAACCAGCACCATCTCGGTTTGGTTACTTGATACTCCTTGTCGATAAGCCTCCCCTCGCGTGACATATTCCATTTCTGAAAAATCGAAGCTCAACCGATGCTGATGGCTTTGCTCCAAATTCTGCAAGTTTGTGGCATCCTGGAAGTCAAAGCTGATACGGGTTTCTGTGCTGACGCTCTCCATTCTGAGGCGAGGCTGATTACCCTGCGGGCAATAATGGGTCGCCATCAATGCCTCCCCGTCCAGATGATATACTGTAAGGGAATGCATGCGTTCGCCGACCATCCAGCGCTCGACGATGACGCTACCACCAGCAGTCGGCTCGAATACTATGCGCAGCGCCGGATGATCTTGAGTCTTCCATTCACCCATCATTGTGGTCATTTTTTTGAACATCGTGGTTGCAATAGGCTGCACTTCATCCGCCATAGCTGGCGTGCTGACTGCCATCGAGCCCAGGACAATCATTGCCGCAATTGCAGCCTTTCGGACAGGTTCGAACCTCATCTCAATAAATCCCCTCTTTACTTCCGCCGATCGCCCGCCCTTGTGGTCCACTATACGCCCGCTCGACTTTGGCGACGCGCAGTTCATAATGCTCGTACCATCTCTCGATGCCGGCCTTTTGCGCTAACAGATGCTTCATCTCACCCTTCCAAGCCAATATACTGGCTTCATCCCTCCAGTAAGAAACGGTAACGCCGAGGCGGTCAGCCCCTCTTGTTGTCTCCATTCCCAGATAGCCTGACTGATGTTCGGCGAGTTCGGCCAACATTGTGCCCATTGCCTCATAGCCGGCGTCATTGTGGCTTAAGCGACTTGTAAAAATGACGGCGTAGTAAGGCGGTGGCGGTGTCTCAGAAAAGCCATGTGGCACAGTCGTTTTTTCCATTGGCGCTTTCTCCATTTCAGGCAGGGTTTTGGATCACACTTGCAATTGCAAAAATTGATTGAACGCGCTCGCTTCATAGTCCCCGAAAGGCTCGCAATTTTCGAAACCGTATCGGCGATATAGCGACAGGGCAGGCTCAAAGGTCGGGCCCGAGCCAGTTTCCAGACAAAGGTGCTGGTATCCGCATTGGCGAGCCTTGGTTATAAAGAGCTCAAGTAGAAAAGCTGCGGCACCCTTCCTCAGATGCTCCTGTGCCGTTCGCATCGACTTTATTTCACCGGTCGCAGTATCGAGTTCCTTAAGCGCTCCAATTGCCATGACAGCTTCTCCTTCGCTGTCCCACACAGAATAGAAGGTAATGTCCTTGCTTTGCAGCCTTTCAACATCGAGGGCATAGACCGATCCAGGCGGTGAATTGGTTTGCATTTCCGCCAGATGTTCACGAAGCAAGGCGAGCACCTTCGGGTTGGCAAAGTCGCCCATTCGAACAATCATTGCGAGCTCCGGATAGCAAAAAGATATTTTGCTGCACCCTGCCCACAGCTCTCAAGTGCGGTTTTGCCGTAAAGCTTCATCCGGAGGGTGTCATTCGGTTCCAAATTATAAACAGCATCGCCCAACTCGTATCGAAGGCTCCCTTCAAAGAGAACAATATGCTGTTCCATCCCCGAATAAGCCGGTGCCGGATACTCAAGACGCGCGCCAGCAGGCAACTCAGCCCAAACGAGCTCAATTTCGTAGCCACGCGCTGGTGGCGAAATCGACCAGCGTCGAAATCCAGTTTCTGGATCCTCCCAGAAACTCGCCTCGTTGCGTGAAACAACCGAAGGGGGCCTCTCGTCTAATCCGCCAATCAGGGCCGATAACGTGATGCCATAGGCGGCGGAGAGGCGTCCAAGAATGTAGGCTGTTGGGCTTGTTTGGGCGCGTTCGGTACGAGAAAGCGTAGCGCGGCTGACTCCAGAAAGCTCCGCCGCTTGATCCAGCGACATCCCCCGGCTCTTTCTGAGAGCAGAAAGTCGTTTGGCAAGAGCACTATCCATATTCTCATATTCGGTCACTATTCTCATATTTAAGAAGTAACGAGCTTGAGCCAATGGTGTCAAGTGAGAAACTTCAAGCTCATTTTACTTCGGTCTTTCATACACGAAGCCACTTTTTTACCGTTGCGAGGTCGGTGGATGCTGACTTAATCCAAGTTTAGTTTGGACGCCCGCTTTCACAAGTCCGCTTGCCCAGACCAGACCTTCCGCAATCGGCCAGCTATTGCCAAAATCATACGGTCTTGGATGGGCAAGATGGTATTGAGTTTTGGGCATTTAAATTGGCTAGAACGCCATTCACCGTTGCTTTGAAAATGTGAAAATCGACAAGCGCTTGTAGGGAGATTTATCTATCGGGCTTGGAGGTCGCTTAGCACAATAGCGCTTTTACCAACACCGCATGCGCGCACTATGCGAATGCCCCCGTCCACTCCAGCCGCGCAAGGGACAGCTCGCGCCTCTCCGCCCTTGCGCGTCTGGTTTGGCGTGGGCCGGTGAGACGATTGCCGCGCAGGCGGCCCTGGTGATTGATATCCAACGCTAGGAACTCCCATAGGGAGATTAGTCTTATGTCTCACGTTCAAATGTTACCTTTGAAGGCTCTGCAGCCCTCCCCTCTCAATGCCCGGCGCATGGATAAGAAAATCGCCATCGATGAATTGGCAGCCTCCATTCAGGCTCATGGCTTGTTGCAGGGCTTGAGTGTCGTTGATGTCGGTTTTGGCAAATATCAAGTCTCCGCTGGCGGTCGTCGCTTGGCCGCTTTGAAGCTCTTGCTCAAGCGCAAAGCCATCACGTCTGATTTTGAAGTGCCTTGTCAGATCGTTCCTGCTGACCTGGCTGAGGAAGCTTCCCTGGCTGAAAACGTCCAACGTGTCGCTATGCACCCATTGGATGAAGTTGAAGCCTTTGGTCGCTTGGCTGGCGAAGGCCAAACCGAGGACGCTATCGCTACCCGCTTTGGTGCGAGTGTTCGCCATGTTCGCCAAAGATTGGCCTTAGCAGCTCTCTCACCCACCTTGAAGGATGCATTGCGGAAAGGCGAACTTGGCCTTGATGCGGCACGTGCCTTTTGTCTGGTAGCCGATCATGAGCGCCAAGATGCGGTCTTTGCCATCATGACCAAGCCAGTCAGCAATGCCTATGCGGTCCGGTCCTACCTTACCCAAGGTGCCGTTCGGATAACCGACCGGCTTGCCAAGTTTGTGGGTGTTGAAGCCTATGAGGCAGCCGGTGGCATTGTCCGTCGCGATTTGTTTGATGATAGCCTAGTCTTCCTCGACAGCCCGGATCTCTTGAATGAACTGGCCACAGCCAAGCTTGAGGAGTTGCGTGCGCCACTCCTCGCAAAAGGCTGGGGTTGGGTGAGCTTCAATCTGGGAAATGGCAGAGCCGATGGTGGCTCTATGTATCGCATTCGCCCTGAATGGCATCAGCCGACTGAGGAGCAAAAGGCCGCTGCACAAGTGATACGGGACAGAGCTTCGCAGATTGAGCAAGCGCTTGTGTCTGATCCAACAGATGAGGCTCTGATCACAGAACTCGAAAGTCTTCGCGTTAAAGCTCATGAGATGGCTGATGCCTTGTCCTTCTTCGATCCAGAAAAGAAGGCTCTTGCAGGTTGTGTAATCTCTATCGATTTTGAAGGGCATCCAGATACGATCGTTGGCATTGCCGCTAAGGGAGATCAAAAGAAGATTGCTCGGATCGACGCACGACGTGACGCCGAAAAGGCCAAAGCCGAAGCAGACCGACGCCGTGAGAAAGAACGTCTTGAGGCCGAGGCCATTCCTGCAACCGATCCTGTGGCCTTCACACCTTCTCCCGATGGTGTCACCGTCCTTGTAATCGATCCCGCCGCTGGCACGGCTCGCATCGCGGGTCAGAGCAGCGACGAAACTAACCCCTCGGCTGACGCGGTAACATCAGGTGCTGCGGGCTCTGAAGGCATCCGCTCAACCACTCTCGAAGAACTTACACCTTGGGAAGAAGATGAGCCTGCGCCAATCAACACATCTGGCTTTACACAAAAGACACTCAATGAGCTGACTAGCGCACGCACACGCGCCATTCGGGCTCATCTTTGTGAGGCCCCTGATGTGGCCTTAGCCCTATCCGTCTACACATTGGGCTGTCACTTCATGGCGCTGACTGGCCCTGTCGGCATGAGCATTCATGCCTTTGTGTGTCACTCTTTCTCAGATGCTGAAGCCCTCGCCTCCAAGCGAGACACCTTGAAAGCACTGGACCTCTATGAGGAAAATTGGTTTGACTGGTGCTTGACCCAAGGACCAGAGGTTTTGCTTCCAACCCAAGCACTCCTAATCGCTTCCACCCTGGATCTCAACCACAGTGGCAACACACCCATCTGTCGCCGCAAGCAAGAAGTTGCCGATACCCTCGCCACGCGTCTCCAGGTCGACATGACCAAATGGTGGGCACCAACTTCGGATTTCTTCATGGGGCTAAACAAGGCTCAGATCGTAGATGCGGTCATGGAAAGTCCCGCGGTCTTAGAATTGCCAACGGCTAAGGATCGTGAGGCGTTTGCGGTAAAGCTTGCCTCCATGCGCAAGGATGAGTTGGCCCTGATGGCGGCGCACACCCTCGATGGAACTGGCTGGTTGCCCAACGTTATCAAAACGGACGGGTTGATCGACGTGGCTGCCTACGACGATGCGCCAGCTTTTGAGATCACCGACGAAGGCCTTGCCGCTTTGGCAGAAGCCGAAGCGGTTGAGCCGGATCTTCAATCGGTAGGCATTGCGGCGGAGTAACCTGATAGCAAGGTCAGCGGCCGGAAACTTGATCAAAGTGGAAGGTCGCTGATCCCAATTCGCCATTATCTTGCTTGATTGGGCACATCGGGATTGGACTATTTCTTGAAACGAGCTTGGAGATTGATAGTATATATGCTATCAGGCCTCATGATCAAAGTCGTGATTGATACTAATGTCTTTGTCTCAGCGGTGTTGAGCCCGGATGGCGGATCACGGGAAATACTTCGACAGGCATTTAAAGGTGACTTCAAGCCTATTTTCTCAAATGCCCTATTCGGGGAATATGAGGCCTTATTGGCGAGAGAGGAGATTTGGGCAAATTGCTCGCTGTCAGCCAGTGAGCGTGATGCCTTGTTAGATGCGCTACTGAGTGTTGCTGATTGGGTTCGAATTCACTTCCTTTGGCGGCCAAATCTCACCGATGAAGGCGACAACCATGTTCTGGAATTGGCTGTTGCTGGAGGTGCACGCGCTATCATTACCTCAAACCTTCGCGATTTCCATAACGCTGAACTTCTATTCCCGGATATAGAAATCTTTAAACCCGGCGACTTTTTAAACTGGAGAAGAAAGTCATGAGCGTCCTCACCATTCGTTTGCCCGATGACCAGCATGAGCGTTTGAAGGCACTCGCTGCGCACCGTAACATCAGCATGAACAAATTGGTCGAAGAGCTCGCCAACCGCGCGGTGACAGAATTCGACATTGAAGTTCGGTTCCGAGCTCGAGCCACACGTGGTAATCCAACAATTGGTCTGGCTTTGTTGGACAAATTGGATCGGGATTTCAAAAAGTCGGACTAACCCGCAGTCGCGATGCTTCGGTACAATTTCACGAGCACCTCCCCCATCGGCCCAAAATCCCTGCACCCCTGCTAGCCCGCCCGCAACCGTTTGGTCGGGCGCTTCGTTTCCGCCCCGGTCTGGACGAGGCGGCACTACCGGGGTGCGGGCAGGCAATCAGGGGTGCGGTTTGTTGATCTCGGCCGATGGGGGCGGCGCGAGCTCATGGTGAGTATCGTGTAACGCAAAATCCCATCGGCGGAGGTATCCGCCATGTCACTTACAATCGCTGCATCTCGTCATTCCCGCTATTCATCAGCATCCGATGAAGTTAGTCTGACACCCCATGAGCGTGTCACCGCCCAGATTAGCTCATTCTTGGAACGCGGTGTTCGCCCCTGGATCAAACCATGGGATGATATCGCCCCGCCTGATGCCTTGGTATTGCCCTTGCGTTCATGTGGCACGCCCTATCGCGGGATAAATATCATCGCCCTTTGGGCTGCCTCGTTAGAAAGTGGTTTTAGATCCCGCCATTGGTTCACCTTCAAACAAGCCTTGGCCATGAAGGCCTGTGTCCGCAAAGGTGAGCGCGGGTCCTTTGTCGTCTATTATACTGAACTGGGCGATAAGTCAGAAGGTGACGGCAAGCCTTCACCTGCTCCCAGGTCCACGGGTGCCAATGGCGGTGAGACTGGTGAAACCCGACGTGTCCTGCGCGGCTATACCGTTTTCAATGCCGAACAGATCTTAGGGCTGCCTGAAACCTTCTATGCGGCTCCTGAAGCGCCTGTCGTTTCGCGTACCCCAATCACCAACTGCGAGGATGAGACCCGTTGGGCTTCTCTCTTTGCGCGCATCCCCGTCACCCTTCGCCATGGTGGCAATCGGGCCTTCTACTCCAAGGCCGCAGACTACATCCAAATGCCCCTTCGCGAGGCGTTTCGCGATGGCAGTCAATATTGGGCGACACTTGCCCATGAGACGGCACACGCCTCACGCCATGAGACCCGCCTCAATCGTGACTTCGGTCAGACCCGTTTTGGCGATGCAGGCTATGCACTCGAAGAGCTAGTCGCTGAACTCGCCAGTGCCTTCATCGGTGCGCAAATTGGCCTACCGGCCGATCACCTTGAAGATCATGCCGCCTACATCGATGGCTGGCTCAAGTCCCTTGGCGATAATCCATCGTCTTTCTTGGTTGCTGCGAGCAAAGCCCAGGCTGCAGCTGATTGGGTTTTGGCAGAGATGGGTCAGGGATAGAGCCTTTCCCTATTCACCAAAAAGCAGACGCTTTAGAGGTCCGATTTTGGCAATAGTTGGCCGAAAGCTGAAGGTCTGCTTTGAGGACGCGGAGGGGCCAAAGCGGACATTACGAGCCAATTCTGCTCTCGCACAATATCCTGTCTAAAGGAAAAGAGGCTATGATCATTTTAGCTTTTGACACTCAATACCTGAGATCGAGCACAATTTAGCGGGCTCAAATTTTGTTGAGGCTAGGAACCGATGTATAAAAAATAATCACACATCGGGGTTACCAATGAAAACTACTACTGAACGGCATCAAATAATCCGAGTACTCGATGAATTTGAGATGTTAATTTAACTCGATTGTAGCGTCATTTAAATAAATAGGGTGCTGGAGTTGTATGATGGCACTCAAGGCACTTATAAAGAAGCGGGGACAACGGGGTCACATTGCGCTGATCACCGCCGTTATTGCTATGCCTGTTTCTCTAGTGGTCGTATTCGCAGTCGAAATGACCGCCCTTTCTGGTGAACGCACCAAAATGCAAGCGGCAGTAGATGCCGCCGCGCTCGCTGGGGCCCGCGAGATTGGTGTATCCGGGGGGGCTGAACGCAACATCAAAGCATTTACGGAGCAGTTTGCGAAAGAGCAGACACGAGAAATCATTCCCCACGTGCGCACCACATTCATAGCCGAACAGCTACAAGGCGGCGCCGTGCAAATTGACGGCGTTGGTGTTCGAAATTCCTTTTTTGGAAATATGGTTCCAAAAGGCGGATTTGTGATCCGAGTTCGTGCCTTAGCGGAAGCGCTAAACCAACAACCTCTTTGTGTGGTTGGCACAGGTAGCACAAGCACAGCATTAGCCATTGATGGCAAAGAACGGAGCCGCATTTTAGCGCCAAATTGTGTGGTGCATGCAAATGCCAATATTGAGTTGAATGAGTCAGCTCAAATCGAAGCAGGCACCATTCAAGCTTCAGGCTTTGCCGCTGGGACTGGATATTCGCCTGAAGCGAATAATGGTGCGCTTGTCCTGCGAGATCCTTTCAAATCGCGCCGAATTAAACGCAGAAATGCCTGCCCCGCTGGGGTTGTTCAAACCCGGGAAGTTTCCAGCGGCGTGCTTCATTTGCGTCCTGGTATTTTGCGCTTGCGATATAATGCTAGGGGTACCGGTCAAATTCGGCTGGCTCCTGGAGATTATTACTTCTGCCAGCCTCTAACGATTGAAGAGCAGGCATCCTTAATCGGCGACAATGTCGTCCTCATCTTTGACAATGGCGCCCTCAATGCGACAGGAAATGCAAAAGTGTCTCTCACAGGGCGTCGATCTGGCTCTTGGGCAGGCTTTGTCTTAGTTTCGGCCCGCGAAAATGAGACCGACACAGCCATTTCCTCGGCGTCCGTCGATCGGCTTTTGGGCACCATTTACCTGCCCAACAGCAATCTGTTTGTAAATGCGCAAGGCACGGTCGCCGAAAACTCCCTTTGGAGCGTCGTGATCGCACGCACGATCGCGCTGACGGGCGATTCAACTTTGGTCATTAACGACAATTATGCAGGTTCAGGTGTGCCAGTACCAAAAGGCGTGGGCCGGCTAAATAAAAGTGTAGAAGATGGTGCATGGTTGAAGCGGTAGGCGGCAATGCGCTTTGGCCCAGAAAAGCTTGACGGTTCGCAACTCGTGAATCTGACACAGATTACCCATTTATCGCTAAAAGAACTCGTTTGCAGCTTGTTGGCAGTTATCCAAGGGATCACCAGAGTACTTCTAAATGAAACGAATTATGTTTCATCTCAATGGTCATGCAATGGCGACAAGTGGCCGAAAGGAGATGGTCTGCTTTGGGGGCGAAGGCGGCGAAAGCGGACGTTCGAAAGCGAGTAGATTTTCAGACCAAGGGGCGTGGATCAGGGATTGGGTCACTGGTTTTTCCTTCGGCTTTGACCAAACCGGGTCATCGCCGGTATGATCAGGAAGATGATCCATTGGCTCATCGGCACCAACGTCCCAAGGCGCGAAAGGCCATAAGAGACAAAAAGCGCAGCAAAGCCAAGCTGGATGCCCGACAGGATTGCCTCGAGGGCCGGATCCTGCCGCTGAGCGAGGACCCAGAGGCCGCCAGCCAGCCCTATCAGAACCAAGGTAATCATGTGCCATAGCACTGCTGCAAACGCCGCTAGAAACGGATCACTCAACGCCGCTTGCAGCGGATCATAAACTTCTGGGCCGCCACCAAACACGTGAAGCAAAACGGTCAGCCCCATCAGGGTAGCAGCAAGACGAGTCCAGTTCATTTCGCCCCTCCATACGGTAGAGTATGCTTTAGAAGCTATGCTTGCTTTCGTCAATACGCTGCCGTATGTTTCCTACATGACATCAACAACCCGCCCTCGCCTGACCGCTGAAGACTGGCTGATGGCTGGATTTCGTGCCCTAGCCTGCTCCGGTCCCGCGGCCCTTAAGGCCGAGCCCCTCGCGCGCGACCTCGGCACAACCAAGGGGTCGTTCTACTGGCACTTCAAGGATTTACCTGACTATCTAACCCGTCTGATCCGGCTCTGGGAGGAGCGTGCTTTTGACGGAGTTATCGCACTGCTTGACCCCGCTGCGACGCCTCGCGCTCGACTGGAGCAATTGTGCTTCCTAGCTGTCGGATTTCGTGACGATTCCTATGGAGGTGCTGTCCTAGAACCAGCATTGCGCGCTTGGGCGCTGGCGTCACCGGAGGTTGCGCATGCCGTTGCCCGCATGGATGCCCGCCGGATTGCTTATCTTGCAAGCCTCTGCCGTGAAGCGTGCATTGCGAACCCCGATGCACCTGAAGCGCTCTATGCCCTGATTGTCGGGCTGGAAACCCTAGATATGAAAGATGCACATAGAAGCATGCGCCTGCTCTTGACAGCTCTTTGACTCGCCCCTCAGTAACGCGCCCTGCGCAGTGCATTCCGGCAGGAATGCACTGAAGTCAAGCAAGCGCTGAGTTCGTTTGTATGGGCGCTTAGCCCAAACGATCGGAAGTGGTTTAGACCCTTAGGACATAGGCGTCCGGCCTGACACATCTTGACCGCTTAGGCAGTTGTTCAGATGTCCGCGTTCTTCCAGTTCTAAGGCAACAGCCCGTGAACGTCGACAGGACCGAAACCGCTTCGCGCCGACAAGGAATCCGTCCAAGGAAACTCGCCGCACGCAAACAGATCACGATCCACTTATCGTACTGGGTGTCCTTAATGCCGTTGATTACTCACCTGTTTTCCGTATAGTTCGAGCACTCGTGCCGTTTCGATCCGACACCAAATTTAAGGAACGCAGATGACCAACAGGAAATACAACGAAGAGGATGGTGCAGGGACAACGCATTTCGGATTCGAGAAGGTCACAGTCGGTGAAAAGGCGGGGAGGGTCGCCGAAGTCTTCGATACTGTTTCGCAGAAGTATGACATCATGAACGACGTGATCTCTTTCGGGACCCACCGCGTCGTCAAATGGTACGCGATCAACGCGAGCAACATCAAACCTGGTTCTAAGGTGCTCGATATTGCTGCGGGCACCGGTGACCTGACCATTCTTATTAGCAAAAGGGTGGGGCCGCAGGGATCTGTCATCCTCACCGATATCAACGAGCAGATGCTGACGGCAGCGCGGGCGCGGCTTGCAAAGGCCGACACTCCGGACAATGTGCAGTTTGCTCAGGCAGATGCCGAGGATTTGCTGTTTGCGGACAACACCTTTGACGCCGTCACCATAGGTTATGGAATCCGGAATTTCACGAACAAGACTAGGGCCTTGCGGGAGATTTTGCGGGTCATCAAGCCCGGTGGACAGTTGACGATAATCGAGTTCTCGAAGCCTACATCCAAGCCGTTGCAAATGATGGCAGAGGCCTATTCGAGCCTTTGGCCGACCTTCGGCGAGATCCTTGTCGGGAATGGAAAGCCATACCGGTACCTTATCGACTCCATCAAGATGCACCCAGACCAGGAAACCTTCAAATCCATGATGCTGGATGCCGGGTATGCACATGTGACCTATGAAAACCTCATGGGTGGGATCGCAGCTCTTCATATCGGTCTGAAGCCGCAGGCCTAGATCAAGCGTCCAGCAAGACCCATCTTGGCCCCTAAAGCGGTCGCTCCAACTGCCGCGGGCTTCCAGCTCCACGGCAATAGTTCGTGGATCCGATTGTTAAGATGATCTTCGATGCGGGGAAGGATGTCAGCGAGCCATAACCCGGGGTCAATATTCCGATTTGCAGCGGTTCCCCGTCCGATGTCCGGCTTAGCTTATATCCATCTGACAAGGTTTGATGGCTGTGTGTTGGTTGTCGCTGAAAATCGACCTGGGATTATAATTGAGGATTGCCCGCGAACAGAGTATCCGGCAATCATTGATGGACCTGAAGGGCACCCATTTGCTCACTGATCAAACGTCCGCCTTCGAGCAACCCACAAAACTGCGATAAACGGCAACCCTTGGCGCATTTGAGACTGTCAGCATTTCGGCAGAACTTGGCCGATTGCGGATGGTCTGGTTTGGGGGCGCGTGGACGTCGAAAGCTGCCATTCGATGCCAAACCTTCAACGTTCGAAAAATTGGAAAGTCGGCGCTGAGCAACAAAGCGATGGATAGACAAACTTTCGTCTTGCTTCTTTTTATTATTTCATGTATCCATGAAATATGGAACAAAATATCGCAATCAAAATGTTGTCTGCAATTGCTCATGAAGGGCGTTTGTCGCTGGTGCGCAGGCTGATCCAAGCGGGGCCACAGGGCATGCCAGCAGGCGATCTAGCCCGCTTTGCTCAGATCGGGCCAACCACGGCGTCCGCACAATTGCTGATCCTGACAAATGCGAACCTCGTCAAATCGACCCGCAATGGTCGTGAGGTGATTTATTGCGCCTGCTACGACCGCTTTAGCGAATTGGTGCAGTTTCTGATGCATGATTGTTGCGCCAAGCGCCCTGAGATTGTCCAGCTTCTCGACGACGAGATAAGCGCATGAACGCCAAGTCAGTTAACTTAATACCAGACAAGGCGGAAATCACTGCGCTCAATAAGACTTGCTTTTGTCTGCCTTTGGGCCGCAAGCAAATCGATGCTTCGATTCTGTCGTCGGGGAACGTCCCGGAAATGGCCAGTCTTTTGGCTGAAAGACCAAACCTATTCGCGAGTACTGGCGTTTTTCTTGCTGCAAGCGATCTCGATAGCATGATCGACCAGATTCACGCTATAGAAGCGGCGACCCAGACCGTCAGTTATCAGGACATAACCTTATCCCGAGCCGATGGTGCTCTGGCCAATGTCCAGCCCGAAACGCGCGGCGTTCTGATGGGCTATGATTTCCATGTTACCCCAGACGGCCCCCTCCTGATTGAGATTAACACCAATGCGGGCGGCATATTTCTTGTTCAAGCGCTGAGCCGCGCTGTGCAGGGTGGCGCGCTGCCTGGCTATCTCGCGTTTGGGGCCAGTCGTTTTGAAGAGCGCATTTTTGAGATGATGGTGTCAGAATGGCGCGCTGCCGGTCGGCTAGGTCAGCCCCAAACACTTGCCATTGTCGATGACAATCCCGAAGCGCAGTATCTCTATCCTGACATGCTGCTGGCACAGGCACTCTTGAATGAACAGGGTATTACAACAATCATTGTCAACTCCGCTTCACTTGCCATAGGTTCCCGCGGCTTGATGGCAGGAGACCACGTTATTGACATGGTCTACAATCGACTGACAGATTTTGCGTTGGCCATGCCCCAGTCTGAGGCCTTGCGATCCGCTCTACTGCAGAATCAAGTCGTCGTCACGCCTTCGCCTCGCCATCATGCTTTGTATGCCGACAAGCGCAATCTCGCATTTCTAAGCGATGCCGCAAAACGCAAAACGTTGAACCTAGCCCCCCATCACGCACAAGCGCTCACCAGCCTTCCCGAAACTGTTGAGGTCACACCTGAAAAAGCCGATGCGCTTTGGGCTGCCCGCAGGGACCTGTTCTTTAAGCCTGCCACCGGATTTGGCGGCGCTGCTGCTTATCGCGGCGACAAGCTGACGCGACGTGTTTGGAATGAAATTCTAAAAGGTGGCTACGTCGCACAAGCCTTTGTTGCACCCCAGACTCGTCTTGTTGCAACTGAAGAGGGCCCGGCAGTCCTGAAGTTTGATGTCCGGGTCTTTACGTTTTCAGGCGATCCTCTGATGTTGGCCGCGCGCGCATATCAGGGCCAAACAACGAATTTCCGGACCTATGGCGGCGGCTTTGCCCCTGTGATCCTAACCGATGCATAAGGTGGCGACCTCTCGGTCAAGCAATTGGCTATTCATCGAAATTGTGGGCGTCCCGCTTTATCGCTGGCTGTTACTGTGTGGCATTGTGCTCGGTCTTGTTGGCGTATCCATGGTGATCCGAACTCAACTCAGGATCGATTGGAATTTAGACTCTTTGCGTGCTTTCGTGCAGAGCCTTGGGATTTGGGGGGCCCTTGCGTTTATTGGTATTCTAACTTTCCGGTTTCTATTCCTTATTCCGACCGGCCTATTACTCTTGGCGGGTGGCGCTATTTTTGGCCCCGTTTATGGCACCCTATACGCCGGGCTTGGGATGTTCTTATCCGGCATGTTGAAATTTGGCCTGGTCGCCATTCTGGGCCGGGATAAAGTATTGAGCACGTTGCCGCCAAAGGTTCAGTCATGGGTGCGCAAACTGGCGCAAGGCCGCATGAGCGCGTGGGCATTGTTTGGCATTTGCGCGTATCCGTTCTTTCCGAAGCACGTCTTTCAATACGCCGCGATATTGTCAGGCATGAGCCTCCTTCGCTTCATCGTTGCAGTTCTATTCGGGTGCATGGTGCAGGCCTTCTTGTTCGCCAACATTGGCCAAGCGCTATACTCAGGCGCTGGCATTGCCCTTTCAAGCAGCATTCTTCTCATCAGCATCCTCGTGCCTCTCTGTGTCCCGGCTTGGCGACGCTGGATGTTGGCATCCCTGCAACCCAAAACGGATACGGAGAAGCCCAAATGATCACCCTTTTTGGTGCCGCAACCACAAACGCGCGCAAGGTCGCCATTGGCTTGGCAGAGCTTGGCCTCGATTGGGTGCCACGTCACGTGCGGCTTGATCAAAAGGAGCAACATGACGCGTGGTTTCTGGATATCGCGCCCAACAATAAGATCCCAGTGTTGCATGACGACGCGACGGGCATGACAGTTTGGGAGTCAGGCGCAATTCTTACTTATCTGGCCGATCAGTATGACGCCAAAGGCATCATTCTCGCAAAGTCGGGCGCGGCCCGTTATGCTGCAATTCAGGGTGCCTTCTTTCAAGCTGCCCATATTGGTCCCAACCTAGGTCGATTGAACGAGCAACTAACGGCCAGCGACGCGGCCAGAAATCCCCAAATGATGGCGCTATTCTTTGGCGAATGTGTGCGTTTGACAAGCGTGGTAGAACGCATGCTCGGAAATGGCCGGCCTTTTTTGGCTGGCGATTACTCCATCGCCGACATCATGCACTACCCGTGGCTTAAAGCAGGCCTCGATCACGGCTTCCCGGCACTCCTCGACAAACCCATTGTGACCGATTGGCTGGCCCGCATTTGGGAACGGCCTGCCGTGGGAGTGGGCATGTTGTCCTTTGACTGATGTTACTGGCGATATATGAAATCAGCTTCTTGGCATTCCAAAAAGAACAATTATTGCAGCGCAATTGGCAAATGTCCGCTTTCGAGCAACCGCCAAACCACCCCAAATGGCAACCCATGGCGCTTGCCGGATCAGTGGCTTTGGTTGAATACATCGCTACTTGGACACCCGCACCAACAGCCCGATTTTGAGTATGCTGACGGTAAGGGAGGGGTTTTGGCCTGATCGGTTCTTGTTGTGCGCCTGATCGTCCCGCTTTCGGGGGTTTCTGGTTCATTTTTCTGGGCTTATCGGCGTGTTGGGCGGATTTTAGGCGCACTTATCCTGTCGCAGGCCTTGGATTTGGTCTTGCTTGAAGGGTGACGAGGCGCGCCATATTGTAGGCGATGTTAGCGATGCCGATCTTTGTTCTGGCCCGTGCCAGGCCTATGGTCCGGATGAACAGGCCACGCTTGTGCTTGATTACGGCGAACACATGCTCGACCCTAGCGCGAATGATCGATTTCTTGGCATTGGCGCGGGCTATGTTGGATGGCATGGGTTTGCCTTGGGGTTTCTTCTGGTGGATGCGCGAAGTCAGCGCCTTATCCTTGAGCCACGCCTCATTGGTCTTTGATCGATAGGCTGTGTCCGCATAGACTTCGCTGGACAGATTGTCGGTGCTGACGATTTCGCGCAGCATGGCCCCATCATGGGCATTGGCTGGGGTGGCTTCATAGGACCGGATAAAGCCGTGTCGGCCATCGATAGCGATGTGATCCTTGTAGCCAAAAGTCGGGATGGCAATGTCCACGGGCGGCTTGGTGCCATCGGGGCGTTCCTTGGCTTTGGTGAACTTCACCGTCCAGCGCGCTTGGGTATCTTTTTGAGCGGCCTTGGCTGGCTCGTCTAGCCAGATCTGTGCGGCAGTCTTGCCAGCCTTGGCGGCATCCTTTTCCTCTTGGGTCATGCGTTGGCGCGGGGCCTGAACCAGCGTCGCATCGACAATCTGACCACCCATCGGCAAGTAGCCGAGCGAGCGCAGATAAGCATCAAGCTGATCAAACAATGGCTTGATGGCGCCTACGGCCGTCAGCCTATTTCTGAAGTGGCGGATCGTGTTCTCATCAGGTGTCGGCTCGTTCAGGCCAAAGCCCAGAAACCGTAACCAGCTCAAACGGTCCTTGATCAAAAACTCCGTGCGCGCGTCCGACAAATCATTCTGCGCCTGCAAGAGCAATATCTTGAACATGGCCACTGGGACATAAGGAGGTCGGCCACCCTTGGCTCCATCACTATACCCCAAAGCATCCTCCAGAACCGGACGAAACACTTCAAAATCCACCGCCGAAGCCAGCACTTCCAACGGATCGCCGTTCTTCGATATCCGCTTCAAATGCTCCGGCATGTCAAACAAACCGCCCTGCTTGACCCGCTTCATCCGACGCAAACGCTGCATACCTGCCTCCATCGCAACAACACGATGGAATCACGGTTTAATACCTCAGGCTAAGGGTTTTTGCGGGTGGCCAGCTTTGTATCGCCAGTGCGGCTAGAATAGCTGGACCCGCCGGCAAGAATCCCTCAAAGGACCGCTGCATACATCATAACAAGCTGAAAGCCCCGCCGCCTTAAGGCGGCGAGCTTGATTGGCACAGCGGGAAAGAACGCTAGCAGGAGAAGGTCGCTTGGCCTTCGAGACTGTGCGTTTCCGCCGTGCCAAATCCCAAGGCACCAGAGAACACATCGCGATTGTCATCAGGTCCTGCTTGACGGCCGACGTCAAGGCCCATCGGGAAGCGCTATTTGGCAAACCCAACACAGGGTTCAGTAACCTTGACTAAAATTCAATCAAAATCAACAAATAAGCAGGATCAGAACATCAAAACGCCGCTTCAAAACAACAATCTGCTTACCGCAACTCTAGGGTATTTGGGTATCCGTACCCCAATTTGCGGGTTCAAAGCGAAAGTAGGTGTTTGACGAGCGCCTTCGACATTCGACGGGGTTTAAGGTTGCTCGCGTTTAGAGCGCACCACATCGAATCTATAGTCGAGATGAGTTCCGCCCCACGCTTGACGGTCGAACGATAGTTGGCACGGGGCCCCTTCACCTCCAAAAGTTGCACCGCAACAGTCAATTTTTGGCCGAGATACGCTGGTTTCAAATAGCGGATGTCGTGCCGCAACGCGATCCAACGCGTCGCCGCATGCTCGGCGGCGGGTGCGATCACTTGCCAGTGATCAAGCACGGCTGCTTGTATCCAGTTCAGATAGCGGGCATTGTTGACATGTCCCATAAAGTCGATGTCTTCGGCCAGCGCCGTAATTGCAAATTCGTGCGGCGTAGGGCCAGCAGTGCGCATCAGAATGTCCATGATCCCTCGACGCCGAAGATGCGCGGTTCGCCGCGATTTGTGACGACCCCAAACCCTTGATCGACCGCATAAATCAGGTAGCGTTCATCCAGCAGGTTTCGGGCAAATACTCGGATTTGAGAGTTCGAGCGTACAAAGCGCAACGTTGCGGAAAAATCGACGACCGAATATGGTCCTTGGCTTTCGTCGATCCGATTTTCCTTCGTGAAGAATTGTCGGGATTCATGCCGGAAGCTTGCGCGGAGCGTGCCGACCAGCGCGTCGTTCTTGATGGCATCGTAGCTAATGGCTGTGAACGCGGTTAATTCTGGCGCGTAAAGTAGCCGGTTGCCGCGCAGGCTGCCGAGATCGGTTACAAGTGTGCGAAACGTCGATTGGTTGAGGGCAAGGTTGGCATCGAAGGTCAACCGCCCGGTTGGACGCCAGCTTCCTTCGAACTCGGCACCGTAACTCTTCACCTTCGGGGCGTTGAGCGTCGAAGTCGTCCCGTTGCGCAAAACCTGCAACTGATAGTCGTCATAGTCGAGGAAGAAAGCCGACAGCCCAAGGTCAAGCGTTCCCCCAGTCATCCGCGTGCGCGTGCCGACCTCGTAGGCCCAGACGCTCTCACGCTCGAACGGCACACGAGAGACGTCGAATGCCGGGTCGAACCCACCTGCCTTGAAGCCTCGCGAGGCCGATGCGAAAATGATTGTCCGCGCGTCTGGCTTATAGTCGAGAACAAAACGCGGTTGAATCGACGTCCATGACTTTTCAAAGGTCTGAGGCACCGCTGTCGCGGCCGCAAACAGGTTGTTGCCTGTTAGTCCGCTACCGACCGTGACAACTGGCGGCGCACTATATGCGAACCTTTTGCGATCAAACGACAGCCGCGCTCCGACGGTAGCGCGTATGTGGTCAGTGACATTAAACGTACCGTCGCCAAAAGCAGCATAGCTGGTATTGCGCCCGCTCGCGTTGATTGTTTCTATTGCCTCATTGCTGCAAGCAAGACCGAAGACGGCTGTTGTCAGCGGTTCATCGCACACGAAGAACGCGGGCTGACCTTGAAAAGCTGTATCCATTGGGATTTCGTTGCTAGAGAGCAGTGCAACTTCCGAAAATGTGTAGTCGAAAGATTGGCTTACGCGTTCCTCGAAAAGTGACGCTCCGACGAACCAGTTGAAGCGCGATCCGTTTCCCACAAGCCGAAACTCTTGGCCGAAGGTCTTGTTTCGATAGCCACGAAAGCGCCCGTTGAGCAGTGGTGCCGCCGATCCATCGACGTCAAATTGCCGTTCTAGGCGTGTGTCAAGCCCGGTTGTGACCGATTTCAAAGTCAGCGCATCGTTCAGCGTCCAACGCATTTGCAAGTTGCCCGACCAGAGGTGGCGGTTCTCGAATGTCGGGATATTGGTCGCGTGAAAGCCGTCGAACGGATCGGGCGTGAGTCCTCCAATTGCGGCAAGGGCGGGATCGATTGTCTGCGATGGGAAGCCACCACCTGCATCACGCACATAGTTAACGATGCCAGTGACGTTGAGGCGGGACGAAGGTTCAAACGCGACAACTCCGCGCAACGCTGTCGTTTCGCCGCCGCCCTCGACGCGGTCTAGCAAGACGTTCCGCTCGGTCCCGCCGCGATCACGCTGTAAACCTGCGACACGAACGGCTAACGTTTCTGAAATCGGGATGCTGAACCCGGCACTCAACTCATAACTATCGAATGAGGCGTAGCTCGCTGTAACGTCGCCTTCAAAGTCGAATGCAGGGCGACGAGAAATGATCGAAAGCGCACCGGCCGATGCGTTGCGACCAAAGAGCGTCGACTGCGGCCCCTTTAGAACTTCGACCCGTGCTACGTCGAAGAAAGGAATGTTCGCGCTTTCAAGGCGCCCGAGATAGCCCTCGTCCCAGAACACCCCAATGCTTGATTCACCGCCTATGCCGACTGTATTTGTACTGATGCCTCGAATCGAGAAGACGGGTGTGCCTAAGCCTTGAGGCTTCCCGGCCAACCCCGGCGCAAGTGCCGTCAAGTCCCCGGTATCGCGAATTTGTGCGCGTTTGAGCGACGCAGCCGTCACAGCGGTGATCGACACTGGGACATCGGTGACGGCCTGGTTGCGCCGCTGTGCGGTAACGACGATGGTCTCTGTCGGTTCCGACTGCGGGATTGTTTCCTGTGCCGCTAACACGGTCGGCGAGGTCGCCGCCAGCAATACGGCTATGTGCTTGCCCTTGATCATTTTCTTCCTCCCTTTAAACCGCCGTGTTTTCACAGTCAGTAATGCATTGGCCGAGTTAGCGACGCGGTCTCCGCTAGGTCGGTTCAAGAATTCTCGTCGGGCTGCCGTTCTCATAAAGGCCGATCATGCCGCCGCGCTTGGAGACGCCGTCGTGCGCGGCATATCCTAGCAACGCTTGCAGTCGCGGTTCGAGCGCGCGGACGGTGTCGATCGGCACGTTGAGAAAGCTATTCTCGACGGGCCGAAGCCAGCCTGCCACATAGGAGATCGAAAGTGCGCGACGCGAAGCGGTCGACGCGTTCTCGCCGCCCCCATGGATCAAGTCGCCACGAAATAGTACGGCATCGCCCGCGTTCATCACCGCACGAGCAAATTCATCCGACTTCGGCTGTCGCCCATTATCCCAGCGCCAACTTCCTGGCGCGATGTAAGTCGCGCCATTAGTCAGGGTGAATGGATCCAGTGCGACAATCGCATTAACGAGGACTGGCGCTTCACCTCGGGCAAGGGCTAACCACGAGTCGGTATCCCTGTGGAGATATTGCGCGGGCTCATCGGGACCGATCTGAATAAGTTCGCCAGCGTTAAGCAAGACGCTCGCCGCATTGGCACCGATTGCGCGCTCGGCCCAAGCAACCAATTCAGGATCGGCGAGTAGCGACCGTGTGGTTGGCACCTTCTCCGCGAGGCCGTGTAGCCGAACCGTACGCGCACCTAGGAATGCGTCATATGTCGGCGATCCGCTTGCAGGCAGTCCGCCATTCTCTCCACGCGCAAGATAGTCATCGATGTCGTCGTTTACTTCGGCGATGCGGTCATCGGAAAGCAAGCCCTTGATGATCGCCCCGCCCTCGTCGGCGACAGCACGATCAATGGCAGCCCAGTCATAAGGCCGCTCGAAAGTTGGTAGGCCGTGCGCGGAACGGGTCGGAGTCGTGACCGTAGCCGACTGCGCAGATTCCACGACGTCGATAGGCAACGGATCGCTATAGGAGATAACCCACCATGAACCGCCCTCGGCTCCGGTTGTTTCCGGGCCATAAGCATGGCCCGCACGGGTCCAGCGAATATCTCCGGCCCGGTAGGTGCCTTCGCCTTCGATATGATGCTCGCCAGCAGTATAAACGTAGACGACATCTCCGTGATGATAGTGCTTGTGTCGCGTCTTGTGCGGTGGATCTTCGACTAAAAAAACGAATGGTTTGCCATCCGAACCCATGCCGTCGGGCATGAGAAAAATATTGCCCGATCCGGTTGTTGGGTCGACAAAAGGCGTAACCCCTTCAATGTTGAATTTCGCTGCATCCTTCATCCTAGACTCCGATTCACCCTTGTGTTATATTTCATTTGTTATATAACAAACGATATGTCAAGGGGAAGCTAATGCCAAGAGTTGTCGATCATGCGGAGCGCCGTACAAAGTTCATTGTCGCCAGTTGGGGGGTCATCGCCAACGAAGGCCTGAACGCCGCAACACTCCGCCGGGTTGCCGCAGCGGCGGGTGTTACGACTGGCGCACTAACGCACTATTTCACCGACCGAGAAGCTTTGTTGGTGGAGGCGTTGCGAGCAGCGCATTTCGCTGCAGGTGCCCGAATGCTGCGCGCGGCAGGAAAACTCGATGATGATCGAAAAAGACTGCTTGCGGTACTCGAGGAAGCATTGCCCCTTGATAATCGCCGTCTGCAAGAATGGCGGGTATGGCTTGCTTTTTGGGGTGAGGCAGTCGGGAGCTTGGCACTCTCGGAAGAAAATCAACGGCGGATCGAGGAGTGGCGCGACTTTGCTGAAACGCTGGTCTTACCATTGGTTCCTCCGGGCCAGTCGACTGCCGTGGTAGCGATGAGCCTTGTCGCACTTATTGACGGGCTGGGCGTGCGTTTGGCGCTCGCGCCAGCGGCCTCGCTTGCAAGCGAGCGTCGCGATGCACGCGCATCGATCGCGCGTGCGGTCGCAAGTCTCGGTGCTGAAACGACCGCCGAACGAAAAGCAACTCAAAATCAGGGGGGCAAGGGCGTATGAGCAAACGTTTAGCCGGTTTGATCCTTGTCACGGATACATTGTTCCTGACATATTGGTTCTTCTCTCTACTCCATATTTTCGGTCTGTTTGAGCTGCCCGCAAGCATGATGTACGGTGACTTCGAAGAGCCTCGCGTTTTCGCTTGGAACTGGTCGTTTTTTCCTATCGACGTTTTATTCTCGCTCAGTGGGTTGCTCGCGGTCAGATTATCGCGTCGGGGCGATCCGCGTTGGCGACCAGTAGCGATCATCTCCTTATGCCTGACCTTTGTTGCCGGATTTATGGCATGTGCCTATTGGGCTATCCTTGGGGAGTTCGATCCTGCCTGGTTTTTACCCAATCTCGCGCTCGTAATCTGGCCGCTGTTCTTCTTGCCCAGTCTCATCAATGCTGCGGCTCAGCCTACATGAAAGGGCGGCGTTCGGCGTTTGTCGTTGCTTGCCTTCTTCATGCGGTCGTGATCGGGGGCGGTTACATGAGCCTGCCTCCGCTATTCGCGCCGATGGCCTCAGCCGGGTGGGACGCCACCGGATTACAGCAGGCATGGGCCGCAATTCCTTTGGGCTCTATCTTAGGCGCTCTTGTCGGAGCGCGATGTGTCAAGCGATGGGGCATGCTAAAAGTTATCACGTCGACAAGCGTCTTGGCGGCAGTGGCGATACTGGCACGTGCAGGAACGAGTAACATTGGCGGGCTGTCGGTTACGCTTGCGATCTACGGCGCAGCAACGGGCACATTGTTGGCGACGCTGACGACAGTGGTGGGACAACTCGCAGAGATGCATCGCTCAGGCCTCGCTCAAGGCGTGTTCTTTGGCAGCTATGCGCTCGGGGCGGCTGTCGCTCTGGTGGGGGCTGAAGCAACCGTCCAGCTTTTCGATTGGAAAATGGTTTGTTTAATCACGGGCTCAGCAAGCTTGTTGCTCGCCTTGATGTCTGGACGCGCAGACCATTTTGCACTCAAGTCCGTCGGCGTGGCGCACGAACCCCTGTCAGTGGTTCGCTCGCGCGAAGCAGGCCGACTGTCGCTTCGCTATTCGGCTGCTTATGCAGCCTATGTCGGGGGCTACCTCGCGCTTGCCGGACTTTTGCCATATCAGCTCGAGGGCTGGGGCTGGCCGCGCGACTCTGCCAGCTTGTCGCTGGCCATCACCACCTTGGCATTTCTGGTGGGTGCGGGGATATGGACCGCCATCACGGATGCGCGCGGCAAGCGACGGACCGTGTTTACACTAACTATGTTAGTCAGCGGCGCGGCGACGGCTGCAATCGTGCCACTCGCGGGTACCCAGCCCAATGCTCTGGCTTGGACTTCGATTGTTACAGTTGGCCTGTTTAGCGGCGGGATGGGCGTTTTTTTTCCCATGCTGCTAGGCGATGAGCGGCTGGGACCACTCCGCGGGTCAATCAGCATCGGCCACGCTACCGCGGCATCATACGTCGGCGGCGCAGCAGTCCCCTTCCTTTTCGCTAACTTAAGCATGGCGCATCCGGAGCTATCGATCATACTTTTCGGGGTTACAATTGCCCTTGCCGGCGTTCTCGCGCCTAAGGGAATGCGCAAGATGCCATCACGGCCAATCTAATCAGGGACACTCCATACAGATTGTTTATCTCGCGGTTGCGATCATTGCTTAGGTGGTTTCTGCCACCGTGTTGAAGAAGTCGAACGGCGTTACAAAGCTGGACGATTCTTTGTTGACGATGGCCGGTGAGGAGTCCGAAAACCAAATCCGCCCATTTACTCACGGTCTGCTTTCGGAAGCCGCTCGACAAGCGATTTCTGACTACCTTTGGCGCATTTTAGACCGGCGGCATTTCGGCGGTACTTGGCCGAAAGGAGATGGTCTGCTTTGGGGGTGGTGAGGAGGATGAGCCGCCATTCTGAGAACCGGAGCGCCAATAGCCGCTTTACCTATTTTGCTTCTATGAATGTCCGCAGTGCAGCTCGGCCCTCAATGCTCTCGAGTGCACCGCCATGACCGCCCGGAGTAGATTGGAAAACCACGTTGGCACCCTGGGCCGACAACTGATCGCCAAAGCTGCGCATACGTTCTTGCCGAATGGTTTGATCGTCGGCTCCAGAAAGCAAGAGGATAGGTGCCTTTGCGGCAAGAGCGAACCCAAAATAGTCAAACATTTTGAGATCCTGAGATACTTTCACTCTCACAAAAGGTTTCGCGATGTCCGGCACAAAATCACGCCCAATTTTTTCATAATCCGATGCGCTACCCTCTATGATTAGCCCAGAGAAACCGCCAACGCGCGCCAACGCTGCCGCCATGCTGCCGCCGAACGAAAAGCCGTACGAATAGATCGGCCCCTTGCCCATCCAACCCATTGTCTTAAACCGTTCGACTAATTGCGGGCTGGCAGCAATGACAGCTGGAATAGTCGCGGGTATCGTTGTTCCGCCGCGCCCTGGATAGTCATAAAGGATGATATCGGCACCGGATATTGCTGCAAGATTGGCAGCAACTCTGCTAGTCCCAATTGAGTCAACAAATCCACCATTACCCGCGCTGTAGATGATCGTCGCATTGCTGCTTGGGTTGTCGAGGAAAACTGCACGGACAATTCCAAGTTCAGGCAGCTCAATCATAGCTTCTGACACTACGTAGCCAACTGGCACCGAAAGCTTCGCTTCAGGCGCTTTAAGCTGTGCGCTCGGGAAAAAGCTGGATTGGTCAATTGTCGCGGAACACCCACAAAGCATAATCATGGCTATGGCAGCAAGCGTTAGCGTCTTTCCAGCTTTCATTATTTTGCCCCTTATTTATCCTTGCTCGACAAGATAAACCTCAACGCATTTGAACAGAAAATGAATGTACTCTCTGTGAATGGCGCAAATAATGCAGACCCAGCCTCTTAAATTCGGACCAAAGGACTTTTGTATCTTCAGAGGTACGCGGGCTCAATTGTTTCCTTCCAAATGTCTGCGCTCGAGCTTAAGTGTATAGCGCTTTGCCAACCTAGTTTGGTGCCTTTGAGACAGGCGGCATTTCGGCAATAGTTGGCCGAAAGGAGAAGGTCTGCTTTTGGGGGACTCTGCGGCGAAAGCGGACGTTCAAAAAGACTTTATACTTATTCGCTTTCCTTGTTCGACGGGGCTGGGCCGTTCTAACAATAAATTCAACGCATCGGGTCCATTTATGGATGCACCCGATGCGTTGATTAGCGCTAGTCAAGGACCACGACGGCCTCAACTTCGAACAACATTGGATCAATGGCGAGCTTCGGGACAGAAATGAGGGTTTGCGCTGGCAATTTACTGCCAAACATCGCCATGACGTTTTGTGTCAGAACTCCGAGCTTGGACATGTCGTGATTGACCACGTAAACAGTAAGCTTGGCGACCTGGTCCGGTTTGGCCCCGATGCCCTCAAGGGCGGTTCCAAGGTTCGCATAGGCCTGTGCGACCTGAGTAGCGAAGTCGGGCGACAAGCCACCCGTGCTATCAAAGCCGCCTTGCCCCGAAACATAGGCCAATCGCGTATTTGCAGGTATAATGACTGCCGTGCTGTAGCCCTTTGATGTTGGATCGCCAAGCTTGGGCGGGTTGACAATAGTTAGCTCCTGAGCAGTTGCCGAGGTTGATAGTCCCATGATGATTAGTCCTCCAATGAGTAAATGCGTGATAGCGCGTGACATGACTTTCTGAGTCCTTACGAGTCTGAGATGAAGTCTTAGTGGTGGATGGTATCGCCGATCTCTTTTGTGAACTGGCTGCATGCCTATATGAATTATTAGTGCCAAAAAGTGTCACCATTTATGCTATCGTGCTGCCATGAACACTCGAACTCGCCACGACACGATCATTCGCACCCTAAGACGCACCGCCACTGCGACAGTGGACGAGCTCGCGGTCGAGGTCGGAGTTTCAAGGCGCACGATGCTGCGCGATATCTGTGCCCTTCGCGATCAGGGCTTTGTCATTCATTCAGAGTGCGGGCCAGGAGGCGGCCTTCAACTGGAACCGCAGTCGGTGCAAACCGCCTCTAAGCTCTCTGTCGTTGAGGTCTTCGCGGTCTTGATCAGCGTCGCGACCATGCGAAGCGCTCGGACTTTTCCTTTTTCCGATTTGGCCGACTCGGCTCTGGCCAAGATTGAACTTGCCTTGCCATCTGAAAAAGTGAGAGAGCTGCGCGCACTTCTCGATTGTCTTCACGTAGGACAATTGTCGCCACTCCAAGACATTTCTGATGCGGGTCCGGTCGAACCTACCTTGCTTCCTGCTTTCGAGTTGGCGTTTCTTCAGCAACGGCTCTTGCGATTTAACTACAGAGACGCGAAAGGCAAACGAACCAATCGGGAAGTCGAACCACAAGCCATGCTGATTCTCGCGCCGCTGTGGTATCTCGTAGCATGGGATCCGTCGCCCGGGGCTTTTCGGCATTTTCGGATGGATCGGATCAGCAGTCCCACGGTCATCGACGGCTCGGCGTTTCGCCGAAAGCGAGTGCCTTTCGATGACGACGTATGTCCGTTTAAGGAGCTCCGTTAGCAATCTCACCAAGCTCGAAACGCGTACCAACCTCAACCTCAACCTCAACATCCACCTTTAGCCAATGTCCGCTTTCAAGCAACCGCCAAGCCACCCCAGATGGCAACCTCTGGCGCATTTGAGACCGGCGGCATTTCGGCAATAGTTGGCCGATTGCGGCTGGTCCGATTTGGAAAACGAGGATCTCCAAAGCCGCCATTGATTATTGCTGCCGGGCTATTTTAGAGATCGTAGAGGCTAAGGGCCTCATTTGAAGTTGTATGTAGTTCTGTTTGACCGTGCCTTTGGGAGGTAGGCAAGTTCACGAGTGACGTTGCCCAACGTTTATGATTTAGTGCAAATTGGAATTTTCAGATTCATCCGAGCGTTGGGAGCTGCCTAGCATTTCATGCTCACTTAGAGGTTTGTGAAGGCACTTGAGATCGGCGAAGGATTGGTGGAAATGAAGAAGGGATTTCTATTTGGCGTATTGTTTTTGCTAGCGGCATGTGCTGCCCGTCCAATTGTTCAATTGCCAACCATACCCACTGCCGCGGAATCGAGAAGCGTAGCGCGCTTAGCTGCTTTACCAATCCTGGCTGGCGATTATTTTCAGATCGACTCAGCCACTTTGGGCAGACGCTATCACATTCATGTTGGCTATCCAGAAGGCTATAACCCCGCCAAGCCAGAGCTTTATCCAGTTGTCTACCTTCTTGACGCAGATTCACTTTTCGGTGTGATCACCGCTGGGCAGCTGTTTATGACCTATGACGACCAAGCAGCCAAAGCGATTATTGTTGGTATTGCTTACGGATCGTTTGCGCCAGAAGTGAACAAGCGAGTGATGGATTTCAGTTCGCCTGCCGCCAACGCGTTACAAGGCCAAGGCGGTGCTGCGGCGTTTGATACTTTCTTGCGCACGGAGTTGATCCCACAAGTCGAGACACGCTACCGGGCGGATCCAGCTCGCCGGATTCTTTACGGACAATCCCGTTCGGGTCACTTTGTGCTTTATTCTGCCTTCAACGACCCCGATTTGTTTTGGGGCCGCATCGCCTATAATCCTTCTTTTGAGCCTGGCATGGAGCGCTTCTACAAGTCTCCAGCGATGGCGACCCGCACTGATTTGCGTTTAGTTGTGGCTAGCGGGACACGCGACTGGCCCCATAATCGCGCCCACTTCGAAGCCTGGCGGGCAGCTTGGGAAGGCCGCCAAGATCTCCCTTGGCAGCTCGCAATGCCAGACATTCCTGGCGGCACCCATGCATATGATACCGCAAGCGCCTACCGTACTGGCATGCGCTTCATTGAAGGCCGTCCAGTCGAACCTTGAAGTTTGAAAAGATCGTTTCTGTCCAGGGGCGTTGAGTTGCGCCCTTGGCCTTTGCTCAATGCAGATCTTCACCGCACTGAAAACATCTCGGACTTTGGAAGAAGTGGCCGAAGGCGGAATGGCCTGTTTGGGCTTGGAATGATCGGTAAGCTGCCGTTTTTAAGGCCTTGAACGCCAATGGCAGCTTTTGTGCCGTTACGGGCGACTAGACTCGCGGCTGCCTGACTTGTAATCTGTCTTTCATTGGTCGATCCAAACGAGGGCCTGCGTGAAGCTACAACTAACCGAACTCATAAAGCCTGCGGTTGCCCTTGCCCAAGCATACAGTCTTCGACGCCATGAACTCGTCACCAGCGAGAAATCTGCGGGGCAGTTCGCGTCGGAAGCTGACGAAGCTATCGAAGTCAGCATCCGTGCAGCCATCGTCGAAAGGTTCGGTAATGTGAACATCATCGGGGAAGAGCAAGGCGGGTCGTTAAGCGCCGACGCTTCTGGTTGGGCAATCGATCCGATCGACGGGACGACCAATTTCCTAAGGGGCCTGCCTATGTGGGGAATTTCAGTCGGATTGCTCGAAAATGGCGTTTCAGTTGCTGGTGTACTTGCACTGCCCGAGTTCAATCTGGTCATAATCGCCGAACAAAATGCACCGCTCTATGTAAACGGCCTACCCTTCGTCCGCCCAGCAAATCTCATTGGAGGGCGGGTAATTGCCCTAGGGGAGAATGATTTTGAAAGCGGCGAACGGACCGACGAGCGGGCCAGCAAGTTAAGAGCACAAGGATATACTGTTGTTCGATACAGGTCAGCCGTCTTCTCTCTTGCCAGCGCCGCCCTAGGACGCCTTGATGGCTATGTTGAGCACGGCTGTATGGTCTGGGACATCGCAGCGGCTTCCGCGATATGTCGACATGCCGGCCTTAAAACTAACGCTCTGCCTCTCAGCGACGGGCGGTTCTCAATCGAAGCCATAGCGAGCAATTAGTGACAGATCTGGCTCCTTCTTGCACCTGAAGAGGAATGAGAACTATAGCCACCATTTATCGCCACTTTAGCCGCGTCATTGTAATGCAAACAAGGGCTCCTTTCAGGAGCGCAAGGTTTCCCCATACACGGAAAAGATTGGCGCACCTCGGGCTGTCAGCCCGTCGACAGGACTGACCGATTGCGGATGGTCTGGTTTGGCGGCACGGTTGGTAAGCCGCCCATTATTTCAAAAGTAGGGGCAATTATCATGAACCTTGTAACCAATTGAGCATGACGCAAGCCCTTTGACGATGGCCAATGAACTTACAACGCAAGATATAAGTGAACCTATTCAGAACAGCTGAAACTCAGCATTGGAGCAATAGACTCGGTAGGCGCTCAAGCTAGCGCTCATGTTCGGCAGCATTTCAGGAAGATTGTTCAAATCAAACCAATCGAGCTCAAGGCTCTCACCATCCTGCATGATCAAATTTCCCGAAAAGCATCGGGTGAAGAAGTTAAGCACAAAAAACTGGCACTGATCGCCGTTCGGAAATTCAATGGTCTCTATGTCTGGGTTACTACTGAACCCAAATGGTTTTATATCAGTAATTGTTAGCCCGGTTTCTTCAAAGACCTCTCGATGGGCTACAGTTCTCAAGTCTTCACCGGGTTCGGCGTTTCCACCTGGGAGACCCCAAACGCCGAAGTCACTGCGCTTTTGAAGGAGTACTTTTCCCTCGGAATCTTGAATGACTATTCTAACGCCAGGGACTAGCAACAGCCGCGAACCAACTAGCTGGCGAATTTTGCCGAGATGGCTTTCCTGAAAACTCATTTAACGGACCTTTCAAAAAGGGGCGACGATGGTTGTATTCCACTTAAAGGTAGTTGCTCCGGATCCAGCCCGTTAAAATCCAGCCAGAGGTTTGCAGTATCTCGAATTGAAGTGAAATGCACTGGACACTCGGTCCACCGAATGCCCGCTTTCGAGCAACGGTCAACCACAACCATCCCAGGCACAACTAAGATCACCGGCCGTTTGCGAAACCTGGTCGAAAGGGGCTGGGTCAGATCTAATCGATCAAAACGCGCCATTACACAGAGGGCCAAGTAACAATGGCGCCCTCATTTAATCCGGCTCAAAATCAGCCCGAGGAAGTCTAAATCCTGCACAAACGCTGAGCATCAACTGGAACTGCTCCACGATAACAAGGCTTTCCCAGAAGTGCAGTCAGTGCCTGATACTGAATCAACGCATGACTGGCACCAAAGACGACTGTCACAGTCCTGTGCTTTGCCAGCTGCGCCTTGGTGAGTTCGTATAAATGGGTATCCCGAGCACGCGAAATTGAAGCCGCTATACGGCTTGTTGCCCATGGTCCATCCACTAAGGGTCCCGCTTCTTCGATATTAATCATTTTCGGATTAGCCCGTGGATTGAGTGATAAACGCCACCGACGCCAAGCACTTGCATCATTGAGAAGCTCAGGACCCAGACTCAACTCTTTGCGGCTAAGATCAAGCATGTAATTGATCAATTCACCCGCAGCTTCACTCTCCAAATCGTCGAACTTCTTCTGAGACACCAATTGAGGCACAACGCGAAGCACATAAAAGCCAAGTAGGTCCACATCATTGACACCTAGTTCAGTGGCAATGCGGCGAACATCGGCGTCATTCGGCTCACCGCCGAGAAGCTTACCTCGAGCTTTCAACGCACCCCTAACCGCTGGGTTTGTTTCGCCGCTTGGAAGTAGTCCAAGGGCGTCAGGCTTCTCATTGGCGATCTCCATTAGGCGCGGCGGATTATATCCCCAGCTGGTTGGAGCACCTTCAACAATCACTATTCGCGTCGGGATAAGGCCAAGCGTTGACGCGATAAGTTGATGTGTAGGACTATTCGGGTCGGAGCCGTGGTGGACACCAATGAATACAAGTCTCTGAGTTCCACGCTTGAAGACCATGATTTCAGGATTATCCGACTGACTGGCTGCAAGCTCTTGGTTCCAAACCGCAAGTTTTTCAGAACTTCCGCCGCTTGCACATCCAGCTAGAGCCAGAAAGCCCAAACAAGCAATGGCGGACAATTTTGAAGTTGGGATGGCCATCTGCTCAATCCTTCGCGAACTTTCTTTGGTCTGGCAGCAAGATAGTCGAACTTTAACTACTCATGTGTGCAGCGCAAGTGCCTGCTCGGAGTACATTTCGTGCCGCAAAATCAGCTCTTTTATGGACTTGAGCCCGCTCTTTGAACTCCAACCAAGGTCAAGTCCGTCATTCGAAATAGTTTCGCTGTACGCATTTCGAGATCGCCTAAATGTCCGCTTTCGGGCATAGGTAAATGGTGCCTTATCGACCTACTCTGGCGCATAGGAGACGGTCGGCATTTCGGCCGAACTTGGCCGAAAGCGGATGGTCTGCTTTGGGCGCGTGGGGGCGAAAGTGGACGTTCAACGGCGGTTCAAAGAGAGTTTGGCTGTGGCAAGCGGCATCTGAGATGGTGCAGTCCTTGCGGCACTCACCCTAAGGCGCGAAGCGCATTGCTACGTAGATAAAGCCAGTTCCAAGGCCTCAACTCTTGGGGTGGTGCAGTCCTGCCGGACGGGACCTTACGGTGCAGAGCGTATTGCTGGCTCATGCGCAAGCCAAGATTTACAAGCAATATCCAATACCGTTTTCGTGGAGTGAAGCATTATTCGATAGTGCTTGAGTCCGTCGAGCCGTGTTGTTTGATTAATACTGGATACCCATTCAGATTATTCGTATTCTATCAAAGAGCCCAACATGTCTATATCCAAGACTTGCTGATAACGAAACACGCTAAATCCCGGGATAGATGATTTAATAAAATAAAGTGCCATCATGAATTCAATTGACAGCATCATGCTTTGATCTGACGCTGCATCTACATAAAAATGTATAAACATATAGCGTGCCATCCTTGTACATTAGTTCAACGCTGTCCTCACCGTCACCGGGGAGAAATTTATCAAGATCAAAGACACTCTTCGCGTTGTACGTCTTCATTGTTTCTGCCTTCTCGCATTACTCCGCAATCTTCCGCAATTTTTGTTGATCTGACGCTGACCAAGTAATGCGCTTCGCCAAAGACTTCATTCCATCAATGGAATGCACCTTGGTCAAGCAATTCTTGAGAACGTCAATAATGTGCCTAAGCCAAATGACTCGGAACTGTTCAATACGTCGCTCCGCTTGCCTTGAAGCCGCCCGACAATTCTTTCTGCGCAAGCTGGGGTGTTCAGGGCCATAAGAATGGTTTGTTGGGGACAGATGTGACAGACACATAATTTGGTCAGGTTCTGCATTTCTTCCAGACGCAACCTTGGCAGATCCAGAGGTACAAGCACGCGCATTCTATGGATGGCTATGCATGGCCTTCGGACACTTCGTTTGGGTCTGTCAGGTCGGTTGACTACGGCATGCAAAACAAGTTGGCCGTCGATAGCGCCATAAAGCAGTCGTGAATGGCGTTCTGGACAGGCATAACGCACCAAACGCAACGTCATACTCCAATCGGTGAGGCGGCAAGATTTGCGCAATCGCTAAACAGCAATCGCTTGCAAATAGTCCAGCGGCCAATTGATTGTGGAATGAACAACGAGCGAGCGCAAAACCTAATGCGAACAATCTAATCGGTATCGCGATCTTCTTTGCTTCTTGGCCCGTCAAGCAAGCGCAGCGACGTATAAACTAGGAAAATCAAACCCACAAAGACGATTAGCCCCGCTAGAATTGACAACTTAGCTAGGTTGAAAGAACTGTCCATGCTCCTTCATAAACTGCGATTTTTCATCCGCTACTGGGAAAATCCACCAAGGCGGTTGATGTCACGTCAGATTTGAATGCTTAAACGTGCAACATGAAACGAGCAGATTACGCGATACGCCAATCTCCAAGGGGATTAATTAGAGATAACGCCCCGTGCTTGGATCCTTAAAGCTAACCATGGTTATGGGTTGGCCTTCCCATTCTAAAGTACCCGGCAATGCTTTATTTTGATCATAAAGTTTCGCGACCAAGAGAGCATTTCGTCGGCTCGTAGCTGCGACGAGGGTCTTACTGAATCCATCCCAATCGTCGATCGTATTGCCTTCGGAAACTTCCCCGCTTCCGACGAAATATAGTTTCAGATCGCCATAATTCTCGACCATTCCAGTCATTTCCTTGTTGAAGATATCCCCGCTAAGGTTATGTCCATGGGACCGGGCCGCCTGTCCGTCATAAGAACGATTAGAAATCACGACATTTGCCAACTAATAGGCAAACTCGCTGACGCCCCGCGCAACGAGCTCCAACGTCCGGACTGACATGACATCACACTCAACATAAGCTCGCGTTGAGCGAAAGCTTCTGACAATTGCCTTAAACAGATAATCGTCATTCGACGCTGGGGACAGAAAGTGAGTGTGTTGATATACTGTGCCCTTGCCGATACGTTCAGTCGTACCTGAGGCAAGTCCAGATGCGGTATCAACGCCAGCCATAATCGCCTGGCCGCACATCGAGCCGGTCACAAACTTGACCTTGCTGGATAGGGGTAGAATGACACTGCAATACCCTTCGGACACCGTGAAGTCTTTGAACCCTAATTCTTTAACCCATGGGGCAAAAATATAGCCGAAGACCTGCTCTACGTTGGTCTGGGTGATAGGAAATAGTGAGTTTCTTGGTGTGCTTCCCGACATAGTAACCTCAATGACATGGCAAGCGCAAAATGGCCTGATTAGATCAAACGGGCTAAATGGGAGAACTTAACTGGCAGTAAGAAAGGGTTGGTCCTTGGTGGATTCTCACCAAGCACAATGTGCGCAAATGGGCCTAAACAAGAGCCAATCAGCTTGTTTAGGCAACGAATATGATCTTTTCTTCCCCTGCTACACCTGTCAACGACAACCATAAAAGCGAGTCTGTGGCCCGCCAGAACAGCTTTGATGGTGTAAAACCCCACCAAGTGCCAAGTGATCCTGTCTTGAGCATCATACGGACCGCACTGCAATGTTTAGGACCACTCGGACCGGGCGACGCGATCATATTGTCGCGGATGTTAAGTCGACTGTTTGAGGTTGAAAGCCATTATGGTGTTGGGGTTGCAATCGATCATGCAAAAGAACTTGCGAAAGTTCTTCAGGTACAGAGTATCCATTCGGCGAGGGCCACATACCGGTGAGGTATGAACTGGGCTAGTTACTGTGCGTATGGAGACGTTACAGACGATAGCAGCGGGATATGGGGGTCGACTTGATGTTGTTGATCTGGGCCGTCGGCGTCGCTTTTCCGATGATTTCAAGCTGTCGGTTGTGGCGGAGAGTTATGCGGCTGGTGCAGTGATTACTCAGCTTGCGCGCCGCCATGGGGTCCATCCAAGTCAGATCTACGTTTGGCGTGCGCAGGCTCGTGGTGATGGTGGTGGGGTTGGCCGGATTTCGGAGCCACCGGCATTTGTTCCGGTAGTTGCGACTGGCGACCATGGGGGTTTATGTGAACCTTCGCCAGCACCGGTAAGTGCCCCACTGGTCATTGTGTTGTCAGGAGCGCGGCGAGTTGAGGTTCACCCGGGCTTTGATGCGGCCACGCTGGCAGCAGTGGTCACTACGCTGGAGGATTTACGATGATCCCGGTTCCGTCTGGTGTGCGGGTATGGCTGGCGTCTGGCGTCACCGATATGCGGAAGGGCATGAACAGCCTGACCACCATGGTGCAGGGTGGCTTAGGCCGTGATCCCCATGGCGGGGACCTGTTCGTGTTTCGGGGCAGAGCTGGCCACAGTGTGAAGGTGTTGTGGTACGATGGGCTGGGCTGCTCGCTCTATATCAAGCGACTGGAGCGGGGCCGGTTCATCTGGCCGAGCCCGGCTGATGGTGTGGTGTCGATCTCGCCTGGCCAACTTGGATATATGCTCGAAGGTATCGACTGGCGTCATCCGCAGAAGACGTGGAGACCAACAGCTGCGGGCTGATATTTCCTGCTCCATGTGCCCATTTTTGCTGGTGTTTGACACCGTTTCGTGATTCTCTTCTGAGGTGTTGGAACGCCCTGATGACATAGCAGCCCTAAGGGCCCAGATGGCTGCCATGAAGGCAGAACTGGTTGCCGAGCGACTGGCCCGGGCGGAAGTTCTGGCCCAGCTTGCAGAGGCTCTGGCGTTCAAGGAACTGGCCGCCCATCAAGCACTCGAGATCGCCAAGCTCAGGCATCAACTCTATGGCCGCAGCGCTGAACGCTCGCGCCAGATCATCGACCAGCTTGAGCTGGCCTTAGTCGAAGCGGTTGGCGATGCCACCCAGGCCGAGATCGTCGCCGAGGAAGCCGCCAACGCGGCAGGCGTCGTCCCCGTCAGGAGCTTTGAACGCAAGAAGCCAGCGCGTGCGCCTCTACCAGAGCATCTGCCGCGTGAACGCGTGGTTGAGCCAGCCCCCTGCGCCTGTGATCACTGCGGCTCACACAGACTGGTCAAGGTCGGCGAAGACGTCACAGAGACGCTCGAAGTGATCCCCCGCAGCTGGAAGGTAGTCCAGCATGTCCGCGAGCGCTTCTCCTGCAGGGCGTGCGAAGGCTTCTCCCAGGCACCAGCCCCGTTTCATGCGATTGCACGAGGGCGGGCTGGCCCATCACTTCTGGCCATGATCTTGTATGAGAAGTACGGCCAACATGTGCCGCTCAACCGGCAAGCCGAGCGCTATGCCCGCGAAGGGGTTCCCATCGCGCTATCGACGCTGGCCGATCAGGTCGGTGCCTGTGCCCACGCGCTTACCCCCATGGCTGAACTGATCGAAGCCCATGTCTTGGCTGCTGGTCGCATCCATGGTGATGACACGCCAGTCCCATTACTCGATAAGGGTAAGACAAAGACCGCACGATTGTGGACCTATGTGCGCGATGACCGACCGTTCGGGGGTGCTGACCCGCCAGCAGTTTTGTTCAAGTTCTCCGATACCAGGTCTGGCGATCACCCGAAGGCACATCTGAAGGCCTATCCCACCACTCGGGGTGGGGCCATCCTGCAAGCCGATGCCTTTGCTGGCTATAACCATCTGTTCGAGCAAGCCCGAAGTCCAGCCCCGTTCATCGAGGCGGCCTGTTGGGCCCATGCCCGGCGCAAGTTCTTCGAGATCGCCAGCCTGCCCGTAAAGGGCAAGGCAGGGTCAGCTGTGCAGGCCGCTGCACCCCTTGCCACACAAGCCGTCAAGAAAATCGACGAACTCTTCGCCATCGAGCGCGAGATCAATGGTGCAACCGCCAACGAGCGCCTCGCCACCCGCACCAGCCAGTCCGCCCCACTGGTCGCCAACCTGTTCGACTGGATGAGCGAACAACGTCAAAAACTATCCCGCCACGCACCCGTTGCCGCTGCCATGGATTATATGCTCAAGCGACAGCCCGCGTTTAGCGTCTTTCTCACCGATGGCCGGGCCTGCCTTAGCAACAATGCCGCAGAGCGCTCCCTGCGACCAGCCGCCCTTGGCCGCAAAGCCTGGCTGTTCGCAGGATCACAAGCCGGAGGCGAACGCGCCGCCCTGATCTATACCCTCATCGGTACTGCCAAACTCAACAATATCGATCCCCAAGCCTGGCTCGCACACCTGCTCGCCCACATGCCCTCATGGCCAGCTTCACGCCTCCAAGAACTCGCACCCTGGAACTGGAAACCAGCGCCCTAAGCCACGCCGTGGCCCTCGCCGGATGGATACTTTTTAGGGCACATTCAGGTTGTTAGCCGGGACGCTTTGCGTCGATCTCCGCGACGGAGTTCGAGTATACTGTTTCCCCGCTGATGCCCGGGGCCAGTCCATTTATCCTGACAGTGTTCTTTGATGGCGGCCAGGTGTCTGCCAGTCGCCGGAAGCATTGATCAGGCTCACTCCAGTTGGTAATCAGACACTTGCTAAAGCTCGGATCACCATGCCTGGCGGCATGATTGTTGCTCCCAGCCCGACTGCCTCCCGGATGATCGCGCGCAAGGCGTCAGCGGGCAATGGACCCCAGCCTTCGTCATCCAGTCCATGAAAGCACAAAGTTAGCCATGCATCCGCACTGGTTATGAAGTTCGCGATCCGTGTTCGGGCGTCAGTTTCAATGGCGGGGGGCAAGGGAAAGCAGGCATCAAAGACAGAGCGGGTGCGATTCCACGCCACGGGATTAGTGCCAATATTGGCTTCAGATGCCCGGATGGCCCGCACCTGTGGCTGTAGCCAGTCCGCAAGCGAAGGCAGGATGTGATTATAGGCGCAGTGGTATATCAGGTCAGATGGGCCCGACAACTGCATTCTTTCGCAGAACAACCGCAGGCACGCTTCGATTTCAGCCTTTGCTTCGGCTTCGCTTGCCGTTCCGAGATGGATATGGTGGTGGCCGTGCGGCATCACTTCGTGGCCGCGCGCCGCAAGGGCGCGCCACAACTCAAAGTCACCAATTCTGCCTGAACGCACATAGTCGTCGGCTGAACCTGCGGGATCGGTCAATACACAGAAGCTGGCGGATGCGCCTTCGCCTTCAAAGATATCGGCAATTGCACGACAGGATTTTTCATAACCGTCATCAAAGCAAAAGCTGATAAAACGGGGTTCAGACGAGCCGTTCATAATGGTTCTTGGTCCAGACATGATAGGTGGTGATTTCATCGACGATGGCTTGGGGCAATGGACCATTGGCGGCGGCCTGCAAATTGGCGTGGACCAGTGCCCGGGTTGGGCAACCCAGTGTAATGGTCGACAAGCGCTGATCCGAAAGCGCGTATCGCACGGCCAATTCGCCAAGACTGTTGGCATGTGTCCCAACATAGGCTGTCCTCAGTGCGTCGAGACGCTTTTGATAGTCGGAAAAGGGCGCATGTTTGAGAAACAGGTTCTGGGCGAATTGAGCTTCAGTTAACGTGCCCGAAAGTCCGCCACTGTCGAGGACGCAACGACCGATCGTGGCGACACCATGTTTTTCGGCAAGAGGCAGAACACTCACTTTGGGACGTGATTCAAAGATATTGAAGATGAATTGGATGCAGTCGACCATGTTGCTCCGGATGATTTCAAGAAGCGCGTCATGCTCATGGTCCTGAGCGCTGACGGCAATAGCGCCGATTTTGCCTTCGCGCTGGAGTTTATGCAGGCTGTCGAACCACGCAGGTTCAAAACTCCACAAATAGAACCATTGATGGAGATGCAAGACGTCGACCCGTTCAACGCCCAGCGCTCTTAGACTTGCTTCGACAGAGTCTCGAATGGATTGCGGGGTGAAGGCGCTGGCGAGCGGGCGAAATTGGCGGAATGTCTTGGCCGTTAATGGCGCGATTTTGGTTGAGATGAGCGGCTTTTCGCCTTTCCAGGCACGCAGGCTCTTGCCGATGATTTCTTCCGAGCCCGGGTAAATTCGGGCTGTATCGATCATGGTCATGCCCTTCTCAAGAGCTAGCAGTAACGACGGAGAAATGCCGTTATTCAAATCAGGGTCCAATGCAATTCCCATTGCTCCGTAGGAGATCGGGGAAACCCTCCATCCAGTCTTTCCGAATTTTCTTTGGTCCATTGTATTTCTCCACAAGCAAGGCTTGACATATAGCATTGAATATCCGATTGGATAGTGAATATCATCCCGGGAACGGATTGCAAAAGCAAGAGCTGGCGAATGGCAGTGGCGAAAACAGCATTGCAGACCAATGGGCGCTGGTTCCGTGACAGGTCAGACCGAGCCTTACTGCGACGTGGTGTCGATCTGGGTGGGGATTGCAGAATTCCCTATGGCTTGGCCGAAGCGCTCCTGACGGCAACAGTTTTTAACGACCACACGACTGTCGGCTTCATCGGGTGTCCGTTCCTTCCCAAGGGCTACAACATTGGAAAATCCTGAGATGGAAAAACCCAAACTTCTGGCGAATCTTCGCCTTGAAAGAAGAATGGCTCGGGGGTCGATAGCCGTTGTTTTCGCCCTTGCCGCACTTGCCACCATACTTGTGGTTGGCATGACGGTTTCTTATGCCGAGAAGTTGAATTTGGAGACGAAGTTCCAAATCGCATTAGACTCCGCAACCTTAGCCGCAGCCAGGCTAGAAGATGAGGATATGGACCGAACCCAGATCGCAGAGCGCCACTTCGATTCGAACCTAACAACCGAAGAACGTGCAATGGTTACTGCGCTAGAATTCAAGATGACTGATGATAAGGACTTTATGGAAGGCAAAGCTCAACTGAGCATTCCTACAAGCTTTTCGTCACTAATCGGGGTATCTCGCTTTCTTTCGAATGTACAATCTACTGCAGCCATCGCGAAACCCGAAGTACGTCAATTAGACATTGTGATGTGTATCGATGCGACGGGGTCAATGGGACCTACCATTAATGCTGTAAAGGCCAATGCGCTCAACTTGGAGACGAACCTTAATGCCGAATTGGAAAAGCGCGGGATTAAAGCCTTCGACGCAATGCGCGTTCGCGTCATCTATTATCGTGATTTCGGCGGTATAAACCTCACCGGATTTGATTATTCATGGTTCGATGGCACCAAATGGATAACAGTCAAGTCCTCGGATCCAGAATATTGGAAGTTCGTTGGAGACATACCGCCCCTAAAGGCGTCGGCATTCTTCGAGCTTCCAACTGAAAGAACAGACTTCAGTGCTTACGTGAACCCTGAAAAGGCTACTGGGGGGGGGGATCTCCCTGAGTCGGGGCTGGAGTGCATCAATGAAGCGATGGATTCCGAATGGGCCAAGGTTGGCGACATTCCAGACGGTGGCGGTAAGCCTCTTGAGGCCGTGTATCCGGTCATTGCAGTCTGGACAGATATTACCGCGCACCGGCCGAATTACTCGGTGAGCCTGAAAAACCCTGACTATCCACCGGCCGCAAAGATGCCACGTACCTATGACGCATTACGCTCTAAATGGGACAATCCAGAGGTAATCGATCAGAATCGTAAGCTGCTCGTGTTTTTCGGGAACCCTAATTTGATGGGCACCGACATGGATGGCCAAGCAGACGGATGGCTAAAGGTTAAAGAGTGGCCGAGCTTTATGGTTGGCGGCACGTTGACCGAAGGAAACTCTCAGTTGGTCGCAAGACTGGCTGATGCAATCTCCAGCAAAATACTCATCCCAACTTTGGCAAAGTAACGGCAATCTGGATGAACTTACCAATAAGAAACCATGGTGAAATTGGTTTGTCGGGGGACAGCCAGGCCGTCGTTGGAAATGCAATTCAAGTTTTCGGTCAAACATTTGACCTGAGCCATTAGGGTTACTCATCTATTTTGAGGTGCCTTGTTGATTGAGAGGAAGTGTCATGTACGTCAAAAGCGAGATTCAATCACGTCCCTTCTCTGCCAAAGTCTGCGAAGAAGGCGGTGAGGACGGCATGATTGTGCTTACCGGTCCTTGGCGCACGCCATCAAACTTGCTCACGCGCCAGACCTACGCGGACCATGCTTCGATACATGATGACTCGACCGCCCTAAGTCTCGGGTTTCGTGGCGGCGCGATTGAGGGGCCCACGCACTTTAGCCAGTTTGCGCCCCTTCTACTGCAGGCTTTCGGTCTGGCGTGGTTCAATTATGGCAGCATTTCCGTTAACTACAAGAATGCGAGTTATGAAGGCGAAGAGCTTCAAGCTACTCTGATTGTAACCCCTCAAAACCTTGCTTATATCTCCTTGACGAAGCGCGATGGGACAGTTGTTCTCGTTGGTACTGCCGGGGTAGGCTCTGGTTGTGAAAATACCCTTGCAAGGCAACGACTTGCATTGGCACGGCCACTGGCCGCGCCGAGGATCCTAGCTGGCTGCCGCCCGGGGTTGGTAGCTCAAAAGATTTGTGTACGGCTGGAGCGGGAAACACCTTTGGGCGACCTCTATCCTTTCAGTCTTGTAGAAAAGCTGCATGTAATAACCGAACCCAGTCCTTGGTATTTGGAGGGGACAAGCACTCCATGGGGCAGGGCCATTCTTCCTGTTGAAATGATCAGTGTGCTTTGCCAGTCAGTCGCGCTTCAGGATTCATTCCCGATTCACCAGCCTGTTGTGGGCCTATTTCTGGATCAGGAGATTCTTGTGGTTGATGGACCGCTTTATCCTGGGGTCGATTATGAGTTAGAGCGCGAGATCGTACGTTTGAGTGAGTCTCACAAGACCGAGTCAATGTGGATACGAACTAAGATTCGCGAAAAGTCGACGAAACGACTGTGTGCTGAAATGTTGCTCAATCAAGGCTTCCTCAAGGCCTCCTCAGAACTCTATTAGGCTCGAAGGCAGCTATTCTTCCTAGCTGCGATTAATTCTCGCTAACATGGCTCATCTGGGGGAGCCAGTTCAAAGACTTTTGGGGCCCAGTTTCAATCTCTTGTTGTCTAGCTACCACTGGGTAGAAAGTTACCTATAAATCTGACTGAATTGACTTTTTTAACTTAAATGATACTAAGTTGATACATTTTTTAAGAACTTATCAGTCTTGAGAAAACCAACAAACGCACGGGGGAAATTTTGTATTTTGTTGTAATATACCCGCTTCAGGGTCAGTCTCGCTCGGAGGCTCAATGAGCAAAGAATGGCAAAACGGGCCTACCCATGCAGGTTTTGTTCTGCGTGCCCTTGAGCGCTATGGTGATAGCACAGCCTTCATAACGGGTGAAGCGGTGATAAGTTACCGAGCGGTCCGAGACCTAATCGGACGGATCCAAGCGGCGATGGTGAGGGCCGGAGTTGGGAGGGGTGACATTGTCGCAGGTCTTGCCTCAAATAGATTTGAGGCTTGGTGCGCTGGGGTCGCCTGTCAGGGACTTGGGGCTGCTAGTACTTCTCTCCATCCACTAGGGTCTCATCGAGATCATCTTGATCAAATAGCCGATTCAGGTGCGACAGTGCTGTTGTTGGACCCTATATTCGGAGACATAGCAGGGCAGCTTCATGCTGAGGCACCTATTCGGACCAAATTGGTACTTGGACCCTCATCGTTTGGAGTTGATCTCATCGAAGAGGCCAAGAATTCGTCATTTAGCCCCAAAGACCTATCTAGCCCGGATGATTTGGCCATCATTAACTACACTGGTGGGACAACTGGTCATCCGAAGGGAGTTAAGCGAAGTCATAGAGAACTTTTGGCAGGATCCATTGCTGTTCTCGCTAACTTCCAGCTGCCAAAGTTGCCAGTTTACTTGGCTGCTGCTCCTATTAGCCATGCAGCCGGTCTGTTCGTTGCCCCAGTAATTGCTCGAGGTGGGGCGATTAATCTGATGCAAGGACTTGATCCCGACACATTTGTCCGACGCGTCCGAGCGTCGGGTGCAAATATGACAATGCTTGTTCCATCAATGATTTACACACTGCTGGATCAAAAGGGGTGGAGTCGTGCTGACCTAAGATCATTGGAGTTACTTCTTTATGGAGCATCACCAATCGCTCCCTCACGGTTGGAGGAAGCACTGGATCGTATCGGCCCAGTCTTTTGCCAGCTTTACGGGCAGACTGAGTGCTATCTGATTTCCTCTCTGCAATCTGTGGATCACCGCCGGTCTCGACCGGAGTTGCTGACATCAGCCGGACATCCATTGCAAGACTGCGAAGTCTGCGTGCTTGATGCCGATGGCTTGAAGGCAAAACCCGGAACGAGTGGAGAGATATGTGTACGGGCTCCCTACGCCATGCAAGGTTACTGGAACCAGCCTGAACTCACTGCAGCAACCATCAAAAATGGTTGGCTGTATACCGGGGATATTGGTTGGCAGGATGATGAAGGCCGCCTCTTCATAGTTGATCGGAAGAAAGAAATGGTGATCTCCGGCGGTTTCAATCTTTATCCAAGTGAGTTAGAGAGCGTCTTAAGTGCCCACCCTGCAATCGCTGGGGTTGCGGCTATTGGCGTACCTGACAGCAGGTGGGGAGAAGCCATTAAAGCTTATGTCGTGTTCCGCCCGGGTCGCAATGCCAGTCTTGAAGATCTTGCCGGATGGGTCCGTTCACGCAAGGGGCCGATTTATGTCCCAAAATCATTTGAAGTTGTCGACCTGTTGCCTTTAACCCCATTGGGTAAAGTAGATAAGAAACTCTTGCGCGCACCGTGGTGGAGCGCAGTAGACCGCCAAATAAGTTAGAAAATGCTATTAGATTTCTGTTTTATCTATAGAAAAAAATAAACTATAACTTACTTGGTTTTGGACGTTTGGTTTATCGGCTGAAGAAGCTGTTTTGAGTGGCGTCCCATTCTAGTATGATAGCGAGATTGCCTCGCTAATGCTGACCTCGATGCGTTATTTTCCTTGTTGCCATACAACTTATAGTGAAAATATGCGCAGTCATGTGTTGCCCTTCTGACCTCTGCCAGGATTGGTCAGCAAGTTGAAGAGAGAGTCCGCTACTCTGGCGGCACCAGTTCAATAACGTGGCGCCCAACAAGAGCCCCGGCTTGCTTACGCCCGCTGCGCGCCGCACGCTCTAACCACGGTGGCGCGTCAGCAGTGGCACGCTAGCCAAAAGCCAAAGCATGATGGTCTCACCAGGCAGGATCCTCCTGATAATCGGCGGACCCCAAGAGCCAGGCAGGGTTGATTCCGTGTAGAGATGGTCAATCAACCAGAAGGTCTGTGTCTGGGTCGTTATAAGGCGGTGAGTTACCCTCTATAATATTCTTTATAACCGCCATCGACTGCGGAAGAATCAACTGGCTGAAGCATAGTGCCGCTGCCTGCTTGGAAAGAGCCACGCTATCAGAATGTCCGCGCATGGCTTTGATCTGCCTTAGCCATAACCACGCAACAAGCGTATCGCCAACACAGAGGGCAAATGGGCTTGCCCAAGCGCGAGCAACGCCTTTTTCGCTGGCCACTAAGATAGCTGCGCAGGCTTGGATCATGCTCACGCTTTCTGCAAGTGTTTTGGAAAGCGCCAACTCCTTATCACCGTCTATTGACGCTAGTTCAGAAGTGATTCTTGACAGAAGTTGGAGCAGGGCTTCCCCGCCATCCCGCCGAACACCTCTCAGGATAAAGTCGATCGCCAGAACACCATTCGTGCCCTCATGTATCGGATTGAGCCTTTGATCTCGGAACAACCTTTCAACTGGATGATCGCGAACATATCCGGCACCTCCCATGACCTGTATTGCCAGCGAGTTTGCTTCGAGACCGCGCTCGGAGCACCAAAGCTTGATTAATGGAGTGAGTAGTTTCAGGAGTATCCCTGCCCTGGAGGCCTCAACTGGATCCGGATGGCTTTGAGAGTCATCTACCATGCGTGCGCCGAATAGGCAGAGACAAAGGCCGCCGTCGCAAATAGCCCGTTGCATTAAAAGCATGCGCTTTACGTCGGCGTGACCGACAATTGCTACTTGCGCCCCTGTTTCAGGGTCGCGGCCTTGAAGTCGCGTCCGGGCGTATTCAGTAGCATAGCGATAAGCAGCATAGGCCGTAGCTGCAGCGGTAACCCCAACGCCGATGCGAGCTTCGTTCATCATTTGGAACATATAAGAAAGGCCTGCGTGCGGCTTGCCGATCAAATAGCCGGTTGAAGGACCATCCGTTCCGAAAGTCAGTGCACAGTTTGATGTTCCTCGGTGGCCCAGCTTATGATTTAGTCCGATCGTAGAGACTTTGTTTGAACTACCATCAAGACTCATCTTTGGTACAATAAGAAGCGACAAGCCTGAAGCATTTGATGTGCCGCCGTCGATTCTTGCCAAAACAAGATGGGCGATGTTAGCTGTGAAGTCTTGATCTCCGCCTGAGATCCACATCTTAGTGCCTGTAACATTATAGCAACCATCGTTACGCAGGACTGCCTTGGTGTGAATTTCGCCAAGTGCAGACCCTGCATGAGGCTCGCTGAGGCACATTGTCCCTGCCCAAATCCCGTCACGTAAAGGAGCTAGGAAGGTTGACTTCTGCCAGACATCACCAAACGTTTGGATGATCCTAGCTGCAGCAGTCGTGAGAAATCCATAGCCAGCCGCCGGTGTGCATGCTGCTCCAAATATTGCCATGAGTGTTGTTGATACGCAGGCAGGTAGCTGTAGCCCCCCTGATTCAACATGCAAACTAGCCCCAAGAAAGCCCGCGTCGGCGTAAGCTCGAAACGCCCGAGCCACTGCCTTGTGGACAGTCACATTTCCTTGCAGAAGCAGCGGCTCTTCCCTGTCAATTATGTCGGCGATCGGGCCAAACTCCCGCTTGGCCAAGTCATCCGCTGCGGTCAAAATGCACTCAAGGTCAAGCTGATCAAGGTGATTAAACGTCGGACGGACTAGCAAGGCCTCCGCATCGAGTACGTCAAATAAAAGGAAGCGCAATTCCTGTAGCAGCAAGTCGGCACCTAATGTCGGCATATATAAAATAATATGTTGACACTTTTAGGGGAAATCGTCTTGGACTGCAAGCGATTTCCTGGAACTCAAGCTTCTAAGGGCATAGCTGCTCACGTAAGTCTTACGTTTGGTCAATGTGGCAACATGCACGCCGCTTCTGAGACAAATTTGAACTTCATCTGCACCGACGATCGGCTGCGCTAAAGATAACTTTGCCGGGTTCAACGTCTGCGCTGGCATTGCCGGCGATCGGTGTAGCTTGCTCTACCAAGACTGAGCCTGAGATTGGCGGGGAGCAAGCCCTGCGTCAAACTCGAGCAAAATATCATAGAATTCTTTCCATTTTAGTAAGCGCGCGGAACCGTTTTGAAAGCGGTAAGCCCAGAATGACGAGATATGCGAAATCATACCCATTGAATGGCCTAAATCCAGCAAGAGAACTGGTGCATTCAACAAGAAGCTGCGGAAGGCTCCAGGATTGCCTCGGTGGACGAGGTCGGCGAATGCATCATCATAGAGCGCCAGCGCTTGACTACAGCCTCGCGCAGTTTCCCGGAGCCGCGTACGAATTGATGCTTTAAGCGCGTCAAATCTTTCTTGCGTTGCAACTTCATTCGACCCCACAGGTCTGATATGGTCGATTTGTTTGGTCACACGGATTAAGCCTTGCATCATTTCCGAGAATTGCCATTTGTAGTAGATGAAACCCTTCCAGCTAAAGATTCCCTTTGTGAAATGAGTGCCGTTTAAGCCCAATGTCTCACGCAAGGGGTTTAGTGCGCCAACATCATTTGCGAGCAAAAGTGCGTTGGCGAGTTTGGCAATCATGGCGTCGCTGCCCATGCCACTAACGTCTCCAACCGCCATCCGGATCAGCGGTGCCATCTCTGAGTTTGCGAAATTTTGCATGCGCTGGGCATCAGCTGGCGATATCGGGAAATAGCATTCGGCGGGTTCGTGTTGGTTCCGGCGCAAACATTCCCGAACCAAAAACGGATCAAGAGAAGGCAACTCGTCCAACATGTCCAAGACTGAAAAGTCTTTTTCGAGCTCCTGTTCGCCTAGGCCTACCATGTCGCAGATGGTGCGTTTATAACCTTTTTGGTTCACAAAAACTGAGTGCCCGCCTAATGCCAAGTCATTGAAGTCGAGTGGGAATATGATTTTAGTCGCTACAAGTGTAGAATTTGGGATCAGATAAACTTCATCGCGCCGCAGGCGGTGCTTTATTATGATCGACCGGTTTAGTAGGTCGTTGGTAAACAGCGGTGCCTTTTTGTATGACAGATCGTCAGCGTAGCGCTTCCCGACTTGGAGCAAATTGAGCACCCGACTGGTTGACGCGGTAGCCGCGAGAGCAGTTAAGTTTCGTCTCCCCGCCATGGGCCAGCCTACTCAACAAGCGGTCAATTAAAAATTTCAATGTTCTGGCAGCACAACTGGGCCGTGGAGTAACAATCGGTTTGGACAGTCATCATGTTGCTAAACCTCAGTTTTGTTAGTCAGAGTTGCTTTAGATACATTACGGCAAGGCCCGTGAAGTGATGTGCCGCAAAACGACATTCACTTGGTACCGATAGACTCTTGGGAATCGCACGATGTGACGTCAAAGACATTGGGCTAAACAGGAAAGCTATCTGCAGTGAGCTTTTAGCTCTAACCGAGCCACAGTCTCTGCATGGACCTCATCAGGTCCATCGGCAATTCGGAGAATTCGGGCACCTGTAAAGGCGTAACCGAGGAAGTGATCGTCGCACAAGCCGGCACCGCCGAACACTTGGATTGCTCGGTCAATGACAGTCTGGGCCATTTGGGGTACTGCGAGTTTGATCATTGCAATATCTTTGCGTGCACCCTTGGTCCCAAGCTCATCAATACGCAACGCTGCCTGCAATACTAGCAGCCTTGCTTGCTCGATCTCGATGCGCGATTGCGCTATCCAGCGTCGCACGACACCATGATCACTAATTGGGCGGTCGAAAGCGCGTCTAGCTAAAGCCCGGGCGCACATCGCTTCAAGGGCTCTTGAGGCAAGTCCAATCAGTCGCATACAATGGTGAATCCGCCCAGGTCCAAGTCGGCCTTGAGAAATCTCGAACCCGCGGCCCTCCCCGAGCAGCATGTTGTCGACTGGCACCTTCACATCGTCAAAAATCAGTTCTGCATGTCCGTGGGACGGCTCGTCAAAGCCCAGTGTTCTGAGGGGGCGGACAATCTTGACGCCAGGCGCACTTAGGGGAACGAGGATCATGGACTGCTGAAGATGCTTTGGTGCCCACGAGTCGGATTTGCCCATCACGATCGCAACCTCGCATCGTGGGTTCAAAGCGCCGGTGATCCACCACTTCCGCCCCCTGATCACATAATTGTCGCCTTCGCGTCTAATCTCAGTCTCTATGTTTGTTGCATCCGAAGAAGCGACTTGTGGCTCGGTCATAGCAAAGCAGGACCTGATCTTCCCGTCGGCGAGCGGACTGAGCCAGCGTTCCTTCTGGGCTTGCGACCCATATCGTTCAAGAACCTCCATGTTACCGGTGTCCGGAGCGTTACAGTTGAAAACCTCGCTTGCCCATACAATCCTACCCATCTCCTCGGCAATCGGCGCATAATCAAGATTGCTTAGAGGTGGTCCTGGGTTAAGTTCCGACAAGAACAAATTCCAAAGCCCCTGTTTCCGAGCTTCAGTCTTTAGCTCGTCAAGGACCGGCGGTGTAAGCCAGGGATTGGGGGCCTCCTTGACCTGTTGGTCAAATGTGGCCTCGGAAGGTATTACGTGATCGCGCATGAAGGTTTTGACTTTGGCGAGTACCTGAATCCCATGACTTGAGAATGGAAACAAACTAGTCGCTTGATCATTGCTCATGAAAAGAAATCCTCCCACACTGAAACACTTGAACCACCTGATTTGATGGCCATGCCGGTTGCCTCATAGATTTTGCCCAGTCGTTGTAGCGCCTTTGTAAGTCGGCAACTTCAGAACGCCTCTCAAAGGTGAGGCTTTTCCTTTCGCGAGGATCTGAAGACAAATCAAACAGCCAAGGAAAGGCACCTTGGCGCGTATTGGACAAGAGCTTTAGATCACCTGAGAGCACAGCGTATTCCGCCCCGGTGCGCCAGAACAGCGTTTCGTGAACCGTCTCCGATTGCCGATCCGGTGTCATAAGTGGGGTTAGGTCTCTTCCGTCAAAGCGGGTTGCCGCATCAACTTTTGCGGCTGCCAATATGGTAGGAGCGAGATCAAGTTGGGAAACATTGCGGCTATCGACCCGCCCGCTTGGCCATTTTCGCGGCCAACTAATGATAAGGGGAATCCGCGCGCCGCCTTCGAAATAGCTCAGTTTGCCACCGGCCAATGTTTCGCAATCCGAAACACCCATATAGGTTGCAGCTCCATTATCAGCGGTGAAAATGATGAGTGTATCCTCTCCCGCACCTGAAGCTTCCACGGCGTCAAGCACCGCTCCTACGCTGCGATCGAGTGAGGAAATCATGGCTGCATAGGTACGTTGTAACGGGTCCTTTAAATTGGTGAAGTTGGCGACATCTGCCTCGAGTGCCTGATAGGGTGTGTGGGGTGCCAAGTGAGCGAGGTACAGAAAGTACGGGGATTGTCCTGAGGAACGTATGAATTCCACCGCCTTCCGGGTCAGCAGATCCGTCAAATAGCTCTGATCATCGTTTTCAATTTTAGGCGGGGTATTGTCGCCGGCCAAGTCAGACATGAGTTTGATCCACTCTGCACTCCGGGTGAAGCTACGCTTACCTACATAAGGTGCCGCAACACTTATAAGGCCAGGCGTTTTCTCTTCAGCGTAAGCCGTTTCACCAGCAAGAAAGCCAAAGAATTGGTCAAATCCTCGAGTTGTTGGCAGGCGGTCGTTTGTTGAGCCCAAATGCCACTTGCCGAGCATAGCGGTCCGATAACCTCCGACCTTAAGGTCACTAACGAAGACTCTCTGGTTCTCTGCCAATCCTTGGCCTCCACCGTCAGGTCCTTCCGGTGTCAGAAACTCAAATCCGTACCGCTGCTGGTATTGGCCAGTCATTAATGCAGCCCGAGACGGGCTACAAACCGATGCCGTAGAATAGCCTCTCCTGAATGTGACTCCCCGCTTCGCCAGACGGTCCAAGTTAGGGGTTGGAACACTTATAGGCGTTTTACCATAAGTTGATAAATCTAGCAGAGAAAGATCATCTGCAACTATAAGTATTATGTTCGGCTTGCGCGCCTGCTCTGTTCCCAGACTGGAAGCACCAGAGGCACTGTGAGTCGCGCATCCGACCAACAGCAGAATGGAACTGAGCGCGACGATGACGAGATTTGTTTTCATGAGTCATCCCAATAAGGATCACTTGCTTGACATAATATGGTGACACATGCAACATAAATTGTCGACACTTTACAGAAATTCACTAGAGAGTCTGAGGTCAGATGGCTTTGTTAACACTTGCAAACCCATGTCACTGGCCTGCCCCAAAGGCGAGTGAGCCAATGGAGAAAAGCTCATGTGCCTTTTGAGGTTGGGAGCTGGCCTTATCTTATCATTGGTGCTTGCAGCCTGCCGTGATGGTCACGAAAAAGTTCAATTCAATCTGAAGGCTCCACCAAGCAAGAAAGATGCGTGCTTGTCGAAAGGACCAGACGAAATCACCGATGATAAGGTCGGCGTGTGGATACCTGCGCAAACCCTAACCGTTGGCTCCGAAGAGCACAGTGCTGAGGAGGGACCCAGAGTAGTCGTCTCGGTTGCAGGCTTTTGGATAGACAGTACCGAAGTAACAAATGCGGATTTCGCCAAGTTTGTAGACGCTACAGGTTACCTTACTGTCGCCGAGCGAGATGGAGCGGGAGGAGGCGTCTTTGAGGGTGCCTGGCACCTTGAAGAGACCGCGAGTTGGAGACAACCATTTGGGCATCATAGGGAAGATGCACGCCCAGACTTCCCTGTCGTTCAAATAGCATACGAAGACGCTCTGGCCTATGCACGCTGGTTGGGGCGCGATCTACCGACCGAGATTGAATGGGAGGCAGCGGCACGCGGCGGCATACAAAATGCGATTTACACCTGGGGCAACGAAGCCAGAGGGGCCGACGGCAAACCTCAGACAAACCACTGGCAAGGGATCTTTCCAATTGTTGATACCGGCGACGATGGCTTCGAAGGCCTAGCACCGGTGGCCTGCTTTCCTGCGAACGGCTACGGCCTTTATGACATGGCGGGCAATGTCTGGGAATGGACGCAAGATCCATGGAGCGACAGGCGGCAGACTGTAACAGTAGCGGCAGCGGCAACACGCGAAGATGCGGCACGTGTAATCAAGGGTGGGTCATGGCTGTGTGCCGACAATTTCTGTCATCGTTATCGACCCGCCTCGCGGCAGCCCGGAGACCCTTCGATTGGAACCATCCACATCGGATTCAGGACTGTTCTAAGACCAAGGAATTCCTCATAACCTAAAACTGGATGATAGCTCATGAACTTCAAGTATAGCTCAGCCCAATGGTACCACTCAAAGAAGGCATCGCGCGATAAGACGACGTTTAAATCCTTAGGCGTGTTTATGAGCATTGCATGCACATTCGGGTTCACCTTGCCCTTGTCCGCTTGTCAGTCTCAACAGACCGGCGATGAGTTGGTAAACACTGTTTCAGCACTCACGGCAGCCAAGCCAAATTCTCGCGGCAGACCCAATATCATCGTCATCATCGCAGATGACCTGGGCTACGGCGACATCGGAGCCAATGGGGGGCGCATCCCGACTCCCAACATTGATGCTCTGGCAGCATCAGGTGTCCGGATGACGCATGGCTACGCCACGGCCGCAGTTTGCGCACCTTCACGAGCTGGATTGATGGTCGGGCGTCAGCAAACCCGATTTGGCTTTGAATTTAATCCAGCCGGTCGCGATACGCAGCGAGGCATGTCTGTACAAGAAACCACCATTGCCCAAACACTAAAATCAGCTGGTTACCGCACTGGAATTGTCGGCAAGTGGCACTTGGGCCAGGCGGAAGGCTTTGCCCCGCTCGACAGGGGCTTTGATAGTTTTTATGGAATTCTCGGTGGTGCAACGCCTTATATGACAGCGATTGGGCCAAACGACCTCCATGTTGAGACGGCTGAAGACAAACTCATTACGCGGGATCGCTTGCCTATTTTTGACGGTCGCACTCGAGTAGAGCCAACGGCGTATGTCACGGATCTCTTTACTGACAAGGCAATTGAATTTGCGGGCAAAGAACCCGAGAAGCCATTTTTCCTTTATTTGGCCTATACCGCTCCGCACACCCCACTTCAGGCACCGGCAAAGTATTTGTTGCGCGCAAGCAATCAACCATCTGACTACCATAAAGTCTATACGGCGATGCTTACTGCATTGGATGATGGGATAGGCCGACTGGTCCAACATCTGAAGTCAAGTGGGGCTTATGAGAACACCTTGATCGTTTTTCTGAGTGACAATGGCTGCCCGAGCTATATTGGGGGCGCTTGCTCTAACGCGCCACTTCAAAGCTGGAAGGGATACCCATGGGACGGCGGCACTAGGGTGCCCTTTATTGTCTCTTGGCCACAAACATTAGCGCCGGGGGTGTACACCAATCCTGTTAGCGCCCTGGATATAGCCGTCACTACGTCAACTGCCGCCGGGGTTACACACCCAGGTGCTGAGGGACTTGACTTGGTTAGCCTCGTTCAAGATCAGTCACCTCAGTCAAATCGGGCTCTATTCTGGCGTATGGGACCTACTCGGATCGTCCGCGAGGGACGATGGAAGCTGATTGTTGTGAATCGTGCGGCACCAGGTGGAGCGGCAACGACCGAGCGTAGGGTCGATGACCTCGCCCGCTCGATGAGGCCTGATGGAATCCCGGCCACCGTCTCTGCTCTAGGTCAGTGGACGCTTCTATACGATCTGCAGACGGATCCCGGCGAAAAGTTCAATCTTGCCGAACAGCATCCAGAAAAGGTCAAGGACCTTCTGAAAAAGTGGGATGCTTGGAACGAAAAGAATGTGGAGCCACAATGGACAAGTCGACGTGGCGTTGCTGCCGAGGTCGAGAACATGTGGGTAGAAATGTTTAACTAGGTTACGCTGATGTTCAAAAAACTGCTTTCACGCCGAAGTGCACTTGGTGGCCTATTTGTGGTCGGAGCTTGCAAAAGCATCGGATCCGAAATTCCGAAAGAGCGGAGCCTAGTCAAGGGACGCAATGGCGATATCGAGGTTCTCTCGGTTGGCATAAAGTATGCTCCATCAATAGTCTTGCTTCCTTCACTTGGTCGCGGAGCAAGTGACTTTGGATTGCTGGCGGATGCGATTGCTCGCGCTGGCTTTCAGGCTGTGTGCCCGGAACCTAGAGGGTTTGGGAAATCCGAACCCTATCGCGCAGAAGTGACGCTCAGCGACCTAGCCGACGATGTTATCGATGTAATCGAAAGTAGACCACGCCGGGGTCCAGTCATTGTTCTTGGTCATGCATTCGGCAATCGGGTAGCGCGAATGACTGCGGCCTTGCGGCCAGATCTGGTGGAAGCTGTCATCCTTCTGGCAGCTGGCGGCAAGGTCGCGATGGCCCCGGATATAGAACAATCGCTCTTGGCTTCTTTTGATCTTTCGTTACCTGATGCGGAACGTATGAATCATGTTTCCCGCGCATTTTTCGCGCCCGGCAACGAGCCAACTGCTTGGCGGTATGGCTGGCGCCGTGACGTGGCCGAGGCTCAAATAAATGCCACCCAGCGCACCCCTGTGGATAAATGGTGGAACGCAGGACGCGCATCAATCTTGGTAGTACAGCCGCTGCAGGATGTTTTGGCCCCTCCTGAAAACATTGACGCATTGAGAGCAGCTGCACCAGGGCGCATTCAAGTTATCCAGATTGACCGCGCAGGCCATGCACTGTTGCCCGAGCAGCCCGATGCTGTTGCGCAGGCGGTTATTGAGTTCGCGAAATATCTACAGGCCCAAAAGCAAAGCAAATTTCAGCATTGATATATGATCAAAAATTAAATCCAAGGACGCCCAACACCATTTCATGCACTTGCAAATCTGAGGGTTTAAATGCCTGCGCTTCCTGGCCACTTGGGAAGCGGTCGAGCATGCCGGACCTAGCCAGTATGATCACGATTATCTTGAAGCCGTGGTGCGTTTGGCGGTCACTTACGGTTTTCATGTCTTGATCAGTTTCCATAAGTATATGTGGGCCCGGATGAGCGTTGGCACCGCGGCTCTGGGCTGGACATTCGACAAGATGGGGTTGGACTTCACGACATTCCACGATGCCGACGCCGCGCGCGCCCTGGAGATAAGTATGACTATCAGTGCGGCGGGCACCATGAGGGCCGGTAACCGACCAGGAGCCCGACTCAAAACAACATGATGCCCGCAGATGCGATCATGTGAACCTTTTTTCGGTTAGCAATTTCTTGACCCTTACATTTCTGATTTGGGACGAAACGGCCCAGGATTAGCGGCAGTCGGTGCCAGGCGGCAGGTGGGGCTGCGGGTGGCCGATTTGGCCGATATGATCTGCTTTGACAGTCTGAATGAGCCCGGCACCGACTGGAAAGGTGAGCCCAAATAACCCGATAGATCCTCGACGGTGTCTAAGGGTGCCTTATGGTCGCCAAGGGATGGATTCGTAAAGGCAGATGTGGACCATCGTGTCGCGTCGGCAAGCGTATGGTGCGGATGGCGGCGGGTCTGATTAGTAGCACCCCGTTGCTGACGTTGGCCTTGTTTCCCTACGCCCCAGTTATCAAGCGCGCTGGTGCTTGTTGCTCGCAGCCGGGTCGGTGCCGCAGCCTTCGCGCTTTCTTTCCGGTCGATGCTGCCTGCCTCCGTCAAATTTGGCGAATGGAAAGCAGGGGTCCGGGCAGAGGATGCAACCTACGGCCTGATCATTCTGGCGCAAATAGTTGCGCTCGGTATCGGCGTTGGCCTATTGGGCGCTTTACTCGATTTGGTGGGCTATCGGGCAATTGTCATGCAGAACCCCGCGACGCTTAAGATGCTACAGGCCCTGTTGACACTGCCTACCGCCCTCTATGGGCAGAGCTCGATTGGCTGCGTCGCCATTTATCCGCTAGACGCCCGAACGCGTGCGCGATTAGTCCGCTTCATCGCCCAGCGCGCTCGGCACATGCATCCGCTTTGATTTACAGGAGAAACTGTCGCCCCGGATCATTCTGCAAGACCGGCTCATCCTGGCCGGCAGGATAGGCGAGCGCACCGTCTGGCGCATACTGGAGAACATAGCTTTTGCGAACTCCTGCGGTCAGATTGGGACCGGTCCGGTGAGGTGTGAGAGACGAGAAAACCACTATATCACCCTTTTGCGCTGGCACACATATTGCGCCCTCGGGATTGTCAAGGCATTGCCAGCCAAGCTCAGTAAGTTCATGGCTGATCGTCCCTAGCCGGTGCAGGCCAGGTACGACCCACGGACAGCCATTGTCCTCTGTGGCATCGTTCAGCGCGACCCAGCAAGTAAGATACTGCTGTGGCTCGGTAAAGGCATAACCATTGTCCTGATGCCAAGGGAATTCATCAGAATTGCCTGGCTTCTTATAAACAGCCTGGTCCCAATAGAGACGTGATCGCGGGCCTATAATGTCCTGGCAAAGTTTCTGGAACACTAAGTGCCGACTGAAGGCCTTAAGCGTATCGGACTTCTCGACGAGATGGACAGTGAAGGTGATTGCACCGGCCTTCGCAATCATCAGCCGTCCATTGGGCTGTTCGCGCAACCAAACCTCTATCTGATGTTCGAATGGCTCGATCGCATCTGCGACGGCGTCAACCTCTTCAGGGCTGAAGGCACCTTTGAGCAGGAAAAACCCCAGTTGATCATACTGTAGGGCTTGCTCTGCTGTGAGGATGGCATAAGGCGGCAAGGTGGGTCGCCAGATGAACTGCTTGTTGCGCGGATGTAAATCGACCATAAAGCAGAATCCTTTTTGGATAGGGTGCAGATTTTACTATCCAAGTGGATATATAAATTTATGGATCGTTTCAAGAGGCAGATATTGGCAGACGAGAAGCGCATATACCGAACCGACAAACGCAGGCAGCAAAAGCTGGAAACGCGGATCCGAATCCTAGATGCTGCACTGGATCATTTTTCGAGACGCGGTTTCGAAGCCGCTGCCGTTCGTGATATTGCTGCGGATGCGGGCGTTACGCATGCCGTTATCCGCTTGCATTTCGGGACCAAAGACCAGCTTTGGCGTGAAGCCGTTTCGCAATTGTTCGCCCGGTTCGAGCAGGAGATGGCCGACCCGCCGGAAGAGCCTACGTCGGCCACTCCATCCCTTGCCCAGTTCATCCGGCGCTATGTCCTTTATAGTGCGCGTCATCCTGAACATGCACGCATCATGATGCATGAATCTATGGAGCCTAGCGAGCGACTATCGTGGATGGTCGACACCTATGTCATTCCCGCCCATCGCCGGGTGATGCCGGCACTCGAACGGGCCGTTCAAGGTAGGCGTCTCCCAGCGATGTCCTTGGTTTCGCTGATCTATATCATATCTTCGAGCGGCCAGTCACTGTTTATGCTGGGTGCCGAGGCCAAGCTGATTTATGGGATAGACGTTGCAGCACCAGAAACTATCGACCAGCATGTGGCGGCGGTTCTGGCGCTTTTGCGCATCTCATACGGGTCAACAGTGGGTGCTGACCGTCAGTCAGAAGGTGCGATCGGCATCGCGTGACGCCCACTGGAAATAGCCACAGCGCTGGCAATTTGGATATCTCCGGACCTCGTACCGTGGGCCGTCGTGCTGGCCTGCCTTGTCACGCTCCTCCTGCTTCCCTTTTTGAACAGATTTGGCCCGCACGGGGGCAGCAGACTTCCATTCGCTCCGGGGCTCGGCCTAGGATTCGGAGTGTGCCCTATAATACAACTTGCGTGTTCCTGATACCGTCACCGATTGCCGGTTGCATTCCTTCATGTCGACAAACCCTGCCGCCGGGCCGGGCTATTTGAAAATGATCAGGTGCGATTTTGTGTACTTTTCCTGGACATTATCACGCACTAATGATGCATATATTGCTTTTTTGGATTAATATCACGCATATATGCTGCAGATTAGGACATCTTCCATGTTGCAGCTTACAGACATTGCCGAACAAATTCGTGAAGCAAGGAAGGCGCGGAAGCTCTCGCAAGCCGCGCTGGCAGAACGCGCCGGCATTAGCCGTGCGCAAATCGAGCGGCTCGAAAACGACAAGCTTGGTGATATGGGGATCGTCCTAATCTTGCGTGTTCTACGCGTCCTGGACCTCGATCTTACGCTTCAAGCATTCAACCATGGTCGCCCGACCCTTGACGATCTCGTAAAGGATAATGAGGGATGATCCAGGCCTGGACCGGGAGCCGTGACTGCCACCTAGCTAGCGGCGTGTTGGACCGTAGTGGTTCAAGTGGGTCTACGTTTGCCTATACGCCGCTAATTGATCAGACCCGAGCGGTCTCACTGACAATGCCCAGTCGGCTACCATCTTGGAATTGGCCCGTTGGCCTTGCTCCTAACTTCGAAATGAATCTGCCCGAGGGTGCTCTACGCGAGAGGCTGCAGCGCCAGTTTGGTAAGGCAACCGGCAGGTTCGATGATCTAGATCTTCTGGCAATCACCGGGCGCGCACAGTTGGGGCGACTGCGTTATTCGCCTTTTGGCGAAGGTCTTGATCAAGCGGCCCCGTCTCAATCCGTTGACGAGATTTTGCCGGCGCGTCGGCAGGATGGTCTCTTTGACTATCTCATGCAGCGACACGCGGCCCAATCGTGGATTGCCGGCGTTCAAGGGCAGTCCAAAGCGAATTTGGCCGTCGCCACCGGCTTTAGAGATGGTGCATTCCTTGCGAAGCGCACTCTCGACGGCCAGAAGGCGTTTTGACCAAGTTTTGCGCTTATCCGATGGTAGGAACCGGAGTTTCGCACTTGGTCTAAAGTCTACAATCTCTCTGGTTTGGCCCGTCGATAACCAGGCACCGATTTGTCGGCTCTAATTCTTACTTGCCATGCGATATCGTGTCGGGGGCATGTCTTTGGCTTTAATGAAGGCGCGGGTGAATGAGGGGATAGAAGTATAACCGCAGTCCCGCGCAATGTTTGAGATCGAGCGAGTGCTAGTTCTTAAGTGGTTTGCAGCCCGATCCAGCCTCACCTTGGTCACATAGGCCATTGGCGTCTCACCGATCAGGCGGTGGAATGCCTCGGCAAATGATGATCTGGACATACCCGCTTCCTCAGCAAGTCTATCCAATGACCAAGGATCACCCGGATGTGAATGGATAACGACTAAAGCCCGTCTGAGTTTCGGATCGTTGATGGCCGATAGCCATCCAACCTTATCAGAGCTACGCTCAGCAATGGCTTGGACAGCGGTTACAAACAATATCTCGCTCAGACGACGGAGGACGGCTGATCGACCTAACCTTTCGGCATGATATTCCGCCCTGCAAAGCTCGACCAGCGAGGCTAGCTTCTTGTGGTCGGACGCCGGCAACACTACCAATGGGGCGGCACCGCTGAGAGCAATACCGGGTAGAAAATCCGCTGTTTTAAAGCTGGCTGTAATCAGACAGGTCAGCGCGCCGCTACCCCCATAATCAAGCCGCACCAATTGCCGGTCGCTGCGATCAATATCGGGCAATTCGCGTGCAGGAATAGATCTGACCCCCGCATCTGAACTTAGCGTGTGCGGCGTATCAAGTGGCAGGAAAGCCACATCTCCCGATTCAAGAGACTGCGCCGGGCCGCCATCTGCCAATTCAATCCAACAGCGCCCGTCCAGAATGGCATGAACAGCCGCCAGGCGCCCACCTGGCAGCTCAATGCCCCAAGGCGCGGTCAACCGGCTTTCGCAGAAGAACCACCCTTCGAATTGAATATCGCTTAGAGCCGCTGTTAGTGCATCCATTCTTGGACTCCAGGATAAAAATTTAGGATTAATCGACACCGATCCTACGATAACGTCTCGCCGAGATCAAGATTGGTATCTGGAGATCCGAATGAGAGCCCCTGTAAAGACCCGTCGAACTTTCTTGAATGTAACACTTGCCGCCATGACCTCCATACTCATGCCCGGACGCCTGGTTGCCTCGGAGACACTAGCGCCCACGCCGGAGTTAACTCGTGGGCCGTTTTACCCACCGGCACCAACGGGCCTTCCCCTGCTGCGGGCCCGAGCTTTTGTGCCCCAGCCTTTGACTAACGATCTGACCAAGACGACAGCCCAGCGCCGCGCCCAGGGCCGTCAAATCTATGTCTCCGGCACTGTAACTGATACCGTTGGCAGGCCCTTGATCGGCGCTAGGGTAGAGATCTGGTCAGTGAACGCCAAAAACATCTATCTGGTCGAGGATGGCGGCGCATCTGACCCCGGATTTGCGGGGTTCGGCATGACCGTGACCAACGATGAGGGGCGCTATACGTTCCGGACTATTCGGCCGGAGGGTTATGATCGCTATCTCGGCTTAATCCGTCGTACCGCCCATATTCATTTCTTGGTCCAAGTGAACGGCGCAAGAACATTTTCAACCGAAATGTGGTTTGCCGACGAGCCCCGGAACCGGATCGACAGCTTTTTCAAGCGAGTGACTAACCGGCGGATAAGGGCGCGCATGGCGGTTGAACTTAGGCCAGTCGATGGAATCGATCACGCGCAATTCGATATCGTGCTGGCACCTGAATTTGCCGGGAGGGCCGTTTGATGCAGATCGCAGTTATTGGAGCGACCGGATTGACTGGACAGGAAGTGCTGCATGCCGCCAAGGTTCGAGGCATCGCTGCCACAGCAATTGTTCGGGACAGATGGCGCCTTTCCGCACCCGCTGAGCGCATTATTGAACTACCTGACTTGAGTCAGATCAACGCACTTGAAAGGGCACTTTCGGAAGTCGACTGTGTGATTGTAACGGTTGGCATTACCCGCAAAACTCGCTCGCCCTGGGCACCGCTTGTCTCCCCCCCAGATGTCTGCTCGCAGGTGGTCGGCACTTTAGTGGAGGCACTGAAGGCGCCAAAAAGACTAATCTACATGAGCACATTCGGAGCATCGGAGCAGTGGCGTGAATTACCTTTATGGATTCGTGGTCTGATTTATACCTCAAATGTTTACATCGGCTATCGTGATCACACCGCTGCCGAGCTCAAACTGCGCAATTCAAATCTGGATTGGACAATTGTGCGCCCAACCGCACTGAGCGAAGGAAGGGAAACAGAGTGGATTGAAGCACAATCAGACACAAGCGTAATGAGCAAGATTTCGCGCGTGGCCGTTGCCAGCGCATTGCTCGACATCTACCAAAAGCGTCGATCATCCCAAATTATTTCGATCACGGGGGCTTCAGGTTGACCTGACGTTCGATATTGTTCCACACATTATGCTCAATTGACCAAGTATCTGGCTTTGAGCGTGATCGATCGAAGATTTTTCTTGAAGCGATCCGCAATAGGCCTAATCGTGTTAGCTATTGCACACCGAGCGACCAGGCGGGCTGCTGAAGAAATTGAACGTCGCTTTAGAATCCAAGCTTATAAGAAGTGATCCAGCCCCTAGGAATCCAGCCCCTAGGAATCCAGCCATGAGTCTGCAGGACATTCGACCGAGTTCAAGAGCAACTATCCTGACAACTGATAAACGTCTGCTTTTGAGAAACCGCCAACCCACCCCAAACGACCACCCTTGGCGCATTTGAGAGCGTTGAACAAGATTCACAATTGATGTTTGGAGAAAGTAGGCGTTGAAAAGTTGGCCTTGAATCTGCGGTTGCGCGTAGGGAACATTTCTTAAAGTTAGCTGCCCGCATTTCTGTCCCAGCCGACCGGCACCCAGGCCAACCCTGACCACTTTTCGTGGCAAACAGCGCGGTCTTTGAAGACTTAAAACACGCTAGCGCACTACGTGTCTTCACGGAATCTCTAGTGGATTTCCGCGCGTTCGGCTTCTGAGTCATCCCGCTGGCTGGTCGGCAGTTCCGGCCGATGTCGCGGGCAAGCAGGATTGATGCCAGTCGACCAGGTTACATCGATGAATCTCGGCCAGAAACAAACTTGACGCCGCTTGGCGGTTGGAGCCCGTGCGGCAAGCGTCTGCGCATTAGGACGCCTATTGGCTGTTTAAAGACTATGAACTCCATCGAAAGCTCGCACCGCGACGGGACTACAGGATCCTAGCTGCTGGACGGCCGGATCAACGGCGAAGCCTTTTCCAACCGGGTCAAGCGTGAACGTCGACAAGCTCCATAGCCACAAGGGAAAGGCGTAGGAGCGCTGATCAGCACCTTCACCCCAGCCGGATGTGCCAACCATCCCTGAACCTCCAGGTGCGCTTCCATTTAAACATGTCTCAATCTGGCTAAACCCCTGACACCGCGTTAACTTGGGGCAATAGGTATCGACCGTCTAACATGCTGGGTTGCGGGTTGTAGGCGCGTAAGATCAAAGCAAACCGAGTTCCCGTAGCCGGAAGCCAATTTGACCGCCTATCTTCGCCTGGGTCAGGACCACCGAGCCAAATCGTGAGTGACCCGTCTGTCTCGGTACGTAAGCCGGGTGTCCGGTCGCCGATGGCATGTCGTCCGAGGGGGTTTGGTGAGAAGAAGAGACGACCATCATCGAGCGCTTCGTAAAGACTTAGTGACCAGAAAGCCCTTGCAGGTGGTGCAGCACCAGGTTCGAACCTGAGGACAAATGACTTGTCCGAGGGAAAGGTAGCAACGCCATCCTGAGCAACCGCTCGAAAGTATGCCGCCTCACGCAAAGGCAGTGCTCCAAGTCCCCAAACAGAGATTGATGCACGATAAAGATAATCGTTGCCAAAGTCGCCAAGATGCGCCTCTGGATAAATCCAACCGGATATGGGGGTACTCGCTGCTAAACGTTTTGTTATACGAGCTCTGGCGTCTTTTATCCCGTTAACAGCTAACGTTAGGCGGGATTGGGGGGCATTTGCCAGACCCTCAGACGTTAGCTCCGCCCGCTCCCAACGATCTCTAAGTTGATGTTCTCCCGGAAGAGGTGGTGCTTCGGCTTCCAGCAGTCCAACTATTGCTTGCAACTCGCTAAGAGGGTCAGTAGGCGCAGATACAGGATCAGGTGGCGGCAACTGATCTCCCAAGATTCGTAGCCCATCCTGAAATTCGTGGGCAAGTTTAAGGTCGTCAGCGTTCGAGACTAGCGTCCGGACCTGCGCCCACACCCAGGGTGTTGGTGCAATGATCTCGTCGCCTGTCGTGGGCCCGTCAGGTGCGACTAGACGGACACTACCTGATTGCCCGAGCGTTTGCTCTGGCCCAAGAACAACAAAATTGTTGGTGAACATATCCAGGAATGCGACAGAAAAGTAACGGCCAGTCGCATTGGGATAAGTTAGCTCAACCGGGCCTTTTCGCAAATCTAGCCACGCAGAAGAGTAAAGAGTGTCATTATTTGGGGTAGTTACCTTTCGCGACGACGAGTCAGCTAGCTTACGAACATGTCGCCATTGGTTTGCTGCTTTACCTATGGTTCTCTGCCGCGCTCGCGCCATTTCGAGGACTGGCAGACCATAGAGATAAAGATCACCGCACGAAGCATCGAAGGGGCTCAGATCGGCAGTCAATAATGACGAGCACCCGCCAAGATTAGCCAACCCGAGCGCGGACGCATAGCGTAACAACATTCGCCTGTCCGGCAATTGGAGTCCCTTAAATCCTGCATCCCCGTCAGCCAGATAGCTCGCACAGTCAGAACGAGTGTTTTGCAGCTTCATCATGGCTCAGATAGGGTTTTTCTACGTTTGCGCTGGACGAAATCAGTGACTGTCGAAACGTGGCCATGACCAAGGGCGCTTTTACTTAGCTCCATCGCCCGCGCAACACCTTGGGAATGCATTGCTCGCGCATGTAAGAATGCGGCTGATGCATCGCCATTCGCTATCAGCTTGAAGAGCTTTTGGTATCCCTTGAGATCCTTCAGCCGCATATCGCGAGTTGCAATGGCCATGTATCCATAAAGCTCTGCAGCACCAATGCTAAGATCTCTTATTGACTGAGCTAGCCGGCCGGACCCAACAATGACATTCATTTGAGCAACATAACGATATGTTGCGACTTGGAACCTGCGAGGAGTTGTCTCTGGACATCGAGCAATCTCCTCCAATTCCTCTAACTCGCGCCGCAGAGCCATAATACTCGTTGGCGTGGCAGCCTTTGCACATCGCTCCGCAAGAAGCGCGAACAAGACCTCCCGGACGGAGAGCAGATCCTGAACTTCACAATCATCAGGCCTTATGACAAAAGCACCGCGCTGCGGCACGATCTTGACGAGCCCCGATGACTCCAACAATCGCAATGCTTCCCTGAGCGGGCCACGGCTAACTCCAAATCGCTCCGCGAGCTCCACCGTCCCAAGATGTGAACCGGGAAGAGCCTCGCCAGACTGGATCATCCAACGAATCTTGCGCGCCAAAGAAGGTGGACTACGATCATCATCTGTATCGGACATTAATCCAAAATCCCGTTCAGTTGCCGCCCTTTTCACCCTGCCCCGACAGGCTGGCTATCCGACCAAGGCGATCAGTAAATTTGAGTGATCCGCGACGCTAAAACCACCCTCGTAAGAAATGAATAACCTAATATGAAGACATTTTCAATGTAATATGTTGACATATTGCGGCCTGCTGCGGGATCGTGTCCCATGGCGTGGTGTAACAGCGGCGTCATGATGTAGCCGGTTTAGGGCTGAGTTGATCATGTTCAGGGGACTGCGCTGAGCATGACGATGGGATCATTGCTTAAAGGTGCGAGAGTTTCAAGAGACATGTAG
>JAPZTJ010000043.1 GCA_027532555.1 Aquidulcibacter sp.
TTTCGCAAGATCGGAATTGGTTTGCTTTAGGGTCTGTAGCGCAACCATGGCGCCGTTATTCGTGTTTACGCTGAGCATTTCTAGCCCTCATCCATACTTGGTTTTCACTTGCATTCAGCAAGCCGTATTCGTTTTGAATACCGGGTCAGGCTACCAGTCAGTTCTGAATGTTGAGTTGAGGAGTATGGTAAACAAATAAATAATCAAAAATAATTGCAGGTACAGCCAGGTATTGGTTTTCATTACCTATTTTCTGAATTTTTCCCTTTGCAATCAGATACTATGGAAGAGGTTCTCAACCTAGTTTTCGCTTTGCATCATCCTTAGTTACGTAATAGCCTCTGTAAAATTTTATCAAAAAAGTGGACGAAAATAACATGCGCGTCTTCGGTATCAAGCTAATCCCGCTCATTCTTGCCTCCGTTCTGATCTATATCGTCGGCGCGCTCATCTATGGCGTGCTGTTTGCTGCTCAATGGATGGCCTTGTCGGGCTATACGCCTGAAATGTTGGCGGGTGAGCAATGGCGGATGGCCTTAAGCCCGATCATGCCAGTCATGATCACTGTGGGCATGGGCCTTTTGATCAAGGACAGGGGTATTACCACGCTAATGGCCGGCCTGCGGTTGGGTGCGGTGGTGGGCATTTTGTTTCTGGTTGCGGCCCGGCTTTATAACTACGCCTATGGCAATGAGCCCTTGGGGCTATTATTCATGGATTCGGCACATTTGATGGCTAATGCCATGATCGCGGGCGCGGTTTTAGGCGCGATGAAAGCCGCCGAATAACAGGCTCGCGAAGCAGGCCGTGAAGTGATACCCCGTCCCAAGGCCAATCAGGCTGAACCAATGATTCTGGTTCAACAGGGGACAAGTCTTGCGCATTTTGATTTCAAACGACGATGGCATTCATGCGCCAGGCCTAGCTGTCTTAGAGCGCATCGCCCTAGCCATTAGCACCGATGTCTGGATCGTTGCGCCAGAAGTTGAGCGTTCGGGCGCATCACGCGCTTTGACGCTGACCGAGCCTGTTCGTGTCAGGACTGTGGGGGAGCGCCGCTTTGCCTGTTCGGGCACACCAACCGATTGTGTGCTGTTGGGCATTGATGAATTGGTGAAGGGTGGTCGGCCAGATCTGGTGCTGTCGGGCGTTAATCGCGGCCAAAACCTTGCCGAGGATACCAGCGTCTCTGGTACCGTTGCCGCAGCGGTGCAAGGCATGCAGATGGGCGTACCCTCAATCGCTTTATCCCAAGCCGTCAATTTCCGCGTTGGCCAACCTATTCCATGGCATACCGCTGAAGCTCATGGTGCCGAGGTCGTGCGCAAGCTTTTGGCGGCACCTTGGTCTGACGGCGTGGTGATGAACGTCAATTTCCCCGATTGCGAGCCCGAAGAAGTCACCGGTCTTGAAGCGACCTTTCAGGGTTTTCGGGATGAATGTATCCATCAGATCGACCGGCGCAGCGATCTTCGGGGCAATGATTATTACTGGATCGGCTATCGTGGCAAACTCTCTAAACCACCGGCAGGATCTGACCTTCTGGCCATTTATGAAAACCGGATCTCGGTCTCACCGCTCCATATCGATATGACTGAACATCGGGTTTTGAGCGCTCTGCGGGAGGCGCTGGGAGCATGAGTATCGAAGATGGCCGCGCCCGTATCGTTCTTGCTTTGCGCAAAGCCGGGGTGACCGATTCCCTCGTCTTGAACGCGATTGAGACCATCCCGCGCGAAGTTTTCATGTCGGCTGGCTTTGAGGGGCGGGCGTGGGAAGATGCTGCCTTGCCGATCGAATGTGGCCAGACCATCAGCCAACCCTATGTCGTCGGCATTATGACCGCGGCATTGGAGCTCACCGGGCGCGAGAAAGTTCTCGAAATCGGAACTGGCTCTGGCTATCAGACCGCCATCCTTTCCAAACTGGCACGCCGCGTTTTTACGCTTGAGCGCTACCGTACCTTGCTACGTTTGGCTCAAAGCCGCCATGAGGGGCTGAAGCTTACTAATATCGTCTCGAAATGTAGCGATGGTGGGTTGGGCTGGCCCGATCAAGGCCCGTTTGACCGCATTATTTTCACCTGTGCGGCCCCGGTTCGGCCAGACGCTTTACTGGCGCAGTTGGCCCCGGGCGGTGTTTTGGTGGCACCGGTTGGGGCAGGGGCGGTGCAAGAGCTTTTGCGCTATCGCCTGCGTGAGGATGGGGTGTTTGAAGAAGAAGCCCTCATGGATGTGCGCTTCGTGCCTTTATTGCCCGGCGTGGCGCGCGAGGCCTAAGCGTTCATTGAGGCAGAAACGCCTGCTTAACCATGTTGTGCGACAGCTTAGGCCATGCGTCGCGTCGTCAGCCTCTTTTTGATTGCTACCCTTGTCCTCAGTGGCCTTTCGCCGTTGGCGGCCCAGCCGGCACCCGGAACGATCGACTTTGATCCGCGAAACCCGCCGACCGAAACCCGTGTTATGCGCGGCGAAACCCTTTATGCGATTGCTGAGCGCACCCGCTCGCCCGTGATTGGGCTGATCCAGGTCAATGCATTGCGCGCGCCCTTTGCGTTGACCCCGGGCCAAACGCTCAAACTGCCGCCTTTGAAGGTTCATGTCGTGCGCCGCAACGAAACCTTCTCCGCCATTGCGCGGCGCTATAATGTGGACGAGCGCTCACTAGCATTGTTCAACCGCCTTCCACGTCCAGTGAAGGTTTTGCCGGGTCAAAAAATTATTCTCCCAGCGCTCGTACGCGATCAATTGACAGGGCTGGAGCCGCAAGACCTTGTTGCCTTACTGGCAACTGAATTGGCCGCAGGCCGCAGCGTCAGTGGCGGTGTGCCAGGGCAATTGCGCCCTAATTCCAATGCGGGTTCAGTCGCCACCGTTCCACCGCCACCGCCCAAGCGTCCGGCAGCACAGGCACCAAAGGCCACGTCGGGACCCCAAGCAGCCTTGCCGAGTTTTGCTTGGCCCGTTCGCGGGCGCTTGGTGGAGACCTTTGGCACAAAAGCGGACTTGCGCGTGGTGGACGGGATTGAGATCGAGGCCCCAGCGGGCACACCGTTTAAAGCCGCGGCCTCGGGCCAAGTCGCCTATGTTGGCAATCAATTGGCGGGCTATGGTTGGCTTGTCCTGATCCGCCACTCCAGCGATTATATGACCGCTTATGCTTTTGCCAATTCCGTCAATGTCCGCGAAGGTCAGGCCGTTACACGCGGACAAGTTATCGGCGAAGTAGGCCAAACCGGCCGCGCCCGCTCCCCCCGCCTGCACTTCCAAGTGCGCCACGCCACAAAGCCAGTTGATCCGGTGCCGTTTCTAGCCGCAGGCAGCGCCAATCCGACTTAAGGGTCGCTAAGCCTGCAGATCAATCGACAGCCCTAATTGTCCAGCCCGATCAATCACAAATTGCCACGCACTGCGGCCAGAGCGGGCACCGCGTTGGGCGGCCCATTGTAGGGCAGAGCGGTCGAGCTCTGGATCTTCGGGGGCGAGGTTTAAAGCTTTGGCGTAGCCGTGCACAATCGCCAGCCAAGTCGCCTGGTCCAAGCTTTGGAAGCCGAGCCATAGGCCAAAGCGCTCTGGCAAGGCCACTTGTTCTTCCACCGTCTCTTCAGGGCGGAACTCAGCTTGATTGCCGTCTGGGCGGTTGATCAGATGACGACGATTAGAGGTGACATAGACTAATAGATTGGCCATCGCGCCCGAAACACCGCCATCTAGCACGCTTTTGAGGGCCTTGTAGGTTTCATCGGCCCCTTCAAACGAAAGGTCGTCGATGAAGACGAGGGCTCGCCAACCCGCCTCGCTCAAACGGTCGGCCAGATCGGGCAGGCTTTGCAGATCCGTGCGGCCGATTTCGACCAGTTTCAGGCCGGGATATTGCTTGGATACCTGATGGTGTACGGCCTTCACCAAAGCACTCTTGCCGGTGCCACGTGCACCCCACAACATGGCATGATTGGCGGGATGACCTGCGGCAAAACGCTCCGTATTCAACAGCAGCCGCCCTTTTTGTGTCTCCACCCCTTGGATCAAATTCAACGGCACACGGCGGGGTTGGGCAACCGGGCTTAACCGCATCTGATCGCCACGCCAGACAAAGACCTCATGGCCGTCAGGGCTCGGCAAGGGCGCAGGCGCTGGGGCTAAGCGCTCCAAAGCTTCCGCAATGCGCTCCAAGAGTTCGCGTTCCACATTCATGCCTTTTTCTTCTTCTTTTGAATCTTGATGCAGGAACCTAGGCCACTTTCGCGAACGATGCGCGCCCCTTTGACGATGCCATTGGCCTTGCGCGCCACCCGGCGTGAAGGCTTTGTCGGGCTCCATTTTGCAGGTAGCGGCAGAATGGCGGCAAGCCGGGCCGCCTGCATCGGAGTAAGGTCCTTGGCATGCTTGCCAAAGTGATAGAGCGCACCAGCTTCAGCTCCAAAGATACCGGGGCCAAACTCTGCCACGTTCAGATAGGCCTCCATGATGCGTTGCTTGGGCCAAAGGGTTTCGATCAGAACCGTAAAGCCCGCCTCCATGCCTTTGCGCAGCCATGAGCGTTCGGGCCAGAGAAACACATTCTTGGCGGTCTGCTGGCTGATGGTGGAGCCGCCGCGCAACTTGCGACCGCGCTGGTTGCTCTTCACCGCCTTCTGGATTGCAACCCAGTCAAAGCCATCATGACTGCAGAATTTGGCATCTTCTGAGGCGATCACCGAATAGATCAGGTTTGGGCTGATCTGGCTTAACGGCACCGGATTGCGCCGCACATCCTTGCCCTGAAAAGCGCGCTCAACCATCAAAATCGTCCCCGGTATGGGGACGAAGCGGTAGATTAAGGTCCAGACGATCGGCACCAAAGCGAGGAACAACATGATCTTACCCAACCGCCCCCAAAAGCTCTTACGAGGCTTTTGTTTGGGTTGCGGGCGAACCTGTGGCGTAGGGCTGGTAGCAAGGTTCAAAGTTGTACTTCCCATTCGGCGCGCACGCTCGCGTCGGTCTCATAGGCCATACTGGTCTCAGCCAAAGCTGAAAAGTCCTCAGGCGGCATCAATTGTCTTAATGCCCATACACCGGCCCCGCGCACCAAGGCCTGCTCATGCTGGCTTAGATGTTGGGCGGCGCGCAAAGCATCGCCACCTTTGCTATTACCTAGGGCGATGGCGACATTCCTCAGGAAGCGGGCCACGCCAATGCGCTTGACAGGGTTCTTGGCAAAAAGTTTGCGGAAACTCGCATCGTCCAACTGGGCTAGCTCGGCGAGGCTGAGGTGCTTTAGCTCGCCGCGCACCTGCAATTTCGTCTCACGCGCGGTTTGGGCGAACTTGTTCCACGGGCATACGGCCAAACAATCATCGCAGCCATAGATCCGATTGCCCATGGCAGCGCGGAATTCCATCGGGATCGGGCCAGCATGCTCAATCGTGAGGTAAGAAATACAGCGCCGGGCGTCGAGCTGATAAGGCGCAGGGAAAGCTTTGGTCGGGCAAATGTCCAAACATGCCGTGCAAGACCCGCAATGGTCCTTAGTCGGCTCATCAGGTGTAATTTCTTGCGCGATCAAGATGCAGCCCAGAAACAACCATGAGCCAAATTCGGTCGATACCAAATTGGTATGCTTACCCTGCCAGCCAAGGCCCGCGCGCGCCGCCAAAGGCTTTTCCATTAAGGGGGCGGTATCGACAAAGACTTTGACTTCCATGCCAGTCTGGCGATGCAAAAGCCCAGCAAAGGCCTTCAGCTGCTTCTTGATTACATCATGATAATCATCGCCGCCTGCATAGACCGAGATATTGGCTTGATCTGTGTGTGCCAATTTCTCCAACGGGTCAGACTCTGGGCCATAATTGACGCCCAGCATGATGGCAGTCTTGGCATCCTCCCACATGGCATTCGGATGGGCGCGCCGCTCCAGCGTCTCTTCCATCCAGTCCATCGACCCGTGAAAGCCTGCCGCGACAAAGGCGCGGAGTCGGCTATCAGCTTCCCACGCAGCGCGCGCATCGGCGAGGCCACAGACGTCAAAGCCATGCTCGATTGCGAGCTGCTTGATTGTAGCAGTGTCAAGAGGATGGGGTTTGGACGCGGTCTTGGCCAAAGCGCCCTCCTAAAAGTCCAAATCACCATAGTGCGGTGGGGGAGACAGGCCTGCCAGTAAATCGCCCAGAAGGGGCCTGAAAGCCGGGCGCTGTTTCAAGCGGGCATACCAATCCTTGCCAGCAGGCGCGCTGCTCCAACTGACCGCATCCAAATAATCCAACACCGAGAAATGGGCGGCTGCGACCATGTCAGCAATCGATAGCTTCTTGCCACCAATCCAACCTTCCGCTTCAGCCGCCCGACCAATCTGTTCAAGGGTTTGGCTGGCAGCCAAAGTGGCTTGGCGCAAAACAGCCGTATCGGGTGCGCCGCCACGGGCGAGTGCCTTGCGTGCTTTCTCATGCACAACATTTTCGACAATGGGCCCCAAGGTCCGGATCGCTCGGATTGTCAGCGCCCGCACCGCTGCGCGCTCCAACGGTCCACCGGGCAACAGAGGCGGGGTTGGCAAAAGGTCCTCCAAATACTCAAAAATCGCCAGTGCTTCTGAGATGGTAGCCCCATGGCCCCAGGAATCATCAACAAGCACGGGCGTGACCCCGTCGGGGGCAATTGCAAGCAATCCGGGGTCTGCATCAAATGGCAGAACTTCGCGCACATGAAAGACGGCGCGCTTTTCACCCAGCGCCAAGCGCACGGCCCGCGATAGGGGGTCTAGGGTTCTGGCATGAACAAGCAGCATAGGATTTCTTTGTGCGTGACGCTGGCCAAGGTCAATGATGGCACACAGGTTTCAGAACAAACGGGCAGTGCTCTACAAGAAGGAATAGGGATCCATATCGATACTCACCCGCACACTTCCGGGCACGCGAAACCCGCTTCGCCAAGCGGCCATAAAGGCCGACAGGTCGACCTCCTTGCTCGACTGGATCAAGAACCGCCGCCGTCGCCAACCGCGGATCATGGCCAATGGCGGTGGCGCTGGACCCCAAACCTCCACACCATCTGCTGGAAACAATGCGTCACTGGCTGCTTGGGCCGCGGCATCCACGGCCTCATCGGTTTGGGCCATGATGTGCATCGCCGCCATACGTCCAAAGGGGGGCGCACCGACGGCGGCGCGGCCTAGGCTTTCGGCTTCGATAAAGGCATCGCGGTCGCCCATGACGAGGGCTTGCAATGCTTCATTGTCGGGATAATGGGTCTGGATTAGGGCGCGCCCGGGTCGATCGGCGCGGCCAGCTCGTCCCGCAACTTGGCTCAACATCTGATAGGTCCGCTCGCCAGCTCTTGGGTCGCCACCCTTCAGACCCAGATCGGCATCGACGACGCCGACGAGGGTCAGATTTGGGAAGTTATGGCCTTTCGCGACGATTTGCGTGCCGATCAGAATGTCGATCTCGCCCTTCTCCATTCGCGCCACCAGCTCCCGAACCGCTTGGGGATTATGGGCGGTGTCAGAGGAGAAAATCTCAATGCGTGCATCGGGAAAGCGTTCGGTGGTTTCAGCGGCAATGCGCTCGACACCTGGTCCAACCGAAACCAGCCCATCTTCGGCCCCACAATTCGGGCAGGCATCGGGCTTGCGCATGGAAAAGCCTGTGAGGTGACAGACCAAGCGGTTGGAATATTTATGCTCAACCAGCCAGGATTCAGTATCGGGCGCCTTCATGCGATGGCCGCATTTGCGGCACAAAACCACAGGCGCATATCCGCGACGGTTCAAGAACAATAAGACTTGCTCGCGCTGTTCTAAAGTCTCCGCCATCGCCTGCACCAGAACAGGGCTCAGCCACTGATCGCGCTCAGGCGGAGACTCCTTCAAATCGATCAGACTGACATCTGGCAAAAGTGCCACGCCATAGCGGCTAGGCAGAAGGAGGCGCTGATAGCGACCTGCATCGGCGTTGAGGCGGGTTTCCATTGAAGGCGTGGCAGAACCCAAAACAATTGTTGCCTGCTCAAACTTGGCGCGCGCCACCGCCATATCGCGGGCATGATAGCGCAGGCCATCGTCTTGCTTAAAGCTGCCATCATGTTCTTCATCGACGAGGATCATCGAGAGCTTTGCGAATGGCAGGAACAGGGCAGAGCGCGCGCCTATGACGATGCGGGCGCGGCCAGCGGCCACTTCTCGCCACGTCCGTCGCTTTTGCGCCGCGCCAATATCGGAATGCCATTGTGCAGGGGCTGCACCAAAGCGCTGTTCAAAGCGGGCCACAATGGCTTGGGTCAAAGCGATCTCTGGCAGCAGGATCAGCACTTGCTCATCAGGTCGGGCAATCAAGGCCTGCGCGACCGCTTCAAGATAAACCTCTGTCTTGCCAGACCCTGTCACCCCATCGAGTAGAAACGGGCTGAACCCGCCTGCGGAAGCTGCCTTGGCAATCATATAGGCGGCATCGGCCTGCATTTCGGATAGGGGGCGTGCGGGCAGGGTCGGGTCTGGCGTACCAAAGGGGAGGTCGACCGGCCGCTCAATCTCTTCCAGCGCCCCAAGCTTTAAAAGCGCGGTGACAATGCCAGAGCCAACGCCTGCAGCCTTGGCAAGGGCTGCCCGAGGGATGGGTTTTAGCGCGCACTCAAGGATGCGCGTGCGAGCCTCATTTAACTTGTCAGGCCGCAGTCCAGTTGCCACCGCCAAACGCTCAAACGGGCCGGGCCCCAAGGCTTCAGGTTGCCGCAACACCATGGCCAAGACCTGGCCTGGAGGGGTGACCAGATAGCGGGCAGCAAAATCGATAAATTGGCGCAAGGCGTGGCTAAATGGCGGACTAGCAAACCGCGACTTAACAGGCTTTAGATTGCTGCCGTCGCTGTCGGGCTTTACCGCCCAGACAACGCCGATACGCAGGTTTTGCCCTAAGGGCACTTCCACGACATCGCCAAGCCCAAGCGTCAGCTCTGGCGGGACGACATAGTCAAATGCCTCCGGCAAGGGCAGGGGAAGAAGGACGGAAACGACAGCCATGCTCTCCTACTACGCGAGACGGCGCGACTTGGGCAGGGGGGCGGTTCAGCCCATCGGGCATTTAGATAAGGGATTGCTGCGTTAGAGTAGGGCGTGGCTGTTTGGACTTAAGCAGCGACGCGGGTTTCAAATGCTGCGCCCGACTTCACCAGATGAGTGACCGTTTCAATATCGCCCAAAGCGGTTGAGGTCGGGGCGTGACGCGACAACAGCATTTGTGCGCGCAAGGCCGTCTTCACGGCTTGATCTTCGTGGATTGCCCCAGCACAGCCCGGCTCAAACCCCAGATAGGAGCCACAGGCCCGCACAAAGGATTGGTGGATTCGGTCGGATTCCTTTTTGTTTTTGACCCGATTGGCCAAAACACCAACACGCGCTGTTGGTCTGCGGCTTTTCAGAAGCTTCACAAAGGCATAGCCATCGGTGAGGGAGGCGGGCTCGTCTAAGGCAACAATCAACACATCGTCAGCATCGGCCGCAAGTTTTAGCATGGCATGGCCGATCCCGGCTGCAAGATCGACGATCACGCGGTCATAGGAAAAGCTAAGGGCGGAAATCCCGGCGGCAATGCGCTGCACGTCACGCTCTCCCAAATCTGCAAAGCTAGCGATGCCATGGCTGCCAGGCAAAAGATCAAAGCCGCCGGGACTTGCAGCCCCTCCGGCGATGCGCATGACGGCTTCGGCCAACGTGGCTTCACCGTCCATCACATGAGCGAGGGTTAAATCTGGCTGGACGCCTAATTGGATGTCGACATTGGAGAGGCCCAAGTCTCCATCCACTAACAGAACGCGCTCCCCTTGCTCTGCCAAGGCGCGCGCCAGCGAAACTGCGATGAAGGTCTTGCCAACCCCGCCCTTGCCCGACGCAATCGCGACAACGCGACCCGGTGGCTTGCGCGCTGGAAAAGGTACGACTTTGGTCGCAGAGCTCGTCATGCCGCATCCTCTGCTTTGATATCATCGAAGGGCTCTAGCAAAAGGGCGGCGACCCGGTGAGCGGATGCGAGCGCAATCCCGCCGGTTATGTAGGGGGTGGCCGAAATCTGCGCCAATGCCATGTCTGATTTGTGCAATGCATAGACCGCCGAAGCCCGCCGCTTGGTCAGGTCAAACCGGGTTGCAATGGCACGTTTTGTGCCAATCTCGGCATAGGCGAGGCCTAAGTCTTCGAGATCCTCGTAGCGCAGGTCCGCTGGCATGCAGAGAATGGGTTCTAGTCCAACTTCTTGCACCAATCGTTCGGTGGCCCGCATGTCTGAAGGTTGCATCGGGCTTGCCGATGCGGCGTCAACAAAGACGCATTGACCGGCTTGGCGCGCTTTTTTGGTCAGGAGAGAGAGCTCTTGTAACGTGGTCGCCGTTTCAAACGGCGTGCCCAAGCGGTCAGCCATGGCGTGCAATTGCTCCGCCCCGCCGCAGCGCTCACTATCGACAGAGATCAACAGCGCTTCATAGCCAACGGCCAAGGCCCGTGTTGCAAGCTTGGCCACAGCCGCTGTTTTGCCTGCCCCCGGTGGTCCAACCAGCACGATAGGGCGGGTGGGCGCAGCCTCGATTGGCTCAAACTTCAGCTTCTGGGAGAGGGATTCTGAAAGGGCTTGGCGCAGTTGGGCATGATCACTGACTGCCATGGCCATTGCTTGCTCCCGCGTTAGCCCAGCTCTAGTCCAGAAGATTGCCAAACGCGACGGTGTCGGCTTGCTGGCCAGTGGCTCTGTTGCGGAATTAGGTTTGGCCTCATTAGAGGGCTTGGCCTTTGCGACAGGATTGGCCGGCAATGGCGCAAGTTTAGGGGCTGGTTGTTGCGCGGCAGGCTTAGCCGCTGCCTGCCGTCCCAAAAGCGCTGCGGTGCCCCGGCTTGAGACAGGCGCGGCCTTGGGGGCCGAGGTGGGCTTTGGCGCAGGAGGAACGATGTCCACCGGCGCAGGGCGTAGCGGCTCGTTCAGAAAGTCTTCGGGCTTAAAATGTTGGGCCAAGGTTTCTTGCTTGGAGGTCTTCCCCAAAACTGGCTTCTCAGAAATGGCTGCAACTGCTGACTTTGCCCTCGGTTTGGTGCCGGGCTCTGCAGAGGCGCTGATTTCAATACCACCGCGCGCGCTGCGCCAGCTTAAGACCACCGCCTTTGGCCCAAGCTCTGCCCGGACTTGCGCGATAGCCTCGGGCAAAGTGGGGGCAAAGTAGGTGAAGACGCGCATTAGTCAGTCACCTTAGACGCTGCCCAAAGTACGCAACTTGGCCTTTGGGTGGATTTCATTCTGGCTCATGACCATGGTTTGGGCGCGGAAGCGCTCAATCAGTGAGCGGACATAAGGTCTGATGCCGCCTGAGGTCAGAATGACCGGGATCTCGCCGGTTTGGGCGGCTCGGTCTAAAGCAATCCGAACCGCTTGCACAAATTCATGCACCTGACTGGGGGCTAGCGCCAATTGGCGGTCGCCGCGTTCGCCAATAATGGCCTCTGAGAAAGCCTGCTCCCATTTGGGTGACAATGCCACAATTGGCAACGAGCCATCAGGGCTGCGGTTTTGGAAGCAGATTTGCCGGGCAAGCCGCGCGCGGACATGTTCCACCATCGACACGGCATCCATGGTCGTGGCCTCAGAAATGGCTTCCATAATGGTAGCCAAGTCACGGATCGACACACGCTCGCGCAGCAAGCTTTGCAGCACGCGCTGAACCGTCGCCCAAGAGACTTGGGCAGGGATGGTATCTTCGACCAGCTTCTGATGCTCTTTCGACAATTCCTTCATCAGGCGCTGAACTTCGGCAATCGAGAGAAGCTCGGCCATATTGTCTTTCACCACTTCGGTCAGATGGGTGGTCAGAACGGTGGCCGGATCGACAATTGTATAGCCCTTGAAGGCAGCTTCTTCGCGGAAACTTTCAGCCACCCAAGCGGCAGGCAGGCCAAAGGCCGGCTCTTTGCAAGGCTCGCCAGGCAGGTTGGGTGTTTCGCCTGCTGGGTCCATGACCAAAAGATGGCCGATCCGCAATTCGCCTTCACCAGCTTCCATCTCTTTCACGCGGATCGAATAGCTATTGTTGGCAACCGCCATATTGTCCAAGATGCGCACCGCTGGCATGACAAAGCCGAGTTCCTGTGCGATTTGGCGACGCAGCGCTTTGATCTGATCGGTGATGCGACGGCCCTGAACGTCATTGACCAAAGCTAACAAACCATAGCCCAATTCGATTTTGAGCTCGTCGATCGAAAGCGCTGTGGCGATAGGTTCATCCTCTTCGGGCTTTGGTGGAGCATTTGCAGCATCATGGGCCGCGACATCGGACGTAAACTGCTTGTCGGCTTCGGCTTTCCACAGCTTGTAGGCCAGATAGCTCGCCCCGGCCCCGATCAGCCAGAAGGCAATCATGGGCATGCCAGGCAGAACGCCCGCGATAAAGGAGGTCGCTGCGACCATGCCAAGAGCCTGAGGGCTACCAGCCAACTGACGGGCCAGTGCGGCTTCTGCAGCTTCCTCAACCCCAGCTTTTGCCACCAACATACCCGCGGCGAGCGAAATGATGAGGGCTGGGATTTGGCTGATCAGGCCGTCGCCAATCGTTAACTGCGTATAGGTGGTGCCGGCTTCGCTAAAGCTTAGGCCCTCTTGCGCCATACCGATGATCATGCCGCCGATGATGTTGATCGCGGTGATGATTAGGCCGGCAACCGCGTCACCGCGCACAAACTTGGATGCACCGTCCATGGCCCCGAAGAAATTACTCTCGCCTTCCAGCTCTTTCCGACGACGGCGGGCCTCGTCTTCATTGATGAGGCCTGCCGACAAATCGGCATCCACCGCCATTTGCTTACCGGGCATGGCGTCCAAGCTGAAGCGGGCAGCAACTTCGGCGATGCGGGTCGAACCCTTGGTGATGACGATGAAATTAACAATGACCAAGATGATAAAGACGATAATCCCGATTACGAAATTACCGCCCATGATGAAGTCGCCAAAGGCGGCGATGATTTCACCAGCTGCGTCTGGACCTTCGTGACCGTTGGATAGGATCAGGCGAGTCGAGGCAATGTTCAGGCCGAGGCGGAACATGGTCGCGACCAACAAGACGGCTGGAAAAGCACTGAATTCTAGGGGCTTGCGGATAAACAAAGCCGTCATCAAGATCAAAACGGAGCTTGTGACCGAAATGGCCAACAAGAAGTCCAGCATGAACGGCGGCAGGGGGATGATCAGAAGGACCACCAACCCAACAACCCCGACGCCCATCAAGACTTGGCCTGTCATCACCCCACTCAAGAAGGTGTTCAGGCTGAGTTGTGGGGCCTTTGGGGTCGTGCCAATTCCTGCGGACGTATCGGTCATGGACTAGGCTTATCCGTAAACAAAGCGGGGTTCATTGGCACCAGGTGCCGGAACCTCGACACCGGCATCCAAGTAGATCTTGAGCTTGTTGCGCAGGGTGCGAATTGAGATGCCGAGGATCTGCGCAGCATGGGTTCGATTGCCATAGCAATGCTTCAGCGTGTCGAGGATCATCTCCTGCTCCACGGCTTCAATGGTGCGCCCAACCAAGTTCGCTGGCGCGCTTTGTACGGTTTGCGCCGCCAGAATGGCTTGTCCCGCCGTCGCAACATGCGGGTTTAAAGCTGAAGCTGTGCCTAAGGCTGAGCCATCGGGCAAGCGAATGTCGCTGATTTCAATTTCTGGTCCGCCAGACAGTAGGACCGCGCGGTGCATGGCGTTTTCCAATTCCCGCACATTGCCGCGCCAAGGATTAGCCTTGATGGCATCCAGCGCGACGTTTGAAATACCCTTTGGCTTCAGGCCATTGGCGGCAGTGTATTTCTTGATGAAATAGGTCGACAGAGCGACCAGGTCGCCGGGGCGATCGCGCAAAGGTGGAATGCACAGATTAACGACATTCAAGCGGTAATACAGATCTTCGCGGAATTTGCCCGCGCGGACATCCTCTTCCAGATTGCGGTTCGAGGTTGCAAGGATACGGATGTTCACAGGCACAGGCTTGGACCCACCAACGCGGTCAATCACCCGCTCTTGTATCGCACGCAAAAGCTTTGCTTGTAGGCGAATGTCCATCTCGCTGATTTCGTCGAGCAGAAGGGTGCCGCCATCGGCCTCTTCAAACTTGCCAATTCGGCGCGCCAAGGCGCCGGTAAAGGCACCTTTTTCATGGCCAAAAAGCTCTGATTCCAGAAGGTTATCTGGAATGGCAGCGCAATTGACGCTGATAAAGGCTTTGTCGGTGCGGCGGGAATTTTGGTGCACAAAGCGCGCCATGACTTCTTTGCCAACGCCACTTTCGCCCGTTATCAAAACGCTAGCTTCTGATGGGGCGATTTGTTCAGCGAGCCGGATCACAGCCTTCATAGCAGGGTCATGCGCGATCAGCGGACGGTTGTCGTCTGTAATGGCCGCAAGAACAGCTGCGATCAGCTCTGGGTCTGGCGGTAAAGGCAAGAATTCTTGAGCGCCCTGTCGGATGGCGTTCGCAGCCGTGCGTGGATCGGTGGAGACGCCACAGGCAACAACCGGCACGATGATATGCTCAGCCTCATTTTGCGCGATCAGGGCGGCGATATCATGGCTGACATCGACCAGAAGCAGGTCTGCTCCTTTGCCATTTCGCAAAGCTGTTGTGGCCTGCGCAATGGTGTCGACCTGGAACACTTTGGCACCGCGATCCATCGCAATCTTAGATGCGACGGCAAGCTGCCCACTCATGTTGCCAACAATCAAAACTCGCATTTTTGGTCTCCTCACGCCTGAGCGTGTTCATTAGTTTCGCACTTCCGCGCGCCGTCGTTCTGGCTCAAGGTTTATGAGTTGGTGTCATTGTCCTTGATGATTTCAGTCATGGTCACACCGAGGCGTTCGTCGACGACGACAAGCTCGCCGCGTGCCACGAGGCGGTTATTTACATAGATATCAATGGCTTCCCCAACGCGGCGATCCAGTTCGATTAAGGAACCACGCGCGAGTTTCAGGAGCGAAGCCACATCCATGGTTGCGCGGCCAAGAACGGCCTTAATGTTCACCGGTACATCAAAGACCGGCGCCAGATCGGTCGCCGTGCGGGTATATTGCTGCGGCGCTTCGTCCTGCATGGTTTCTGCTGGCAGGGGATCAAGCTCCGAGAGGTCGGGCAGATCGTAGGACTCGTTGTTTTCGTCCATTTAAGGCCTCCTCAGGTCTGGGTTATGTCAAGGCTTAAGCCTTCAGCATCTGCTGAAGCGAGCCAGTTTTGAGCGGAAGTTTCGATTTCAGCGAGGGCTGCGGCGCGGTCATGTACAATGCGTCCATCACCCCAATCTAAGGTACAATCGCCGGTCTGAGCGTGTGGGTCTGGCCGCACGGCAATCTCGCCCGTGAAGCCAGCCTCTCGGGCGCAGCCGATTAGACGGTCTTCAATCGTCTCGGCCAATTCTGGTGAGACCCGGACCACCAAGCGCGGCGTATCGCGCAATTGGGCAACAGCGGAAGCAACAATCGCCTCGACCCGCTCGGCACCATAGGTATCTAACGCGGCATGGGCGACTGAGCGAGCGGCGGCGAGAGCAACTTCGGTTGCATCATGGCGCAGACTGATGGCCTCAGCATTTAGGCGGCCCAACATCATTTGCATCATGCTAGCGATTGCCCGTAGGGCCTCGCTGGTTGTCCGCTCAACTTTTACAAGTTCAGCCTGTTGGCCCTCGGAAAAGCCTGCGGCATGGGCAGCTGCCAAGTCTTCGTCAGTTAAAACTTTGCGGCGGTTCGAGGCGCTGGACACAGCTGCGCCAGCTTTGGTGAACATCGGCTCGAAGGTATGTTTGGACGAATGAACCATCATGCGCCTCAGTAAATCAATTCATCATCACGCCCGCCTTCGGCGAGCATGATTTCGCCGCGTTGGGCTAAGTCTTTGGCAATCTGGACCATGCCAGACTGCGCGCCATCCACATCTTTCAGGCGCACAGGACCCATTGAGGCCATGTCATCACGCATGATTTTGGCAGCGCGTTCCGACATATTGCTGAAGAAGAGATTGCGCAGTTCGTCAGATGCCCCTTTGAGTGCCAAGGCCAATTGCGACTTCTCGACCGCCCGCAGAAGTGTTTGAACACCGCCTGGATCGAGCTTCTTCAAGTCCTCAAACACGAACATCAAAGAGCGAATGCGCTCGGCTGCCTCGCGGTTTCGCTCTTCCAAAGCACCGATAAAGCGGTTTTCGGTCGCACGGTCGAAGTTGTTGAAGATTTCGGCCATCAGTTCGTGGCTGTCGCGCTTTGAGGTCCGCGCCAAATTGCTCATGAATTCATTGCGCAAAGTGATTTCGATTTTTTCCAGAATGTCGCGCTGGATCGGCTCCATGTGCAACATCCGGTTCACGCACTCGAGGGCAAAATCGTCTGGCAGGGCCGACAGCACGCGGGCTGCGTGGTCTGCCTTTACCTTGGACAGCACCACAGCCACCGTCTGAGGATATTCGTTCTTTAAATAATTGGCCAAAGTCGTTTCAGCGACATTGCCCAATTTGTCCCACATGGTTCGACCGGCTGGACCCCGGATTTCCTCCATGATGGCTTCCACCTTATCAGGTGGCAGGATGGAGGCCAGCAAGCGTTGGGTCTGTTCATAGGACCCCATAACCGCGCCTGTGTTGGAAATGCGCCCAACAAAGTCGACCACCAATTCTTCAACCGCTTCGGATTGCACATTGCCCAGATTGGACATGGCTTGCGAGATTTCTTTGATTTCTTCTTCGTCGAAGAATTCCCACAAAGACTTGTGGTCTTCCCCTAAAGCCAACAGGAAGACGGCGGCTTTTTCAGCGCCCTTTAGTTCACTTGCAGATGCAATAGAGGCCATCTATTTGCGCTCCTGCAACCAAGCGCGGATGACGGATACGGTCTGTTCGGGATTATCCTTTACCATCTCCGAGACCTGCTTCATCGCATTGGCGTTCACGGAACCTTGGATGCGCGCAATATCGACGCGTTCATCGCCTGTGCCAACGTCGCCTCCGGGTAAGGCAACCACATTGCCAGCCCCAGCCATCCCAAGGGCTTGGCCGGGCAGACCCATCGGTACCCCGGCTCCAACACCGCTCGACGTGTCAAACACCCCTTTCACGAGCGGACGCGCGACAAAGAACAGGAGTGCCGCTGCAACCAAAGTCATAGCTAAGATTTCAGCGCCGCGCATGATATCATTCTTGTCAAAGGCAAATGCACTGGGTGCTTTTGAACCTGCATCGGATGCAGCCTTTGCAAAGCGCACATTGACCACTTCAATCTTATCGCCACGCTCTGCATTGATGCCGGCAGCAGAGGTAACCAAGGCGGTAATTTGTTGCATTTCGGCTTGAGGCCGCGCGGCCCAATTCGGTGCTTCGCCTGCTTTTGTAGCTGGGGTTGAGACACCATCGACGGCAACAGCGACCGACAGCCGCATTACTTTGCCTGGGGTGATGACTTCCGTGCGCGTGCTTTTTGAAATCTCATAATTGACGGTTTCGTCGGTACGATTGGAGTTGGATTCTTGCCCACCCGCTGCGCCAGGGTTTTGGCCATCCGGCACGTTTTGCGCTTGAGTAACGCCCTGATCATTGGCTCGGTCGGCGGCGACTTCTTCAATCGTTCGAGTAGAGCGGGGGGCTACCTGGTCGGGATTGAAGTTTTCTTCGGTCCTTGTGACCTGGCTGAAGTCCAGATCAGCGGAAACCTGCACGCGCGCGCCACCAGGACCCACAATGCCTTCGACAATCTCTTGCAACCGACGGCGGAGGCGCTCTTCATATTGGCTGGTGCGATCATCCATAGCCGCTGATGAAGCGTCTGCGCCAATGCTGGCCCCGGCCAACAATTCGCCGCGCTCGTCTAGAATCGTTACTTTGTCAGGCGAAAGGCCTTGAACAGCGGCGGCTACCAGACTGCGAATAGCGTTGATTTGCTTTTCAGATAGGGAGCCGCGCTCTAGCCCAACGACGATCGAAGCGGTCGGTGGCTCTGAATTGGTTTGGAACAGCGCCTTCTCAGGCAGCACCAAGTGAACGCGCGCGGCGTTGACTGTATCGAGACTGTCGATTGAGCGCGCCAACTCGCCTTCGAGCGCGCGCAACTTATTGACGTTTTGCACAAAGGAGGTGGCACCCAGCGCATCTTGCTTGTCGAAAATCTCATAGCCAATCGAGCCTTGGCCGGGCAGACCGTCTGCAGCCAGCCGCATGCGTGCTTCGGCAACTTTTGAGCGGGGAACGAAAATGCTCGACCCATCGGGTGAAAGTTGGAAGTCGACATTGGCAGTTGTCAGGCTTTCGCTAACAGCGGCGGCATCTTTTGCAGACAAATCTGAATAAAGCAGTGAACGCTCTTCTGCGCCGACGCGGAACATGATCGCGAACAGAGCTGCAGCCACCAACGCCGTCACGGCAAAGGCGGCGGCCAGCTTTGCCGGTCCTGCTGACTTCAAAATCGAGATAAATTGTTCCAACGACCCGCTCCGCTTGAAGCGCCAAAACCCGCAGACTTAAAGGGTCTGTCGAGGGTTTGGACACTCCGTCACCTTGTTTCGTGCTGGAATCACGCGGTCGGTTTTAAGCGATCCGAATCACACTCAGCACGGTGGCAAAGTGACCGAATAGCCCGTTCGGCTACTCGGTCATTTTTGCCTGCTAGGCAGCTTTTTCCGGGTGTTAGGTAAAAGACACGTTAATTTCGGCGGTTAAGCCTGTAAACTTAACGGTAGTTTTGGATGCGTGTTACACGCAGTCCTGGCAGACCATGACGGTCCACTTGACGTTGCCAGCCGAGAAATTCCTCTGCTGTGATGCGATAGCGCACACACGCATCTTCAAAGCTGAGCAGGCCGCCTTTTACAGCAGCAACTACTTCAGCCTTGCGGCGTGCGACCCAACGTTCTGTGTTGGGGGGTGGTAAACTCGACAAAGTAAGAGGTGTACCCTCTGGACCCGTCACCGATAATTCCCGTTGCATGGCGTGCACCATGTGCTCACCTCCATATCTTGTTCTTGAGACGAAGATACGCCTTTCGATTTAAGGTCGCGCTAAGCGACAGGCTTAATTTTGAGTGATTTCAGACATCAGAATTCTTCCAAATGCCGTAGTTTTGCGTTCAGCTTGTCATCCTTAGCGCTTCATGCGGATGACTTCGTCGAGCATGTCATCAGCCGTTGTGATGATCTTCGAGGAAGCACTATAAGCGCGCTGAATGACGATCATGGAGGAAAATTCCTGAGCCAAATCAACGCTTGAGGACTCGAGGGTGGAGGAGGCGATAATGCCCGCACCACCGAGCCCTGGATCTTTTAGGCTGAATTGGCCAGAATCTGCGGTCGGACGATAGACGCCGCCACGGTCTACCATCAACCCGTCCGGGTTAACAAAGGTCGCGACGGGTAGCTTAAAGATCTTCTTGGAAACCCCATTGTTGAAGATCGCCGAGATAAAACCTTCCTTGTCGATTTCAACGCCGCTCACATCGCCAAAGAGCGAGCCATCGGTGGTCGTTGAGGTGATTGCGGTTGGGCTGTCGAATTGGCTGATGCCACCGGCACCGCTGATTTGACCAAGATCGAGCGTAAAGGTTTGAGCGGCGAGGCCGGTTGAAGCGGCCCAATTGGCTGCGCCCGCCGCGGGCGCACCGCCTGCTGCTGCGCCAAGATTAAAACCAGCTAAAAGAGCGGGCGTGGTTGCCGCGGTGTCGAGTCTGCCGCTTGGCGTGAAGGCTAAAGTACCTGTTGCAATCTGCCCGTTCACCAGAGGCGCACCAGTCGTGACGCTGCTCGCAGGTGATGCGTAAATTTCCGTGATCCACTGATTGGCAGTCGCACTCTTTAGCATCGCCACGTTAAACGTGCGGAGGCCGCCGAGGCTGTCATAGATTTGAAACGACCAATTGGCATCTGGGGTCACACTGCCCGAGGCCATATTGTTAGTCGCCGCATTATAGGTGCCGCCGGAGACAGCTGTGCTGATCGGGGTTGTTGATCTTAGATTGCCATTGATTTTGGCTGTCGTAGACGGGGCCGCCGTCCCCGAGATCGAGCTGATGTTGACAGTTTCAAGCAAGTTTAAGTCACTCGGGCTGGTGGTAACGTTGCCGGTGGAATCGACACGCCAGCCCTGAAGGAAATAACCTGCCTGGTTGACCAAATTTCCCTGATCATTGGCTGCAAATGTACCCACTCGCGTAAATGCGACATTGGTCGATGCAGCACCTGCTGTTTCCAAGGGTGAAACCGCAAAAAAGCCTTGGCCTGAAATTGCTAAGTCGGTGACGGTGCCAGTCGCATTCAAGTTACCTTGTGAGCGCACCAATTGCCGCGTCTGGGCTGAAACCCCACCTGCATTATAAGTGGAGCTTTTACTTTGTGGATTGACCAGTCGGGTGAAGTCGGTGCGGTTACGCTTAAAGGCCGTCGTGTTCACATTGGCGATATTGTCAGAGACAACAGCCATGGCACTGGAATTGGCGATAAGGGACGAAACGCCCGCCAGCATTGCGTTATTGATCGACATTGAATGCTCCTGATCGTGTTTTTATTGTTAGGAGCATTCTGCCCAACCACTTAAGCCCAGATTTTAGGGACGGAGTGTTGATTTTTAGTTGATTTTTTTCCTAATCATTGAGATTTAAGTCAAAATATCAATTCGCCTGCAGTCCTATCTTTACGATTGATGACAAGGGGAGGGCAGCGCCACCGATGGTGACAGTTGGTGTGTTCCCGGATAGGTCGACACCGGTAATGACGCCCTTTTGGCGAACGCTCCCGGTGATTGGACGTTCATCTGCACCTTGTGCATTGAGTTCGAGACGATAGGTGCCGGCAGGTGCGGCTTTGCCCGATTGATCCTTGCCGTCCCAGGTGAAAGTTTTTTCGCCTGTTGAGGTCTCGCCCGATTTGGTCGCGATCGTCCGACCTTGGGAGTCGACAATTTTTAACGTCGTGCTGGCTGACGACCGAGGCAACTCGTAGCGCCAGGTAGCTTCCCCGCCACTCGCCAGACCAGCCAAAGCAGATGTTGCTGTGGCTTCTGTGCCCAAATAGGCGACAGCCGTGGCACCCGCGCTCAGTTTGGTGGTTTCGGTTAGAGACGACAGCAGGTCATTGGTCTTCAATTGCTGCTCGACGCCGGAGAATTGCACCAATTGATTGGTGAAGTCTTTGGTGTCTAGGGGCGAAAGCGGATCTTGGTTTTTCAACTGCGCCGTCAGAAGCGTCAAAAAGGTCTCGAAATTGTTTGCAAGCGACGACTTCGCGGTCGTGGCTGCTTTGGCGGCGGTAGCAGAGGCTGCTGTGGGTGCGACCGTCGCATTGGTAACTGTTGCCATCTTACAATCCTTAAAACTTAGGCGGTTATGGCGATGCGGGCGCGTTGCCAGCGTTCGACAGGACCAGAGAGGTGGGTGGAAAGCGGGTCTGCCTGCTCAGGCTTGGCCGCCTCGGATGTTTCATAGCTATCGAGGCTGTCTTTTAGGCGCGCACTTTGCTGCTGATTGGTATCGCGATTTTGCTGCGAGCTGCTTTGATCATTCATCGAGAATGACAGGCCATTTTCTTCCAATTCAAGCCCGGCATCTTGCAAGGCGCGGGTCAGTTCGCGTGCGGACAAGGCCAGGTCTTTGAGGGCTTCAGGCCGATCCGTGCTAACCACAGCGCGCACCTTCTTGTCTGTGCCCACCGTTAAGCGCACATCGACCCGACCTAATTCTGGTGGATCGAGGCGGAGCGTGAATTCTTTCAACCCATTTGAAATGCGGCGCATCATGGCTGCAGCAAGCAGTGGGATGGTGTGGGGTTGGACGAGGGTCGGCTTTGGCGTTGTGTCCGCACTTGGACTCGCTGCTCCATCGATGCTTGCAGAGCCTGCAGCATCAGCGGCGCCGTTGGAACCGGCCAGCAGGCCGCCGGCATCGGTCGCCGCAATTTTAGTTTCCTCGACTTTGGTGGCAGCCTTTGCAAGATTGGGCAGAATCCCTGCTGCGGCCGCGGCCGTCGCTTGCTGTGTGGGTGTGGGAACCGAAACAGTATTCTGCGCACTGTTCGCCATTGCATCGTCGGATGCCATCAAGACAGTGTTATTGGCAAACCATTCAGTCGAGCCATTTGGTTTGAGACCCTTTGCCTCTGCAGATTGCGCTGCTACCATCCGCTCTGCACTTGGACCTTGCGGGTTGGTAGCAAGCGCCAAGTCCAAAGCGGGACCACTCTTGGCGGTCATCTCATCAGCCGTTGATGGATCAATTGGCTGTGGGCTAGGTTGTGTTGCTGACGCGTTTGCTGTCGCGACAAGCTGTGTCAATTGACTGCCTTCGGTCACGGGCTCTTGCGTTTGCCCCAAGGCAGCGAGGCCCGACAATAGAGTCTGAGACGCGGCAGTTTGTCCTTTGAGCCCGAGCGCTAGGGCAGTTGCGGCTTGGTCCTCAGTTGGGCTTCCGGTGCTTTGGCCAATCTCTTTAGACGGAGCCATGAGCTCGCTAGCGTTAAGGCCCGCTTTAAAAGTTGCATCACCCGCCGCATCGGCTGATTCAGACGCTAATGTTGGAGGCTCTTGCGGACTGGGCGGTTGAACGAAGCCAATCAACGTAGCGGCAAAGCTCAGACCCGTTGGCTCGCTCATTTCCTGGTCTGCCGGAACAGACGGCTTCGCACGCCGCGACGGCCGTGCTTCTGCAATGCTGTCCATCATGCGACCAACCGATTCCATATGCCTTGAACCCCCGCTTCCCTGTTTGTCACACGTCATGCTGCGACTTCGAGAAGTAAGAGTAGCAAGCGACGTGCCATGTTTGTTTTGGTATAATATGTTGTTTTTATTGAAATTTACCAAGGGCTAATCGAGGTAAATGGCGGTCAAATCAGCTCTCTAGCGGCATAGTTTGCCGGGTAGAAGGCCAATCCTGCCGCACGATCAGAAATCGTTCATGGCCTGACTTTGACGCGGTTTCTAACCATCTCACGAGCGCCGCTAAGGCCTCAGAATGTTTTGGCGCGCGGGTTGCAAGTGAAGGCGCGACTACGTGCGTTAGCTAAAGAGGTCGCGGCGATAGAAAAGAACTAAATCACTGAAAAAAATGATTTATTTCCAATTTTTCTAGAGCGGTTTCCTCAATCGAGGTGCGTGATTGGGCAATAACCGCCCTGTCGGTCGGCAAGAATTACCGGGTGGCGGGTGGATCGAGGCAGAAACAAAGGCTGAGTTGGAATGTCGCTAAATTCGATCATGAACATCGCTACGAGTGGCCTGTATGCCAGCCAAAATGCCATTCGCACGGTGACGCAAAACGTCTCCAACGTGAATACCCCGGGCTATGTTCGCCTCGAGCACAATCAGAACGCGCGCGAAATTGGCGGCAAAGGTCAGGGTGTTGATACTGCCTTAGTTACTCGCGCGGCTGACCGCTTCTTGGCTGCCGCTTCATTGGCTGCGTCGAGCGGCGCGGGCAGTGCAGCAGGTCGCTCGGGTTATTTGGAAAATGTCCAAGCCGCCTTTGGTGATCCAACCAGCGAATCCTCAATTTTCGCTGCACTGAACCGTGCTTTGGGTGCCTTTGAGACGGGGGTCCTAAACCCCGGTTCAATCTCAGCCCGTCGCGGGGCCGTTGCTGAGCTGCAGAGCTTTCTCGCTCAGGTCAATACGGTTGGCCGAACCATCGAGACAGCACGCGCGGATGCAGACCAACGGGTAGCGGATCAGGTTCAGAGAGTGAATACGCTCGGGTAGCGGATCAGGTTCAGAGAGTGAATACGCTGTTGAAGGATATCTCGGCAGGCAACTCCGACATTCTGCGCGCCAATGCCATCGGCGATTCAACTGGGGCACAGCAACGCCAAGCCGACATGATCCAGGAATTGTCGCAATATATCGACATCAAAGTGGTTCAACGCCCCGATGGTTCAAATGAAGTACGCACCAGCAATGGCGTCTTGCTGGCAGGGTTCAACCCCGCCACCTTGAACTTCAAAGCCTCTGGCATTGGCGCAACCTCGTTTGATCGGATTACCATTACCTTTGGAAGCGATCCAACCGAACGGGAATTTGAACCGAGCATTCAAAGCGGGTCATTACGCGGTCTCTTAGATGTACGCGATCAAGATTTGGCTAAAATCGCCTACGGACTGGGCGAACTGGCAGGCGGTATTGCCGACGCACTGAATGCCGCCCACAGCCAAAATGCAACCTTGCCGCCCTTGGCTGTGGCCAGAGGTAGTGACACCGGACTTTTGGCGTCCGACAGCTTAAACTTCACAGGTCAAACCAGCATTGGTGTCGTCAATGCGGCAGGCCTCTTGGTCAGCAAGATCGACATTAATTTTAACACAGGCGCCATTAGCGTCGATGGGGCTCCCTCAGGTACAACGGGCGCAACCATTGGCTCTTTCGTCGCCGCCCTCAATACCGCGCTCGGTGCCAATGGCTCGGCAAACTTCACCAATGGGCGGCTGCAATTACAAACCGCCGCTCCAGTACCGGCGACAGCCACTCCCAATGGCTTCGTATTTGATGAACCGACGACCGGTGGAAGTCAGCGCGGTAATCGCGCCTTCGCGCACTTCTTTGGCCTCAACGATTTGGTCCAGTCCGGCACACCCTTGAACTATGCAACGGGTTTGCGCTCAACTGATAGCCATGGTTTTATGGCCGGCAGCGTGATGAGCTTGCAAGTGGTCGGGCCAACTGGCGGCATTGCAACCACTAGGAACGTCACCATTCCAGCAGGCACGATTGGTGACATCATGAATGCCCTGAACGATCCCACAACTGGGGTGGGGCTTTATGGTGGCTTCTCCCTCGACCCCCAAGGTGTCATGAAATGGACGCCGGGAACTGGACAAGGCAATCTGCGCTTAGAGATCACGCAAGACATTGGGCCGCGCGGTGGCACAAATCATGGCTTTGCCGCGATTTTTGGTGTCGCTTCCAAAACCCGCGAAGCGCGCGCTTTGGGCATTGAGGTCAATCCAGCGATTGTCTCGGACCCTTCGAAAATGGGTCTAGCACGGCCTGATCTCTCAGCTGTCGCACTTGGCGCAGTAGCCGTCGGCCTGGCCGATAGTAGAGGTGCCCAAGCCTTGTTTGATGCGTCACGGGCACCTCTGACCTTCAGTGATGGTCCAGGCGGGGTTACCCGTTCAATGAAGTTGATGGACTTTGTCTCATCGCTTGGCGGCGATGTCGGGAGACTGGCCGCTGAAGCTACTTCGGATAAGGAAACCGCTGAGGGGTTTAAGGCTGAGGCTGATGCCCGCCGTGCCAATATCGAAGGCGTCAATCTCGACGAAGAATTGGTCAAACTGACCAGCTTCCAACAAGCCTATTCCGCGGCCGCCCGGATGATCCGTGCGGTTGATGAAATGTACGAAACTTTGCTGCAGGCCGTTTGAGGCAAGACACAACTGACGAGACATAAGTGGAGCATCTCTCATGACACGCGTCGCAACCTTTAATCAGTTCTTCGGCAGTGCAGCTGGCATTGCTATGGGCCAAGCCAATATGGCGAAAGCACAAGAGCAGGCCTCGACGCAAAAGGTCTCTAGCGACTTACAGGGCTTTGGCATCGAGGCTGGACGTCTTTTGTCTGCAAAAACCTATGCTGAACGATTGGATCGTCGGGCAGAGACCCTCAAGGGGCTGGAAGCCCGCGCAGAAGTCGAAGCGACCGCCCTAGATAGCGCACAAGCGGCGGTCCAACAGGCACGGGATGGTTTGGCCAACGCGGCGGCTAACCAAAATGGCGCTGGCTTGAGGGCAGCCCTCGAGCAAGCCCTCAGCATCATCGATACTGCCGCCAACGCTCAATATAATGGCGAGGCCATTTTTGGCGGCGAATGGGGCTATGGTGAGCCGTTTGTTCCCGCCAGCCTTGATACCCTGGCCGCTCAACCCAATACCGATGCCAATTGGATAGATACCGGACGCAATCGCACGGTCATGATTGAAGACAATCGCTCGATTGAGTTAAGTCGCACTGCTGAAGATTTGTTCCGTCCGTTTGTTGATCTCCTGCGGTCCATCCGCGTTTGGGAAGATACCAATGGTCCACTTGCGGGAAGGCTAACCACAGCACAATTGACCTATGTCCAAGGCCTCATTCCTCAGATCGCGACGGTACAAACAAATCTGATCGACAAAGCTGCGGAGGCCGGTGGCACGGCGAAGCAAATTGAAATGGCTGTGAGCACCAATGACGCCAAGCGTGACACGTTGCTGGCTACGATTGGGGATCAAGAAAATGTCGATTTGGCTGAAGTGGCAGCCCGTCTCTCTGCGGCACAAACCCAGTATCAGGCGTCGGCTGCGATCTTTGGGCAGCTGAAGGACCTGAACCTGCTGCAATATCTGCGATAATCTGCTACGGCAGTGACCTCGCCACAGGCCTTGAACCTGTGGGGAAGGAGAAGACATGTCGCTTGAAACACTCGGGGCTCGCGCGGACGCGAGCTTGCAAACCATTCCAGACATTGATTTGGGCTTTGATAAGCCCCGCGCGCAAACCCGTGTCGTTGTTGCGATGTCTGGTGGGGTGGACTCGTCGGTGGTCGCGGCTTTGGTGCAAGCGGCAGGTTATGAGACCATTGGCATCACCTTGCAGCTCTATGACCATGGCGCTGCGCTGAAGAAGCAAGGTGCATGCTGCGCTGGGCAAGACATCCACGACGCACGCCGCGTAGCCGATCAGATCGGAATTGCCCACTATGTGTTGGATTACGAAAGCCGTTTTAAAGAAGCGGTGATCGACAATTTTGCTGACACCTATCTCGCTGGCTTCACACCAATCCCTTGCGTCCGCTGCAACCAAAGTGTGAAGTTCAAAGACTTATTGGAAACAGCGCGCGATCTTGGTGCAGATTGTTTGGTGACCGGTCATTATGTCGGCCGCGTTGATGGGCCAGAAGGTGCAGAAATGCGCCGCGCAGTGGATGCGGCGCGCGACCAATCGTATTTTCTGTTCGCAACCACGCGGGCGCAATTGGGCTTCTTGCGGTTTCCATTAGCTGATCTGCCTAAGCCTGCCGTGCGCGATATCGCGGCCAGCCTGAATTTACCTGTGGCAATCAAGCCCGACAGCCAAGACATTTGCTTTGTCCCCAATGGTAAATACGCCGATGTGGTGGCCAAGCTGCGGCCCGGTGCGGCTGAGCCGGGTGAAATCTTGCATGTGGATGGACGCGTGCTGGGCACCCATGACGGTGTGATCCATTTCACGGTGGGTCAAAGACGCGGCCTTGGCATTGCCACGGGGGAGCCGCTGTTTGTGGTCAAGCTCGACGCAGCCGCCAAACAAGTCTTCGTAGGCCCAAAAGAATGCTTAGCCGTTACGCATATCACCCTCACAGACGTAAATTGGATCGGCGAACACGTCACCGGCGAAGATGCGCTCGACGGGCGCCGTGTGTTAGCGCGCGTCCGTTCAACCCGTCCGCCAGTTCCTGGAACCCTGCAGATCGGGGCAGGGTGGTCTGTTGTCTTGGATCATCCCGAAGAAGGCGTCGCCCCTGGACAAGCTTGTGTGTTTTATGACCCCAACGACAATGGTGACCGGGTTTTAGGTGGCGGTTGGATCGCAGCGACCGCTCTGCGCGCCGAAGGCTTGGCGCTGTAGCTCTTAGCCGCGGTCTGGGTTAAATCGAGGCATGCCCAATTATCATCAGCCTAAGAATATGAGTTTTGTGCCGCCTATCCTGAGGCGGAAATTCATCGTACCCGATAATCCGCGGGAATTGGGAACTTTGGTGGCGATTATCGGCCTGGCCATCAGCTTGATGGCGGCGTGGCCAACCGCTGTCGATCTCACCCAATGGATGGGCAAGCGCTACGCGGAGGCCAAGCGGGTTGCGATTGTGCCGTTTCGTGCCGGTCTTCAAAGCCGCCTTGTCGGAGTTTATCTGATCGAGGACGAGAATAAGGTTCAAGTCGCCGTACGCGGTAGCCGCGTTTATCTCAGCAAAGAGGCTGTCGCCCCAAAAGCCTTGGTTGTTTGGCGGGCAGGGCGGTCGGATAAGGCCGAAACCCTGTTCCAATATCTCGACTATTTGTTGGGCCTGCCCATTGGTCTTGGGATTTTGGCTTGGGGCTTGCTTATTCGCTCTAAGCGAGCGGATCCATTCGAAGAAGCGATGGCAGATCGCGCCGATGAGGGCGGCCCAGCTGTATGAATTATCGTCACGCATTTCATGCCGGTAACTTCGCAGATGTCTGGAAGCACTTGGCGCTGGTGCTCAGCCTCGATCATTTGAGGCTTAAGGAAGCCCCATTCCGGGTGCTCGATGTCTTTGCGGGCATTGGCACCTATGATCTCTCGAGCGAAGAAGCCGCACGCAGTCCTGAGTGGCAAGATGGCATCGCTCGTTTATGGGCGGCTGAAGACCCACCCGCGCCGGTTAAGCGGTACCTCGACCTTGTCGCAGCAGCGGGCGATGGCCCCAACACCTATCCTGGGTCCCCTGCGTTGATTGCAGAAATGCTGCGCTATCAGGACAAAGCTCTGTTCTGCGAGCTGCACCCCATCGATTATGAAATCTTGGCCGCACGGTTTGAGCGCGCCCGCGGCATCAAGGTTGAGCGCCGCGATGCGTGGGAGGCGGTGCGTGCCCATTTGCCACCGGTTGAACGCCGTGGACTGGTGCTGATCGATCCACCTTTTGAGCGTCCGGGCGAATTTGAGCGTTTGGTTGAAGCCTTGCAAGATGGCCTCAGCCGCTGGGCAACCGGGACCTATATCCTCTGGCATGCCGACAAGGATCACTATGTCACCGGAGAATATCGCCGCGCTTTGGCAGAGACTGAAGCGCGTTTGCTGGTCGCCGATTTACAGGTCTGCGCGCCTCATGAAGGCCAAGGTTTGGTCAGTGCTGGGGTGACAATTGCCAACCCGCCATTTGGCCTAGAAGAGGCTTTGGCCGAGGCGGGGAGCTTTCTCGCATCACTTTTTGCACGCGGAAGCGGGGCAAAGGCTGAAATAGCGCGCATTTCTGGCCGTTGGTGAGGTTGCTTCTCGTCTCACACTCGCGCATAAGGCGATAGCAGGTTCGTTTTTAACAAACTGAAATGACCGCACCGGCCCCGCTACTGGTCGCACACGCCCCATTCATTGCGTGCAAGACCAGATAGCTTCGGCTTTGTGCTGGTCTGTCTCAGTCGAGATGGCCCTGTGGCGGCGCAACCCTGCTCCGTCGGTTCCCGGGGAATTACATGCGTTTCGACGACGACGACGAAGATACCAAGCCAGGCGACAAGAAGAAGAAGCCACGTGAACGCGCACGTGGCATGGAAGAACCTTCATTCGACGCACCATCACCTTCATTCAATGACCGTCCACCACGCCGTGACTTTGGTGGTGGCGGTGGCTTCGGCGGCGGTGGCGGCGGTGGCGGCGGTTTTGGCGACCGCCCACCCCGTCAATACGGCGACCGTCCGCAAGGTGGCGGTGGCTTTGGTGACCGTCCACCGCGTCAGTATGGCGACCGTCCGCAAGGGGGCGGTCGCGATGGCGAGCGTCCACCGCGTCACAATGGCGACCGTCAGCAAGTGGGCGGGGGCTCTGGAGACCGGCCACCCGGTCACTCGCGCTAACCAGTGCTCTCGTGCGCTCTCTTTGGTGACCGTCCACCGCGTCAGTATGGCGACCGTCCGCAAGGCGGCGGTGGCTTTGGCGACCGTCCACCGCGTCAATATGGCGACCGTCCGCAAGGCGGCGGTGGCTTTGGTGACCGCCCACAGCGTCAATATGGCGACCGTCCGCAAGGCGGCGGTGGCTTTGGTGACCGTCCACCCCGTCAGTATGGCGACCGTCCGCAAGGCGGCGGTGGCTTTGGCGACCGTCCACCGCGTCAATATGGCGACCGCCCACAAGGCGGCGGTGGCTTTGGTGATCGTCCTCCGCGCCGTGACTTTGGCGGCGGCGGCGGCGGTGACCGCGGCCCTCGCAACTTTGAAGATCGTGCCCCGCGCGAGCCTTTGGAAAACCATGAAGGCACTGTGAAGTTCTTCAATGCGGAGCGTGGCTTTGGCTTCATCACCCCTGATGGTGGTGGCGCAGATGTGTTTGTGCACATTTCAGCGGTTCAGCGTTCTGGCTTTGAAGTGTTGGAACCAGATCAGCGCTTGGCTTTCCAAACCTTGCCTGACCGCTTTGGCAAGGGCCCTAAGGCAATCAATCTGTCCTTGTTGGATGGCTCTGCCTCTGCAGCGTCTCCAGCGCGCGATCTGGGCGATTCCGCACCAAGTGGTGACGATGATCAACCAGATTTACGCGATTACAATCCAGAATAAGACTGTGGTCGGGGCTGAAATAGTTCCGACTACTTGCTCTCACTAACGCGATAGCGCCGCCCTTGGACTTTGATCTGGGGCGGCGTTTTTGTGCGTTCAAAGGCCCGCCAAGCCGGCTCAAGGTCCCGCCAGAAGCTTGCCTTTGGCCCTTGCCCTATTTGCATCATCCGAAATGACGTCATTTGAAATGGAAAAACATGGAAGGGGATAGATGCCTGTCCGTTCACCAATGCCGAATAGGCGATGGTATAGACTTCTTCCATATCTTGATCGGTTAGCCCGTAATGTCGCCCCGAGGCGCAGCCTGCCTGCAGCAAGCTGGGTGCGCCGCGCCAGCCACGCCCACGATCATAAGCGTTTGGCCAATTAAGATTGATGCCTAAGTAGCCGACCCCCTGTGGGCGCATTTGCGAAGCGGTAATGGTATAAAAGCCTTCCGGCTGGCCCGTTGACGTATTTTGGCGTGGCCCTAACGCCCCATCCTTACTGCAAATCTTAAAGTTCCTCAGCCGACTATAGGCACCAGATGGGGCCTTCGCCCAGACTTCCAGTCGGTCTTGCTCTCGGATTAAGCGAAAATAGACCGGAGTACCCAAGGTCAAGCCGAGGTCTGAATAGGCAAAAGCCAAACGTTGACGGGTACGCTCAATCGCAGCGGCACCGACTGAGGTAACAGCCACGCGCACGCGGGCGCTCGCTTGGGCCTTTGGTTCGGCAAGGACTGCTTCAGTCCCGGTTGTCGCTACCAGCAATACACTCGCGACCACTGCCAGGATGTGGCGGCGGAAGAGTGCCTTTGGTAACGCACAGACCATGGGGGTTCCTCAACTCATCAATCGTTTTGGGGCGGCTGCTGGTTCAGCGGTCTAAACCAGATCGGGCTATAGGCCCACGACCGTTAAAGCGATATAAAACCTCAATGCAACCACTTATGAACCTGATTACTGATGTGCCCGGCTTAAAAATTGGCCAAGCCGAAGATGTAGCCGCGCTAACAGGTGTTACCGTGCTCTATCCCGATGTTGCGGCCGTTTGTGGCGTCGATGTGCGCGGCGGTGGACCGGGCACGCGCGAAAGCGATGCCTTAGCACCTGAGAATCTTGTGGATGCGATTGACGCCCTTGTCCTGTCGGGGGGCTCTGTTTACGGCTTGGCGGCTGCAGATGGCGTGGCAAGCGTTTTAGGCGCGCGTGGGCGCGGCTTTGGGTTGATCGACTTGCCGGGGGTGCCCCGTTCACCAGTTGTGCCATCTGCCATTCTCTACGACTTGGCCAATGGCGGCAATAAAGGTTGGGGGCAAGACCCGCCTTACCGGGCACTTGGCGCGCGCGCGCTGGACGCGGTGTCAGATCGCTTTGAGCTAGGGGCGCATGGCGCTGGCATTGGCGCTCGGGCAGGGCAGCTGCGGGGTGGGTTAGGCTCTGCCAGTCACCGCACGGCTGATGGCATCCATGTCGGGGCTATTGTTGCGGTCAATTGCTTTGGCAGTGTCATCATGCCCGGCAGTGACGCATTTTGGGCTTGGCCGCTGGAACAAAATGGTGAAGCCGGTGGCGTTCGCCCGGATCCTACCCTGGTGGTCGATGGTGACGATTGGGGGCCTGCTAAGGCCAATCCCGCCGCACTTGGCCGCACCAACACGACTATCGCCTGTGTGGCCACCGATGTTGCCCTAACGCCTGCCCAAGCCAAGCGCGTTGCCCAAATGGCCAGCGCCGGCCTTGCCCGTGCAATTCGACCAATTTTTGCCCCGTTTGACGGCGATGTCGTGTTCGCCATGTCCACGGCTCAGCAAAGTTTGGCAGAGCCAACCCACTTCAACATAGCCCGAATTGGGGCTTTGGCTGCGGATTGTTTGGCTCGGGCTGTCATGCGTGGCGTCTATGCAGCCAAAGACGCTTGATCTTCGCCTCAGCGCCGTCTAATGACGCCGCCTCAGCGCGCCCGTAGCTCAGCTGGATAGAGCATCAGACTACGAATCTGAGGGTCGGGCGTTCGAATCGCTCCGGGCGCGCCATTTTACTCATTAAAAACAATAATTTACTAGAGAGAAGGTCAATCGTTTGATCCTTCGTTTGTGGCATTTTAGCAGTATTCAAGCCGCAAATTTGGTTCTTCGCAAACCGTGCGGTCACTACTTCTTCACTTTTCCAGACGCTCATTATAATTTCGCAAGCGGGTGGCAGGCCTTCGTCGCCGCGCTGCTCGTATGCGGCTTTCCAGCGATAGAAACTTGTTCAGCCCACGCCGAAGTATCGGCAAGTTCGGGCTACGTGGCCAGCTTGGTCAGCATGGCGCAACACCCGCAGCTTGCGCTGAATATCTCGTTCTTCTTTGGTCATTGGATCCATCGCTCTGGTTGCCTAGCGGCAATATGAAAGATGTCCTGCGAATCCCTACAGTCCCAAATAACTTGGGTCGACAGACTAACGCCATCTGATATCACAGTGATTGCTAGCGAAATGCCTTTCTGCTATGAGGTTAAAATGCTCATTTTAATCCCCTTTTCACCGTCGCACTTTTCTGAGTTGGCAAGCTGGTTCGCAAGTGAAGCTGACGTTGTCCAATGGGGTGGGCCAACGCTTTGCTTTCCTCTTTTGGACAAACAGTTAGATGAAATGCTGGTCAAGGGACAGCAAAATCCTCCAGCGAGATTGTGCTGGATGGCCGAAAAGGCAGGTGCTCTTGTCGGCCATGTCCAGTTGGCGTTTGATTGGCGTAATGGAAACGCCGTGCTTTCTCGCGTTGCTCTCGCCCCAAAGTTGCGACGACAAGGGCTCGCAGCTCCAATGGTCGCGTTGGCTATTCATGCTGCCTTTGATTTCGAGACGATTCAACGGCTTGAACTGAACGTCTATTCATGGAACGTGCCAGCCATCAAAACTTACCAAAACTTAGGCTTCCAACTCGATGGCGTTCGCCGATCATCTGCGCTTGTTAGCGGCGAGCGATGGGACACCGCCATAATGAGCTTACTTAGAGGCGAGTGGCAAATGCCCCACCTTTTGGGGTCAGAAAGGCCGAGCTGCACAGAGCCGGGGACTGCCTCAAAGGTGGGGGTCGTATGAATTGGTGGATGATTTTTGGCGAAGATGGCTGTGTGTGTATATTCTAGGCCAAGTGCGAATTTCCAGCTTTCATCTTCCAGCATGCGCCACAGGTCGTTAAGAAGCATTCTCGACCGTTAAGAGTCGGGAGAATGCTTCGTTGGGCGCGATCTATCCGAGGCATTTACGCGGTGTTGAATTCATCTTGTCGGCGATCGCTTGCAACTGAGCATCTGTGAGGGTCGCAAGATCAGTTTCTCGAGGGAGAAATCGCCGCAACCGGCCATTGGTGTTTTCGTTAGTGCCTTTTTGCCCCAGGGGGCTTGCGGCTTGCAGAAATAGGCTTCAGTGCCAATCTCGCTCTTCAAATAGCTATAGTTGGCAAACTCACTCCCCCGATCAAATGTAATCGAGCGACGCGCTTGAACAGGGTAGGGGCCAAGTTTGGTTTTGATCCCCTGCATGACGCCTTGAGAATGCCGACTAGAGTTTCTGACTATGACCAATAACCGGGTTCGACGTTCAACAATTGTTGTCAAGTTGGCGTTTCCAAACTCCTTGCGGAACGGGACCAGATCACATTCCCAGTCGCCCAAACGTTGGCGGTCGTTGATCACCGCAGGTCTATAGGCGACTGTATTTGCTTGAGGAATATGAAGGCCGCGCGGCTTACGATCATAGCGCCGCCGACGACGCCAACGCCCAGCTGGCAGATGTCGATACAAGTCCAACGCCCGGCCCGCCTTGCCATAAACATAGCGGTAGATAGTCTCATGGCTCACCCGAGATCGCGATGTGCCACAGACCCTTAGATGACCTGCAATCTGTTCTGGAGACCATGCCGACTTCAATTTCTCAGCCACAAGCGAAGCAAGATCAGGATCAGCGACCAACTTTCGCAACTTGGTGCGGCGCTGTCGCGCCATTTGATCGGCCGCTTCGCCATAGTAACCGTCAAGCCAAGGATCCATGTCGTCAAACCAGTTTCGTTTGATCTCGCGGTAGATCGTTGAAATGTGCTTTCCCAGCTTCTCAGCGATTAGCCGCATTGGTGCGTTGGTGCCCAGCATCCTGAAAATCATCTGACGCTCACGCAAAGTCAGATGCCGATAAGTCCGACCCATCGCGAATTCCTCCAAAATTAGACGAGGGGCTTAACACAAACCTCTCAAATCATTGCTTAAAGGTGCGAGAGTTTCAAGAGACATGTAGCGGCCTCGCTGTACGACCCATTCTTCCGATTGTTCCATGATGAGGGCACCGATGAGGCGGGTGATGGCGGCTTCATTGGGGAAGATACCCACGACATTGGT
>JAPZTJ010000034.1 GCA_027532555.1 Aquidulcibacter sp.
TTTGCTAGATGGTGCAGAACTGACAGTGGATGCAGCTTGGCGAGAAACCTCGGTGCAAGATCCGTTCAATGGCGCGACGCGGCAATTACAAAATGCCGAGTTCGCCGGTACGACGATCAACTATCGTCAAATCATCAACCCGCGCTTCAGCTATGGCGCGGCAGTCAGATATGACCCGCCCTATCGACTTTTTCGCAGCCAGTTGAAAAGTGAGTTTGAGCCTGGGCCAGACTTTTCGATCTTTAGCGAATGGAACATCTGGCAAGGGACCAAGATGCGCGTCGAAGCCAACCGGCTGTTCGGCCAACGCGTTGATCGCGAACTGACCCGCTATAAGGGACTGCGCGGCATTGCACCAATCAGCAGCACCGAGTTTCGCGATCGCACCAGCAGCCCAATTTTCGCGCTTCAAATCGAGAAAACCTTCTGACCGACCAATCCGAAACATGCACTTGTTGTGGGGAGAGCCGTTGCCACGGGCGCGCTCGCAGCGCGCACTTAAATCTTAAGCCTCCCTCCACGCTATCTCCTCCGACCCTCCATAAATCGCGGCTACAACAAACCATAAACCCGCTCCTCCCTGAGCTTCACACCAAGGATAAAAAACATGATCAACCTTATTGTCGCCGCCTGGCTTTCCGTCCTCACTTCTGGCCTTCTGGGCATGGCTGCTTCTGACCGCCATTAGAGCAACGCCTTCCGTATTCGGACCGGCATCGTCAGCCCCACGCCTCCAACGTCCTCACGATGCCCAACCTAGGGCCGGCTCAGCCGGCCCTATCTTTTTGCCCGATCCTTTTGTTTGCGGTCTTGTGCGGTCCAAGCCTTGGATGGCGCGCTCTACACTCTGCCCGCAAACATACACGTATTTCGGGATGCGCGCAGAGGGGCAAGAGAGGTCTTGCGGCGGTCATTGCGGGTCGTTTAAAAAAGCGAAGACGCGGCCCGAGCATAGCTTCACTTGGCAAAACACAGTGGCGCTCCTAGTGATGTCCCATCCGTTGGGACGGACGACCCCTCCCCCACTCGACTGGGGCCAAGAGGCTACACTATCACTTGCTCAAGCAGCTTTAAACGAGCGCCCTGCATCGTCGCGGCAATGTTGCCGGAGGTGAATCGTGAACGTGGAGCCAGCACCCAACGCGCTCTCAAGCTGGATAGATCCGCCCAGGAGATAGAGCAGCTTCTTGGTAATCGCTAGGCCGAGGCCTGTGCCCTCGGCCCGGCGGCTCAAAGAATCGTCGACCTGTGTGAATTCGCTGAACAGACGGGCTTGTTGCTCCGGAGACAAGCCGATGCCCGTGTCCGAGACCGAAATTGCAATGCCAAGCGCACCGTCGTGTTGAACGGGCCGCGCGGAAACCGTGATCCACCCCGCCTGTGTAAACTTGCAAGCGTTGGAAACAAGATTGAACACGCATTGGCGCAGGCGCTGGGCGTCCGTAATGATCGTGCCAAAGGACGGATCAATCTCTAGAGCAAACGCATTTCCATTTCGGGCTGAGAGCGGTGCCGCCAGGTCGGCGACCTCCTGCAAGAGCTCCACAAGCGAGGTTTCCCCCAGCACCACTTCCAGCTTGTCGGCCTCAATCTTGGCGAGATCCAGCACATCGTTAATCAAGCCAAGAAGGTGGCGTGCGGAGCGGTTGATCTTTTCGCAGTCGCGTGCATCGACGGTGCCACCTTCCAGGATTTCCTCGCGCATCAGCTCAGAATACCCGATCACTGCATTCAGTGGCGTGCGCAGTTCATGGCTCATTGTGGCGAGGAAACGGGACTTCGCGGCGCTTGCTGCGCGAGCGGCTTCCAGCTCGCGCTCGGTGGCACGCAAATCCGTGACGTCTAGGAAAGCTGTGGAGCAGCGCGACCAATCCGCCTCGGCCCCTGGTAAGGCGGTTGAAACGACCACACACTCAACGAGACGTCCATCGCAGGTCTGCGCCTTTCCGCGAAATGTCATCTGGTCCGGCAGGGGGAAGTCTTGGTTGGCATTGTCGAGCCCCTCAAGGGCCGCTGCCACGAAATCGGCAGAGAAGATCTCCTTTTGTCGGCGCTGCAAATCCCCCAAGGATCCAGCAAAGAGCTTCAACGCCGCCGCATTGGCCTTGCCGATCTGAGCGTGACCCATCAGTTCAACGAGGGTTGTGGGGTTGGTCTTGCCCCAAACTGACGGCGCTTGTCCCAATGCCTGAGCCCGGCGCAATACCTCGCGCAGCCAGCCGAGATTAGTCTCGAACAGCGCCAGCGGCGACTGGGAAAAGTGTGCGGCCGCCAAGCGACCAGCAGCCTCTGCTTCAGAAATCGCTTGCAATTCTGCGGTGCGGCTGGCGGTGACGTCGATAAAATGGACCAGTGTACGCGACCAATCCTCTTCATGGCCAGGCCATGGGCGCGACCAGTGGATGACGTGGCGCGCACTGCCATCAGGCAGTTCGACCGGCGAGAGCCAAGGGCGTTGCAGAGACTTTCGCCGTAGCGATTCAATCCAAGCATCGACCGCGTCAATACGGTTTTGCCCGCTCACAATCAGGAACGGGTCTCCGATCAGCTCTGCTTCGCTACGCTTAAATAGTTTCTCTGCCGCTGGATTGACCCGCCGGATCCGGATGAAATCATGCGCACTGTCAATACCGGCGCGCAACTCCGAGGGCGCAGGGCCAGTGGCCAGGAAAGCCTTGATGCTGCCAGCCATTTCCATCATATCATATTCGATCGTCGGGATCGGATTGGTCTCAAACCAGATATCGGACTCGCGGCGCTGTTCGGTGATGTCGGTGATCAGGTTGGCCCATTGCCGCGTGGCACCTGGCTCGGCCTGAGGCAGCGGGCGCAGCTTCAACACACCGTAGCGGATGGCCCCATCCGGGCGGACATGCTGAAAGCGCCAAGAAAAGCCCTCATCGCCCTGGGCAAAGGCGCGGAATACCTCCCGTGCGCTGACCATATTAAAAGCGTTCGCTGAAATCTGAGGCCAGGCCGCCTTCAGGTCGTCTTCCGCGAAACCGTAGAACGCGCACGCCGCCAAATTGGCACGGACCAAGGCATTTTTGGCATGCGCACCTGCCAAGCGATCTAAAAGGGCACCACGATCGGGATCAGGCTCCGCCGCCTCAGCATTAAGCGCCTCTGCAAGGAGGGTAGAGTCCGTCCAAACCAAAGGTGCCGGGTTTTCATCAAACCAAAAGCCAGCGGGAGGAGACACAAGTTCAGACTGAACCATGGCACCTTGGTTTGTATTTGTGCTGAGCATTTCTAGCCCTTACTGCTAAACACTCCCCTACTTCGAGCGGGGCGCGCCCACTGTGCACGCCCGGTAACATTACCGATGAGTTCTAAATGGTTCATTGAAGTATATAGTTAATATTATCTTTAAGTAATACATAATTTTACTATCTTTGGTATTTGCTAGCAACTCTGCATCAGACAATAACGAGAATGATTATATGTTGTTCTCAAAAGATATTCTATATACCAGACCTGCGCCTTAATGCCTCTCGTTTATTATGAGAGTGCTGTTTGTTGATGTCGCCGTGTTTGGGGTTAACCAAAATTTTGCCTTAAGTTTGAAGATGAATCGGTCACAATCAACCAAGTCGGAGCTTCATATACTGTGTCGCCATTGCAAACGACATAACGGCCAAGTTGGAAATCGTCACAGGCCCACTGTCAATTGCCACCCCGTATGCTGACAAGAGCACCGTTCCAACCGCTCCAAGGGCTACCGCTGTCAACGACAGATCGTGCGTTTGCCGTGTTTGCAACGCGCGGATAGCGTTCGGCAAGAAAGCACCGCCCGACGCTGCCGACGCTGCTTAGCCTAGTATCTCTATCAATTGCAGCGTTTCACCTCGATGCTGTGCCGAGCGGCAGCTTTATGACGGGCCTTAATTGCGCACAAGTGGTCGACTAGGGTCGTAAGGGTCTTAAGTTTTCACTAGAAAAGGGCAGTCTGGAAACGGCCAGTTCTGTTGAAATGCCGCCGGTCTCAAATGCGCCAAGGTTTGCCGTTTAGGGCGGGCTTGCGGTTACTCGAAAGCGGACGTTTTCTTGGCAAGGATCGAAGTAGCAAGCGCGCACTCTTGAGGGACTGCACCACTTCCGTTGGTCCAAGCTAAGTGCTCATCCAAGCGATCTCAGCTCTTGGTTCACCTCGGTGTATTCCAGCTTTGGAAAACACCCGAACGCGCGAAGCGTATGACTGACCACGCCTGTCAACTGATATGCCTCCGCCTAACAGTCTTCCCCTCCTTGACGGTCATAATGAAGCCAAACCATGCGTTGATCATTCAATTCACGCACTGTCGGTTCGCATGTCTTACTGGCGCGCGGAAAGGGTGCAACAAAGTCCGCTTGGCGCACATATCATTCCAAGATCTTCAAAAACAACAAATAAATATCATTGATAACAAGAGATTGGCTCATCCTAAATTTATTGTAATTTGACTTCAAAAACCCAAAACCAATGTTTCTCACGGGAAACTGGATTCCCAGTCGTGCTCCGTGCGACTTGTTTTTGCAACTTGGAGTTTTGACATGCGTAGAATTTTATTGGCCGCGACGGCCGCAATCACCTTGGGCTGCAGTGCTGGTTCGGCTTTGGCCCAAGACGGTGGGGTTTATGGGGGTGTTTTGATTGGTAGCCAAGTGGGCTCCGAGCGCAATGTCGACACAATCGGCACGACGGCATTTAACACCTTGGTCCCAAATATTGCGCCACGCCAGCTCAAGCCAAAAGTTGAGGGCGTCACTTATGGTGCCGTAATCGGCATGAATTTCGGCGGCGACGGTGCGTTGGTTCTGGGCGTAGAGGCCGATGTTATCGGCGGTGGCGACTATAAGGCGGCCTCATTTTCCGGTGCCCCAATTCCAGGCCTCGCACCAGCTGGCATAACCACTTCAGCGACTAAGGAGTATAAGCTACGTGGATCCTTGCGGGGGAGGCTCGGCGCGTCGTTAACCGACGATATCTTTGTTTACAGCACGGGCGGCATTGCTTTGGCCCAAGTTGAAACCAAAGCATCCGTTGTTGCCAATGGTGCGCCGACGGTGGCTTGGAACGGCGTTAAAAAGGAAACCCTCACCGGCTGGACGATTGGTGCTGGGGCAGAGTTCCAGATTAATGACGGCATCCTTCTGCGGGGTGAGTATCTTTATACGGACCTCGGTGACAGCACGGTCACGGCGGCCGGCAATTCGACGGTTCGCGGAATCGCAGCTTTGAATGGCATCGATTATGTCGCACGCACCGATTATCGGGGCGGCGAGGTGCGCGCCGGCCTTTTGGTCAGCTTCTAGGCCTTTATCCGGCTATAGATGAACGGGGCGACACCTGAGGTCGCTCCGTTTACTTCTTTTCTGATATGTCTCAACCAGCCCGCGCCATCGGTTTTTGTAACGCGCGACGTGCTCCCACCAATTCGGATCAACGACAACTTTCTCTGCCCCTCACGCCCGCAAAGCAGACCTTCTCCTTTCGTGAAGGGTTTCGGATGCTTTTGGGCGTCCGAAAGTGTCCGGAGAACGAATCTTTGTTGTTGTGGGCTGTGGCTATGGGGATTTCGGTTGGGGGCTTGGTTTGTTGGGGTCCTTTGGAGCGAGGACTGGCTGGGCTGAGGCTGACATCTGTGTATTGCGTGGTGTCTGTATCGGCTTGAGAAGGCGCATTTCAGACTGGATCGTACCATTTTCCCACTTGTTTGGTGTGCTGTTTATGGCTTTTGGAGCGTTAGGCACGCGGGCGGCATATCGCCAGATGTTGGAACATTTGGCGGTGCATTGGGGATAGATTTGGGCGGGCGTGTTTATGACGGCCTCCCACGGTTTGTTGGCCCTGTTGGCGGAGCGCGGGGTTGGGCTTTGCACTGGAAGATGTCGGTAATGACCATGTCCCCGCCACAAGAGGGGCAGATAAGCCAGGGCTTTGTGGGCGCAGTATCTTCTTGGGGCGGATCATCAGGCTTTTGCGGCGAGCTCTGAGATACACCTAAAAGCGCGCGAATGGCCTTGATCTCCTTGACCCGGACGCCACTGGACAAGAAGCCGTAGTGGCGGATGCGATGAAAGCCTTTGGGCAGGACATGGAGTAAGAAGCGGGTGATGAACGCGTCAGGGGTTAGCGTCATGGTCTGTTGCTGGTCGCCAGTTGGGCGGCGGTAATCCTTATAGGCAAAGGTAATGCCATGATCCTTGATGGCGATGAGCCGCTTGTTGGAGATGGCGACACGGTGGGTGTAGCGGGCAAGATAGGCCAGAACCGCGTCTGGCCCCGAGAAGGGGGCCTTGGCGTAGACCACCCACTTCTTAGCGCGCACGGACGCTATAAAGCTGGCAAATAGCTTGGGATCAGCCAAGGGGGCGTGATCACCAAAGAAGCGCAACTGACCGTCACGATGTAGGGCCATGAGCTTGTCCAAGAACAAGCGCCGAAATAGCTTGGACAAGACACGCACGGGAAGAAGGAACTTCGCGCGTGATCGGATCCAATGCTTACCATCCTTGCTGAGGCCACCTCCTGGCACGATCATATGAATGTGGGGATGATGGGTGAGAGCTGACCCCCATGTATGCAGGACAGCCGTGATACCGATCCTGGCCCCCAAATGCTTGTGGTCAGCGGCAATGGTCATCAGGGTCTGAGAGGTGGCTTTGAACAAGAGGTCATAGATGATGGTCTTGTTGTACCAAGCGATATCGCCAATCTCGCTAGGCAGGGTGAAGACCACATGGAAATAGCCAATGGGCAATAGGTCCTCTTGGCGCTTGGCCAGCCACTCGCGCGCCGCTGCCCCCTGACACTTGGGGCCCAGAAACGGGGGGACAATGACGGTTGCGACAGCTGTTGTAGGCGATCTTGGTATGATCACACTTGGTACAGCCTTCGACATGACCGCCAAGGACGGCGGTCCTGCAAGACACGACGGCTGACATGACCTTGAGTTGGCTTAGGCTGAGATGGCCCTTGTGGGCCTTCCGGTAAGCATCGCCAAAGCGGGCCAAGATATCAGCCACCTCCAAAGAGGCGCGCATGGCAACTCAATGGCTAGAACCTAACCTGTCGGACTTCCTCAGGCTCTTGGCCAAACTGGCTGAGGCCGATCTTGCTGTGCTGACCCCTATCAGGATCACATCCGCCTAGAGAGGCCAGTACTTTATCAAGCGGGCTGATGATGGTGCGCATGGTACGGGTCGCAACTTGGGTGTAAAAGGCGGTGTTCTCCAGCTTGGCATGTCCCAACAGGACTTGGATCACGCGGATATCTACCCCGTCCTCCAACAGATGGGTGGCGAAGCTATGGCGCAAGGTATGGGGGCTGACGCGCTTAGTGAGGCCTGCACGCTTGGCTGCTGCTTCAACCACACGGGCGAGTTGGCGGGTTGAAACAGGGTTCTCAAGATCTGTGCCCGGAAACAGCCAGCCGTCAGGCACCATGACACCTTTGCTGTGGCCCTCAAGCCACCATGCACGCAGAAGTGTCAGAAGATCTTGGGACAGGATGGCGTTGCGGTAGCGGCCACCCTTACCCCGCTCAACGCGGATCACCATACGCTGGCTATCAATATGGCCAACCTTGAGGGCTGCCACTTCGCCAGCCCGCAGGCCTGCACCATAAGCCACACTCAACATAGCACGGTGCTTCAGGCATGTTGTTGCCGCCAAGAGCGCGCCAACTTCATCAGGGCTAAGCACGCTGGGCAACTTGCGCGGTTGAAACACCCGCACCAGACGGCGCGATAAATCAGGCCGGTCCAATGTCATGGTGAACAGAAACCGCAAAGCTGCAATCCGGGCGTTGGTTGCCGCCGTTGGCACACCCTTCTGCGATAAATGGATCTGATAGGCTCGCACGTCTTCTGGGGTCGCGGTCTCTGGTGACCTGCCCAGAAACTCTGCAAAGGCGCTGACAATGCGAATATAGCCCCGCTGGGTCTTATCTTGGAACCCCCGCAGGGTCATGTCTTCGATCATGCGTTGGCGCAAAGATGTGGCTGGGGTCGGTAAAAAGGCTCTGGTCATGGCTGGTCGCTCCTAACTTGCTAAAGGAGCCACCATCGTCAGAGCCCAAACCCACCTCTTCAATCAA
>JAPZTJ010000044.1 GCA_027532555.1 Aquidulcibacter sp.
TAACGGCATCGGCGCCATCGCCGACGCAGACCTGGCCAAGGAAAGCGCGAAGCTGCAAGCGCTGCAAACCAAGTCTCAGCTTGGCATTCAGGCTTTGTCGATTGCAAACAGCTCTTCGCAGTCAGCTCTGTCGCTGTTCCGTTAAGCGTAACAACAAAAAACTTCTTCAAACTGGGCTCAAGCCGAAAGGCTTGGGCCCTTTTTGGGTCAAGGCTAACGAGCATGTTCAGTCCGGAGCTGACATTTAGGTTGAGATTGGATTCTCTATGAGGACGAGAACTGCATCCTCAAATAAATTTAGATAAATCATAAATGATAGAAGAAGTTGCTATGAGTTCTTTTCAAACATTAAATACTAAATAAATCAATCAGCTCTGAACAATTTACACTTAAGGTGATCGGCTGCTTAATGAGTACTAAATCGTGCTGACATTACTAAGTCGGAGTGCTGCGCTTCCGCAATTTTTCGACGTTCACAACAATTCACAATTTTAACTATCTTGGTGTACCAATTAACCCAAGGCGCTGGTTTTTAAGTCCGCAGCCAAGCTACGGGGCCTTTATGTCGGGAATTCGAAATCTCTCAGCCCTCACTACTTCTGCATCCACCAGTCGTGTCCTTAATCTTCATATCGTCGCTGAAACCTTTTCCGAGGAGCCGGAGTATGGCACTTCTCCCTTCTTTCGGGACTCCCAGCTAAACCAAGCTGTTATCGTGAAGCATCGGTTTCGAAGTGACGAGGCCTATCTTGTACCCAAAGGCGGACCGATCGGTACCAAGATCATTTTCCCGCTTGATCGGTCAGACCTGCGTGTTGGCGGCCAGTTCATCTTTGTTGATGAGACAGGTTACAAAGACGCATTGATGAATGTCCTGGGCTATCGGGTCGACGATTTTGAGCATGATCTAGAGACCCTTCAGCTTCTCAATAAGCTGCCCTCATTGGATCCTTTCCTCGTGCGCGAGCAGCTGCGCCGCCATAATCGTTTTCCTGCGGATTGTTACTTTTCCATTTCGCCAGCAGATACCGCGCGTATGCTGAAGTTCACAGAAACTGAAATGTATCCACTGATTAGGTTGGCCTTTGGGGAGGGCAGTTCAGACATAAATCCCGATCTGGTTGGTCGATTGGCCAATGCCTTATTGTCTACCAATGCCGACACTCGCCTCGAACCTTTGCGTCTGACTTTGGGCCTTGAGGGCATCCAATTCCGCGATGGTATCTTTAGCTGGCGGGGCTTTATCTTTTACAAGTGGCAATTCAGCGAAAATATGGCGACGCTCAGCAAGATCGCGTCCGAGATGGATTCGATCAAAATTAAAGGCCGGCCAGACCGGGTCAGCAGGGACCTGGCGGCGGACCTGAAAAAAGTCATTCGTGATAATATTCGCGCGACCGCCACGAATTGCTCGCGCGTATTGGCCCTTTACGATGATGCGTTCCTTGACCTGGTCCAGCGCGGCCATACCGCCGCCTTCCGGAAATTCTTGTTAGATGCGCCGATGCTGTTTGTTGATCTGGGTCATATGATGGGAATGGTGTCGCATATTGTTTCTTACTGGAGGTACCGATTTCGCTCGGCTGAAAAGGGCGGCATCGATATTGAAGAGTATCTCGATATCCTACGCGAGTTCGCACTTGGTTTAGCTCCAAGACGATAATAGATTTTAGGTTGAGCTAACGCCGGTGAACCAAAACTGGCGACACCTACCCCGGACCATTTATCAATAGCGCGACCGACTTTAGCCGTTGGAATGAGCTGACGTAGACTACCACTGGGTCAGTCAAACAAAAAATAAAATCACCCTTCAAGGTGTATTGACATTTTAAATGTCATAACCTCTCATGGTTACGGGACGTCCTTTTTAAAAGGAAACTGTAAATGAAAATAAGAACTTTCGCCGCTTGCAGCTTGGCCCTGATGTTGCTTTCGGGATGCGTCACCACCAATGCCACACTCTTAAATGGTGCAACACTGCCAGCTGGTGCGATGCTAGAGCCTGAGCAAATCGCGATCTACCGGACTGCGGATCAGGTAGGTAAGTCCTACAAGGAAGTTGCGATACTAACTTCCACGGGTGACTCCACTTTGACCGACATAGCGGCCTTTCATAAGTCGATGCAGGAACGCGCGGCTATGGTCGGCGCAAATGCGGTGATTCTGGGTGCAACCAGAGAGCCTTCCACGGGGGTAGAACTTGCCTCTCTGGTGCTTGGGGTGCCTGCAAATCGCAAAAGTGAAGCGATTGCGATATCGGTTGACGGTTTGGTACCGCCACCGCCTAAGCCAAAGAAAAAAAAATGGATAACCCTGGGGCCCCTTCCACAAGCTGGCGGGGGCCTTTTCATTTTGGCTTTGCATGGACACCCAATCCACGGATTAAAGCGCTTCAGTCCCTACTCTGGCATCCCCAAGGCGTGAGCCGGGTCCCCTTGCTGCGCTTCGCTTCGGCGGGGATGGCACGGAATAGCTCAATTTATCTAGAAGCGTTTTGGTGCCCATTCTGGCTCACCAAACCGTTTCCTCTAGCGTGACCGGGCGTTTTGTCGCGTCAAGTCCAGATTTCTTTCAGAAATCTGCCGCACCGCGGCGCGAAGCGGACTTGACCCGTCAAATCGCCCACAAACAATCAAGGCTGGCCTTTGGGGCACGCAGGGCCTGCACCAAAGCCTTCTAGATAAGAAGTACCAAAAGGCTGTCATCCCGGACGGCGTAAGCCGAGTCCCAGACCTTGTGCCGCAAAGTCCTAGGGGGCCCCCGCTCTACGCTTCGCTTCGGCGGGGATGACGGTGGGTGAAGGCCTTACACGCGCATTGTCTGCGGGCGCGTTGCGGAGGCCTTCATTGCACGGAGCAACGCGCCAATACGCCAGGACCCCTTCAGTCCCTTCGGGACACATCGGCGTATACGCCGATGCCGGCGAAGCCGGTGAAGGGGTGCTTCAACAGGGACAGATAAAAACCTATCCCCCTCCCTTCAAACCGCCCATAACCTAGTCCCATCTCCGACGAGAGGGCGTTGTTGCTGCAGCGGTGACACCGGTTGGGGATGGGTAAGCGGGGTTAATCGGGGCAGACGTGGCTGCTTCGTGTTTTCATGAGGATTAGCTGTCCTTATGCCCGGTGTGCTCAAGACCGACTGCCATGTG
>JAPZTJ010000016.1 GCA_027532555.1 Aquidulcibacter sp.
GAGGGCTCATGATCTTCCCTTGGCACACAGACTTATTTCAGCCGGGGCGCACGGTTTGCGTCGTATTCCGGGCCAGTCCGTTAATCTGGCCCACCTCATCTGGCGCACACCACGCGCCCCGGCCCCTCTGCCTTCGGGCAACAAGGTGCACCCCCGGTGGTTTTCCACGCGGGGCTATAGGTGTTGGTGGGGAGTCCCATCACAGATCCGTCAACGCAATCCTAGGATTTGGGTGATATCGGTCTCGTCAAATTCAGCGCGCGTTCGTTTTTGAAAGACGGAGTTACCCGTGAAAGTCACCACGATCTCTGCTGACGCCTTGACCGAAGGTCAGGTTGAACGTTGGGCTGCGCTGCAGCGCGAGACGTCAGAGTTTGGCTCGCCCCTCGTAGGGCCCTATTTTGCACAATTGGTTCAGCGCCATCGCGGCGACGTGCAGATAGCCATTGCCACGAAGGACGGGCGTGACGTGGCATTCTTTGCGTTTCATAGGGCTAGTCACGGCCATGCACGCCCTGTCGGTGCGCCATTCTCGGACTATCAAGCCATCGTAAGTGAGCCGGGCTTAAATCTTGATGGCACGGCGTTTCTGGCCGAAGTTGGCATTGAGTGCTTGGCTGTCTCGGGCCTAATAGACCCGCATGGTTGGTTTCAGAGCGTCCAATTTGAGCCGACCTTGGGCTATCGCATTAGTGTGAAAGATGGTGGCGCCGCAAAGTTGGAACGCCTGCAGAAGGCCAACCACAAATGGGCGAAGAATTTGCGGCGTCAGGAAAACAAGATGGAGCGGGAATTAGGCCCGATCCGCTTTGTAACCGGCGACCAAGACCCATCGGCGCTGGAAACTGTTTTGCAGATCAAAACAGACCAGTACCACGAGTCAGGTCTAACAGATGTGCTGCGCCCGCACTGGGTGAAAGCGATGATGCAGGACTTGTTTAGCCGCAACAACCCAGAGTTTGGTGGCTGTCTGAATACGCTGTACGCTGGCGATCACTTGGTTTCAGGGCAATTTGGCGTGCGTCAAGGCGGTTGGTACCATCCTTGGATCGCTTCTGCCTGCCCAAAGGCGCATATGTGTGCGCCGGGGATTGTTTTATTGGCCTACATGTTCCGACATGCCGAAGATATTGGCATTGAGATCATTGATTTGGCACAAGGGCACAGCCACTATAAATCGCAGTTTGCACGCAATCCGGTGACTGTTCAGGCCGGCCTAATCGGGCGAGGGGCGACCGCTTTCTCAACGGCCTATACAGGCCCAATCGGCTTGATCAGAAAACGCCTAGACTTGATTGCAAGCGTGGAGCCTGACTTGGCAGGGCGTTTGCATGCGGTGTGGGCTGCAGTAGCCTCTGCGCCGCGCCGCCTCATGGCGCGCGGCAAAGCCCAACAACCAGATAGAGTGTCCTCTGATGACTAAGCCAGCTTTGATCGTTTCTTGGCCTGATGATGTGTCTCAGCGCTTTGGTCGTGAGACCATCGTGGCTCAGCATGACTTGCATACCCGGCCGATGTTTTCTGACGCAGGTCTGGCGGCACTCTTGGACACTTATCCGCGCGACAAGCTGGGCGTCTTTACCATGGGCCATGATCCAGTGGATTGGCAGTCCTGGCGCGTAGGTAAGGCTGGGGATATGAGCGGTGCTGAGCTGATGCAGGCCGTTGAAGAGGGACGAATTTGGCTGAACTTGCGGGCCGCTAATGCCCATTTGCCTGAGTATGCTGCGTTGTGTGACGACATTTTTCGCGACAAGGAAGCCAATGTTTCCGGCCTAAAGACGATGAAGCGCGACCTCGGTGTGCTGATTTCATCGCCGAATGCACAGGTTTTCTATCATCTGGATTCGCCCTTGGTTTCACTTTGGCAAGTTCGCGGCACCAAGCATGTTCGCGTCTATCCCCCAAAAGCCCCCTTTGCGCGCCCTGAACAGATTGAAGCCGTTGTCCTGCGCGAAACGGATGAGCAAATTCCGTTCGATCTGGCGTGGGACCAAGAGGCCCAAGATGTGACGCTGGAACCCGGCATGATGGTGACGTGGGCGCAAAATGCCCCCCATCGCATCGTCAATGGCCCGATGGTCAATGTCTCGCTGTCGGTTGAGTTCATGACGCCAGCGGCTCTCCTGCGGGCAAACGTCATTTATGCCAATGGCGTGCTGCGCCGTCGTCTCAACATGACGCCAGAGATCCAAGCAGGTCTTGACCCGCGCGCACTAGGCAAGCTTGCACTGTCGCGGGCTTTTAAAGCCATGCAGATCCAAAAAGCACAGGAGCATAAACTCACGCCCAGCTTTGACCTACGCGAAGCCATTCCCGGTGTCCGTGACAAGGTCGACGCCTAAAGTCTGTCAGGCAGTCAGGAAGCGATAGGCACCCTCAAATTCGCTGGCCCAAAAGCCTTCAGAGTGCGTGCCGTCATCGACAATGCGCGAACGAACGTCCCGCTCAGGTCTATAGCCGACCGCGATCAAGGCTTTAACCATGGCGGGCTGATCCTTGGCGAAAATGCCTTTGGGTTCGCGGCCCACCTGCTCGTCGCGGCCACTAAGCAGAAAGACACGGGCACCACGCCGATAGGGTTTTCTCGTGCGTGCGAGCTGGTCAAAACGGGGGTTAAGCCAAAGAGGGGTTGAGAAGGCACCGACGCGTCCGAAGATATCTGGCCGCATGATACTGGCATAGAGTGCAAGCGTAGCACCCGAACTGGCCCCCATGATGAGTGTATGGAGACGATCACTTTTAGTCCGAAAGCGGCGATCAATGAGGGGCTTAAGGGTGTCGGTTAGAAAGGAGATATAGGCATCAGCTTGGCCTGGAAGGCCAGACCACGGCAGGACAGGATGATATTCTGCGGTGCGGTTCTCTCCACCATTATCGATCCCCACCACAATCGCGCCGGGATCGCCTGACACCGCCAACCGATTGAGAGTCTCGTCGACTTGCCATTCTCCGGCATAGGACGTCGCGCGGTCAAACAGGTTTTGGCCATCTTGCATATAAATCACCGGATAGCGGCGGCGTGAGCTTTGATAGTCTGGCGGCAAGTAGAGCCAGATCCGTCGCGTACGCCCTAAGCTAGGCATAGCCATAGCCTCATCCAAGATCGTCACATTGGCGCTTCGAGTGCTGTTTGCGGACTGCCCCCGCGCAATCGATGGCATAGCAATGAGAGCGGCTAGGCTACCTCCGATGACCTGCCGTCGGCAGAGGTTATCAACGTAAGTTGATCCAAACGTCCAGTGTTTCATTTGTGAGATCGCCATTCCTGTGCTACTTACTCGTCTGATCGACGAAACTGGTACTGCCGTCGCATGGTCTTTTTTGCCCGTTTTAGCAAGATAGACCGTGCCTGCTTCCATTCTTCTAAGACGCCGAATGCTGTGCCGGATATCGCACGGTTACTGTGGCTGTAAGCATGCGAAGCGGCCAAACTATGAGAAAGGGTCCCACAATGGCGACCGGAGTTGTTAAGTGGTTCAACGCAACCAAGGGCTATGGCTTTATTCAACCTGACGCAGGTGGCGGCGATGTGTTCGTTCACATTAGCGCAGTTGAACAGTCTGGCTTGAACGGCCTGAACGATGGCCAAAAAGTCAGCTTTGAACTGAAGACCGAGCGCGGCAAGACCGCAGCGACCGAATTGCAAGTCATCTAATCTATTTGCAAACAGGTGCTTAAAAGGGCAGGGGCGGATGCTCCTGCCTTTTTTGTTGGCCCTGTTCAGTCCTCACCCACTCGACCACGCAGCCTTTTAACGGTCGAGCGCAGGGCCTTGCCCTCAAGCCGCTTCTCCCGTGCAGCACGGGTTGGCCGGGTCTTTTTGCGCGGCGGTGGAGGTGGCACACTGGCGCGATCAATCAAGCCTTGCAGGCGCTCGCGGGCATCTTGGCGATTGCGCTCTTGGGTGCGAAAGGTCTGGGCCAACAGCACGATGACGCCGTCCTTGGTGGCCCTTGATCCCGCCAACTTAATCAAACGATCACGAACATCTTCGGGAAAAGACAGGCTGGCGGCTGCATCAAAGCGCAATTCAACTGCCGTTGAAACCTTATTGACGTTCTGGCCGCCAGGGCCTGAGGCGCGCACGAAGGTCTCGCCAATTTCATCTTCGTCAAAACGATACAGGGTCGGTAGGGTCATGGGCAGGCCCTAGACCCAAGCGTAATTGAAGCTGATCGATACCCGCTTGGACTTAGCACGATTGAGCACGACTTCATGGCGCAACCAACTCTCCCACAAGATCACTTCGCCGATCTGTGGGGTTAGGAACACAAAGGGCTGTAAATCTTGGGCGGCCTCGGGCAGACGCGTGGGGGCCGCCATCATCATAGCAAGACGAGGGTCTTCGAGCTTCAGCGCCGACGCGCCATCGGGCAGCGTAACATAATAGGTGCCCGAAATGACGCTTTGGGGGTGAATGTGCCCCGTGTGAACCCCACCCGGCGGCAGTACATTGACCCACAGACTGTCCAGCTTCAGCTTGCCCCCTGCCAGATCAAAGCCAACTTCTTGGGCGAAGGAAGCGGCATGCTTGTCGAGTTGGCGTTTCAGATCGCCAAAGGCGCTGAACCGGGTCGGCAAATCATTGAGCGAGGCATAGGACGTATAGCCCTTGTAGCCATTGCTACGGCACCAGCGCCGGCCCGCCGCATCCTCTTGCTCCAGCATGTCGCAAGCTTCTGCCAAGTCTTGGCGCAAGACGTCGGGCTCCCGCCCACCTAAAGGCGCGCGGTAGAGCCGTGTTGCAAAGAGAGAGAGCGTTTCTGCCATGCGCGCTCTTAGCGTGAACATGGCCGGAAGGGAAGTTTGGCTTGAAACCGCAAGCCTACTTTAAACCCGCACAGAAGCGCTGGATCCGGCGGCAGGCTTCTTCCAGCGTCTCGGTTGAGGTTGCATAGGAAATGCGGAAGGCGGGGCTGCCGCCAAAAGCTGCGCCGTGTACGACGGCCACACCTTCAGATTCCAGAAGCTCGCGCGCGAAATCCTCGTCATTCTCAATCACCACGCCAGATGCCGTTCTCTTGCCGATCAGGCCAGCGCAGGATGGATAGACATAGAAGGCACCTTCAGGCTTAGGGCAGGAAAGGCCTGCGGCTTGATTGAGCATGGAGACAACCAAATCCCGGCGTTCTTGGAACACTTTATTGCGGGTGGGCAAAAAGTCTTGTGGACCATTGAGGGCTTCGACTGCGGCATATTGGCTGATCGAAGTCGGGTTCGAAGTCGATTGGCTCATGATGCCAGCCATGCCCTTGATCAGCCACACAGGCCCTGCAGCGTAGCCAATGCGCCAGCCCGTCATGGCATAGGCTTTGGAGACACCATTCATTGTCAGGGTGCGGTCATAGAGAGCAGGCTCGACCGCGGCGATGGTGGCGAACTCAAACCCGTCATAGAGCAGATGCTCATACATATCGTCGGTCAGGATCATCACATGGGGGTGGCGCAACAAAACGTCGGCCAACGCGCGCAGATGGGCAGCGCTATAGGCCGCACCGGTTGGGTTCGAAGGCGAGTTCAGGATCAACCATTTGGTCGCCGGTGTGATGGCGGCTTCGAGCTTCTCCGCTGACAGGCGGAAGCCTTCCTCGGCGGTGGCTTCCACGATCACAGGGGTTGCCCCCGTCAGATGCACAATATCGGGGTAGCTGACCCAATAGGGAGCCGGAACAATCACTTCATCGCCTGGGTTCAGCGTGGCCATGAAAGCGTTATAGATAATCGGCTTGCCACCCGGCGCGACGCTAACTTGCTCTGGCGTGTAGGTCAGATTGTTCTCACGCTTGAACTTGCCGCAGATCGCAGCCTTCAACTCAGGGATACCGTCAACATTGGTGTATTTAGTCTTGCCACCACGGATCGCAGCAATGGCAGCTTCTTTGATATTATCGGGCGTATCAAAGTCCGGTTCGCCAGCACCAAGTCCAATGGTATCGCGCCCAGCCGCTTTCAACTCGCGCTCCTTTTGAGTCACAGCCATGGTTGGGGATGGCTTGATACGGGAGAGGGCGGCGGACTTGAACGGGGTCATTGGGAAACATCCTATGGATGGGCAGAAAGGCTGGCCTCTTTTACGGCGCTGCGCGGGCCGTGCAAGTGCATGCAGTGCGTCTTTTCAGTATCACCGCTCTGCGGCCCGGCGGAGCCTGTCAGCAATCGCCTCTCCAAGGCCTGTCTCTGGAATAGTGGCAATGACAATGGCGCTCGGATTCAGGGCGTCTGCTGCGCGCAGCATTGAAAAAAGATGGGCCGCCGCTTCAACCACATCGCCTGCGGCTGAAAGGTTGAACTCTGCCCCATCAAAGCCCGGACCAAAACCGATCATTACTTCGCCTGAGCCAGCGGAAGTGCCATTCAAACGCACAGGCGCGCTCGGCGCATAATGGCGCAGCACCATTCCGGGCGAAGCAGGGGCTGCTTTGCTAGAGGCATCAGGGGCAAGCAGGGGGCCTGCCACGGCTTCAAGCTCTGCCCGGCTTAAGCCACCTAAACGTAGCAAAGTCGCTTGATCGCCAATCACGGCTACGACCGCGCTCTCCAGCCCGACTGCGCAGGGTCCGCCATCGACCACGAGAGTTAGCTTGTCGCCAAACTCCGCCAGCACATGATCAGCTGTGGTCGGTGAAGGTCTGCCGGAAACGTTGGCAGAAGGGGCGGCGACAGGCTTACCGAAAGCGCGCAACACTTGTTGCATAAGGGGGTGAGAAGGCACCCGCAAAGCAATCGTATCAAGTCCTGCACAAGCCAAGTCACAGACCGCGCAATCGGGCTGGCGTGGCACCACAAGACTTAAAGGACCCGGCCAAAAGGCCTCGGCCAGTTTTCGTGCCAATGGTGAAAACACCCCAAGTGCTTCAGCCGCTTCCAAGCTGACAACATGAGAAATGAGCGGGTTGAAATGCGGGCGACCCTTGGCGGCAAAAATCTTCGCCACCGCTTCAGCATCGGTCGCATCAGCGCCCAAGCCATAAACGGTCTCTGTTGGCAGGCCTACAAGGTCGCCGCGCGCAAGGGTTGCTGCAGCAGCAAACGCATTTTCCATAGGTCCCTGATCCATGGCTTGTCTGTGACAGTTTAGCCCAGAAAGTCAAAAACGGCGCGCAGCGCCCCGTCGCCCGTTCACGAAATGGTAACGCTCCCATCAACTTGTCTGAGGCGGCCTTGTGGCAGCCCCTTCCGCCCGACATATGCTCCAGACGGCACTAACTGGAGGTAACCATATGAAGAATACCGCATCCCTAGCAGCCCTCACGTCCGTGGTCGCCCTTGCAGCAGTTCCTGCGCAGGCCGACGGAAACAAAATGAAGTGCGCTAAGGCGACCCCCGCCCAAGTCGAAGGTCTGTTTTCGCAATTCAACGCCGCTTGGGCCACTAAAGACCCAGCAAAAGTGACCCCATTGTTCGCAAAGGATGCAGTTCTGTTGGCGACCGTCTCCAACACCCCACGCACCACGCCAGAAGCGATCAACGATTATTTCGTTGGTTTCTTGAAGAACAGCCCAGTTGGCACGATCCAAACCAGCTCGGTGCAGGTCGGCTGCAACATCGCAACCCGCTTGGGTACTTGGGATGTAGCTTTGACCAACCCGGACACCAAGGCCGTAACCGTCGTGAAGGCGCGCTATTCCTTCATCTACAAGCTGGAAGATGGCGCTTGGAAAATCTACCACCTGCATTCGTCGATGATGCCAGAACCAACCAAGTAAGCTTGGTAGATTCTGATTAAAGCAATGGGGCTGGAGCTTTTGGGCTCCAGCCTTTTTTGTGTCTATTTCCGGGTGGCGCGCACGGCGACATTGACGACAGTTTCGCGCGCAACCCACTCCGCGCCCGCATCTGACTCAAGGCCAAGCTTTAGCGCTATCCGGTCGAGTTTCACTTGACCAGTCATGGTGGCGACATTGCCAGAGATGGCGACCGTGAAGGGCAAAGGCACGCGGTAATTCATGCCCTTAACCGTCAGAACACCGTCCGCGACATACCGTCCCGGGCCGACTGAGCGGATCGACTGGGTGACATAGCGGGCGGTTGGGAATTTCCGCGCATCAAACCAGTCCGCAGTAGCGAGATTGTCATCTGGCTCTTTCACGCCGGTCAATGCGCTGCCGGTCATGATCGTGATGACGGCTTGGCTCCCCGCAAGATTATTGGGATCAAACTTAATGTCACCCGACCACTGACGGAACGTGCCATTGACGGCAGTGCCAGCCCATTTGGTTGAGAAAGCAATCCGACTTTGACGCGCATCAATCGTCCAACCCGCCGCAGCGGCTTTGCTGACGGGGGCCTTTTTGGCAGGCTGCGCAACAGCTAAATTTAATGGCGCAGTCAGGGCTGCGAGCGCCAGGCTGGCGACCGTGAGGACCTTCAACATGAGAATAAATCCTTATCTTATTTCGGCCGAATGAAGGGAACCATGCGGGCCATTACATCATCGTCGTCCATGAATACGTGCTTGAGAGCCGCGCCGACGTGGATCACAAACAGTACAATAACGCCCCAAGCAGCTGCACTATGCCCCGATTTGGCTATGCCATTGAGCTCCTTGCGGAACGGCAGATCGGCAAGGGGCAAGCGTGGCCACTCAAACAGGCCCCACCAATGGGTCGCGATATTATAGGGCGAAGTGGAGATAATGACCCAGCCGCCCAGTGGAATGCCAATCATAAGGGCATAGAAAGCGAAGTGCGTGAACTTGGCCGCGGCAACTTCCCACCCCTTCATGCCCTCGGGCAATGGGGGTGGGGGATTGGCCAGTCGCCAGAACAAGCGAAACAAGGAGAGCAAAAGGATGGTCAAGCCAGCACTTTTATGAACTTGAAAAGCTTCAAACTTTTCAGGCCCTTTAAGGTCCTCCATCGCCCAGCCACCCAAGATTTGAACCAGGATTGCCGCAGCGATCACCCAGTGCAACAGGATGGCTACAGTTGTGTAGGATCGGCTTTCTTTAGCCCCTGACCAAGTCTCGCCCGTCATGTTTTAGTCCTTTTTCAAAAACTCTGTTTCGATGATCAGGTCTACTTGATCACCAATTCCGAAATTAATCCAGTTATTCATGCCCCATTCGGAACGCTTAATCGAACCGGTGGCCGAGAAGCCCACATTTTGGACACCACCGAACGGGCTCTTGCGGCCACTATTGTAGGTCACGTTCAAGGTCACAGGCTTGGTAATGCCAGCGACGGTCAGGTCCCCAGTCATGGTACCAGTCGTGGCAGAGGTCGGCGTCAATTTGGTCGATTTGAAAGTGATTTTAGGGTTGGCTACGGCTTTGAAAACTTGCTCGGCGATTTTGGCGTCAAACGTTGGCAGGCCGGTATTGACCGAGGTGGCATCAATCGTGATGTCAGCACTCGATGCGCTTGGGTTTTGCGGGTTGAAATTGATGGTGCCTGAGATCTTATCAAAGCGCGCGGTATAGGTAGACAGGCCGCTGTGATCGAGGCGCCAGTGAACCGAGGTATGGGTTGGCTCAACTTCGTAAACACCGGCAGGTTGAGCGGCGAGATTAGCGGCCTTTGCAGCATCTGCTGCAGGTGTCGCCGCAGTAGCCGTCATAGCGGCAAATGCGATCAAGGCGACGGGGGCTGCGAAAGCGAGAATAAATGTGCGACGCATGTCTAATGTCCTTTTAGCTGATTGTCTTGGTCAGCTTGCATCATGGCAAACCGTCTGACACTGCGTTAGATAGACGGTATTGGGAGACTTGCCGAGTAGCAAATCCCAAAATATCTGAAACAGTCCGTTGCTTGGATTGATAAAGTCACGCACCTTGTCACAAACCGCTGCCCCTAGGAAAAAGTTCCATGACCTATGCCGCCCCCGTCCGTGATATCCGCTTTTCCTTGGAAGAGATTGCAGGACTTTCTGCCTTGCGCGAACAAGGGCTGTTTGTGGACGCAAGCGCGGATCTGGTTGAGCAGATTTTGGTTGAAGCGGGCAAACTCGCCAGTGATGTCCTCGCCCCGCTTAATGCCCCGGGTGACCGCGCCGGCACCCAGCTTCAGGCCGATGGCACGGTGGTTTCACCTGCGGGCTTTGCTGAGGCCTATCAGCAATTTGTCGAAGGGGCGTGGCTTTCTGTGCCATTTGACCCGGCCATTGGCGGCATGGGCTTGCCGAAGGGCGTGGCCTTAGCCGTGCATGAAATGGTCCATGCTGCAAATATGAGCTTTGGCCTCTGCCCCATGCTGACCTTGGGTGCCGTGGAGGCGCTGTCTGCCCATGGCACACCCGAACAACAGGCGCTTTATCTGCCCAAGCTAGTGACAGGCCAATGGTCGGGTACCATGAATTTGACCGAGCCGCAGGCAGGTTCTGACGTCGGTGCCCTGACCAGTCGCGCCGTGCCACAGGATGATGGCACCTATAAGATTTTCGGCCAGAAGATTTACATCACTTGGGGCGAACATGAGATGGCGGAGAATATCGTCCATCTGGTTCTGGCCCGCCTCCCCGATGCGCCTGCTGGCGTGAAGGGGATATCGCTTTTCCTCGTGCCGAAGTTCATTCCCGACGCGCAGGGCAAGCCCGGAGTACACAATGATGTGCGCTGCATCGGTCTTGAGCATAAGATGGGCATTCACGCCTCGCCCACCTGCACGATGTCTTATGGCGATCAAGGTGGGGCAATCGGTTGGATGATTGGCGAGCCGAATAAGGGCTTGACCTATATGTTCACCATGATGAATTCGGCCCGCTTGAATGTGGGCTTACAAGGTGTTGCCGTCGCCGATGCTGCCTTTCAAAAGGCCTATGAATACGCGATGGAACGTAAGCAAGGCCGCGCGGAAGGCTGGACAGAGGCAGGCCCCAGCCCCATTTTCCACCACGCTGATGTGCGGCGTATGTTGATGACCATGAAGGCCAAAGTCTCGGCCGCCCGCTCGATTTGTCACATGACAGCGTTGGCGTCAGATGTCTCCGAACACGCACCAACTCCTGAAGCGCGCAAGATAGCCAAAGCCCGCGAAGAATTACTGACCCCGATCGCTAAGGGCTGGTCAACCGATATGGGCGTGGAAATGGCTTCACTTGGCGTGCAGATTCATGGCGGCATGGGCTTTGTTGAAGAAGGTGGCGCTGCCCAATTTTATCGCGATGCACGAATTGCCGCGATTTATGAGGGTACCAACGGCATCCAAGCCATTGATTTGGTCAGTCGTAAGCTGACAATGGATGGTGGCGCGCCAATTGCGGCCTTGATCGAAGAAATGCGTGCGACTGCGCAGGCGTGCGAGCAAGCGGGCAATGAGCAGGTGAAATGGATCGGCAAGCGGCTAAGCGAAGCCGTCGATATCTTCTCGGACGCCGCCAATTGGCTGATCCGTGCCCAATCGGGCAATGCCAAGCGCGATGCCTTGGCAGGTGCAACGCCGTTTTTGAAGCTGGCTGGCGATGTTACGGGCGGCTGGACCTTGGCTAAGGGTGCGCTGGCCGCACTTGGTCACCTCAAAGCAAAGTCTGGCGACGCCGCTTATATGACGGCACGTATCTCGCTGGCAGGCTTCTTTGCGGAAAACGTCCTAGCGCAAGTGCCGGGCCTATTGGCCTCGGTCACTGCGGGTTCAGATGTGTTGTTTGAGCCAGAGATGGATGCTTTGGCGGGCTAGTTAAGCCGCCGCTTTAGCCACCAGTTTGGTCGGGTCTTGCACATAAAGGCCACGGCTACCAGCAACAGGCTTAAAGCTATCGGTGACACCTAGGACGGTTTCAGCGGCCCCAAGTAGCAAATAACCAGCCCCCTCAACCTGTTGGGCCATACGCTCTAGAACCATCTTCTTGGTTGGCATGTCGAAGTAAATCAACACGTTCCGACAGAAAATCACGTCGAACTTGCCGAGTGCCCGGAAGTCGTCAAGCAAATTCATGGTGCGATAGCGAATGCTGGTTTTCAGACGATCGTCAATCTTCCAAGCATCGCCTTCCTTCTTGAAATGCTTCAACAGCATTTGAACAGGCAGACCACGTTGCACTTCAAATTGGGTATAGATGCCAGCTTTTGCCTTCTCCAAGCAGCGCTCAGAAATATCGGTCCCCAAAATCTCCAGCTTGCAGCCGCCCATTTTCGGACCCATGGCTTCCGCAATCATGGCCAAGGAATAGGGTTCTTGACCAGTAGAGGCCGCTGCACACCAGACCTTGATGGTGCCACCACGCTTGCGGGCGACCAATTCTGGCAGAATCGATTGCTCGAAGATGTCAAAAGGCGTTTTGTCGCGAAAGAAGAAGGTTTCGTTGGTGGTCATGGCGTCCACCACCGATTCAATGAGCTTGGCATCGCGGCGCACGCGGATCGCACTGATCAGATCATCAATAGAAGCAAAACCATCCTTGCGGGCAATCGGGGCCAAGCGGCTCTCAACCAGATAGGTCTTGTCGGCTGACAGGACTAAGCCTGAACGTTCCCGCACCATGGTCGAAACAAACTCAAAATCGGCGGGCTTCATACACTTACTCCACGCATTACATTCAAGATTGCCGGCGCAATCTCTTGAATTGGCTTACAGGCTGTGGCGAGACCCGCACGGGCGACCGCGCCGGGCATTCCCCAGACAACGCTGGTTTCTTCGTCTTGGGCGATTAATTGCGCGCCCTTGGTGACTAAGGGCTTTGCCCCAAGCAGACCATCTTGACCCATGCCTGTCAGAATTACTGCCAAGGCCTTTTCGCCAAAGGTTTCGGCTGCCGAACGGAACATGGGGTCCACGGCTGGACGGCAGAAGTTTTCCGGCGGGGCGTCGCTCAAGTTGATGCGGGTTACATTTAGATGTCTGCTGACCGTCAGGTGGCGATCACCTGGCGCAATGTAGAAGACGCCGGGTTGGGCTTGCAGGCCATCGCTGGCTTCAACGACCGAAGCTTTGGTCTGCTTAGACAAGTGATCAGCCAAAATTTTTGTGAACAATGGCGGCATGTGCTGGGTGATGAAGACTGGCACACGGAGTTTGCCCGCCAACCCTTCAATTACTTCACTTAGCGCCTCTGGGCCACCGGTTGATGAGCCAATGAAAATGGCTTCTGGAACAAGCTTCTGCGTGACGGCACGCAGGGTTGGTCCCGGTGGTACTTTTGCACGCGCGCCAGACGAAACCAAAGACGCCGCACTATATATTTGGCTTAAGTTTGCCGCAGAGACAGCGCGGGCACCTAAGCTCCGCACCTTTGCTAAAAGGTCGCGCTTATAGTCCGCAGCACCTGCCAACTGGCTCGCATCGGGCTTGGGGATATAGTCGGATGCACCAGCAGCCAACGCTTTGATGGTAACTTCTGCCCCACGCTGAGTTAGGGTCGAAGCCATGATTACCCGGGCGTTGGGGGCAATCTTCCGGATCGCAGGAAGGGCTGTGACCCCGTCCATAACCGGCATCTCGATGTCCAGAATGATTAGATCCGGCTTGAATTTCTCGGCGTGATCAACCCCGTCTTTACCGTTGACGGCGGCTCCTACCACTTCAATGTCCGCTTCCCCAGACAGCCAGCGGGTCACGAGTCCGCGAATGACCGCAGAGTCGTCGATAACCAGCACGCGGATTTTACGCGCGGGGGCTTGGCCGGTTAGGGGTTGTGCGCGGGACAAACTCATACGGGTGAAACCAATCCGACTTCAGCAAATTTGGATTGCACAATTTCGCTGTCAAACGGCTTCATGATGTATTCATTCGCTCCAGATTCAATAGCTTGGGCAATGGCGGAAATGTCGTTCTCGGTGGTGCAGAACACAACCACTGGCCGGTCGCCACCTGGATCAGCGCGCAAGTGTCGCAAGAAATCGATGCCATTCATGACGGGCATGTTCCAGTCCAACAAAATAGCATCCGGCATGGAGCTGCGGCAGAAAGAGAGCGCTTCTGAGCCATCACCGGCTTCTTCAACGCGAAACGATAAATCTTCTAGAATACGGCGCGCGACTTTTCGGATTACGCGGCTATCATCGACAACAAGGCAAGTCTTCATGATCTTATATCCTGTTTTAGGCGGTGGCGACGCAGAGAAGGTGGTCTATGTTTAGGGTCATCAAAAGGCGGCCTTCCAAGCGGTAAACACCTTGGCTGACGTCCTTCCAATTCGGGTTCAAGTTTACGGGGTTCGGCTCAAAGTCAGAGTCTGAGAGACGCAGAACTTCGCCAACTGAATCCACAAGGATCCCATAAGCTTCACCTTGATACTCGACGCCCACAGCCATCATGCCAGCAAAACCTTGCGGGCGTGCGGGCAGGCCGAGACGGCAGCGCGCGTCAATTGCGGTAACGATGCGCCCACGCAAATTAAGGACGCCAGCAATCTCGGGACGCGCGCCGGGAACTGGCGTTAAGCCTTTGAGCGAGAAAACATCTTGGATGTCGATAACTTCGACACCAAACAATTGATCCGCGACATGGACGGTCACAAATTCCTTGGTCCCAGCCTTGGCTAGTGCCAATTCGCTTTCATGGCGCGTTGCGAGGGCATTCATGCTGCAATCTCCAAATTGGCGGCGTGTTCGACAGCGGCAATCAGACTTTCGCGATCGGACTTTCGAACCAGCGACGCAAAGCCGGTCGCATCCGCATCGGGCGAGCCTGAGAGCGCGACAATGCTGGTGCCTGCAAGGCGATCATCACTCAACAAACGCCGCGCCGAGGCTACGTCGACATCAATGTCGGTGAGCACTGCTGAAGGCTTACGGTATTCAGCACAAAGAAGCGCTGCAGAGACCGTGTCAACGGCCTCAACTTCATAGCCAGCCGAGCGAAGAAGCGGCGACAGCAGGTTGCGGAAGAATGGGTTGCGTTCCACCAAAACGATGTGCTTGGCAGGCTTGTTGACGCCTGGATCGTCCCAATTTTTCAAGGCGAGGCTTAGATAATGGCTGACGTCGAGAACTTCGGTGGCTTTGCCTTTAAGAACAGCGACACCAAGAAGACCGGCACGGTCCGCGGCCATTTCAATGTCCAGCGCCTCGTCGACGATGTCCACAATCTTGTCTACTGCCAAACCTGCGGCCAAGCCATTATAGGTAAAGACCAAAACAGGCTGGACGCCGGTGGTGGCGATGGGCGCATAGGGATCAGCTGGAACGATCGGCATCAGCTCACCGCGATACTGCACCAAAGTGCGGCCGTCGCCCTGCTCGAACGTGGTTGCGTCTAGTTCTTCAAGGCGCGTCACCAAGGAAAGCGGCACGGCCTTTGGCTGTTCACCGCCGGCTTGGAACACGATCATCGAGGTGGTTTCAGGGAGCTGACCGCGCTTTTTCTGAACCGCTTCAAGAGCTTCCTCAACAACTTCTTCAGCTTGGCCAACGCGGCGATAAACAGCGCCTGGATCGATGATCATGATGACCGAGCCGTCGCCCAAGATGGTAGCGCCCGAGAAGGTGCCCACATCGCCCAAAGCTTTGGACAGCGGTTTCACCACAATTTCTTCGGTATCAAACACTTCATCAACAACCACACCAAACAATTGGCCCGAGTGCTGCATCACCACGACAAAGGCAGAGGTTGACTCGCTAGTTGAGGGATCGCGCGGCGGTACGCCCAGTACTTCGGACAGGTCCACCAAAGGCAGCAAGCGATCGCGCAAGCGCAAAACCCGTGCGGAATTAAGAACTTCAACCTTATGCTCAGAAGCACTGCCTGCACCCACCAGTTCCACAATCGACAATTGGGGGATGGCGAAGCATTGTTGGCGAGAGCCTACAACCAAGGCCGATACAATGGCCAAGGTAAGCGGGATTTTGATGAAGAACTTTGTGCCCCGGCCTTCGGTCGATTGCAGGTCAATTGTACCGCCAATCAGCTCGATATTGGTGCGCACCACATCCATGCCGACACCACGGCCAGAAATGCTGGTGACCGCTGCGGCGGTGGAGAAGCCCGGGGCAAAGATAAAGCGATGAATTTGGGCGTCAGACATCGTCCACGCCAATTCTTCGCTGACCAAACCATTCTTGATGGCTTTGTCGCGGATGCGCGATGTCGATAGACCAGCCCCGTCGTCTGAGACTTCAATCACGATATGACCGCCTTCATGATAGGCGTTCAAGCGGATTGATCCCATTTCGGACTTCCCAGCTGCAACCCGCGCGGCGGGGCCCTCAAGTCCATGGTCGCACGAATTGCGGATCATATGGGTCAGGGGATCTTTGATCAATTCCAAGACTTGGCGATCAAGCTCAGTCGCCTCACCGTCCATAATCAGGTCGATTTTCTTGTTCAGATCACGCGCAGCATCGCGCACGATGCGGGGCAGCTTCTTCCAGGCCGAGCCGATTGGCTGCATGCGGGTCTTCATGACGCTGTCTTGCAATTCAGCCGTAACGGCAGACAGACGCTGTAGGGGCCCCTTAAACTCGCTGTCGGTGGTGTTGCGCACCATTTGCATCAACTGGTTGCGGGTAAGCACCAGTTCGGAAACCATGGTCATCAGGGTTTCGAGCACGTCGACATTCACGCGAATGGTCTGACTTGAAGAAACTGCACCACCTTTGGCCGCTGCATCCTCATCGTCATCTTTGATCGCGCGCATTTCAGGTGCGGCGCGGCGCTCAGGAACCGGGGCAGCTGGCTCTATTGCAGCTGGGGCGGCAACTTCATTTGCTGCAGTTGAGGTCGCAACAGGATCAATCTCGTCATCGGGGGTTGCCGACAAGAAGGCAGCTTCCAATTCGGCCAGCGAGACTTCGCCGGGGCGCAATTCGCGGCCTAGATCGGCGTCCCACCGCAGGCCGGTGGTGGATACAGGGGCAGCTTCGACGACCGGAGGCGCAACAACAGGTTCTGGCGTAGGGGCAGGTGCTGCGGCGGAGGCCGCGCTCGGGGCAGGATGACCTTCCGCGGCGAGTTCCAGTGCGCCAATCAGGGCGCTGTCATCGCCTTCGGGTTCAGACCCGGTTGCTTCTAATTCTGCCAAAATTTCTTTGATGCGATCGATGCTTTCGAGGACGAGCTGCACTTGGTCTGGCGTGGCCACCAAAGTTCCGTCACGGAATTTGCCCAAAAGTGTTTCACCGGCATGGGCGACAAATTGTAAGCGGGGCAGACCCAAAAAGCCGCAAGTTCCCTTGATGGTGTGAACCAATCGGAAAATACTATTGAGTGTATCACCGTCAGTAGGATCGGCTTCGAAAACAACAAGCTGGGTATCGACAGTTTCAAGGAATTCATTTGTCTCAGTTATGAATTCGCCCAGTAGTTCATCCATAAAACTAGCCCTTTGCCGATGCGTTGACTCTGACGCGGAACGTCAATCCTCTGAACACAATGACGGCGGACGGTTAAGACAGGACTAAATTTTGAGCAGAAGTGCAGTATTATGCGGCTATGCGAACAATGAGTTCAACGCGTTCTTCACTTTCGCGGGCGGCAAGTTCGGCACGAGCCCCGGCAGCTGTAATAAAGGCCAAATAAGGCTGGACAGAGCGGCCATCAAAGCCACCTTCCGGCAACTCTCCCGCTAAGCCCGCTCGCACCGCCGGCTTCAACGTAGCTCTGGTGCCTGTTGCAATGACGTTTAGCGTCAATTTGTCGTCTTGCAGACCGCCGGTCACTTCCAATTGGCCGCCGCGAGGCAGGCAATCTAGGCCAACTAAGATCAAATTCATCAAAATCCTAGCCGCCGCTCGCGGGGCGGTTTGTATCGGCAGGGTCCAGATGAGTTCGGGCTTCTGGCTTTCGACAAAGCGCCTAGACAGCTCGCGCAATTCACCCAAGTCCGCCGTGCCAACACCTGTTGTGCCTGCTCCAAAGGTGGCGCGCATGAATTCAAGCTTCACAGCAGCTTGATTGGCAGATGTCCGGATCAAATCCATTGCCTGTTCGCGCATATCTGCACCGTGGTCATCGTCGAGAATGTCCAACGCCGTAGTCAAGGCGGAGATTGGGGACACAAGATCATGACAGATCCGTGAGGAAATTAGCGCAACGAGGGTTGAGGCATCCATAAGCATGGCTTCTCTCTGCCCCGATTCGGACGAATGCGGTCATTATAGCGCATGAGCTCGCGAAAAATCGTAACCGAGCTACCAAAAGTCCATCCACAATATCTGGTGTTAACAACATGTAGAGGGGAGCCCATATTTGTGGAAAACCCTATCACTAGCCCTTGTGTTAATAAGTCGTGAAGCTACTATGGGTGGGCACTCAATTAGCTGGCCTTAAAGGCTGGGCACAATATATGGGGATATTCATGACCAACGGCTGGACGGATGATCGCGTCACCCTACTCAAGAAGTTGTGGACAGATGGGCTGTCAGCCAGTCAAATCGCCAAACAATTGGGTGGTGTTACCCGCAACGCCGTGATTGGCAAGGTTCATCGGTTAGGTTTGGCAGGTCGGGCGGCGCCATCGCGTCCAATCAAGCGGATTCCGGTGCCAACCGCGCGTCCGCGCCCGGTCTTAGTTGTCCCCCCTCATGTGGCTGCCAAAGTGGAGTCGGCAGTTAAAGCTCTGGCCCCTGCGGCGCCCCACCCCATCGTCAAGCCAGCGCCAAAGCCGGTTCCCCCTCCGCAAAAGCGGGGCGATTTGATTGGCGTGCTGCAATTGGGCACCAATATGTGCAAATGGCCAATCGGGGACCCAGGCGATCCCGATTTTGGGTTCTGCGGTGCCCAGTGTAGCTCAGGCGCGGTCTATTGCACCGAACATGCCGCCATCGCATTCCAGCCCGCCCTCAGCCGTCGCCAAAGCGGCAGCAAGGAAGACCGTGCAGCTTCTGAAGTGCGTCGTCTGGCCCGGCTGGCAAACTTTTAGATCAACCAGTTAGGTGGAAAAAAGCCGCTGCCTCTGTCGAGGGAGCGGCTTTTTTCTTTAAAAGGGCTGACAGAATTTAGTCTTCCAGCAGGCGACGCGCGATAACTTGAGCTTGAATTTCGCCAGCACCTTCAAAGATGTTCAGGATGCGGGCATCTGCTAGGACGCGGCTGACGGGATATTCCAGCGCAAAGCCATTCCCACCATGGATCTGCAAAGCATTGTCGGCTGCTGCCCACGCTACGCGGGCGGCCAGAAGCTTGGCCATGCCCGCTTCTAAGTCGCAGCGCTTGTCTTCGTCCTTTTGACGGGCCGCAAAATAGGTCAATTGGCGTGCGCCGAGAATTTCTGCCGCCATTTGCACAAGCTTGTTGTGTACGCGTGGGAACACAAAAATGGCATCGCCGAATTGCTGGCGATCAAGCGCATAGGCCAAGCCCAGATCTAAGGCGTTTTGTGCGACGCCTATGGCGCGTGCCGCTGTTTGGATGCGAGCGCTTTCAAACGTGGCCATCAAATGCTTGAAGCCCATCCCTTCAACGCCCCCCAGAAGGTTTTCTGTCGGGACTTTGAAGGCGTCAAAGCCAAGCTCATACTCCTTCATGCCGCGATAGCCCAAAACCTCGATCTCGCCACCGGTCATGCCGTCAGCGGGGAATGGGGTTTCGTCAGTGCCACGTGGTTTTGGTGCCAAGAACATCGAGAGGCCCGAGAAATTATTGGTCTCTGGCTTGGTGCGGGCAAGTAAGGTCATCATGTCGGCGCGCGCGGCATGGGTGATCCACGTCTTATTGCCGGTGATTTCCCAATGGCTGCCTTTGTTCTCACCGCGGGTGCGAAGTGCACCAAGGTCTGAACCGGTGTTGGGCTCGGTAAAGACGGCAGTCGGCAGGGTCTCTGCAGAGGCAATACGAGGCAGCCAATAATTCTTCTGCTCGTCCGTCCCACCGGTTAAGATCAGCTCAGCGGCAATTTCAGAGCGGGTCCCCAGTGAGCCAACACCGATATAGGCGCGCGATAATTCCTCGGAGACGACGCACATGGCGGTCTTGCCCATGCCTGAGCCGCCAAATTCTTCTGGGATTGTCAGACCAAAGACACCCAGATCGGCCATCTCGGTCAGAACGGACATCGGGATCAATTCATCGCGCAGGTGCCAGCCATGGGCAAAAGGAGCGACTTTTTCTTGGCCAAAGCGGCGGAAAGTGTCGCGCACCATTTCATAGGTTTCGTCGAGGCCTGTAACTTCAATCGTCCCCTTACCCTGGGCTTGGGCTACCAAATCCGCAGTCCGAGTTTTAAGTTCTTGGGTTGCTGCCGCCAAAAGCGCAGCACTTGCGGGCCCTGACAAAGCCTCTTCCACGATGGCTTCAAGCCCGAGTTCCGCTGGGCGAATGATTTCGCCCTGATTCATGGCAATCCCGCCTTTAAGATCACCCAGATAATTGGCGAACAATAAGCACGAAAGGGCGGTTTCAGTTTCGCCAAATAGGCCTTCATCTTGCAGCTTGAGCGCCCAATTGGCCACTTCGCGCAAGGTCTCAACATAGGTCGCGATCCACGCCAAACCGTGCACAATGTGTTGCTCTTGATCGATGAGCTTACGGTCGATTTTGCCAGCCGGTGCCACACGCTTGCGAACAAAGGCCAAAGCCGCAACCTTAATCGGTGCAAGCGCTGCCGCACTCTCTCCCAGCAAAGCAGGAACGGTCTGAGGGGAAAGGTCCAAATGGAGTGTTGGCGTGGAAGCGTTCATGATGAGACTCTCTTATTTCGCATATGCAGCATGACATAGCGCACGCATGCCAGAAGGCAAAGGCTAAATTTAGCCCTATCTGTGCAATATTTTTCTAATTTGAGAGCATTCATCCGCCGATTGGGGATATCATTTTCCAGAAGAGCGGGGTCTGCCGTAAAAATAACCCTGTTGGCCGATCACGCCAATCTCACGCAGGGCTTCAGCTTCCTCCGCTGTTTCCACCCGTTCAGCCACTGTTTCCATACCAAGGCCCCGGGCAAGTTGGTCAATTGCAACCACAAAAGCGCGACTATCCTCACGCGATTCAATGTTTTGCACGTAGGCACCGTCGATCTTGATCTCATCAAGGGGTAGGGCGCGGATAGAGCGGAAAGAGGTATGTCCTTCACCAAAGTCATCCAGGGCCAAGCGAGAACCCGCAGCACGGACAGATTGTCCAAATCTCGCCGCAGCGTCCAAATCATGGATCGCGATGGATTCGGTAATTTCGACCGTTAGACGGTCGGAGATTGCGTGATTGTGATTGAGAATATCAAGATAATCCCGGCAGGCTGACGAATCCGCTATTGTCCCAGCTGAGACATTAATCGCGAGCTTGATCGTGTCTTCACGTGTCAAAGCACTCAGCGCGAGGTTTAGCGTCTCGATATCTAATTCGCCGACAAGGCCGGCACGTTCTGCTGCGGGGATGAAGTCGATCGGCGCGACAATGCGTCCATCGACTTGGATCAGGCGGGATAAGCATTCCCACCGCACAATTTGATTATCGGCTGTCGAGATGATTGGCTGACGAAACAGGCACATGCGGTTGTCTGCCAAAGCAGACTTTAGCATCATGGTTTCGGGATCATTGGCAGCTCGCGGGAACGGCGGCACATATTCTGGCGCAAGCGCCATAATTTCCCGGAAGACAATGATCTGTTGGGCAGCATTGGCGATCACTTCCAGATTTCTTGGCCGCCGGATTGTCACTGGATGGCCGCGGTGCAGGGCTTGGAACGCAGCACCTTCGACAGCCAAATCCAGCTCATCGAAATGGGCAGGAGGTCGATCTACTTGCAAGAAAACAGCGGCCTTAGTTGGGTCAACCCAAGACAATCCACCTCTTTCATCAATCGTGCAGGCCGTTGCGTGCAGCAAGCTCAGCGCGTCTTCAGCTGGGCTGACGGTGGCATCAGGCAGAGGTTCGGAGTGGATCGAATGGACCATCCGCACACCTCTGACCTGTTTTCCCTAAAAAGAGAAGTCCTAATTTGCCCGGCTACAGGCCTTATCGTTTAGCGTTAGGCTTGGGCCGTCCGCCCGCGCGTTCGGCAGCCTTCACCGATACTTGGCTAGGAAGAGGTACAATGCTCAAAACTGTTTCGACCGCTGCCAAGGGCACTTCAGGCGGAGTTAGCCAAGGAAGCCCTGTCTTTTTAACGCTCGCACTGGTAGCCTCTAGGTCTGAGGGCTTTAGAACTCCTGTGATAGCAGACAAAGCGATGGTGGCTGCTTGTAAGTCGTGCATCGCACGGGCTTGGGCCAATTGAGCTTCCAACAATTCTTGTTGCTGAATCAACACATCAAGCGTCGTCCGAAGACCAACCGACTGCTCAAGCTCTGCCCCTTCGAAAGCAATTTGGGCGGCTTTGACCTGTTCCGCAGAAGCGTTCACCGCCACCCGCGCGACACGGGCTTGGTGCCACGCATTGGTAGTCCGTTCCGAAATCTGGCGTTCGCCATCGACTGCAGAAAAACGGGCAGCGTTGGCATTACCCAAAACCTCTGTAATGCGAGAGCTGGCGAGGCCACCTGTGAAGATGGGTACCGATAGGCGCGCTGTCACAGCCGTATTGCCGCTGCGATTGCCATCAAAGCCGGAATCGACGGCCCAAGCTTGGCTGGCCTGAATGGTGATTTTGGGCCGGTTCTCAGCCTCAATTACTTTAGCACCTGCCAGCGCGATTGTTTCGCCCAGACGAATGGCCGCTAGGTCCGGATTATTCGCCCGCGCCAGAACGAGGGCTTGGTCGAGGCTGGCAGGGCCAGCAACCTCTTTAATCTCTGGCGTCAGTTCCGTCGGCGCTTGCCCGATCAGACGCTCAATCGCCGACCGACTTGCATCGACGGCGGCTTCAGCAGCGGCAAGCGCTGTTGTACTCGCCGCTTGGCGGGCTTCGACTTGGGCGACATCGGTTTTGGTGACATCACCAACATCAAAGCGCACGCGCACGGCTTCTAGCTGGCGGTTTAAAGTGGCCAGATTTTGACGACGGATTTCCACGGTCCGTAAGTCGCGACGCAGCGCGGCATAGGCAATGACGACATCGCGCATCACCGCCAATTCACTGGCTGCTAAACGCGCATCGGCTTGGGCAATCTGGGCTTCGGCTAGGCTCATGGCAGCCTTAACCCGACCTGCCAGCCAAACCGGTTGTGAGGCGCTAAGGCCATAGGTTGTGGGGGTTGTTTCCGTAGCGAGGCGGCTGGAAATCACACCGGTGGAACTGATAGAGCGGGTCCAGGATTCTTGTTGGCCATACGTGGCTTCGCCACCGATCTGCATCCGTCTTTGCGCGACAGCTTGCACCCGCCGCTGACCAAGGGCACGCAAATTGGCGCGCTGGCTTTCAAGGCCGGGATTGGTTTGCAGGGCTAAGGTGACAGCCTCTGGCAAGGTTTGAGCAGAGGCGGGGCTTGTGGCAATTGCCAAAATGGCAAGCGACAAGGTGTAATTAAAGGCGTTCTTTAGGGAGGTCATCGTTTAAGCATCTTTGCGTCTATGCACCACAAGTGTGGCGGGGGAGGGACCTTACGCGGCTGGTTTTTGTGCCTTAAAGGTGCGGATTAGCATGACCGGAGGACGTGTCATGCTTTAACCTTAATCAGTTGACAAATGTGAGTTAGGTGGGGTGTCCTCTCATCTTATTCACAACTAATTGAGCGTAAATTCACACGTTTGGCTAGATGGCAATTGACCTCTTAGCCAGAGTGGCCACACAATGGCGGTGTGTATCGTCAAAATCGTTTGTGGAAACAAAGCGAGCCGAACTTGTTACGTCTACTAAGGGCAGATTGTGATCCATGATGGACGATGAGACTTTGAACACTGTTGAACCCAAGAGCGCAGCCAAAACAGCGAGCCCACAGGGATCTTGTGGCCTATTGCGGCGCGAAATGATTTGGTCTGGCGTTTGTGCAGCGGGCCTCTCAGGCTTTGGCGCAAGCTCGGCATTCGCCCAGTCCAGGGGTACCCCACAGAATAACGAACGCGGTTTTAATCCGATGACTTGGCTTAATCGCGGTCGCGACAGCTTTGAAATCGTCTATGAAGCGTCAACCGGTGTCGTGGCCGCCCGTACCCGTGATTTTTCGATCCGCGCACCGGATGGCAATATGTGTCAGGCCCGCATCGCCTATCCGGTGACCGTCTTTGACCGCATGCCATTGATCATTTTCTGTCCTGATGCAGGCTGTAAAGGTGCGATGTATGATCCGTTCATTGGTGCGCTCGCGGCCAGTGGCTATTTCGTCATTGCCTTGGACGATCCACGCGCCGTCAGACTAAAGGCCGGTGAAGGGGCGACTTTGGTTGCTAATGCGCCAGAAATGCGTCGCCCGAACCCGGCTGAAGCGCGCTTTCTAATCGACATGGCTTCCGAGGCTGCGCAAGTCTTAGGCCCACGAGCCAATCGTATGGATGCGTCACGCGTTGGCGTCGCAGGACATGGGGAAGGGGCGTGGATGGCGCTTAGCCTCGCGGGTTGGGGCTCTAGCAATTCTGACAGTTCAGCCGCGCGCGATGGCCGCGTTATGGCGGCCTTCGCACTCTCGCCAAGTCCCCTTGAGGAAAATGCCCGGATCGTCAATGGCGTGCCTGACGGGGGTGCATTGGCCCTTTTGGCAGGCCAGCGAGGTAGCCTTCCCCGCGCCCTCCCGGGCAGTGGCTTAATCGCCTTAAATCTGCCCCTACGCTCCAGCAATTTTGGTGGCTTGATAGGGAACTCAAGCGCGAACCGAAAGGGGGGGCAACGGCCGGTCCTAGAGCCAAGGCCGCTGGCTGCTGCGGTCGCCGCGGCATCGATCTTCTTTGACTGGGGTCTGAAGCGGCAAAGTGATCGCAAGCGCACATTGCTGGGCTTGGATGGACGGGTTGTTGAAGGTCTCAATCAGCCGCTCTTCATTCACCGCATCTAAAACAATTTTGCCCATACTTACGTCATACGGTGTGCAGAACTGCAAAAATTCCACTTGCCTAGTGCGAAACCAAGGCAATGCTCTTAAATAAGCGGGTCTCAACCCGATGGGCGAATTGTGCAGACCAAGGTTGATGGGGAGGCTTTAGGCCAATGAGTGATGATGCAAATGCCACCAAAACAACCGTAGTCGATACGGTGTCGGCAGAAGCCGTATTGCCTGAGATCAAGGTTGAGTCCAAGGATTTAACCCGCATTCGCAGCCAATTGTCCTTGGATGACCGGGCTTCTATCGCCACTTTTGGCGACAATGCACAGCGCAATGTGGTTGCCTATGCGGATCGGATCCTCGCCCAAACTCAGAATCGCGAGCTTGGCGATACCGGTCTTTTGTTGACCAGTATCATCGCCAAAGCCAAAGGCCTTGATCCTGCCGCCATGCAGAAGAAGGGCTTCTTCGGCAAATTGTTTGGTGGTGCCAAGGCTGAAATCGAAAAATTCAAGGGCAAGTTTGAAGATGTTGCAAGCCAGATTGATGCCATCGGCATTCAATTGGAAAAGCGCAAAGACGGCTTGCGGCGTGACATTGCCGTTATGGACGATTTGCATGAGCAAACCGCCGCGTCGATTGCGCAACTGAGCGCCTATGTCGAAGCTGGCGAAGCTTTTGCGGCTGAAATCAAAGCAACCCGTCTGCCAGAGTTGAAGACCATTGCTGATGAAGCCTTGCTCACCGGCGACGGTATGATTGAGGCGCAAGCTTACCGGGACGCCCAGCAAGCGATGGAGCGTTTGGAAAAGCGCATCTTTTATCTAAAGCAGGCCCGTCAAATCGGCATCCAACAATTGCCGCAAATCCGGATCGTGCAAGCGGGCGATGAGACCTTGGTCGAGAGCTTGCAGGCTTCAACCCGCCTGACCATCCCCTTGTGGAAGCAAAAGATGGTCCTGCTCTTGGGGCTGCGCCGTCAAGAGGATGCTTTGGCGATGCAAAAGGCCGTCACCGACGCCACCAATGAGATGCTGCGCCAAACTTCATCGATGATGAAAGAGCAAGCCATTGCAATTGAAGAGCAGTCTCAGCGCGGGATCGTCGATCTTGAAACCTTGGAACAAGCCAACCGCGATTTGATCGACACGATTTCCGGTGTCCTTTCGACGCAAGAGGAAGGCCGTCAGAAGCGGGCCATGGTCGAAAAGCGCATGGACGAAATGACTCAGGAATTACGACAAGCTTTGGTGCAAGGGCGCGTGACCTAATTCATGTCCCGTCGCCGCTCGAAAGATTGGATGAAGGAAGAGTTCGCCGTTCGGATTCGCTCGCCGCAATCCTTTGGTGTGCTTGCATTCTGGTTCTTCATCTGGGCTATTTGCAGCTTTAATCCCTGGGTCGGCATCGGTTTGTTTTTTGCCGCTGGCGGGTCGCTCGGCTTCTTCGGTGGCAAGCGCGACACGGTGGATGACCTGTGGGGTTACGACAAAAGTCTCGATGAGTACTATGACGAGGACGAGGATGAAGATGGTCGTCGTCGTCGGCAGGGTGGCGAATCCGAAGCTGCTGCCCGGGCCCGCGCAAATGGTGAGGCCTTGCCCGAACCAGAAACCCCACCCAAGCTCCACCAAGCTGTGATTGCTGAAGCTGAGCCGTCACTCGTGCGGCTAGAGGCTGCTGCCAGCGTAGCCGAAGGTGAACTTGGCGCGCGTTTGCGCAATATGGTCGCGCGCGTCAAGGAAGTGGAGATGGGCTTGCGACAAGATCCTTCTAAATTGTCCGACGTCCAGCGCCTATTCACCTATTATCTGCCCGCCACCGCCGACTTATTGGGCGCGCGTGGTGCGATTGCAGGCGGCGCTGAGCCTGCGCGCTTGGCTGAAATTGATGCCATGATTGGCAAGCTTGATCTTGCTTACACCGATTTCGCCAGCCGCCTGCGGGGCCATGATGCCCGCAGCCTTGAGATCGATATGCGCTTGCTCGACCAGTCTCTGGACGATGAATTCGCGCACAAGACAAAGGGCTAAGCGATGCCAAAGCCACCATCTCGGTCGGACAAGCCGCGCCGTGGCGGGGCTGGAACCTCGTGGTGGGTGATTTTTGGGTCGTTGGCAGTCTCTTTAGCGCTTGGCGGCGCTTTGCTGGTGGAGTTCCGCTCTGGACCAATTGTGGCGGGTCTGGTGGCGCTATCGCTCTATGGCTTTCTGACGGTGGGCTTGCCGCGGTTCTTTCAGGATAAAGCTGGAGCTGATCTGCCCAGTCCGCCGATCCTTGATCTAAAAGATGACGATCCCCGCCACGCGCTTCTGGTTGAAGCCCATGAGCATATTATGGTTTTGCGCGCGGCTATCCCGATAGTGCCACTCAACGTTGGCCACGTGCTTGATGCATTAGCGCGCCACGCCTTGACCATTTTGGACACGGTGGCGAGCCATCCAGAAAAGCTAACCCCAATCCTGCGCTTCTTCACCTATTATCTGCCGGCCACCGCTGATTTGGTGTCTGACCGCCTCAAGCTAGAGGCCCATGCGGGACAAGCCCGCCTGCAGGAAATCGACCATACGCTGGGCCGCCTACAGGAGGCTTTCGCCAGCTTTGAACGCGCGGTGGTGGAGCCTGATTTGGCCTCGGTCGATCTGGATATGGAACTCTTGGACCGCGCGCTAAAGGATGATTTAGCCCCGCGGTGAGGGGTGGATATAAGAAGAGGACTGCGCACCATTAGGTGCGCAGATCATGCTGCTTGGTCCTGTTAGGGCGCTGGCTGAAGGACCAACAGGAACGCCTCCGGCCCCGTCACGCTTCGGCGACTTTTGGCCGAAAGCGGTTGGTCTGCCTTGGGGGCGTGTGGGCGGCGAAAGCGGACGATCATCCGAAATATGAACCCAAATTTCCACTGGACCGACTTCAGTGGCGACTGTCACTTGCAATAAGCAAGTACGCTAAAGACTTCACTCCGGAGCTAGTTCCCACTCAATGTGCATTACTTCGGGCGTCTGATCCTTTGACAAGTCTGTTAAGGCGACGACGCAAGTCATTCTGGAGTTTCGCCGGTGCCCTATTTGGCAAAAGATTGCTCAGTTCATGTGGATCACGCTTTAAGTCGTAAAGCTCATCCATTCCGGAAAGAGAGCTATAGCGAATAAATTTATACCGATCTGTTCTAATTGCTTGATAGCCCATGTTCTGTAGACGCGGGAATTCCTTATCCGTGTAATACTCGATCAAGAATTCGTTTCGGATTTTTGAGGATGGAGACTTAAAAGCTGTGACCATAGACCGCCCGTCTAAGTTTGTCGGGGCGGGAACCCCTGTGAGCTCTAGTAAAGTTGGCGCAACATCGACATTGCTCAATAAGGCATTAGGCCTCGAACCTGCACGCGCTAGTTCTGGATAGCGAACAATGAACGGAATTCGTATGCTGGGCTCATAGGCAAGCCTGCGCTCTTGAGCCAAACCGAACTCACCATAGAAGAAGCCTTGATCACTCGACACAATGAAAATGGTTTGATCTAAAACGCCTTTTGCCTCGAGGGTTTCAAGTAGTTTTCCGATGCTTCGGTCAACTGCACTGAGCATGCGCAATCTATCTTTGACAATAGAATCCGGAAGCCCACCTGCTGGACTGCGGGGGTCGCTGAAGTCGACGGGCCGCATCAAAGCGGGTTTGCCCGTGATCGGGGCTCGCCAACTAGGCAGTCTTGGCAAAACTGCGCCCTCGTAGAGTTTTTCGTCACCTGGTCCCGCAGGGAAAGTACGCACCTGATTTGGATGAACCTCCGGATGGGAGGCTTTTTGCGAGATAAATGCCAGAAATGGCTTATCTTCTGGTGATTTTTCGATGAAAGAGACGGCGTAATCGGTCAAGACATCAGTCATATAGCCAGTGGCTTGAACCCTTTGTCCGTCTACATTGAGGAACGGATTGAAGTATACGCCTTGTCCAATAAAGCTCACCCAATTATCAAAGCCAGGCCGCGCTGTGTCATCGTCATGGCCCATGTGCCACTTCCCAAAAAAGCCAGTCCGATAGCCAGCATCATGGAGGAGTTTTGGAAACGTAATAATTTTATGGCTTTGTTCTGCCCGCTCACCATTATCGATAATGCCATTTTTATGGGGATATTGCCCTGTCATAAAAACCGCCCGGCTTGGCGAACATAAGGGTGCCGACGTAAAAAATCTTTCGAAGGATGCGCCCTCGGCAATCACACGCGAAAGGTTCGGTAAGCGAACAAACGGGTGGTCGATCAGGTCATCATAGCGCACGTCATCAAGCAAAACGAAGACAATGTTGGGTCGCCGGTTCGGCTTGCCCTTTATGGTGAGTCCAACAGATGTCTGGCCAACATGAGCAACTGGGAAGCTCATGTTGGCTGCGGGAGCATAGGAGGCAGCCCTTTTGGCGGGTTGTGTATCTGCACTAGCAGGACCCGCTGCCAAAGTGAGCGCACAAATCAACGCCAACGCGCGCTGGAGAATGGTACCGATTGATGGCATTTTACTCCGCCTCATTCTCGATGAAAAAGCACTGCTTGCCGCTTTTAAGTGCGTAGCTCTCGCAGGTTCCACGAACCTTTTTTAAGGTTGGCCTTTGCTTGCTGCCAATCCAGTCAACCAAAGTCGCAAGTGTTGCCAGATATTGGCTATCTGAAAGCCCGCTATGTTGGTCTTCACTTGTTAGAAGTTGAAACAACAAATGTGACTGACCTGCTTGGGCCACAACATTTTTGAAATGGGCTTGTGCACGGTAAGAGACGATAGGATCATATCTCGCCTGAAGCGTTATGGTCGGCGCGACCAATGTTCCACGCACATCGGAGTCAAAGGAAATGAGATCGCGAGCTTGGACATCGCCCGAAAACCGTTCCACGCCTCGGTTAAGCGCATCGTCGTCGCCGGACCCACGATACACTGTCATTGTGTTGGTGAATGGGTTTTTGCCTCCGAGAAAATTATGGACAACGTCCTGAAATCTGAAAGTCGTGAGTTCCATTCGATGCGCGAATTCTCGTTCCGTTAGTTTTGTAGCCCCAAGAATTGCTTTTAGGTGCCTCGCTTGCTGGACAGTTCTGGCCTCGGCCTTTTGATCAACACCTGTGCATTCATTCACCCTTTTGCGAGCCTCAGACCGCGGACTCGTTGATTGTTTGGGCAGGCCCTGCCAGGCGGGATATTGCTCTTCATTTGGATAGGGCAGGTTCTTGCAGAAATACTGATAAATGACCCTCAAGTTGATCAATTGGTCATAGGTGTCCAACCGCTTACCGACGGCACCACCGGTCAGCATAACACCATCGTAAAGGACCTGGCCTTTCTCATCGAGTGCCGCTGTCTCTGCCAGCTTTGCAACGACATTTCCACCATAGGATTGGCCATGCAGAATGGTCATTCTTGGGCGGCCAAACTGCGTCCAAAAGATCTCACGCGATACATCGACATCTTTGGCCGCCAATCGCACACCATAGCCGCCAGTCCGATACGTAGACCCAATCCAAGAATAGCCTTCCTTTACCATGGAGGCGTATCGCGTCAGATCCTCATCTGATCCACTAGGGGCAGGGTCAACGTGCCTTGGCCCCCCATGCGCGTGAACAATCAAAATTCCATTTGGCACTTTCGGACGGGCAATCAGGAAGTAGGCACCATTATGGTCCCTCCCCCCATAGCAAGTAGCCAGTGCATCTAGATCGGCAGGACATGCACGCTCAGACATGCTTTCAGCCGCAACCTTATGCTGATTGTCCGCCTCAGTGGCGTAACTCGTGCTTGCCAAAGGCACGAGCGCTAAAACGCCTAAGCCGATCTGATACAAAATTCGGTTGTACATGCGCATAGGCTGGCTACCCGCTTAATATTTTAGCCCCAGGCCAACATAAACAACCCGGCCACGTGGCGAATGCACCTGTTCGTCAAAGCCCGGACGATTGTCGCCGACGTTTGGTGGGTCATTATCAAAGATGTCCTTGACGCCAATTGTTAGCTTCGTGTCGGCCCCAAACATCTCTTTGAACTGATACCCATATTGCACGTCGAAAGTCACAAACTTCTTGATCTTTGGAACGGTAACCAGGCCGACTGGATCGTCGTTCCGGTAAGAACTGGTGTAGCGCGCGACAGCAAAGAGATCATGGCGCCCGCGCTCGAAAGTGCCCGTAATGTTACCCCGCCAGCGCGGAAGCGAACCAAACGAACCGCTCAAAAAGTTACGCGTGCCAGCAAGTTCAGCAGTTGTCACGCCGGTCGTGAATGCAAACTTGTTTACGTAAGTCAGCGAAAGTCGTGCACCGACTTTCCCGAAATCCGTATCGGTCCGATAACTTAGAGCGAGATCGACCCCGTCGGTTAATGCTTCATCTGCATTTTGCAGTGCCAAGATTATCGAAGTTGGTTGCCCATTGGGTTGGCGCGTGATCGACGTGGACACCTTTGGGGGTTGGCCATTAGCGACGCCTGCGCAGGACTCATCCAAAATAGCTTGGGCATTCTGGGTGTTCACAATGAGGTTTGAATAGCTGTACCGCCAATAATCGATGCTTGCATCAAACTTGCTAGGCTGGAAGACAAATCCCAGATTGGTGTTCTTGGCGGACTGAGGCTTTAAGCTGCCGACCGGACGGCCAACTTGTGCAACGATAAAGCTTGAAAGTTCCGCCCCACCACAAGTCGCGACGCCGCCAACGGTTCGGTAATTGACCGAGCCGCTTGTTACAATACCACCTTGCTGGTTTGAGGATGGAGCTTGGAACGAAGTGCCATAGGAACCGCGAAGCGCGATCCAAGGCATTGGTTCGTACCGGACAGCCACTTTCGGGTCCAAAGTGGTACCCACTACCTTACCATGGTCTTCATATCGAATGGCGGTTTGGACTTCCAGATTGTCTTTGAAAGGCAACGCAAGTTCTGCAAACGCAGAATTCACATCTGTCTTACCCAAGATCGTGGGGTCAGCTACCGCGCCATCTGTGTTGGGATCTGGATCAAAGCGGAAGGTCTCGCTTCTGCGCTGCAACCCCAACGCGATACCTGCTGAGCCACCTTCAAGAGCAAACAATTCGCCGTTGCTGACCAGCACATCGTACGTTTTCTGGGTTGCTTTTCGTTTAGTAACCAAGGTCGTCAATGCGCCATAGGCAGCCAACTTATCATAGTCGTTGCCGGCAAGGATCGCCGGGTTCTTAAGCGATGTCGCAGTCGGAGTGGCTTCCGCGCTACCGAACGGATTGATGATGCCCTCATTGAGAGCCGCCTGAAGCCGAGACCTTACAAAGTTTCCAGGAACGGACCGCGACGATTCATGCGAATGGTACTGGGCCCAAGCGCTGACATTCCAGTTCCCGTAGTCCGCATTTAAGCCCAGCATCGCGCGCTCAGAGTCGTTGGTGAAAATTGAATCTACGGGAGCGTTGCGCCCAGAGACGCTGGCACCAAGAGGCCGGATCTGATCTCGAGTAGTCACTGCGACGGGGACACAGGTGCCGCCTTCGTTTCCGACAACAGTGTCAAAACAGCCAGGGGCCCAACGGATACTTGTGCCACTTGCGACAAAATAATTGAAAGGATGATTTGCTGGGATCGTGTATTTTCCGCCCGTTGGACCAGCCGGGGCAGTCAGTGGCCCGGCCGCCCGGTTCGCCGTATTCTGGGTTACTCCGACTTCGCCAAACACCGACATACGATTGCTGCCAAGCAGATTATTGGCGAGCTCATATCGAAACTCTGCAAACCCAGAATAGCGTTCTTCGCCGGAGATCGGGCCTGATTGTTCGGCAAAATCATACAAGCAATTCGGGGAAACAACATATCCGCCAGCTGCAGCACAATCAGGATCAATCACCGCTGTGCCAGTTGGAATACCAGTTGTGAAATTTCGATATTCGTCTGGAGCACCCGAGGTCGATAAAAACCGTGAGTTAACGAGAGCACCATTTGCGGTCGTGTCGACAAGGCCATCACCATTGCGATCGATCAAACGATCTACAAGGAAGTCAAAGTCGGTATTGAAGGTCTTTTCAGACTTATAGTAGCTGCCATAAACCGCAAACGCACCACGATCATTTTTTGCGCCATAGGCCAAGTCAACACCGTGGCTGTCGCTAATGCCAAAATCGGCGCGGGCATTGAGTTCAGCACCCTCGAAGCCAAGTTTGGTAACAACGTTCACAACCCCGGCGACAGCTTCCGATCCATAAATGGCAGAAGCACCGTCCGTCTGGATATCAATCCGCTTCACTACCGTTGTCGGTAACGTGTTCAAATCAAAGAATTGGTTGCCAAGCGCATCTGCCAATGGGCTTTTGCCCGCACGGCGACCGTTAATCAGCACCAAGGTGGAACCAGCTCCGAGGTTTCTCAGATTGAAATTGGCAGCCCCGATAAGATTGGGGTTCTTAGTCCCAACATTTGACAATTGACTGCCGGCGTTAGCGGGCAGATTTCCAACAAAGTCGTTGATCGTCGCCGCGACAGCAAACTCAGGGGCACCAGCTCCGAACACCTGTACGGGTGCTTTCTCACTATAACCGCTGCGTCGAATATTCGAGCCCGTGACAATGATGACGTCCACGTCCTCTGGTTCGGCAACCGCAGAGGCATTGGCAGAAGGTGCTGGCGCATTTTGCGCGACGGCCGATCCAAACGCACAGCTCAGTAATGCAGTTGATCCCAAAAGGAATATCGCTTTTCTCATCGTGGCAGTCTCCCAACCCTGTTTTCTCTTGCCCCGGAACGCTCACATCGATTGCCGTTTTAGCGGCGACAACTGTCCAAGTTGGCTGAGGAAATTCATTGGATTACTACTCGAAAAATCACACCCATTGCAGGGGATCAATCGAAAACAATTCCTGATAAACTGCCCCCAAGCAGGATGTGAACATCGAGCGTTAGTAGGGTTATGCTAACTTGAAACCTGGGCGAGTCAAAATGAGACTGGTCAGAATAAAAAATACAACAAATCAATAGTTAACGATATTCTCATGCCAAAACTGTGTGATTTTCCGCACAGAAACTCGGCATTTTGTGCGGAAAACCGCCAATCAAGCCCGAGCTATCCTGTGTCGAACTAGAATGGTTCTCCGCTCCGAACTAGCGCCCTTTAACCCAGTAATGCGCTTCGCGCCGTAGGGTGCGTTCCGACAGGAATGCACCAAGGTCAAGCAACTCCTTAGATCGATTATGTTGGGCCGCAGCCAATTCACTTCGAAGGGCTTTGCGCCGCACTTCGCTCGCCTTGAAGCCCCTTGACGCCTCATCTTGCGCACTCAGACTCGAACTAAGCCTTTGCCGAGGCAAAGGCTGTCCAAGTAAAGATAATTTAGAAACAGCGATAGATACGTGGTGCATTCCGAACGGACATCATCCGATGGAGCGAAGCGCATTACCGCCTGAGCATCGGGCGCTGCCTTTAAGTCAATCCATTTTATAGTAACTAAGGTTCTGCCAATAATTTGATTTATAAAGGATTTCAGCCGGTTTTGGAATTTTTTTGCCAGACATTTAAAGGTTATTAAATCCTCTTAGGTAACAAGGGTGCAACAACAGAATAACTAATCGCTGCGACCCGGCAATGACCTCGCTTGAAACGAATGTCGCGCTCAGATTGCTAAGCCCCCAATAGAGCCAAAACCAATGAACCCAATCGTCGCAAAGGCACAGCTGGACACAAAGGATCAAGTGTATTGGCGAGTCGGCATGTCCTGCATTGTCGCGCTAACGGTTGCAATCGCGACCAACTGGACCATCGCTTTGACTTGGCTGGCTTTCATCAGCCTTGGTGAAGGCTGTGTTAAGTGGTGTGGACCCAAAGTCGCGGCGGGACAGGTAAGGTATGCGCCATATTACGTGATCGCGATTTTTTCGGTGGTGATGACTTGGGTAAGTTTGACTTACTTGTTGTGGCAGAACGGCAGCGAGTTAACACGATTGGTTGCGGTCATAGCCTTATTCACAATGGCCACTTACTCTATTTTAAATGGACATCGGTCTCTGAGTATTTTGGTCGCGTGCGTTACGCCGCCTTTGACAATGTTGCTGTTCCTGGTGTCCAGCTACCTCTGGCTAAACTTTCCGTGGACGATTGCGAGCATTGCATCGATTGCGCTTTTAGGCGCGATAGCGATCATCTTGGTAAACGCGCGCGTGCTTTATCTGGCTGGCGTAGACTTAAGGGCGGCCCATCTTGCCTTGAGTGAAGAACGTGATTCTTTGGAATTGCGCGTTCAAGCACGCACCTAGGAACTGACACATGCGCTCGAGGCAACGCGAGCGGCCTATGCTGTCAAAACGAGCTTCATTGGTAACATCAGCCATGAATTTCGGACGCCTCTTAACTCCATCATCGGCTATGCGGAGATTATCAAAGAAGATGTGGATTTAGGCGAAAAAGTTTCAATCAGCGATGTGGACAGCATCAAGCGCGCGGGCAAGCATTTGCTGGCGATGATTAATGACATTCTCAACCTGACCAAATTCGAAGCAGGTCGCATCGACCTACAATTAGACACGGTTGACTTGCCAATTTTGCTTGACCAGGTCCGGGAGACCGTTGTCCATTTGGTGAAATCAAAGCCGGTTGACTTGAAGGTCGATGTCGTGCCGGATCTGCCAGTGCTGCAGACCGACTCAAGATGTCTGTTGCAATGCCTGATCAATCTAGCAGCAAACGCGTGTCAATTTACCGATAGGGGTCACGTTACGCTCAGTGTCCGTCCCTTTAGTGATGCGACTCAAGACTGGCTTTGGTTTAGCGTAATCGACACTGGATGTGGTATTCCAAACGACCAACTGGAACGGATATTCGAGCCCTTTACGCAAGTAGATTCAAGCCTAACCCGCAACCATGAGGGCTCAGGACTTGGGCTAGCCGTTACAAAGCGCTTTAGTGAATTGCTCGGCGGGCGGGTCGAGATCCGCAGCCGCATCGGTCATGGCACGCAAGCCAATTTGTTTGTCCCAGTTTTCCCAATCACAAAACCACAAGCTTTGGCGGCATAGAAGCATTGCGCTTCGCGCCAAAACAAAACGCCCCCCTGCGCAGGCAGGAGGGCGGCTCAATCAGCAGTGTCAGAGCACCAGGCGCGCTTAGGTGCGCGGTGCCATAACCATGGTCATTTGTTTGCCTTCGAGGCGGGGTTCGCTCTCGACCTTGGCAATGGTTTCAAAGTCGCGCTTGACCCGCATTAAGAGGTCGATCCCCAGATGCTGGTGCGCCATTTCGCGGCCACGAAAGCGCAGGGTCACTTTGACCTTGTCGCCTTCTTCGAAGAAGCGAGACATTGCGCGGGCTTTGACGTCATAATCATGATCGTCGATCATCGGGCGGAGCTTGATTTCCTTCAGCTCAACAACCTTCTGACGCTTGCGCGCTTCATTCTTCTTTTTCTGTTCTTGGAATTTGAACTTTCCATAATCGAGGATCTTCACCACCGGCGGGTTTGCAGTTCCTGCGATTTCTACGAGGTCGAGCCCAGCCTCTGTCGCGGCATCTAGCGCTGCAGCTAAAGGCATCTCGCCTTGCTTTTCGCCATTCTCGTCAATCAGAAGCACGCGCGGTGCGCGGATATCTTCGTTGATACGGGGGCCGTCTTTAGTGGGCGTAGCAGCCATAGGGCGTCTGATGTTCGTCTCTCCATAAATTACGCGGTGTGGTGCCGCAAATGCCTTTGTCCCGGGTTTCACCGGGCACATCTAGATAATGGATGTAAATGAACAATCCTTCAAGGCGTCATGATGCTTGTGCTTCAAGAATTGTCGGCGTTACTGCGCGTGCAGCGGCCAAAACATCCTGAACACGGATGGTATCAAAGTTGCGCGCCACAAGGCCTACGGTCGCTGTGCCACGCGGTGCGGCCTTTCGGACGCTGGTTTCATTCGGGTTGATGATCGCCAAGGTTGGCGCACCAGAGGCGGCCGCAATGATGGCCATATCGCCTTCAGAGCCAACAGCAAGAATGGATTGTCGTGCTAAACCAATGAATTGGAACACATCGAGGCGTGCTACTAGGTCCAAGGCTTTGGGTGCAATTGCCCGAATCTCCACGGCCAATTCGATGGCAGCAGGACCGCCAACCAGAACAGGCTGAATGCCACGGGCCTCTAACGCTAGGGCCAGTTCGCCATAGCGCGCTGTGGGCCAGCGCTTGGTTGGATCTGCTGCCGGGCCTTCAGGAGCTAGAAAGGCAAAGGGCTCACCAATGCCATGATGGCGGGGGGTAAGCTTGGTGTGATCCTTCACCACTGATTCGACCCAGTCGAGGTTGGGCAAGGGTGACAGACCCGGCGCAAAGCCCTCTTTTGGCCCAACACCGCAGGTCATCAATTGCTCTGCATGTCGGTCAAGCCGGTGCAGCGTTAGGCGCGTCCGGTCAACATGGGGGTGAGAGCAGCCGACAGCCCCACCCGACCAGTTGGGCTGCATGGGCCACAATAGCTTGAACAAGGCGCCGCTTTCCGCGCTATTGGTCAAATCATAGACCATGGCGTAGCGTTCTTGGTGTAAGGACCAAATGAACTTGGCTTTGTCGACAAGCTTGGTCTGCGGCCAGCGCACATCGACCCGGTCGACGAAAGGTGATTTTGAAAGAAACCGCACATTACCGCGCTGGGTCAACACGGTGATTTCGGCATCGCGGTGATGGGTACGCAACATGGCAAGCGGGGCCAGAGCCAACACCGCATCGCCTAAGCTCCCCAAAACAATAACTAAGATCCGCTCCGGGTTCACGTCCGTTCCTGTCACTTCTATGCTTCGACCAGCCGCTGGTACAGCGAAACTGTGGCCGCTTGTAGGGCGCGGGTCGTAAAGCGCGACCGCACCCGCATTGCGCCGGCAGCGCCCATCGCCGCTTTTTCCGCCGGTGACAGCGCCAAAAGTCGGCCTATACAATCGGCCAAGGCCTTACCATCCCCGGCAGAGCTCAGAAAGCCCGTAACCCCGTCTTCCACAGTTTCGCGCGCACCTCCAAGGTCCGAGGCAATGACCGGCAAGCCCATGGCTTGGGCCTCGGCTGCGGTGCGGCCAAAAGCTTCCGGTTCAATAGAGGGGGTGACGGCAAAGTCGGCCAGGGAAAAAGCTGCTGGCATATCATTGCAATGGCCGACCATATGGACGTGCCCCTCAATCCCCAACCGGCGAATTTCTTGGGCAAGCTCTGCCTGATAGCTGTCTCGGCCCTGCGGGTCGCCCACCAGTAAACAATCAATCTCCACGCCTGCGCGCTTCAAATGCCCCAGGGCTTCCAACATCACCTTCTGGCCCTTCCAAGCTGTTAGGCGGGCTGGCAGAATGGCACGCGGGCGCGGGCATTGGCGCGAGACACCCCACTGGCTGGCCAATTCTTGCTTGCGCTTGTCCGACACATTTTGGGGATCAAAGGCGTCGACATCGACGCCGCGATAAATCACTTCGATTTTGTCAAGGTCAATCTTATGCGCTTCAAGGACATGGTCACGCGTATAGCCTGAATTCGCGATCACACGGTCGCCGCGCGCCATCACGCTATTATACCAGCGCTTAAGGCCCGACTTGGCGTTATAAATGCCGTGGTAGGTCGTCACAAAAGGCGTCCTCGTGCGGCGCGCTGCTAATAGGGCGCTCCAGGCTGGTGCGCGCGAGCGGGCATGGACGATATCGACTTGCTCTTTCTCGATAATCTGGACGAGTTTGGACACATTGGACACAAAGACAGTCCAAGGGTTTTTTGAGTTTGCTTCGCCGTGGATATGTTTGGCCCCTAGCGCTTCCAAGTCCTGTACCAACCGACCACCGGCACTGAACACCAAAGCACGTCCGCCAGCTTCGATAATGGCACTGGCGACTTCAACGGTCGTACGCTCAACGCCTCCTGTTGCCATTTCAGGCACAACCTGCAGGATGGTTTTGTTTTTGAGGGACGCTAAAGGGGGGAGGGGTGAAGACAAAATTCGCCTATTCCAGTAATTCCAGCCACGGTGTTCTTGCGTTTAGCTGAGAGACAGCTAATTGCCTACCCGAGCGCGCCATAATAAGTCGCGATCGTAAACAAATTCAGGGAGTTTCCAAACATGCAATTAGACGATTCAATCGCAGCTATCGTGACCGGTGGTGCTTCTGGTCTGGGCGAAGCTACAGCGCGCGCCTTGCGGGCACATGGCGTGAAAGTCGCGCTGTTTGATATGAATGTGGCGCGCGGCACAGAAGTCGCTGCCGAAATCGGTGCCACCTTCTGTGAGGTCAATGTGACGAGCGAAGAAAGCGTGGACGCTGGCTTTGCCAAAGCACGCGCGGCCAATGGCCAAGAACGCATCCTCGTCAATTGCGCGGGAACGGGCAATGCCATCAAGACCGCCAGCCGCGACAAGAAGACCGGCGACATCAAGCACTTCCCGCTCGATTCCTTCAACATGATCATTCAGATCAATCTGGTCGGCACCTTCCGCTGTATCGCTAAGTCGGCCGCCGGCATGCTGTCCTTGGACCCATTGGAAGACGGCGAGCGCGGTGCTATTATCAACACAGCATCGGTTGCGGCCGAAGATGGCCAAATGGGCCAAGCCGCCTATTCAGCCTCAAAAGGTGGTGTTGTTGGCATGACCTTGCCAATCGCGCGCGATCTGATGGGCGAAGGTATTCGCGTCAACACCATCCTGCCCGGCATTTTCAACACGCCTTTGATGAATGCAGCGCCCGATGCCGTTAAAGACGCTCTGGCCATGAGCGTGCCATTCCCAAAACGTTTGGGCTTGCCGCATGAATATGCGCAATTGGCTTTGACCATGATCACCAATGGCTATTTCAACGGTGAAGACGTTCGCCTGGACGGTGCCATCCGTATGGCTCCGCGCTAAAACAAAACGCACCCGCTGGTCTTTAGGTCAGCGGGTGCCCGCTATCTCGCACGACGTTCGGCTTGGGCCTTGGTTCGGGCGCAGGGGCGGATGACGGGACTGGTCGGCGACCAAGCTTTACCTGAAATTTTCCCTAGAATGGATTAATTACCAAAGAGTAATATCCTTTCACAAGATAGGTCGATCAGCAAGCTACGGGTGCGCGTGCGCGCGACAGGCGTCAGCGGCAAGGAAGCTGATTATTTCCGCGCCTAGCCACAATGGGGCAATTACCTAAGAGTAACAAACGGGCGGCTTCATAATTTGTCCAGCACACGCTGGCAATTTTTGGGCTTTGGCCTTGCTGAACGACGCTAGAGCCCTGATGATGGGCCAAGCCTGCCCGTTTGTGAGGCAAGGCAAAAATAGTTTTGGGAGCACAACACATGACACTCGAAATCCTCGCAACAGGTTTGCAATTCCCTGAAGGCCCTGTGGTGTTTGATGATGGCTCCGTTGTGTTTGTTGAAATCAAGTCGGGTAACCTCACACGCTATTGGAATGGCAAGACTGAAACCATTGTTCATTTAGACGGTGGGCCGAACGGCGCAGCCCTTGGCCCTGATGGGGCGATGTATATCTGCAATAATGGCGGCTTTGCGTGGTCTGACTTTGGTGGCCTGATGGTACCGGGGCATGAACCAGAGGATTATTCCGGTGGGCGGATTGAGCGGGTGGATTTGACCACGGGCAAGGTCGATCGCCTGTTCGATACGATTGATGGTCATGCCCTGCGTGGCCCGAACGACCTCGTATTTGACCGCCATGGCGGCTTTTACTTCACCGATCACGGCAAAAGCCACCACCGCCACCGCGACTATGGCGGCCTGTTCTATGTCACACCCGGTGCTGCGTCGGCCCATGAGCTCTCGCATGGCTATACGTCACCCAATGGCGTGGGGCTCAGCCCCGATGGCAAGACCATCTATATGGCCGACACGATGGAAGGCAGGCTTTATGCCTTTGATGTCGCAGGCCCCGGGCAAATTGCCCCAGTCAGCCCATTCCGAGCAGCCCGTGTCGTCGGTCGCGTCGATCAATGGACCCTGTTTGATAGCTTGGCTGTAGAAGCTGACGGCACGGTGGCGATTGCCACGCTAATTAATCCGGGGATCACCCGCATGAATCCTGAAACCGGTGCCCACACCCTTGTGCCCACCGACGATCTGATGACCACCAATATCGCCTTTGGCGGAGCCGATATGCGCGACGCCTATATCACCCTGTCCTCAACCGGCCGCTTGGCCAAAATGCGCTGGGACCGTCCGGGCTTGCGGTTGAATTATCAGGGTTAGGCGGTCGCGGCGGGGCCCAAAGTGTGAATTTTGTCCCGTGGTCTGCTTTGCGCCAGGGGTTGCCATTTAGGGCGGTTTAGCGGCTTATCGAAAGCAGACATTCACGAGATGGTAGGATAGTTACACTTCAATACGGTTGATTTTCGAAAAACTTCTGGCTGGATTATGAGGGGCTGGGTCACCGTCGAAGGGGCCGTGGCATTGCGCCTATCCTCATCTTTGTCGGGACTTGGGCGCACCCGACTAAACGGTGTCGGTAGCAACAAATTCTCTGCAATGGATCTGCAACATTTCCACAACAAAGCGACAAATCCCTTGGTGCATTAGGGATCGAGGAGGAAATGTTCATGATCGAAAGATATCCACGATTGATGCGGCTTATGCATTGGAGTGCAGCGGCGCTGATCCTGCCCGCCGTGCTGATCGGACTTGCGCTTGCTTATAAACTTGTCGTCCCCGATAGCCCAGCCGCAGACTGGTGGACGGATGTTCATGTGTTGTTGGGGCTGAGCGCATTGGGTATCATGCTCCTGCGGATTATCATTGCGCTACGTTCCGCCAAGCCGCCGATCGCCGGCACGCGCACAGAAGTTTTAGCTGCAAGGGGCGCGCATTTTGCTTTGTATCTGCTGGTGATCGTCCTGCCGTTGTCGGGATATGCAGGCTGGATTGCTTATGGAGAGGCGCCAAAGCCCTTCGGTATTCCTTTGCCAAACTTTGAGCCGCTCGCCACCTTCTTAGAAAGCAAAAAAGCTGGTGAGTGGCTTTGGCCCGTCCACGAATATGCCGGCCTTGCGCTTACCGCCTTGCTGGTCATCCATGTGGCGGCTGTTGTTCGCCGGAGCTGGCTTGCGCGCAACAGCGACAGGGTCGACGGTCTCAATCGAATGCGCGCCGGCCCAGCTAAACCGCTCTAACAAACAACGCTCATTAAGGCCCTTGCGTATGACGACTGCAGCAATTATCCCTAACAGTGTGACGCTCGCCGGGGTCAAAATTCTGATTGTTGAAGACGAACCCGAAATAGCGGAGATCGTCGATGCGTTTTTTCGCCGCGAAAACGCCGATTGCCTCATTGTCGGAGATGGCGAAAGTGCGGTGGATAGTTCACGCTGGTGGCAGCCTGATATCGTCATCCTTGATCTGGGTCTCCCCCGGCGTGATGGTATGTCGGTTTTGGCTCAATTGCGCGTTGGGCCAGTCCAACCCGGTGTCATCATCCTCAGTGCCCTCGGTGAGCCGATCGACAAGCTGGCGGGGTTCCGGCTCGGGTGCGATGATTATGTCGTCAAACCTTTCGACCCACATGAAATCGTTGCGCGTGCCAAGGTGCTGGCGGGCAGGCAACGCCGCGAGGCGGCACACACCGTTCGGTCTTTTGGCAATATTCGGATCGATGTGGATGCGTTCTGCGCGTTCGTTGGACCCCAGCCCCTTGACCTGACGCCGACCGAATTCAAGTTGCTGGATCTGTTCGTCGAGCGGGGGGGCAGACTCATCACACGCGGCCAGATTGTCGATCTCGCGCTGGACGAGGAAGCGTTTGACCGCTCCGTCGATCCCCATATCAGCCGTCTACGCCAGAAAATAAAACGCCAGCCCGGCAGTGGCGTACGCCTCACCAGCATTCGCGGCCAAGGCTATCGATTGGATCTCGTATGATATTGGGTTTACGTGCGAGGATCGCGCTTAGCGCCATCCTCATGAGTGTGATCGCAGCACTGGTAGCGGCGTTGGCGCCCGACTATGTCTATAGTCTGCGCGACCAGCTATTCATGGCCAGTCTAGCACCTGCCGAGAAGATGCAATTGGGGCGCTTACTTGAAACATCTGGACAGTGCTCGCCGTTGGTTTACGACTTCAAGATGGATCACGGCTTTGCGCCTTGGCGACTGAATTACGGCTGGGCTTTAGGCGGACTTATCGGGTTGACCGCCATCTGTTGCGCCGGGTTTGCGGTCATCTCTGCAGGACGGATCGCGGCACCTATCGAGGCAATTGCCAGCAGCGCACGCAAAATCGCAACA